>DAIDHN010000053.1 GCA_027459665.1 Chthonomonadaceae bacterium | reverse complement strand
TTGAAACCCCGTGCTGACACGCCAAGCCCTCTTCGAGGGCTGCAGAACTTGCTGCCGTGCTGTACCAGCCTTCTGCGCCCCTCTTTCAGCGCTGTAAGGCGCGCCCGGGAGAGGGGCAGGCTGCCAGGCCGGGGTGAGGTGCAGCCTAAGAGTTTATGCGGGTAAACTGAAAACATGAAACCCATTTGCATTCACCTGCTGGGCAGACTGGCTGTAGAGCGGGAAGGGGAGATGATTACCCGCTTCCCAACCTACAAAACCGGTGCGCTGCTGGCTTTGCTGGCCTGGCGCCGGGGTGAGATGCTGTCTCGCGAGCAGGTGGTCGATATGTTTTGGCCGGATGCAGACCTGGAAGCGGGAAGGCAGAGTCTGCGCACTGCTCTCACCGCCATTCGCAGGCTGCTGGATGGCGGCGGGAAAGACGCCTCGCTGATCACTGCCGACCACTGGTGGATTGGGCTGAACGCGGCGGTGAACACCGATGTGGCGCAGCTGAATGAAACTGCCCGGCAAATGCAGCGCCTGCACGCACCGCAGCAGCGGGTTTTGCTTCTGAAAGAGGCACAGAAGATTTATGCCGGCGAGCTGCTGCCTGCACTGTATGAGGAATGGATACTGGGCGCGCGGGAGCAGTGCGCTGCGCAGATGAGGCAGATGCTGCTGCAGGGCGCAGACGATTTTGAGAGCCTGGGTGATCTGGCCGAGGCAGCGCAAACGCTGCAGCAGGTAATTGCCCTCGATGTGCTGGATGCAGAACTACATCTGCGCCTAATGCGCCTCTATTCTGATATGCACCGCCCCGACAAGGTGCAGCAGCAGTACAATGCGCTGCTTGATGTGATAAACAGGTTTGAGCTGCCTGCCCTCAGCGAAGAACAGAACAACAGAATATTCCGTCTTCTCAATGCCTCTTCTGCAGAAGAAAGCGCACCTGCCTCTACGCTGCCGCCTACCTTTACTCTCTTTTTTGGGCGGGAGGCAGAACTGCAAAAGCTGGAGGGCTGGCTGCATCCGCAGGGCGGAGCGGTGCTGGTGAGCGTAACAGGGCCGGGAGGGGCCGGCAAAACCCGACTGGCAATAGAGGCGGCACGGCGTTTCTCGCCTCTTTTCAACGGCGAAGTCTACTTCGTTTCGCTTGAAAAGGCCGATGCGCCGGCCAGCATTCTGCGCCTCACGGCAGATGCCCTGCACATCCCTGTTCACCCTTTTGACAACCTGAAACAGCGGCTGCTGAAGGCACTCTCCTCGCGCCCACTGTTGCTGATACTCGACAACCTGGAACACCTGCAGGAAGATTTTCCGGCAGAAATCAGCCTTCTTATCATGGAAATCGCAGGTGCCGGACAGCGGCTGCGCTGTCTGGTCACCTCCCGCCGCCGCCTTCAGGTAACTGGCGAACATCTTCTGCCGCTCTCGCATCTTTCGTTTCCGCCTGAAGACGCGCCCGAAGAAGATTTGCTGCAGTACGATGCCGTGCAACTCTTTGTAAACAGGGCGCAGGCTGTCTCGCCGGAGCTTCCGCTGGGCGAGGGGCAGATGCTTGCGGTCTCCCGGCTGTGCCGTCAGCTCGAAGGCTGGCCCCTGGCGCTGGAGATGGCCGCTGGCTGGTCTTCCCTGCTCACTCCCGAACAGATAGCGCATCGGTTTCAAAATGTTTTGCTTGCAGAAGCTCCCCCTGCCAGCCAGTCAGACCGCCATGCCACTATGCAGCAGGTAGTACAGTGGAGTTTTTCTCTGCTTGAGGGCCGGCTGCAGCGCATTCTGGTGCGAATGGCCGTTTTTCAGGGGGGCTGCACCGTAGATGCCATTGCCGCTGTTGTGCTGAAGGAAGAGGAAGAAAAAGCGGAGGAAAAAGCGCTTCACTCGCTGCATGCACTTTGCGACCGCTCGCTCATCAGCCTGTCTCGCGGCTGCGACAGCATGCGTTTTCAGCTGCCTGCCCCCATTAGGTCATATGCGCGGCACAGACTGGAAAGCGATGCAGCAGAATGCATTCTGCTGCAGCAGGCGCACCTGGAATACTATGCCAAACTGGCAGAAAAAGCAAACACACTGCTGCATGGAACGGAGGGTGTGCAGTGGAAAAACAGACTGCAGGAAGAGAACCTCAATTTTCAGAGGGCGCTGGAGTTTGTCATGCAGCAGCAGACCGGCGCTGCCGGCAGCCTGGTACTGGCGCTTGCGCATTACTGGGAAATAAACGGAAACTGGTCAGAGGGGCTGCAGTGGATAGAGCGTGCGCTTGTTTTAACTGAGACAGGGCAGAATGCGCAGACAAGAGCCTCTCTCTGCTGCCATGCCGCCATGCTCTGCATGCGCCTGGGAAAATTGAACCAGGCTGAGGCATATCTGCATGCCAGCGAAGAAGGGGAAGTAGAAGAACATGCCGCCCGCCTGGAAGCGCAGAGGCTGCTGATTCGGGCACGCATCGCAGACCGCCGGGGAGACTTGGCTGCGGCTGAACAGATACTGCAAAAAGCGCTGGAGAGGCTGAAAGAAAACAGCAGCCCGGTTCGGGCGGAATGCCTCAACCTGATGGGCGTGATCTGCTACCACAAAGGCGAATACGCACGCGCGGCGGAATACTACCAGCAGGCGCTGCAGCACTGGCAGGCGGCAGGCTACGAGCGGGGAACGGCTTCTGTGCTGATCAATCTGGGGCTGCTCGACTGGCTGCAGCAAGACCTTCAGAGTGCTGAGGTGCGGTTTCAGAGTGCCCTCAAGATTCTAGAGAAGTATCAAGACAGGCAGTCGCTGCAGAGCTGTTTGCTCAACCTGGGAAACCTTGCCGCTGAAAGGGGAGAGTATGCCGAGACGGAAAGGCGGTATGAGCAGTCGCGCAAAATTGCAGAATCTATTGGCGACCGCATGGGGGCGGCAGCTGCGCTGAATAATATGGGGATTGCTCTGCTGAGGCAGCAGGAGTATGGCAGGGCAATGCTGGCAATAGAACAGGCCCTGCATTTGTACCGTGAAATCAACAACTGGCCGGGGATAGGGCTGGCGCTGTTCAATACCGGCGTGATTGCCCTGGAAACCGCAAACCTCTCGCTGGCGCAGAGCAGGCTTGCCGAAGCGCTGGTGATACAGCAGGAACGGGGTGATCGGCGCGGCACGGCGGAAACCTGCGAGGCGGCCGCCAGGCTGCTTTTTGCAATGGGCAGCAGAGAGGCGGCAGGGAAGATGCTTGGCTGCGCACGCAGGCTGCGCAGCGAACTGAACATCCCGGTGCCGCTGCCCGAAAAAGAAAAGCAGGCGGCTCTGCTGCAGGCGCTGCAGCAGGAATTTGATGCAGAGCAGCTGCAGCATCTGATAACGGAAGGAGAATTGCTGGAGCCTGAAGAAGCTTTTGAACTGCTGAACCGCTGACAGGAAGGAAACTGCCGCGGCATGCGATAACATTATCGCTGAAATACTTTTTATACTGAATAAGGAGACATTGAGATGGCTGTGCTGGAAGGCAGGGCGGTGCTGCTGAATGAAGTGGATACAGATGCCGTGGTGGAAAATGTGCTGGTAGAAGACCCCGGCCCCAATGAAGTGCGCGTGCGCATTGTCGCAAGCGGGGTGTGCCACACCGATCTTACAGTGAAGAATTTGAAGGGAATGGGCATGGCTTTTCCCATTGTGCTGGGGCACGAGGGGGCTGGCATAGTGGAGAGCGTGGGAGAGGGGGTGTCGCACCTGGCGCCCGGCGACCCCGTGGTGCTGGCTTACCGCGCCCCCTGCGAACAGTGCCCGGCCTGCAGGCGCGGCGACCCCCGGCACTGCTATGTGGCCCTGCGCCCCAAACAGCGCATACGCCGCAGGCGCGATGGAGCGCTTTGCTCGCAGGTGCTTCGGTGCGGAACCTTTTCAGAGTATACCGTGGTGCACAGCAGGGCGGCCATTAAAATGCCCGCCGAAATGCCGCTTGAAAAGGCATGCCTGATAGCCTGCGGCGTGGTGACAGGGGTGGGGGCTGTGTTCAATACCACCCCGGTGTTTGCCGGCGCACGAGTAGCCGTGATAGGCTGCGGCGGAGTGGGACTGAGCGTGATACAGGGAGCACGCCTGGCGCATGCCAGCCAGATCATTGCAGTAGACGTAAATGATGCCAAGCTGAAACAGGCGAAGGAGTTTGGGGCAACACACGTGGTAAACGCACGCACTGCCGATGCAGTGGCCGAGGTGCGCGCTCTCACAGAAGATGGGTACGATGGAGGCGTGGAGTTTGCATTTGAGGCCACCGGGCTGCCGATGTGCATTGAACAGGCGGTGAGAATGCTGAGCTACGGGGGCGCTGCTACCACCATTGGGCTGCCTGCAGAAACCGACAGCGTGCAGCTAAACCTGGGGAACATGGCTACCGGGGTTTACTGGAACAAGGCTTCGCTGCGGGTGTGCCATGCCGGAGATACGCTGCCCTCGC
The DNA here is from genome assembly GCA_027459665.1 of Chthonomonadaceae bacterium. Lineage (GTDB taxonomy): Bacteria > Armatimonadota > Chthonomonadetes > Chthonomonadales > Chthonomonadaceae > DAIDHN01. Next base: position 21,525 of record DAIDHN010000053.1, on the reverse strand, counting down.
ACGATTTCCCCCTGCTGGCGCAGCTCTATCTGCAGAAACAGCTGAACCTGGATGACATGGTAACCCGCGAAATTGGCCTGGGCGATGTGGAAGCCGCTTTTCATGAAATGGAAACCGGCGGAGTGATTCGGTCGGTTATTCGCTTTTGAGGTCGAGGTGCAATGCAAACGCTCTCTGTGCAGAAGGTATCTGCCAGGGAGCGTTTTGCCTGCGGCTAGAAATGAATGGAGAGCTGGGTAGAGAAGGCACTGGGGGCGGCGCTTGTGCTGGTAAGCGGACCGGGCTGGCTGTTGACGCTGTATACCATGCGCAGTATGGCGTTGCTGCTCAAATGAAGCCCTGCACCCAGCGTAATTATCTGCTCTATGGGTGCATGGCCTCCTGCAGAAATGCCGGCCATGTCGTATAGTATGCCCTGGTAGTCTGCGCTGAGGCTGAGCAGGTTGTTTGGCTCCCAGCGAATTCCGGCGCGGCCTGTGTAGATATTGCCCGGCAGTGCGCTGCTGTCAGAGCTGCTGTACTGCAGCATATCGCCGCCCAGGTAGCTGCGAAAGTGCGGGCCAATGTTCAGCTGAAAGCGCATGTATGGCCCCTGCATGCCAGAAGGCGGCAGAATGCCAATGGTTTCAGGCAGCCTGAGCATTTGGTACCCCAGGGTTGCGCTGGCCGCAGAGCTGTTGTAGCTTACATGCACCCGCAGCGCATCGCTGCCTAAAACCGGCAGGCCGGGCATGCTGCTTTCCACGCGGCGCTGCACGGCCCCTGCTCCCAGCGAGAAATGGCGCAGAGGCGAGAGCGTAAAATCGGTGCCTAACTCGGTAGAGCTGGCGCTGAGGCCGGGGGCAAAGGCCGTTCCGTAACTGTGGTGCAGCGAAAGCTTCAGCTGGCTGGCGCCGGAAATGGGTAGGCTGATCTGTATCCCCCTGGCGTTGGGGGCATCGGCGCTGGCAGGTATGAGCAGAGAAGGAAGGATGGAATACCCCGAAACTGCCTGTGTGTCTGTGTAAAGCTCTGCGGCACGACCGGAAGATGCGCCGGCAGAAGCGGAGGGAGCAATCAAAACGCCGGTAAATGGATTGCCCAGTTTGCCGCCTGCAGGCTGCAGCAGCGAACTCAGCCCTGAGATGTGCGGAACAGGCTTGCGGGTGAGGCTGAAAACCGCCAGCCGGAGCGCTGCCAGGTTTTGCTGTATAACGGCGGCATGCACCCCCAGAAGGTTCAGCTCGGGTGAAAATTCATTGGTCAGTCTTTTCAGCACAGCAATGTCTCTGGAACTCAGTTTACTGTGAGATGCAGCGAGTTCGCTGGGCAGGGGAAGGCGGTTGAGAGCCTCGCTGAGGGCAACTGCAAACGCATACCTGACCTGCGGCGTTTTGCCGTTGAACTTGCCGGCCCAGTAGAGGGTAAGCAGCGAATCGTGCTGCAGGCGGGCCATGTCTGTGTATGCGCTGTCATATACAGGTACATCCTGAAAAGGATGGGCAGGCGGAAACAGGGCATCTGCATGGGCAGCAGAATACCCCCACAACAACAGGACAATTGCACACAGCACACAGTTGCGCATGAGACCTTTGCCTTCTGAAATACTCTAATTCGAAAGAGTTTCGCTCTACCTAATATCTATACGGCCGACTACGCCGAATTCTTCAGACATACCGACGTAAATTGTTTGAATTACAGTTTGTACATCATAACAGAGATAGCAGTTTTTGTCAAGGTTCAAAAAGGCGGCGGAGGCAGGCCGCAGGCACTGCAGCTTTCTCTCTGACGTACTGCTTTACAACTGGCGGCAGGTAGTGTATAATCGCATCAACAGAAAACCGCTGCCGGCAGGAGTAACTGTATGGAAGAAAAAACCATGGTAAGGCTGGGAGTGGTAGGCGCAGGAGCCTTCGCATCCAGACGACATATCCCGGAGGCATTGGCAAACCCGCATGTCAGTCTGGAAGCCATATGCCGCCGCGACCCGCAGCACCTGGCTCAGCTGATGGCGCATTTCCATATTGCGAAAGACCGGGCGTTTGCAGAATGGAATACCATGCTAGACAGCGTGGAACTGGACGCCGTACTGATTGCCACCCCCAATAACCTGCACTACTCTATGGCCAAGCTTGCCCTGGAGCGAGGGCTGCATGTGCTGATTGAAAAACCTATGACGCTCGCAGCAAGTGAAGCCTTTGAACTGGTGCGGCTGGCAAAAGAAAAAAAACTGCAGCTGGCCGTCGCGCTCAACCCCCCCCACTGGGCGCACTGTCATCAGATACGAAGAGCGCTGAGGCATCCCGATATGGGGTGCATAGAAAGCTGCTCTATCTTCTGGGCTACATCGGCGGCATCCTTCTTTAGCCGCGAGGGAAATGCCGTTCCGCCTCCCGGCGTGGTGCCGCCTACGCCCTTTCGAGCAGACCCCGAGCAGAATGGCGGGGGGTACTTTGTAGACGGCGGAACACACCTGGTTTCGCAGCTTCTCTGGCTCACCCAGCTCAAACCCAAAAGGGTGAGCGCACTCATGGATTCTTATCCCACCGATATGCGCGTCACCCTCAGCCTGGAAATGGAAAACGGCGCAATGGCCTCTATTACATCGGTTGGCGACAGCGGGCTTGCCAACCGGCGGCTGCGCAACATCATTGCCTGCTCGCAGGGAACCGTCACGGTGAACGGATGGGAGTTCGATACCACCATTATGATGCTTGGCCAGGAACACCGGCGGTTTAAGGAAGTAGACCTGCAGAAAGTGCAGGGGCCTCTAGACAATTTTGTGAGCGCAATACTCGAAGGCAAGCCTCTCTATTCTCCTGCAGAACATGGCGCAGAGGTGGTGGAAGTGGTGGAGGCCGCCTACCTCTCTGCAACGCAGGGCGTAACCGTAACACTGCCCCTGCACTCTTAAAACAGAAAGAACCCTCTCTTATGCAGATCACCTTTCTGGGCAGCGGAACCTCGCACGGGGTTCCCATGATCGGGTGTGAATGCCAGGTCTGCCTGTCTGACAACCCCTGCAACAAACGCACGCGCCCCTCTATTGCGGTTGCCGGCCCCAGCGGGGTAATTCTGATAGATACTTCGCCCGAACTGAGGCTGCAGGCCATAGCCTGCGGGCTGAAAAGGGTGGATGCCGTGCTGATCACGCATACCCATGCAGACCATATATTCGGCATGGATGATCTGCGCCGCTTCAACGACCTGAGCAATTCGGAGATTCCGCTGTATGGCGTGCCAGAAACCCTGGAGGACATACAGCGTATTTTTCGCTACATTTTCGTGCCTACCCAGGCAGGCGGGGGCAAACCGCGCCTTACACTGCATCCGCTGCCCGAACAGATGGAACTGTGCGGTCTGCATGTGCGCACATTTGTGGTAATGCACGGCGCCCTGCCTGTGCAGGCGTTTCGGTTCACCGATCCGCACACCGGCCGCTCTGCAGCTTACGTCACCGATGTAAACTTCATTCCGCCAGAAGCAGAGCAGCATCTGCACAACCTCGATCTGCTCATACTCGATGCGGTGCGCTACGAACCCCATTCCACCCACTTTGGCCTCTGGCAGGCGCTGGAGGCAGTGGAGAAACTGCAGCCCAGGCAAACCCTGCTCACCCACCTTTCGCACCATTTCGACCACCAGACCCTAACAAACCAAACGCCGCCCAATGTCGCCCCCGCCTGCGATGGGCAGCAGGTTGTTGTATAGTTCACATTGGTTGTGTAACCGGCTTCTCTTCCCTCTTTCGCCGCTCTGACTTATAATAAAAACAGATCGGTGCAAGGTGTGCATGCCAGGAGGAGAAACGGAAATGGCTATTCGATTTTTTACCATTGCGCGCAACCAGAATGTATGTGACTACTGCGGAAAAGCAGGCATTTGGCGCAGCCGCGCCATGGGGTTTTGCTGTGTGCTGGGCGAAGTGACCTGCGATGCCTGCGAACACAAGATTTATCATGCAGAAGGAATCGCCGCACAGGAAGAGCCTCTGACGCGCGCTTCTGAAGCCAGCGCTAACTGGGCGTCGCTGCTGGCGATTTTCTAAACCCGCCCGCAGAAACTGAACAGCGCACCGCTGCCCGCCTTTGCCCCAGCGCACCGCGCCAATGTTTGCAGCAATGCAGCGCCGGGCATTTGACTGCGCTCACCCATGTAAATGAGTGAGCGCCTTGTTTTGCGCACCCCCCCCCCAAAAAAAAAACTTTTTGAAGAGCGTACTCGCCGTTTTTTTACAGTAAATTGTGGCCGAGTACAACTGCCTAGCTGCCGAAAACGCTTGTTTTGCGCCGGAAAAGGTACAATATGTGACACGCATAAGATGCCCTGCACGTAAGATGCAGCGGCGCAGAAGGGCTTGCTGATTGGACAATGAGCCGGGAATACTGGCAGGCGATCTGGCTGCACTGGTGGGGGGGAGTATTTTTGGAGACCCTCAGGTGCGGATTACAGAAATAGCAGATGTGCATGAGCCTGCTTTGGGTGCGCTGGTGTTTGCAGAAACCAGAGAGTTTGCCGCCGCCGCCCTGAACAGCAGCGCAGGTGCGGTGCTTCTTTCGCATGAACTGGTAAACGAAAATGTGCAAAAGCCAGTTCAAATCGCAGTCGCCAGTGTGCGGGCCGCTCTGCTGCCTGTGCTGGAAGCCCTGTCGCCACCCAGTCTGCCGCGAACAGGTATATCGAAGCAGGCATATGTTTCAGAAAGCGCACGGCTTGCAGACAATGTATACGTTGCCCCGTTTGCGGTGATTGAGGCAAATGCCGTGCTTGAAGAAGGCGTGCAGATTGGCGCAGGCGTTTACGTGGGAGAAGGCTGCCAAATAGGCAGACAAAGCATTTTGCACGCTCATGCGGTGCTGTATGCTGGAACCAGGGTGGGGCGCTTTTGCATTTTGCATGCAGGCTGCGTGCTGGGTACCGACGGCTTTGGGTACGAACCTGGCCCGCAGGGGCTGCGCAAGGTGCCGCACCTGGGCCGGGTGGAGGTGGCAGACCGTGTGGAAATTGGCGCACATACCTGTATAGACCGCGCAAAAGTAGGCGTAACACGCATAGAATTGGGCACCAAACTAGATAATCTGGTGCATATCGGTCATAATGTGCATGTTGGAGCGCATTGTGTGGTGGCAGCGCAAACCGGCGTGGCAGGCACTGTAGAAATTGGACAGGGGGTTATGCTGGCTGGCCAGGCGGGAATTAAAGACCATGTGCGCATAGGAGACGGCGCACGGGTTGCTGCACAGGCTGGGGTGATAGGCGATGTCGCACCCGGTGAAACTGTTTCGGGGTACCCGGCCCGCCCGCACCGCCAAAAAATGAGGGAACATGCCGCCGCTGCAGAACTGCCAAATGCCTTGAAAAAACTGAGAGCGCTGGAAAAGAAAGTTTTGGAACTGGAAAACCTGCTCATGCAAAAAGAAAGCCGCTAAACACCAGATGCTTCAACAAACCATTGACGCAGAAATTACCGTGCAGGGCGCTGGCCTGCACTCTGGTGCGGCCAGCCAGGTGAGGCTGATGCCTGCAGAACCGGGCACAGGCAGGGTTTTTGTGAAAAATGGGGTGGAAATACCAGCGCTGGCTGAGTTTGTTACAGATTCGCGCAGATGCACTACCCTCGGAAGAGAGGGAGAACAGATACATACCGTAGAACACCTGCTCTCGGCTCTGCACGGACTTTGGATAGACAATGTGCGCATAGAGGTCTCTGGCCCCGAACTGCCTGCACTGGATGGAAGCTGTCTGCCCTGGGCGCATACAGTGCTGGAAGCAGGTGTGAGAGAGCAGAACGAGACCTGCGAGTTTCTTGCCGTTCAAAACTGCGCGGTGCAAATGGGCGGCAGCAGCCTGCAAATAAGCCGCCTTGCAGATGAACTGCACCTGCAGGTCGCTGTAGATTTCGAATGGTGGCCCGAAGGAAAAGCAGAGGTGTGCTGGAACCAGTGGGAAACATACCTGGAATATGCGCCCGCCCGCACATTCGCTTTTATGCATGAACTGGAAATGCTGAAAGCCACCGGCCTGGGAAAGGGAGGATCACTGGACAACGTGCTGGTGATTACCCCGCCCGATCAGTTTTCTACCCCCCTGCGCATGCAGAAAGAGTGGGCCGTGCATAAAATGATGGACCTGCTGGGAGACCTGGCGCTGGCTGGCGGAAGACTGGCGGGCAGGGTGGAAGCTGTGAGACCAGGACATTCTGCAAATGTGACGGCTGCGCTGGAACTGCGCAGAACGCTTGCAAAAATAAATCAGACTGAGGACACATGATGGAAATGCCTCTGGATGTGGAAGCAGTACGAGAACTGCTGCCGCATAGGTACCCAATGCTTTTGGTAGACAGGATAGTGGAACTTGTGCCTGGATCCAAAGTGGTTGGCCTGAAAAACGTCTCTATCAACGAACCTTATTTCAATGGCCACTTTCCGGGCAGAGCCGTAATGCCAGGAGTGCTGATTCTGGAGTGCATGGCGCAGGTAGCCTGTACTATCCTGCTCTCTACACCCGAACACAGGGGCAAACTTGCATTTCTGGGAGGGGTCAACAAATGCCGCTTCCTGAAACCTGTGGTGCCGGGCGACACCCTGATGGTGGAAGCCGTTATGGGGCCGGTGCGCGGTACTATAGGAAAAGTCTCCATGACTGCCACGGTGGAGGGGGAAGTGGTAGCACGCTGTGAGATGTTATTCAAAATCGTAGAACATACCCGTCCAGGAGAGCAGAGCCGTGAGTAAATGCTGGCATCCTACTGCCATCATAGACCCTACTGCCGAGATTGCGCCAGATGTGGAAATAGGGCCATACTGTGTTATCGGGCCGCACTGCCGCATTGGTTCCGGCACGCAGCTGAACGCTCATGTGCAAATTGTTGAAAACACACGCATCGGGCGATCTTGCAAAATATATGGAGGCACTATTCTGGGCGGACCGCCGCAGGATTACAAGTTTCGCGGAGAAAACTCCTACCTGGAAATCGGAGACGAGAATATTCTGCGCGAATATGTTACCATTCACAGGGCCACCGGTGAAAACGGCATTACCCGCATAGGAAGCAACAACATGATCATGGCCTATGCTCATGTAGGGCATAACTGCGATATTGGCAATCATGTTACTATTGCTTCTTATGTAGGGCTGAGCGGACATGTTGCGGTGGAAGACTATGCCAACTTTGGAGGCATATGCGGGGTACACCAAAATTGCACCATTGGCTCGCTGGTAATGATTGGCGGAATGTCGGGGGTAACACGTGACATACCACCCTACATGCTGGCAGAAGGACGCCCTGCACGCGTGTACGATATAAACATTCGCGGGCTGAGGCGAGCAGGAGTGCCTGTGAAAGTTCGCGGAGACCTGCGCCAGGCGTACAAGCTGCTTTACCGCTCCAACCTCAATGTGTCGCAGGCACTGGATGCCATTGAAGAGGAAATAGAACACAGCGCTGAACTGGATCAACTGGTGGCCTTTATTCGACGCACACGCGAGGGGTTCAACGGGCGCGCAAACAATCCGCCTCCTATCTAGGAGGCAGCGCGAAGGGCGCCATGAAAATAGCCATCTACTCGGGAGAGCTTTCGGGAGACCGCATTGGAGCCGCTCTGGCCCTGGCGCTGCGCACACTCTGCCCGCAGGTGGAACTGCGAGGTGTGGGAAGCAGGCATATGCGCGAAGCCGGAGTGGAACTGCTGGCAGACAGCGCCTCCTGGGGGGCTATCAGCATCACCGAATCGCTTGCCCATGTGCCCTCCCTGCTTTGGAAAATAGCGCCGCTGGTGCGAAAAGAACTGACAAGCAACCGCCCGGACGTTGTGGTGCTGATAGACTTTGGCGCATTCAATATACGCCTGGCGCGCTACTGCAAATCAATCGGGCTGAAAGTGTGCTACTACTTTCCGCCCGGAGCCTGGAAGCGCAGCGGCACGGTTTCGCCCGAACTGGCGCAGCTGTGCGATCTCATACTCACCCCATTTCCCTGGTCGCTGCAAAGGTATCTCGACGCCGGTGCACGCGCCGAATGGGTGGGGCATCCGGTACTGGACATTGCACGGCCCGCTTTGGAAAAACAGGATTTTTACGACCAACTGGGGCTAAACCCCGACCAGCCTGTGGTGGGCCTTCTGCCCGGCAGCCGCGCACACGAACTGAAACACCTTATGCCTGCTTTGGTACAGGCAGCAAGAAAAATCGCTGCAAAAGAGCCTTCTGCACAGTTTGTAGTGGGGGTAGCGCCCACCCTCTCGCCCGAACAGATGTATGCCTACCTTACCAGCTGCCAGGATTTGCGTGCCCGCATGAATGAGATATGGCATGAACTGAGCGATCGGGCAGACCGCAAGGTGCTGCGCCCGCTCAGCAAAACTGCAGAAGCGCTTACCGTGCGCAAGCGGCCCCTGCTTGCCACCCAGTATGGAGTTTTGGCAGCACCAGACAGCATGAAAGAAAAATGGGAGAAGCAGCTGCGCCCGGCAGAAAGCGCTCCTTCGCTGCCGCCCACCGTTCTGGCAAAAAACCTCACTGCCGAAGTGATGGCCTATTCGCATTCCCTGCTGGTATGTTCGGGAACCGCTACGCTGGAAGCCGCCGTATTTGGCACGCCCATGATCATTGCCTACCGCGGCTCGCGGGTAATGGAAATGGAATACAGAATGCGCGGCCTGCATCGTAAAATTCGCTACATAGGCCTGCCGAATATCGTGCTGAACCGAATGGCCGTGCCCGAACTGATACAAGAAGCCGCCTCGCCCGAAAACCTGGCACAGCACACCCTCTGCCTGCTGCAGGATTTGCAGACGCGGGCGAAAATGCGAGCTGATTTGCAGGAGGTGCGCACTGTGCTGGGTGAACCAGGTGCCAGCATGCGCGCAGCGCAGCGGGTGCTGAGCATGGTGGAGGCGGCATGAACACCCAGCGCAGACTGCTTGAATACCTTCGCCCCTTTCGCAAAATACTGGTGGCCGGCCTGATCTGCGCCGGCATTACCTCGGCCATTGAGGCTGTGGTGGCGCTGTTTATCAAAGAAGTCATCAATTCAATGACCAGCGGACAGGTGGGGCACCTGAATTTTATGTGCGCGGCTGTTATTCTGGTGTTTATCATCAAGGGCATTTTTACCTTCGGGCAAAACTATTTTCTCTCGCTCACGGCAAACAGCATGGTAGCCCGCATGAGAGACAATATTTTTGAGCATCTGCATTCGCTCTCGCTCTCCTATTTCAACCAGAAGCGCACTGGCGCCATTCTTTCTGTGCTCACCAACGATGTGCCTGTTATACAAGATGCAGCTATGAACCTGCGCCAGATGATTTCAGCGCCGCTTACCATAGTCATCAGTCTGGCCATGCTGTTTCGCTTCAGCTGGTTTCTGGCGCTGGTGTCGCTGGTGTTCATTCCGTTCATGGCAGTGGCTATTCAACGCATTAGCCGGCGCATAGGGCGCATATCGCGTGCAGTGCAGGGCAAGTTATCAGATGTCACCCACATTGTAGAAGAAACAGTGGCCGGGGCGCGGGTGGTGAAATCGTTTGCCGCCGAAAAACATGAAATAGAGCGATTTCGCGATGAAAACGCACGAACCCTGCAAACAGTGATGCGGGGTGAACGCAGGCGCGCACAGCTGAGGCCGGTAATAGACTTTATTGGCGCTTTTGGCATAGCGCTGGTGATGTACCTGGGCGGAAACATGGTGGCCGCCACCGTGTACCTGCGGCGGGCCGGCGCTGCAGGCATATACGGCCACAATCCCGTGCCGTTTTTTTTGAGGCAGTTTGTGGTGCATCACGGCCTTACGGTTGGGGCATTCACCGCCTTTCTGTTTTTGCTAGACCGTGTGGCGCGTTCGGCCTCTCAGGTAGGCAGCATTGCTACCACCCGGCAGCAGGCACTGGCAGCAGCCGGCCATATTTTTGAAGAAGTGCTTGATGTAGTGCCCGATGTGCAGGAAAGCGCTAATGCCCGCCCCATGCCGGAGATAAAGGGTGGAATCACTTTTCAAAACGTATCTTTCAGGTACAGCCCAGAGGGGCCGCTTGTGCTGCAAAACATCAGCCTGCAGGTAGAACCGGGTGAAATTGTGGCGCTGGTGGGGCGAAGCGGCGCAGGCAAATCTACACTGGCAGACCTGATTCCACGGTTTTACGACCCGGTTGAGGGAAAGGTAAGCATAGACAGCGTTGATTTACGCGAAGTGAAGCTGGGCAGCCTGCGCAGCCAGATTGGTATTGTGCCCCAGGAAACCCGTTTGTTTGCTGGTACTCTGCGCGACAACGTGGCATATGGAAACCGCAGCGCCACAGATGCCGAAATATGGCAGGCACTGCAGCAGGCCAACGCCTCTTTTGTACAGGGGTTTGAAGAACAGCTTGATACGATGGTGGGAGACAGGGGCGTGAGGCTTTCGGGAGGTGAGAGGCAGCGAATTGCCATTGCGCGTGCCATATTGATGAACCCGCGCCTTCTCATTCTGGATGAGGCAACCTCCTCGCTGGATGCTTCTTCTGAAGCGCTTGTGCAGGAGGCTCTTGAACACCTGATGCGCGGGCGCACCACGCTGATCATAGCGCACAGGCTTTCTACTATTGTGGGTGCGCACCGCATTGTAGCCATGCAGGATGGGCGCATTGTTGAAACAGGCTCTCATCGTGAGCTGATTGAGGCGGGCGGCTATTACGCCAATCTGTACGAAACCCAGCTCAGCGGCTTCGAGTGAACAAACTCAGTCGGCCAGCTCTTCCAGCATAATAGCCTGTGCGCTTCGCCGGGAGGCATTCTGGCCGGGATGACGGCGCAAATACCGCCCGTCCGAATGCAAATCCCATGCCTGGCAGTTGTCTGAGAGCAGAATCTCCAGCGATTCTCTCAGCGCATGGCGCACCGGGGCGCTCAGCACCGGCACCACCACCTCTACGCGCCTGTCGAGGTTGCGAGGCATCCAGTCTGCGCTGCCGAAATACACTTCTTCCTCGCCGACGTTGCCAAAGCAGAAAATACGGCTGTGTTCCAGAAACCTGCCAACCACGCTGACCACCCGGATGTTTTCAGAAAGACCGGGCACGCCGGGCCGCAGGCAGCACATGCCGCGCACAAGCAGGTCGATTTGCACTCCCGACTGGCTTGCTGCATAGAGCAGCCGTATAAGCTTTGGGTCTACCAGTGCATTCATTTTTGCGATAATGCGCCCCGGCTTTTCGGGCGAGCTGCGCAGTGTTTCCCGTTCTACCAGGGCCTCCAGCTGTCTGCGCAGCGTGCCAGGGGCCACCAGAAAACGCCTGAAGCGATCTTGCCGCGAGTAGCCGGTGAGGTAGTTGAAAATATCGGTGGCATCTCTGCCAAAATCTGCATGGCAGGTAAGCAGCCCTACATCGGTGTAGGTCGCGGCGGTTTTTGGGTTGTAGTTGCCTGTGCCCACATGCAGATAACGTTTCAGGCCATCCTCCTCGCGTCGCACCACCAGGGTGATTTTGCAGTGTGTTTTCAGCCCAAGCAGGCCGTACACCACATGCACCCCTGCCTTTTCCAGCTGCTTTGCCCACACAATGTTGTTTGCTTCATCAAAGCGCGCCTTCAGTTCGACAAGGCAGGCAACCTGTTTGCCGTTGTCTGCAGCGTCTATAAGCGCCTGCAAAATGGGCGAGTCTCCGCTGGTGCGGTAGAGTGTATGCTTGATGGCAAGTGTTTGAGGGTCTTCGGCAGCGGCACGCAAAAAGCCCGTTACACAGTCGAACGACTGGTATGGGTGATGCAGCAGAATGTCGCTCTGGCGAATTGCTGCGAATATGTCTGGGTTTCCCAGCAGGGGGGCGGGCACGCCGGGCATAAACGGAGGGTCTTTGAGTTCGGGCATATCCAGATTGAGCAGAGGCATGAGGTCACCCAAATCGAGCGGCCCATGCAAAATGTACACTTCTTCGCGAATGGCGTTCAGTTCCCGCATAATGGTTTCGCGAATGGCGTCGGGCATAGAAGCGTCTACTTCCAGGCGTTCCAGTTCGCCAAACCTTCGCTTGGGCAGCTCTTCGGCGATAAACTCCAGCAGGTCGTTTGCGCCCTGCTCCTGCAGTTCAAGGTCTGCGTTGCGGGTTACCCGAAACGGATAGCTTGCCAGCACTTCCATGCCAGAAAAAAGCTTTGTCAGGTGCGCCGCAATAATTTCCTCCATCCATACAAAGCGCGTCTGCCCGCCGCCAATGCGCACCAGCCTGGGCAAAGTGGGCGGGTCGGGCACCTTTACCCGCGCAAAGTAATCTTGTTTGGTGCGCGGGTCGCGCAGGGAAACAGCCAAACTGAGACTGAGGTTAGAGATGTACGGAAAAGGGTGTCCCGGGTCTACTGCAAGCGGTGTAAGCACCGGGTAGACCTCGTTGTCGAAATAGGCTTCCAGCGCCTCTTTTTCTGTGGGACTCAGCTGCTGGTACTCAACGATTTCCACTCCGTGGTGGGCAATGTCTTTGCGCAGCTGGTGGTAGCACCGGTAGAGCACGGCGAGCATAGGCTCAAGCTTTGCCCGCACTGCGCGCAGGTTGGCCAGCGCTTCCGGTTCGCCTGGGGTTCGTCCGGTTTCCTCATCCGGCCTTTCTCTCATGCCGGGCATATGTATCATAAAAAATTCGTCGAGGTTGCTGCTGAAGATAGCCAGAAACTTGATGCGTTCCAGCAGAGGGTTGTGTACCGCCATTGCCTCATCGAGCACGCGGGCATTGAAATCGAGCCAGCTCAGTTCCCTGTTGAAAAAAAGCGTTTGTTCTCCCCGTTTTCTGCGGGAGGTGGAGTGTGTAGCGGCCAATGGCGGTGCTTCCTCTGCAGTTATCAGTCTGCCCTGTTCATAATCAGGCTGGAAAAGTTTTGTTCCTCCATCATCCATCGGTTTGTGGAGGGGCGGCTCTGCAGGGGAGTGTGTATCAATCCCATTGCTGCCGCAAGGTCGCTGGGGCGGTTGCCGGTGATGCGAATGTCTCTGCCAGACTGTCTGCATGCCTCTTCGAGTGTGGTGTCATCGAGAAAAACCGTGTTGTCTTTCAGGCAGATGGCGGGCAGGTACACGGTTTCTCTGCAGTCTGTAAAGTTTTCCAGTTGTTTTAGAATGTCTGATGCGGTGAGCAGGCCGGCAATATGTATGTCGCCTCCAAAAAAGTGGTTTTTCACCACACACACATTCAGGTGCACGCCTTCTATTTTATTAAACTCGCCGGCCATTTGCCGTACGGCGGCGGCAGGCAGTTCGGCGGTAATCAGCGTAGCCTGCAGAGGAACCGGTACAGAGGCTGGCAGGCGTTTTTTTAGCTGCCGCAGGTCTTCCAGAAAAAGCCGCATGGTGCCAATGCCGTCTTCCAGCTGCGGAAACTCTTCGTAGTGGGTTTTACCTGGGTAGTTTTTTTCCGCCAGGTGATACCATTCATCTCCCAGCCATGCGAATCTGGTTCCCAGCGAGCGCCTGAATTCTTTTGCGTGCTGTTCTACCTGTCGTATAACGCGGCGGGCATATTCTCTTTCCACATGCTGCAGGGCAGGCAGCCGTTCGCGAAAACGTGTGAGGCCAACCGGCACAATGGCTACGCTCTCCACACCGGTGCGCATTCCTGTGGCAGCGGGGTGCAGTTCTGCCAGCTCGCGCAGGGTTCTGCTCAGTTCCTCTCCATCGTTGAGGTCGGGGCAGAGTACGATCTGTGCGTGGGTGCTGATGCGGTTTTCGGCCAGTTCCTGCAGCTGCGGCAGTACGGGCGACTCTTCTCTGCGCCCCAGCAGAATGGCCCTCAGCGCCGGGTTTGTTGCATGCACAGAGACATAGAGGGGCGAAAGCCGCTGCTCAAGTATGCGGTTCCATTCCGCTTCGGTGAGGTTGGTGAGGGTAACGTAGTTGCCATGCATAAACGAGAGGCGAAAATCGTCGTCCATTAAGTAGAGCGACTTTCTCATTTTTTTGGGCTGCTGGTGAATAAAACAAAACACGCACTTGTTTTTGCAGGTATGTATTTTGTCTGCCAGGTCTTGTTCAAACTCCAGGCCGGCATCCTGTTCCATCTGTTTGTGCAGGTTCAGCTGCACCACTGCGCCCTGCCTCTCCAGGGTGAGCAGCAGCCGTGCTGACGCAGCATGAAAGCGGTAGTCGAGAATATCCAGAATGGAATGACCGTTGATGGCGCGCAGCAAATCGCCCGGCTCTACCCCGGCACGTGCCGCCGGGCTTTTTGGCGCCACAGCTGCAACCAGCAGCGCATTTGAATTGTTGGCAGCTATTTCAGACATGTCATGTATTATACCCCTACCGCTTCTGCTGCAGGGGAATGCAGCGGCACAAAGCGCTGTCAGTTAATACAAACCGGTATTTGCCTGCCAGACAGCAGGGCAGGGGCAGGCTGCAAAAGCCTGCCCCTGCTGGTTATCTGGTTCGTTTTACGTAGCGGTATTCTTCAAAACTGCTGCCGCCTGCTGTTGGAAAAGCAATCCACACTGCATGAGTGGCAGGGTCTACTGCCAGTGTGTGCGCTCCGGGCGGGGTGGGCACGTTTCCCAGCAGACGCGCTCCCCTGGCAGTTTCCTGCACCACAGAAAGAAAACCCCGGCAGGCACAGTAAACACGGCGTGTGCCTGGGTCGAATGCAATCTGATCGGGGCCTTTTGCAATGGCTACCGAGGTAATGAGTCTGCCTGTGCGCGCATCGATTACCGCCAGCTCGCCGTTTGCGCCTGCCGAAAACAGTCGGCGGGTTTTACCGTCTATGGCCAGCCCGTGCGGCTGGGTTGCAGGCGCAGTTGGCCATTCCGCGCCCACTGCTCCTGTGGCCGGGTTGATGCTCACCACTGCATCGCCGCTTTCTATATTTTGATAAAGCATTTTGCCGGCAGGGTCGTACACAATGTATTCGGGATCGCCGGGCAGCGAAATGGTTTTGAGCAGTTTGCCTGCAGCCGGGTCTACCACAAACACCTGGGGTTTGTGGCCGCCGTCGCAATACAGCAGCCCGTTTGTGCTGTCGTATGCAATTGCATCCAGCCCCTCAGGGGTATCAACGGTTTTTTGCTGCGCCAGCGTTTTTCTATCCAGTTCCACAACCTGCTTCTCCGAACTGCCCAGCAGTATAAGGTTGTGGCGGGCATCTATCTCTACCCCGTGCGTAGAGCCGACTGCGGGGGAATTCAGCACAGTATGGGTACGCAAGTCGAGCGCCGCCAGGGTGCCTGCGCCCGAATGCGCAGCGTAGAGGCGGTGCATAGAGGCATCTACCGCCATGTAATCAAACCAGCCAGCCTTGCCGGGAATGGGAATGGGAGGCATGGCCTGCAGCGGCTGTACTTCTACATGAAACTGTTTGACTGCTTCCGAACGAGATGCAGGGCTGACTGCAGAGGCGCGTGTGCTGAAATGCAGAAACAAAGCGGCGCACATGCCTGAGCAGATGAGTAAGGGAATGGTTTTTTTTATCACAATGAAAGCTCCTCCTGAAAAAAATGAAGTGAGGGGGAAGAGTGTCTTCCCTCTCACTATAGACTTCTCACCCGAAAGTTGTTTCTCCTGTACGGGTTTTCTTAATGAACTTTCAGTTCCAGAAAATAACTGCCCGATTTGTCGTAGTAGGTGGTCCAAACCGAATGGGTAACCGGGTCTACCGCCAGGGTATGCGAGTTGGCCGGCACGGCTGCGCTGCCAAGCAGTTTTGCTCCGCTGGCTGTTTCCTGCACTACCGATATGGCTCTGCGACAGGCGCAGTAAACGCGTTTTGTGCCCGGATCGAAAATTATCTGGTCTACGTGGGCGGCAATGGGAACTGTTGCGATTTTTTTACCGGTGCTGAGGTTGAATACAACCAGTTTGCCATTTACCCCTGCCGAAAATGCCATGCCGGTTTTCTCATCTATGGCCAGCCCATGGGGAAGAGTAGCGGGAAGGGTAGACCATTTGTGCGTGATTGCACCGGTTTTGGGGTTCATGGCAACCAGCTGATTGGTAGACTTTACGTTTTGATAAATCGTGTTGTCGGCCGCATCGTAGCAGATGTATTCTGGCTGCCCGGGTATGGCATAGACGTGCATCAATTTATCATGGTGAACATCAACCACATAAATTTGAGCGTGGTCATCGTGGTCTGCATACAGCAGGCCGTTTTTGGTATCGAGTGCAATTGCATCTACCGGTCCGGGCACGGGCACAACCGCCTGTATAGAAAGCGTTCTTCTGTTGAGAATTAGAACACGCTTTTCATCTTCTCCACCCAGCAAAACAGCGTTGGCTGCTGCATCTACCTGAATGCCCTGCGTGGTGCCTACACTGGGTGAGGGGAGGGGCTTGCGGGTAAGCAGGTTGAGTACTGCCAGCTTTTTTACCCCTTTGTGGGTAGCAAACAGCCTGTGATGTGCTGCATCTACCATCATGTAATCGAAGCGGCCTGCCCCGCCCGGAATGCGTATGGGCTTTTGAGGCACAAGCGGCGCTGAAACAGCGGGAAGTGAAAGCGCAGCAAGGCTGAGCAGCAGTGCGCTTCGTAGCATTTTGATCAATTATTCAGACCTTTCTTTTTTTCGATGCGCAACTGGCGCTCTGCAGTGAGTTTTGCATTTACAGCCGGGTCGCCGTCTGTTTTGGGGCCGCACCCGGAAGCACAGCATACCACGAAGAGTGCCAGCAGAAGCGCACAAAAGCCTGAGAGTTTCATAAGCTTCCTTTCTTTCCCCTGCGCTTTGGGCATGCCGGGCAGCGCAGGGGATGAGACGCAGTGCAGATTAGGGGTTGATGGTAGTGTGTGTATAGATATCCTGCACGGCCTGCTGGCAGGTTTCGCCAGCGGTCTGCAGCGGGTATGATCCTGAGAGGGAAGACCCGGCGGGGAAGCCCGCGCCAGAATAGTCGCCTACTACATTAGGGTCGTTGCAGAAGAGCAGGGCATCGTTTTCGTTGGCGGGCAGCCCTACCAGGCCATAGCCTGGATATTCTCCGGTGTTGAACTTGATGGGCTTTACATGGCCGTCGGCAAAGCCGAATTCCAGCATTTGCATGTGTCGCACAGAAGCGCTGCTGTAGCCGTCGGGCAGGGTACTGAAAATATTGTCTGCGGTTACCGAATAGGTGGGCGTATCATAGGTATCGCCGTATGCCACAGTTTGTGCAGGCGAGGTAATAGAGGCCAGAGAGCGCCCATAGCGGTTGCCATCGGAGCTTTGCGGCATCACCATGCCGTACCCGCCATCCGAAACCCATCCCTGGTTGTAGCCATAGCCCAGGCACTCATGCTGCGAGTAGTTGCCGTCTTCGCACACGGGCTTTCCGTTGGAGCGCAGAGGCCACTGGTTTCGATCGGGGCAGAAGAACATGTCTACGTTTTTGATGTAAGGCTGCAGTATTACATAGTAATCGTAGTCTTTCAGGCCCTGCGGGTTGGTAGGGGTAACTATGCCGCCGGGGGTGCGGTCGTGGCGCACCATGGGGGTGGTTTCATCGTAGTCCTGGGTGTACATGATCATGGCAAGCGTTACTTCATGCAGGTTGGAAGCGCAGGTAATCTGGCGTGCTTTTTCACGTGCCTGAGCAAATACCGGGAAGAGAATTGCAGCAAGAATTGCAATAATTGCAATTACTACTAAAAGTTCAATGAGAGTGAATCCTCTTTTTTCAGTCATCGGTTTCTCCTTAAAAAAAACAGGTTAAAAATATCTGCTGCGGGGCATCCCACAGTGTGTGATTGCAAACGGTAATCATTATGAATAACATGTGTTAAGAAAAAATTAAGGTTGTATTAGTAAAGAGTTAAATTCGCATTAAAATTTTCTAATGTTTGTTTGCCGGCTGGCTTCATGCATGTTTTTTAGAGGGTATTCTATGCGGCAGAGATAAGCCGATTACATGCAGCAGGAGGGAATGGTATGAAGACGGTTTCTGGTTTGGCGGGGCGCACGGCGCTGGTGACAGGGGGCTCGCGTGGGATAGGGGCTGCCATTGCTGCGCGCTATGCAAGACAGGGCATGCACACTGCCGTGCAGTATCATAACAGCAGGGAGGAAGCGGAAGCACTGGCTGCCCTGCTGGAGCGCGAGGGCTGCCCTGCGCCGCTGCTGCTGCAGGCTGATGTGTCTGTGCCTGAGCAGGCGCTGCGACTGGTTGAAGAGGCGCTGGAGCATTTTGGCGGGCTGGATGTACTGGTGAACAATGCCGGCATTTATGAAGAGACTCCGTTTGACACAGAGCGGTTTGACCAGTGGCAGGCGGGCTGGCAGCGCGTGCTTGATACCAATTTGATGAGCGCTGTACACACCTCCTGGGCTGTTCTGCCCTCTATGCGCGCCCGCGGAGGAGGCAAAATCATTCAGGTGGCATCGCGGGCGGCGTTTCGTGCCGAAACAACTGCCCCGGCTTATGCGGTGAGCAAGGCAGGCATGGTGAACCTTACGCGCTGTCTGGCCCGTGCCGAAGCGCAGCATGGGGTGCTTGCCTACTGCATTGCCCCCGGCTGGGTAGAGACGGCCATGGCTCGCGAGGCCGTGGCGGTTATGCGTGACGAGATAGAGGCTCAAATTCCGCTGGGGCGCATTGCTTCTGTGGAAGATGTTGCGGGAGCCGCGCTGTTTTTTGCTTCAGACGATGCCAACTATCTTACTGGCGTTACCCTGGATGTAAACGGCGGGTCATATCTGCACTGAGGCATCAGCGTTTCTTTTTTGGTTTTGCCTCGCTGCGGTCAACCAGAAAAAAGTTGATTATGCCGGTAAGAATGCCCAAAGCTATAAAGCCGATGAGTGCGTTGAGGGCGCCTTCTACCCTGAAACCCGGTACCAGCGCGCCAGCCAGCCAGAAGAGACTTACATTGAGGGCAAAGCCAAACAACCCAAAGGTAAGGCAGTTTACTGGCCATGCAAAAAAAAGCACCAGCGGTCGAATAACCGAATTGGCTACCGCCAGCACGGCCACCACCAGAAATGCTGTGGCTACGGTGTGAAAGCCATGCGTGGTAATTTTTATGCCAGGGTCGAGCATGGTGACCAGCGAGAGCGCCAGCGCACTGAGCGCCCATCGAATGATCAGGTTTTTCACTAGACTACTCCTCTGCGCAGTTCATCCAGCGGGTAGAGAGTTCCCCGCCACACCACCCCGTTGCGCAGGTAGGTTACCAGAGTGGCGCGCACAATAATGTAGGTAAGCAGCACGCTTGCCAGCGGGTAGGCCAGGCCGTAAAGCGCGCTGCCGCCTGAAAGAGAGCGCACAGCGCCTGCTCCTGCCATCATGAGTACCAGGGTGCACAAGGCGATTAGTCGCGGTATGCTGCCGGGCAGAAAGAGTGCAATCAGCGGAAACAGCCCTGTGTAGACAATCACCATCAGCCCCGCGGCTTCTCTGGGAAGGCTGTATTCGAAGCCGGCGAATGCGTTTTTTGAGAGGCTTTCTATAACTCCGCGCAGGCCAACCACCCATCGCACCGAGATAAGCCCCTCTCCCTTGACCAGTACGGTTTGAAATCCGCTGCGTTTCAGCACTTTGCCCAGCTTGATATCGTCTGCGACTTCCATGGGCAGCGCCCGGTGTCCGCCTGCAATGCGGTATGCCTCTGCACGCACCATGTTGAAGGCTCCCAGCCCTACATAGGCGCTGCTGCGCGGGTTGGAGACATCCCAGGGGCGAAAGCGAAACAGAAACATGAGGCTGAAATAGCTTACAAACAGCCGCTCCCAAAAGCCGCGTGTATCGCAGCGAGGCGAAACCACCAGGTGGTCTGCACGCCGGCTGCGGGCATATGCGACTGCCAGCTGCATAGAGTGCGGCTCGAACACCACGTCTGCATCGGTAAACAGCAGCCATTCGCCTGCAGCATGGTCGGCGGCGAGCTGAAGTGCGTGATTTTTTCCCAGCCAGCCTTCGGGCAAAGAAGTAACGTGATGCACCTTGAGGCGGGGGCATTCTCCTGCCATGCGTTCGAGAATGGGGCCGGTTGCATCGGTTGAGCGGTCGTTTACGGCAATGATCTCCAGTTCGGGGTATTCCAGCGAGAGCAGGCTGTGCATGGCGGCTTCAATGGTTTTTTCTTCATTGCAGGCCGCTACCAGTATGGAGAGCCGGGGCAGGCACATGAAATCGGCGCTGCGCAGGCAGTCTCGTTCGAGAGTAGGATAGAAGCTTCGTCCCCAGGTAAGCAGGGCGAGACCTGCTATCCAGATAAGCAGTGCGCCTCCTGAAAGAATGATATGCAGGGTAACAGACCGTATCAATGAGATAATAAAATTCATCAGGATGCGCTCCCACGCATGGGGGGTGAGTGTGTGCCTGCACCCTCTGAAGGCTCTGGCGTATTTTTCTCCTGTATACTGGCGCCGTGTGCTTCCTGCTGGTGGCGCAGTTCTTCCCGGTATGGTTCCATGTGTATGCTGATGCTTATGCCGGGCAGTGCGCGGCGAACACGGTCTTCCAGTTCTTCTGCCAGGGCGTGCGACTCAAGCAGGGTAAGGGTATCTTCTGCCTGCACATGCACATCCGACTCTCGGTATGCTCCCATGCTTCGGGTTCTCAGTTTATGGTATCCCATCACTCTGGCCTCTGTTTCGAGAATGTTGCGCAGAACTTTCTCGTCTTGTGGAGGGAGGCTTACATCCATCAGAGGCTGCAAGGCATCGTAGAGCAGTCGAACAGCCATTGCAATCATAATACCCGCCAGAATCATTCCCAGTATCGGGTCTATCCACTGCATGCCGGTAATTTTTTCAACTATCAGCCCTGTCAGCACTCCCAGGCTGGTTGTTACATCTGTGAACAGGTGCCTGCTTTCTGCATTCAGTGCCTGCGAGCCGGTGAGGTGTGCTGCACGTTTGAGCACTGCCGAGAGAATCAGGTTGAGCAGTGCCGATATGGCCATGGCTGCGGTTCCCCACCAGTATCCCTGCGGGGGCAGGGAGAGAGAGTGGTGCAGTCTGCTTACTGCAGCAACTATGATAAGTGCAGCGCCTGCAAAAATGAGCAGCGCCTCAAACAGTGCAGAAAGGCTTTCTATTTTGCCATGACCGTATGGGTGGCGGCAGTCGGGCGGGGCTTCTGCTATTCGCACTGAGAGAAATGCAAATGATGCCGCCAGCAGATCGGTTGCAGAGTGCAGGGCTTCAGAACCAACGCTTATCGAACCGATCCACAAACTTACGCCCAGTTTGAGAGTTACCAGAGTAAGGCTGGCGGCGAGCGAATACCGCGCCGCCCTGAACTTGATGGTTTTCCATTGCGATCTAGCAGCAGCGTCTGGCATATCGCTTCCTCCCCGCAACGCATGCCCTTATTGTACCACTGAAAGGCAGGCTCTTTATCTTTGCAGTAAATTGGCGGTCAGGCAGGGCGTATCTCTGTTTGCCTCTCTTTTGGCATGCCGCCCAGGCCCTTCAACAAACTGGTTTACAGCGCAGATCGCACTGCCCCGAAGTATTCACACAGTTTTCAAAAAACGTTTTACGCCTTGCGGGCAGTGCAGTGCAGCACGTCATGCTGCCTTTGCTTTCTGCGCCCCTGGCAGCATTTGCCGCACTTTTTTTGAAAAAAACTGCATGTTGCTGTAAAAAGTGCTTGCAATCTTTGCAAAAGCGTGTTGAAGT
>DAIDHN010000052.1 GCA_027459665.1 Chthonomonadaceae bacterium | reverse complement strand
GACAGGTGACGCAGGTGTGCCGCCGCCTAGATGGGATACCTTTGGCGATAGAGCTTGCAGCAGCACGCGTGCGCGCCATGGGGGTAGACCAGATAGAGCAGCGCCTAAACGACCGTTTTCGTTTGCTTACGGGCGGCAGCCGGCATGCTCTGCCCCGCCAGCAAACGCTGCGCGCACTCATCGACTGGAGCTATAACCTGCTGGATGAGCGCGAGCGCATGCTGCTGTGCCGTTTGGGTGTGTTTGCAGGGGGGTGGGAACTGGAGGCATGCGAGGCGGTGTGCAGCGGTGAGGGAATGGAGGGGTGGGAGACGCTGGATGTACTCACCGAACTGGTGGACAAGAGCCTGGTGGTGTATGAAGAAATGAGAGGGAGGTACAGGCTGCTGGAGAGCATGAAAGAGTACGCTAAAGAGAAAATGATGCAGGGAGACGGAAAGCAGAGCATGGCAAACCTGCAGAGAAAACATGGAAAGTGGTATGCAGAGTTCGCTGTAGAAGCAGGAAGGCATATGAGGGGGGAGCAGCAGAAGGAATGGATGCAAAAACTGGACAAAGACTACGACAACCTCAGAACCGCTATGGAAACTGCAATCGATATGGGAGAAGAAGTAGACGCAGTAAATGCAATGCACATTCTCTCTGGGGCAGGCTTGTTTCTGAATTCAAGAGGACTGGTGTACGCCTGGCTAGACAAAGGCAAGCAGGCATTGCGGCTTTCTGGCAGCAGGCAAAAGCCGGAACTAAGAATGAAAGCGCTTTTTAACCTGGCCACATTTTGTGATTATATGGCAGACTACGATGGCATGGAACAGCTTTTGCGCGAGCTGCTGGCAATCGCAAAAAAAATAGGAAACACACTGGAGGAAGCAAACTCCTATATCGGGCTGGGAACACTTGCAGATCGAAAGGGGCATTCAAAAAGAGCCGCCCGGTATTATGAAAAAAGCCTGCTTATATTTCAACAGATGCAGAAGCCTTACTTCATCGCTTACACCCAGATAAATCTGGCCAGAATCAAAGAGAATATGCACCAAACCGCCGAAGCGCGAATTATGCTGGAAGACGCTCTTGCCACATTAACAGACCTGAAAGATGAGCGCGGCAAGGCACTGGCATTGATCAATCTCACCGATGTATACGAGGCCGAACAAAACTACCAGATGGCGCTGGAGTGTGCAGAACAAAGCCTGCAGATTTTTCAGGCCATGCAGCATCTGCAGGGTGCATGCAATGCCATTATGAAATCGGCCAGGTACCACTATCTTCTGGGGCGCATACACCGAGCCGCCGGTATGCTGCCCGAAGCAATACTGCTTTCAAGACAAACTGGAGATTTGCCCAGCCTGGTGCTGTCGCTTGAGGAGGCTGCTGAAATATTTTACCGTATCGACCAGAAACACCATGTAGTGCGATTGCTGGCAGCTTCACAGCAGATACGTACAGACATAAGCTTTGGCACCGCAAAACAGGAAGAAAGGCTGTGGAAGAAGATGATGGTGAAAGACCTGAAAACCCGCCTGGGAGAATCGGAATACCTGCGGGAATCTATTCTTGGCAAAGTAACCGATCTCTCCCAGCTTATCACAGAAACCATTCATCTGTTAAAACAGACAGCCCAGCCTGTTCCCTAAAGGAAGGCGGTCGGTACGTTTTTTTGAGGCACTGCCAAATTGCGCACCAGAGAAGCCAGCATCTGCTCTTTGTAAACAGATTGCAGTGCAAGAGCAGCCTGGGTCTGCGCGTATCCAAACGGAATGCCTATGTCGTGCCTGTCTCCACGCGCTTCAAATGCCAGATAGCGGTCTCCGCTGGCACGCAGTCTTTCCTGTGCGCTGGTGAACTGAAACTCACCCCCCTCACGCAAATTGTTGTCTATAGCATACTGCAGAAAGTCGAAAACGGCTGGCTTCAGCACATGCATGCCAAAGAAACAGAGGTACATGCCGTGCAGTAACCCAGCCTGCCTGAGATTTGCCTCCGCAAAATCTATGGCCGGCTTTTCAACAATAGAATTGATTTCATACACGGGAGGCACATCTGCTATCCGATTTCCGCAAACAGTGCCAAATAAATGGAGAAGCTCAGAAGGCGTCTGCTGCACAGCAGATACAGAGGCTTCATACTGCTCATAAACGTCCATCACCTGACGGGCACACCGGCTCGGTTCGGTTGTGGTGTAAATATGATCGCCCAGCATGAGCAGAAAAGGTTCATTGCCTACCCATTTTCTGGCCTGAAAAACAGCATGCCCATACCCTTCCGGGGTTTCCTGCACTACAAAGGTGAGACGCGCAGCTATCTCCTGAATGCGTGCAGACTGCAGCAGTGCCCAGTCTTTACCCTTGAAGGTACGCATCACATCCGCACTAAGAGGGGCGAAATGGTTCTCAATCTGCTCACGGTTGTGCGGGTTCACGACAAGGCAGACTTCCTCAATCCCGCTCTGCAGGGCTTCCTCAATAATGATTTGTATGGCAGGCTTGCATATGCCATCCATATCCATAAGAGGGAGCATTTCTTTTTGAATTGTTGTGGTAGCGGGATACATGCGCGTCCCTCTGCCGGCAGCCGTAATCACAGCTTTGCGAACTTTGGTCATTGTGTCTCCTGTTCTGGTTCTGCAAACGGCAGCAAATACTGGCTCCCGTTTTCACTATGAGAATAATGCAGAGAGGGAGCGAAGGTTTGCTGCAGTCGAGCCTGGGTGCGTTCACGAAAAGAAGGAGGCATCTCTGCAGTTGCAACGTACTCCTGAAGCATAGCTCTCACCTGCTGCAAGGTATGTAAATTGTGTGCACATCTTGCGCAGAGCAGGGCATGTTTCTCCATGCGATGCCTAAGCGCCTCACTCAGCACATCCTCCAGCAAGAGGTCTGACATTGCTTCAAAATCTTCACACTCCATTTCGCTTCCCCTCTTCTCTCAAGGCGCTTTTCAGCTGCTCTCTCAATGCTCTTCGGGCACGGTACAACATCGACTTGGTTGCGGCAAGCGTACGCTGCTGCATATCTGCCACTTCCTGTGCATCCCATTCTTCCACATCGCACAGCAGCAGAAGCATGCGGTGTTCTTCAGATATTTTCCTCAGCGCATCACGAACAATCAGCGCAGTGTCGGTGCTTGCTGTCTCTGATGAACATAACGATTGGTCTTCCTCAGAAACAACTTCCAACGAGAGCAGGCGAGGCTGACGCAGGGTATCAATGCATAGATTGCGTACAATGCGAAACAGCCAGCCCCGAAAACTTCCCTCACCCCGAAAAGTAAGAGAATACTGGAAAGCGCGTACAAACGCTTCGGAAGTTACCTCCTCCGCATCTTCGCGAACACCCAGCAAATGCATGGCATAGGCATACACACGATCTGAGTACATCTCAAAAAGAATATTGAGCGCATCTGCATCGCCCTGGCGAAACCTGTCTAGCAGACGGGTTTCATAAACAAGACTTACTGTAGTGCGTTGTGATGTGCCTGCTCCTGATCTCAATAGACAGTACTCTCCATGAAAAGGTGTCTCTTCATTCCCTGCTCTTTCAGAATACCGCATCACAAACAATTTCCATACTCTTCCTAACTTCTTCTGCTAAGCAGGATTATTACAGACCGGCAAGGAATTTATATTCATCACAAATGAGAATATAAAGATGACACACAGCAACCTTACCGATACACACTGCCACCTCAATCACAAATCTCTTTATTACAACCTGGCAGAACACCTGCAAAATGCAGAGCAGCAGGGAGTGAACCGCATGATTGTGGTAGGGTACGATCTGCCAAGCAGCATTCTGGCAGTAGAGCTTGCACAACAATACCCAGGCAGAATATGGGCCTCGGTAGGCATACATCCAACAGAAGCCCAAAACTATTGCGCTCAAACAGAACAAGAGCTTTACAGGCTTGCACAGCTGCCCTGCGTTGCCGCCGTTGGTGAAATCGGTCTCGATTACTATCACAAAGAAACCAGCACAAGCGCGCAGTTCACTGCACTCGCAGCACAACGTGAAATGGCGGCAGAACTCAAGCTGCCGCTCATTCTGCACTGCCGCAATGCCTACTCCGATTTGCTGAAGGCATTTTCTACAGCGCCTGCCTCGGTGTATGGCGGGGTAATGCACTGCTGGGGAGGCACCGCACGTGAGGCGGCTGCCGCCATAAAACTGGGCTTCTCACTGGGTATCGGAGGGGTCGTCACATTCAGCAATGCGCTGGAACTGCAAAACCTGGTACAAAACAGCAGGCTGGAAGACCTGCTGCTGGAAACCGATGCACCCTATCTGGCCCCTATGCCATACCGGGGAAAACGCAATGAGCCTGCCTGGGTGGCGCTGGTCGCCGAAAAAGTGGCGCAGCTCAAGAATATAACTGTTGAGGAAGTTGCCAGCTGCACAAGCAGCAGCGCCTCGCGCGTTTTCCCACGGCTCTCAGGCAGCTTTTCTGCCTGAGGCTTCTCCCTCAATTTGAATCCCACCCTCAGACCGGCTTTGTACTCTCTGCAGCAGACTGTGCAGCTCATTCAATGCCTGGGCAACACTGATCATGGCTATGGTTTTACCGGTCAATCCGGCTATGGCAGTAACACACAAGGGGGTTTTCACCGTTCTGCCGTTCTGCTCCATTGTCATATATCCGCTCTTGATGTTCTCAAACGGATAGTACTGCCTGGAAAAGTGCGCAAAACCACTTGCAATTCCTCTGCAAAAATCGCCAACCTTGTCCGGGGTGGTAAGCACCACAAAGTCA
Organism: Chthonomonadaceae bacterium; assembly: GCA_027459665.1. GTDB lineage: Bacteria > Armatimonadota > Chthonomonadetes > Chthonomonadales > Chthonomonadaceae > DAIDHN01. Next base: position 21,380 of record DAIDHN010000052.1, on the reverse strand, counting down.
TCCCCGCCAAAGTGAGTCACCACATTCTCTTCATTGCCATCCTGAGCGACTACCTGCTGCACTGTTTCTGCAAGCGCTTTTATCAGCTCATCCCCCCTGGCGTTGCCAAAACACTTATTGTACTGCTCCAGGTACATAAGGTCCACGCGAATCAGCCCCACTGGAGTTTGAGATGCCAATCTGGTCTCTAGCAGCTTTTCAAGCACTACGCGATTGGGCAGCCCTGAAAGCGAATCTGAATACCGTGCGCCAAACTGCTGCTGAACGGCCAGCGACTCAAGTATAGTGCGCACAGGTATTATGCCGCAGTATGTCTCACCGCCAGCAATTACTATTACATCCGTATCCAGGCTGATGCCGCTGTGCCTTGCAAGCAGACGCGGCATCTCCTCCAGTGTGGTATCCTGCGCAGTCTTTACTACATTGGTCTGCATCCAGCCTGCTGCCTCTTCTTCTGCCAGACTGCTTTCCCCTCCAATATGCCCGGTTTGTGTCAGCAAATAGTCCAGGGTCGAGCGCATGATAATCCCCTGAACCACCTGCTCTTCTACTACAACAACACTGGTAAGACTTTCTTCTTTATGAAAATAGTGCAGCACCTGCGACATGCTTTCATGCCGGTGTACCGTTCTGCCTGCACGCATAATTGTGCCGGCACACACTGTACGGCCAAGCACCAGAGACAATCTGTGTGCTGCTCTCTCTTCTATCTGCTCGCGCAGCACCTTGTTTACCCCCCTGAAAGTTTCAGAAGGTCTTCCAATCAGATATCCCTGCCCATATTGCACCCCAATATCTATGAGCGTGGAAAGCTCTTCCCAAGTCTCTGCCCCCTCACACAAAATAGACGTACCTATCTGTCGGCAGTAGCGAACCAATGTCCCAAGCAAACCTCGCCGTGGTCCGTTCACATCAAGGCTGCGCACCAGGGCACGATCTATTTTTACAAAGTCTGGATGCAGTTCTGCAATAAGCTGCAGGCTGTTGTACCCGGCGCCCGCATCGTCTACTGCTATTCTAAAGCCTTCTTCACGCAGTTTGCGTATGCTATCCATCAATCGCGGAAAATCGTCGAGGGTTTGCCGCTCGGTTATCTCAATTACAATCTGGTCTGCTCTCATGCCGCTTTCTCTTGCACGCATGCCAATAGGGCGGTCATGAGTGCACAAAGCCTCTAGCCCCTCGGCTTCCACATTCACAAACAGTTTGTGCTTCAACCCAAGCTGACTCGCCTGCAGAAATGCCTGTTCTAGGCAGGCCATGTCAAACCACGCCACCATATTGCCATGCTCTGCTGCATCAAACAGTGCCATTGGGCGGTACAGATCGGTGCCTTTTGGCCCTCTTATGAGCGCCTCATAGCCAAATATATGGCCATCCTGCAAATTTATAATGGGCTGAAAACGGGTTTCAAGTCGTTTATGAACAATAATATCCAGCAAAGCATTCAGTTCATCAATGTTGCGTCGCATGTCCGCTGCAGCACGCAATGCTCCTACAGGTATTATTTTGCACTCTGCACCCAGTTCAGAATGAGACGCGCATTCCTGTATCATTCTTTCACACACAAAATTTACATGCATAATGTTCTGGGGATTGTCTGCAACATAGGGCAATTTAAGCGATAGCGCACAGGTATTTGCATTGATCACCCAGGCATCTGTATGGGCAGGCGTCATCAAGGCATTTCTCATCATGGCATGAAGCTGGTGCAGCACTGTTTCACCAGCAGATGAGATACCCGTCACCATAAATAAAACATCGCCGTCATCAAGCACTTCCAGGCAGCGTGAAATCACATGGCCAGTACCACAATCATCATAATCACTCGGTAGCATCACAAAATATCCTTATGTGCGGAATGATGAAATAAACAATGCAACATTTTGCAACTTATATATTCGGTTATTACTGCCAATCTTTTGATAGGGTACACTGAAATATCGGCTACAAACTGCGCGAAGAGGCGCAGTCGTAAACCCATAAGGCCGTGGAACGTGCAATGGAGGACGTTTCTTATGCTGGACAAAATCATGCAGCCAACCGCCTCAACACAACCTGGCGGAGTTTTTCGTGATCTTACTACCGCACAACTGGTAGAACACGCCGTACGCAGAGACGAAGGAGTTCTCACGCTCAATGGAGCGCTCTCGGTAAGTACAGGAAGATTCACGGGACGCTCGCCCCAGGATAAATACTTCGTAGCAGACCCTGCGGTGCAGCAAGACATAGACTGGAACGCTAACCAGCCGCTTTCACCAGAACACTGGCATAAACTGCATCAGCACATAACAGAACATCTGGTGCAAAAAAACTGCTATCTGCAGCATCTTGCGGCAGGCATGACAAACAGTCTGCCTGTTCGTGTTATCACCGAATATGCATGGCACAGTCTCTTCATACAGCAGCTGCTGCCGCACTCTCAGCCGACAGATGCTTCCGATTTGCAGCACCCGCTATATGAGCCATATGATGGTTTCACCATTCTGTGCGCCCCATCATGCAGGGCGGTTCCAGAAGTTCACGGCACGCATTCTGAAACCTTCATCGTCATTCATCTGGCCGGCAAAATTGCAGTCATAGGGGGCACAGAGTACGCAGGGGAGATAAAAAAAGCGGTTTTTTCCATTATGAATTACCTGCTTCCCAAACAAAATGTTTTCCCCATGCACTGCTCGGCAACAACTTCTCAATACCTAAAAGAAACCGCCCTCTTTTTTGGGCTGAGTGGTACAGGCAAAACCACCCTCTCGGCAGACCCTCACCGCGTTCTGATAGGTGATGACGAGCATGCATGGTCTGAAGAAGGAGTGTACAACATTGAGGCTGGCTGTTATGCCAAATGCATTCACCTGTCTGAAGAGAAAGAACCCTGGATATTCAATGCCATACGGTTTGGTTCTGTACTTGAAAATGTGCCGGTAAACTACGACACCCGAATACCTGATTACGAATCTAGCCTGCTCACCGAAAACACCCGTGCAGCCTACCCACTGCAATTCATACCCAACCACACCCGCACTGCTCTCGCCCCGCATCCGCGCAATATTGTCTTCCTTACTGCCGATGCATTCGGTGTTTTGCCCGCCATAAGCCGTCTCACTCATGAACAGGCGCTCTACTACTTTCTCAATGGCTACACTGCCAAAGTCGCAGGCACCGAAAGAGGGCTGTCTGCCGAACCGCAGGCAACCTTCAGCACCTGCTTTGCACGCCCTTTTCTGCCCCTGCCCCCACAGGCATACTCTAGCATGCTGAAACAGCGTCTGCAGCAGTACAGCCCCCAAGTCTGGCTCATCAATACTGGCTGGTATGGCGGCGCTTATGGCACAGGGGAACGCATACCGCTCACTTACACGAGGAACATGCTCAATGCAGCACTCGATGGAATGCTGCAAGATGCCGAGTACGTAATGCATCCGGTATTCCGCCTGCAATACCCCAAACGCATTGCCGGCATTCCAGAGAATATACTTGCCCCGCACAAATGCTGGAAAAGCGAGCAGGAATATTATGCTCAGGCGAATAAACTAGGGCTGTTGTTTCACGACAATTTTCAGAAAAATCACCCTTACGCATCTCATCTGCTACAGGCCGGGCCTGCACTGCCCTGATCTTAATCCAAAGGAATATTCAAACTCATGCAATCTGTACCAGAACTGGCAGCACTGCAAAAACAACTGGCACGCATACACGAATGCATTGCGCTGCTGAATTGGGATCAGCTCACCTACATGCCTCAAGGCGGTGCTGTGCATAGAGCAGATCAGGTTTCTACACTGGCAGAAATAGCCCATCAGCTGCAAGCAGGTGATAAAATGGCACAACTGCTGGAACAGTGTGAGCAGGAAACCTCGGGAATGGAGGAAACTTCCGATACAAGAAGAATGCTGCGGCTCGCACGCAGAAATTATGATCGAACCGCGAAACTTCCTGCAAAGCTGGTTGCCGATTTTACACGCCATCAGTCTGTGTCATATCAAACCTGGGTGCGCGCAAGGGAAACGAACAACTTTCAGCTTTTTGCCCCCTTGCTGCAAAAAACAATTGAATATACTCACCAGATGATACAGCACCTTGGCAGCTTTGAGCATCCTTACGATGCACTGCTCGACCTATCTGAGCCAGGCATTACGCATGCCAGGCTCACAGAGCTGTTTTCCGCACTAAAACCAGCCCTGGTAAACCTGGTGAAAAAAATCAGTCTTTCTTCTGCCGCAAACCAGAGCTTCCCCTTCCTGCAGGGAGATTTTGCAGTAGAAACCCAGCACAAACTCACCCTGGAGGCGGTAAAGGAATTTGGATACGATACCAGCTGCGGCAGACAAGACCTTACTGTCCACCCATTCTGCACAACAATCTCGCGCGGAGATGTGCGCATTACAACACGGTTTTACAATGAATGGCTAACGCGGGGGTTTTATGCCAGCCTGCATGAGGCAGGGCATGCTCTGTATGAACAGGGCCTGCCTGAAAAACCAATTGGTTCCCCGCTCTGCAATGCTGCCTCAGGCGGCGTGCACGAAAGTCAGTCACGCATGTGGGAAAACCTGATCGGACGCAGCAAACCCTATGCAGAGCATGTGCTGCCGCTTCTCAGAGCATACTTTCCGCAGAGCTTTCAGAATATCTCCAGCAGTCAGCTATACCAGGCAGTAAATCTGGTCACACCCTCTTTTATTCGCGTAGAGGCCGATGAGGTAACATACAACCTGCACATCATGCTGCGGGTTGAGCTAGAATGCGCACTGCTCGATGGTTCGCTGCCGGCAGCAAGTCTGCCCGAAGCATGGAACAACGCCATGCAGAGTTACCTCGGAATAGTGCCGCCGTCAGACACTGAAGGATGCCTGCAGGATGTACACTGGAGCCATGGCTTTGGCGGCTTCCCTTCCTATACACTGGGCAACATTATCTCCTGCCAGCTGTGGCAAAAAATGAGCGAGGAGATGCCGACACTGAATGAAGACATTGAGCAGGGCAAATTCGATCATATTCTGCATTGGCTCCGCACCAGGGTGCACTGTCAGGGGTCAAGGTATTTTCCCGAAGAACTCATGACCCACATCACCGGCAGTACGCTTAATGTGCAGCCTCTCATAAACTACCTGCAAACCAAATACACCGAAATATATCAGTTATAACGCTGAACTTCTCCCGCAAATAATCGTCTCTTTACCTGAAAACCGACGAAAGCTGGAGAGTATCAATGACAGCAATGGGGAATGTAATGCATGCAGATCTTGCTCTGGTACAAAAAGCACAGGCTCAGGATCGTGCTGCGTTCAATGAAATAGTTTTGCGCTACAAGGGAAAGGTATACAACTACATCCGCAGAATGGTTCCTGCCCCCTCAGATGCAGAAGACCTGACACAGGAAACCTTTGTACGAGCATATCTTTCCATACATTCTTTTCAAAGCAAATCAAGCCTCAACACCTGGCTGTTTCGCATTGCAACCAATCTCTGCATAGATTTCAGCAGGAAAACTAAAAATACAACTCGTCAAACTCTCTCTCTCACCCTGTATACTGAAGACGAGGAAAAAGAGTTGGATGTGCCCGATTCCAAAGCAGACCCGCAGCGCATGCTGCTCAACTCTGAACTGGGGGCTGTTTTGGAAGCCGCACTGCAGGAACTGCCGGATAAACTTCGTTCTGTATTTTTACTCTATGATGTAGAGGGCTTGAGTTATGAAGAGATTGCAGCCATTGCGAGCTGCCCGCTGGGTACGGTAAAATCGCGCATATACAATGCACGCAATATACTGAAAACAAAACTGCAGCCATACTTGCAGAACAATAGTTTGTAAAAGATTCGTATTTTATTCAATATACAACGGAGAGCACCAGCATGCAGAGTAAAAATTTATACAATATTCAGCCGGACCCAGCCTGTGTCAAAACTGAAATGCTTTTTCATGAATACATAGACGGAACACTGTCTGCCCGCCGCATTTTTGATGTAGAAAAACATCTCACTGCCTGCCCTGCCTGTTCTTCTCAGCTGCAGACCCTGCGCGATACGCTGCAGATGGCCAAAGAACTGCCGCGCCTAGACACCTCAAACGATTTCATGGCTCAACTGCATGCCAGGCTAGACACGCTGCCGTCAGAACCTTCTCAAAATAATCATGCCTTTTCCCTCAATGATGTCTGGCTGAGGCTCACTTCCCTGCTGCGCCCTGTGCCTGCGCTGGGAGCCAGCCTGGCGGTGGCTGTGCTGCTCATGTTCACGCTGATGCACCGTCCCGCTCCTGCCGCGCACACGCTGTCTGCAGCTGCCTCTGCTCAGGTACATCAGGCGGTTGCTCAACATCTCATGCAGGATGCTCTCGATCCGCTGAGCGACCCTGCGGCAGACCAGCTTGCCATCAATTCATCACAAAGTGCGCAGGGCACTGCCAACTAACAGTATGCATATGTTTAACCCGCAGCAAAAACTATCATTGCAAGGCAAACGCATTATTGCAGCAGTCGGGCTTCTCATCTTACTGGCAAGCCTGCTCTCTTCTACTGCTGCAATATGCAAAGCCCAGCACGGTAGAAAGGCAGGCAGAACACTTCACCTGCGCCCTGCTTATCCCCGATCCAACAATGGCCGCCTAAACTTTAACCAGCGCAAAAACCTGCCAAAAAGCAGCCCAAAGGCAGTGCAACTGCTTTTTCGCTCATTTCGGCCAACTGTACCGTTTCGCGCAGATCAAAGAACACAGGTTGGCTCGAAGGTATCAGAACAAATACTTGAAAGCGCCCCCAACGGCAAAACCAGAAGAGATTTTATTTCACCGCCGTTCAACGGCGATATTCTCATCACTGCGCCAGGGCTTTATGTCAGTTACACAGCCCGCAGCCACAGAGCAAATGTGGCGCTTTGGCCCAAAGGAGTGCGAGTGCAGCAGGTTCTGCATATTAGAAACCTTATAAGGCGGCACATACTCACAGTAACACAAACCGGTCAGGAAACCATTGCTGGCATGCCATGCGTCATTCTAAAGCTGGCGCTGTATCAGCAGGGAAACCCGCAGGGCCTTACGCAGGGAAAATTCTGGGTCAACCCGCAAACTGGCATTCTCATGAGGTACGAAAGATGGAACAGCAGCGGCATAGTCTCTATCTCTTATATCACCTCTATCACTACTGGCGCCGGTGCTCATATAACCAACCAGGATTTCACCATGAGGGCGCTGCCAGCCGATGCGGCTATTGTGCCTCTTCCAGGGCCTCAAAGGTCGCTGGCGTCTATACAGCAGGCTGAAACCGAGGCTCATTTTAATACCCTGCAGCCCAGCTTTCTCCCCGGCGGCTATCAACTGACCGGGGTGTGGGTATTCCCGCACAGACGTTTTCCCTCTATACTGCTGCGCTTTTCCAAAGGCATCAACCATTTCAGCCTCTACGAACAAGTGGCCAGAGAAAAGCCATTCTGGAAGAAGATAGGCCCGCCGCCACATGCCAGACGCAACCTGATAAGCTGGCTGCAGCGAAGCGGCACACAAACCCTGCGAATAACATACATAGGGCATCTGCCCCCTCACCAGATAGAACTCATCATCCACTCGCTGCATTAGTGCAGGATTTTTCAAATCTCCAGAGAAAAGTAAACTCACCTGAATTCTGGAGTCATCATGAAAATTACAAACATCGATGTTATTGTTACCTGCCCAGGCAGAAATTATGTTGCCATCAAAATTCACACCGATTCCCCTGGCCTCTACGGTGTGGGAGATGCTACCCTCAATGGCCGTGAACTCTCAGTAGCTGCCGCTCTGCGAGACCACATGATTCCTCTGCTCATCGGCAGAGACCCCGATCAGGTGGAAGACATCTGGCAAATGCTCTTTCGCGGTGCATACTGGCGCGGCGGGCCGGTACTCATGACAGCGCTAGCCGCCATAGATATGGCGCTTTGGGACATCAAGGGAAAAAGGGCAGGAATGCCTGTCTACTCTCTATTGGGCGGCCGCACCCGCACAGGAGCGCTGGCATATACCCATGCAGGGGGACAGAATTTCACTGAAGTAGAAGACAGTGTGCGCAGAGCCATTGCAAAAGGATTCAAGGTAGTACGCGCTCAGGTAGCCATTCCGGGTAACGTAGGTACATATGGCATTGGGGGAAGCAGCCTTGCTGGCGCAGCACAATGGACGAATCAGCCAGCTGAATGGGGAGACGGAGGCCCGCTGCCGCAGGTGGAAAAATGGGAACCCTCTGCCTATATGAGAACTATCCCAGCTCTGTTCGACCACCTGCGCAGCACAATCGGCTTTGATACAGAGCTGTTTCACGATGTGCATGAACGGCTCACACCCATACAGGCGGCCAGACTGGGTAGAGACCTGGAACCACACCGCATTCTGTTTCTGGAAGACCCGATACGCCCCGAACATAAGGAAAGCTTCCGGCTCATACGAAACCATACTCTCACCCCGCTGGCAATGGGAGAACTATTCCATTCCCGCTGGGACTGCCTGCCGCTCCTCACAGAGCAGCTGATAGACTACATTCGCTGCGACATTGGGCATACAGGCGGTATCACAGAGGCGAAAAAGATTGCCGCCATCGCCGAAAGCTTTCATATTCAAACAGCATGGCACGGCCCGGGAGACATTGGCCCGGCTACCCATGCTGCAAATGTACATCTTGATATTGCTCTTGCCAACTTTGGCGTGCAAGAAATGGTTTTCTTCTCAGATCAGGTGCACGAGGTGTTTCCTGGCGCACCCGTTTTTGAAAACGGCATGCTCAATGTTTCGGATGCACCTGGGCTGGGGGTTGACATTCATGAGGATGCTGCGGCAAAATACCCCTATCAACGCGCATATCTGCCTACTACACGCCGTGCGGATGGAAGCGTACACGACTGGTAAGCATGAGGCTTCATGATAGAAACACCCAATCACTCTGCCCCTGCTAGCAGCAGGGGCCTGTCTCGAAAGCAGCAAAACCTTCTCCTGCTCGGCTGCACTCTTCTCATAAGCATTTTATGGTGGATGCAGCGCACTCCCTACCTCAACGTAGCAGATGATTCTGGCAGGTACATGGTGCTGGGCGAATCTATTGCCCGCACCGGCGACCTGAGGCTGATCAACCAAGTCAACCGGCCGCTCGACACACTCTATCCACCAGGGTTTCCTCTGCTCATTGCACTCTGGCTGCGCCTCACAGGCTGGCCGCCCTCGGCTGTGGTGATACCGGTAAAAGCCACCCTGCTGCTGCTTACTCTGCTTACCCTTCCCATGCTGCTCAAACTGCTGAACAGAGCAGGGCTTTCACCTGCTGCACAGGCTGGCGCCATGTTCTGCTATTCGTTCAGCCCCTCACTCATCGGGTATGCAAACGAAGTCATGTCTGATTTGCCATTGCTTGCATTCTGTCTGCTCTCTATCTCGCTGGTAGAAACAGACCAGCCTTCTGCCGCTGCCCTCATTGCCGCACTGGCAAGTGCGGCGGCGGCATTTACCATGCGCACATCAGGCATAGCCCTGTTTTTAGTGCTTGCAGTTTACTACACAAAAAAATTCAGCAAAAAAATGGCAGCTGCAGCATGGCTCAACATGTTTATTACTGCTGGGCTGTGGTTGTACCGCAATCATCACATTGCAGCAACACACCCCAATATGCACTATTCAAGTTACCTGCATCAATTCACTCTGCGTGACCCTATGCGTATGAACGCGGGCCGCATTCAGCTCAACCCGCTGGGAATCGCTTCCCGCATTAAGTTCGGTTTTCCTACCTACATTGGCATGATTCCACGCGCCATTCTCTATCTGATGGCGCCGCCAAACTCACCGTATCTCTACTTTTTTTATCTCGCGGCTATACCGCTTTGTTTACTGATACTGGCTGGACTGGTTATCGCATGGAAGCAAAAAATGAAACTCACAGTAGCTTTCAGCGTGCTTTTCTGGCTCACTGCCGCCATGTGGCCCTGGCAAAACCCGAGATTTCTGTTTCCACTTGTGCCATTCATGCTTCTGTTTGCCGCGCTTGCACTGCAAACAGCCTGCGAGCAGATACCCGCTCGCACAACCGCAAGAGTTACGGCTGCATTTGCTGTTGCTCTGCTTATTGGCTACGAAACCAGCGTGTATGCCCGTATTGTTCCACTCTACAGAAAACCGGTACTGCCCGGTTACACGCTGGGCAGAACCCCTGCCGAAGCCGGCTTCTATGCAGCATGCGCATGGCTAAACCACAACACCCCCCACAATACTTTGGTAATGGGCAAGCCGGCATACCTGCTGCACCTTTACAGCCAACACCCCACCACGCAAATTGAACCTACATCTAATCCAAAGGTGCAAGAGAAAGCTTACATATGCAAACAGAATGTAGTCTACCTGGTAGAAGACAGCTGGCAGTTTGGTTTTGTAACTCATAAATTGCTTGCGCCATACTTTGCACGCTACGCAAACCGATGGAAGCTTGTGTGGCAGGATAGCCGAAGCGGTGTGCGCATTTGGCAGCGAATACCGGGTACCTGCAAATAATAAAGCGGGAAGAGCATCTGCTCTTCCCGCTTTTGCAATAAACTGAAATAAACTCAGGGAAGCAGCTTGGATACCAGAGAACTAAGAGAATTATTTGAAGTATACAGCGCCGCAACACCGCTCTGCTGAAGCTGAGTAAGATTGGCAAGATTCGTGCTTTCCTGCGCCACATTCACATCCATAATCTGCGATACAGAGGCGGTGAGGTTGGTTACAGAGTTGCTCAGGTAATTCTGAGTCGCTGTTAGCACATTGTTTTGAAAACTGCCAATACTGGCAGCATAGTTGTTTACCTGCAGTGCAGCAGCGGTCGCTATTTGTACTGCATTCGCCGCACCGCTGGGCGTGGTCACATTGATGGTATCCAGGTTTTGCCCAGAAACCACCCCAGTGCCCAAATTGCCGGCTGTCATGTTCTGAAAACTGAAACTTGCGGTCTGCCCTGCATTTGGACCAATTTGAAAAGTAGCTGCATTGGTAGAAACCTGCCCGACCTGTACATTGCTGGTGCTGGTGGTATTACCGGCAGGGGTAAGCGTGATGGCATTGCCATAGCTGTCTGTAAGCAGTAAACCTGAAGTCCCCGGTGCCTGCCCGCCATTGAAGGTTGTGGTAACTGCCTGTGTATTATTGTTTATTTCTGTCATAGCTGTTACACTGGCAATGGCATTGGTTCCGTTTGCCACGCTTGCCCCAGTGCCGCTCGTAATAAAACTGCCTGTTTCGCTCTCGTTGATAGAGAAGTTTGAGCCGTAATTCTGCTGAGTTAGAATTACATGCCCCGAACTGAACCCTGCGCTTACGCCAGACAGATTGGAAACGCTGTTGATGTTGTTCATCATTGTCTGTACAGAATCACCCGCATTTACATTCACAGTCTGACCATTAATGGTAATGCTGCCGCCTGTGGCAAATGTAGCGCTGGTGCTTGCATACGAAACCGTACCGGTAACCGTTGCCGCCGTTGCTGCCTGGGTGACTGTTATTGTAATCGGACCGTTTTGCGTAACACCATTGCCATAGGTGCCACCAAAAGAAACGCCGCTTATGTCACTGCTGTTGGTTACGCTGGCGCTTGTGCCTGCAGAACCATTCAGCAGATTGGTGCTGCCATAATAGGTGTTGCCTGCTATGTTGTTTAACGACTGCAGCGCCTGCTGTATTGCAGTCTGATCTACCCCTGCATTAGATGGGTTACTCTGTGCATCCAGTGCGCTGCTCTTGATGCTGTTTACCAGTGTGCTTACCTGAGAGACCGCAGAAGCAGTGGTCTTCATCATATTATTTGAATCCTGAATATTTGAGATAGATTGATTCATGCCGTCAATCTGACTCTGCAAATCATTTGCAATCAAAAAACCTGAAGGGTTATCAGAGGGCGAGTTGATCTGCAAACCGCTGCTCAACCTCTGCACCGACTGTGCAATTGCGTTGTTTGTCTGGCTCAAATAATAATTGGCAACCATCGAATTCAGGTTTGTTACCATCGAGAAATCCATTTCATTTCCTCCCCAGAGTGTTTTAGATGTGCGTCCTGCGCTCAACATCTGTTCGTGGCTCTCATTGTCCACATCACTCAAAAAATTCCCTGTTTGCATTAAGAAGGAAACTACACATCCTACCGGGTTTCAACACAACCTCAAATAGTCTCCTATTTCTACCTGCTGTCAACATTGCTGTGTTCAAATACAAATTGTAAAACCCGGTAGAAAGTACAGTGTGTATGTATGAAGCAATAAGGAAGAAATCTATTGGTGTTCGATAAATCTGTTCCGTTGTGTCTCTCCTGTTTCTGCTCTGCAGAGGCCCGAAGCAATGACGCTTCGGGCCAACTCTTTTATCAGGGTATAATTCATGCATGGTGAAAACACCCACAAATTTTCCTGTGCATAATCAGGTTGAACAGATACTTCTCACCCTCGAACAGGTGTATGGCCCCCCCGCCATGCAGACAGGCCGGTTTCACCCTCTCGATGAACTTATTGCCTGCATTCTTTCACAGCACACATCAGACAAAAACTCGCTGCGTGCATTCAACAACCTCAAAACACACTTCCCCAGCTGGGAACAAGTAGAGACCGCTGAGGCAGAAAGCATTGCCAATGTCATACGCTCAGGTGGGCTTGCAGACAGCAAGGCAGTTCGCATAAAGCATGCCCTGGCAGCTATACGTGCAGACAGGGGAACGCTGGAACTGGACTTCCTCCGCTCCATGCCAGATGCCGAGGCAAGGCAGTGGCTCATGAACCTGCCCGGAGTTGGTCCAAAAACGGCAGCCATTGTTCTCTGTTTCGCGCTCAATCGGCCGGTTATTCCGGTAGACACCCATGTCTTCAGAGTATCGTGGCGTCTGGGTCTGGTGCCTCGCAAGGCAGGTGAAGGCAGGGCACATGATTTACTGCAGGCAATAGTGCCAGATGCTCTGGTTTTTCGATTTCATGTAGCCCTTATTACACATGGGCGTGAAACCTGCAAGGCGCAGAATCCACGCTGCGGCCTCTGCCCGGTTCAAACTCTCTGCTCGCACTATCTGTCTACGGCTCTCTCCGAAAAGACTACATAAACTATGCACCTCAACATACCTGCAGCAAAATGTTCTATTTATGTTAATATAATCATAAACTTCGTACCAGGCATACTATGACAGCCAGGAAATTGGATACAGGCACTATTCTCAACGGCAGATACCGCATTCTCCGTCCTCTGGGGAGAGGAGGAATGGGCACGGTGTACCTGGCGGAACACGAACAGCTCAAAACCCTGCTTGCCATCAAAGAGATCAGCATTTCCCAGGATGCAGAGGGGCATACTTCGGGCATTCTGCAAAATTACGAACAGGAAGCCAGACTGCTGGTAAGCCTGAACCACCCCAACCTGCCCAAAGTAACCGATGCCTTTCTAGAGGAAACCTGTTTCTATCTGGTAATGGAATACATTGAGGGCGCCAGCCTGGAATCTCTATTGCGTCAACGTCAAAATGAGCCGTTTCCTGTAGAACAGGTGGTAAACTGGGCAGTTCAAATAGCAGGAGTGCTGCAGTACCTGCATGGCAAAACGCCACCCATTATTTTTCGAGACATCAAGCCTGCAAACATCATGCTGCAGCCTGATGGAATGGTAAGGCTCATCGATTTCGGCATAGCTCGCAGGTTTAACCCTGATTCAGTCAGAGATACCTCCCTGCTGGGCAGCGTAGGGTACTCGCCCCCCGAACAGTTTGGCAGGCAGCAAACAGACATGCGGTCAGACATTTATGCCTTTGGTGCAACCCTGCATCATTTACTCACTGGCGTAGACCCTTCGGGGCACCCGTTCAAATTCAGGCCGGCCAGTCACATCAATCAAACAGTGCCCCCTGCATTGTCTGAGCTGCTTGTACACTGCCTGCAAATAGATGCCGAAGCACGGCCCGCCAATGTGCATGAGGTAATGAACACTCTTCTGCACATACAAAAACAATTGGAGCAGTTTTCACAGCAAACTGCCCCCACCCCAGCCGAAATCAGCGTTTCTGCACGGCCCGCCAAAAAAACCGGCCTTCTATGGGGATTGGTGTTCACTGTATTGCTGCTTGGCTGTGCCGGGCTGATTGCATTCATGCAGTTGAGGCCCCACGGGCATAAAAAGCTTCTGCATGGCTCACCTCCCTCCACGCCGCTGATTACTTCACCACCTGCCTATCCACCTGCTGCGGGGCAGCAAACTGGTCAGAATAGTAATGCCGCCTCGCCGCCGCAAACAGCCTCCATGCAAATCAGTCTGCTTGCAAGCAATGTGATTTTTCAACCAGACAATACTGCACAGCTGCAAATAACTACCCAGGCTGCCATTGCAGGGCATGCCGGCCGCCAGGCGCTTATGGCTGTTTTTTTCTATTTGCCCGACGGCACGCCAGTCCCTTCGGCTGAACCAAACGGAAGCTATGCAAACGCATCAGGGCAGCTCAGCATGGCTGTTATGCAAAATGTGCAGCAAGATTCGCAGGTCATAGTAAAAACTTTCGATATTCCTCTCAACCAGTTTCCTGCCGATCTGCTCAACAGCCCGGATGCAAACGAGATCCGGGTGAGGGCGCTCTTGCAAATTGGCAGCCACAGCAAACATTCCTCTCTGGTTACTGTTCCCATTGCCACACTCTACAACCAGGCATCGGGGTACCCTGCAGGAAGCACTCCCGCTACACCGCAAACTTTGCAGCCCCCGGCTTCACAGCCGAATCCCGGCTCTGCAAACTCTGCTCCTGTCACGCCGCCGGCAGCACCTGCCACTTCACCTCCCTCATCCTCGCAGGGAGGCGTTTCGGTGCGTACAGGCAATGGATGAAGCGGCCGCAGATTCATTCTCAGCTCACAGCCTCCACTCCAGCATACTATACTGGCACACCAGAGTAGCACACTATTATGCAGAGGGCGCACTATGACCGCAAATACACTGTATGGCATGTTTCTCCAGACAGTACAAACGTTTCCTCAGCACAGGGCTGCCGGCTTTAGGGAAGGCAGAAACGCACCTCTACATTACCTTACCTACCAGCAGCTTTTAGAGCGAGTGTCTCATACCCGTGCTGCTTTTGATGCAGCAGGGCTGCAAAAGGGCGACCGGTTTGCACTGCTGTTTCACGAAAATCGTGTTGAGTGGGCCATTGCCGACCTTGCCTGCCAGAGCCTGGGCATTATTACTGTGCCTATCTATGGCACATTGCCACCGCAGCAAATTGCCTACTACCTGCAAAACTCAGGGGCAAAGGCTGTTCTGGTATCAAATTCTAAATTGAGGGCAAACATAGAAAGCATTCGAGAAGAGCTTCGTAGTCTGCAAATTGCTCTCACACTGGAACCATCCTGCCCAAGCGGGTTTCTCTGTTTCTCCACACTTCCAGTTGAGGGTGCACGCGAAGAGCAGGCACTCAATGAGATTTCTAGTGCGGTGCTGCCAGATGATATTGCTACCCTCATTTACACCTCAGGCACCACCGGCAGTCCCAAGGGAGCCATGCTGACGCATAGCAATATGCTGCAAACACCAGAAGGGGTGGTTTCAGACCGCATAGCCGACATTGGCCCAAACGACGTATTTCTCTCGTTTCTGCCCCTGAGCCACATTACCGAAAGATCGGGAGGCTACTACACACCGCTTCGTGTGGGCGCCTGCATTGTATACTCTCTCGGTCTTCTTCACCTTGCTGATGAATTGCAAACCATTGTGCGCCCCACCGCCCTGCTCTGCGTTCCACGGCTGTGGGAATCGATACACGAAAAGTTTCTCGACTCGTTAAGTAAAATGGATGAAAAGCAGAGAAAAATGGTGAACTGGGCATTAAACATCGGGCAGGAAATCGCCTCCCGCAAATCAAGCCGTACTGCGGTATCACCGCTGCTGCTTGCACAGCAAAAACTTGCAGACAAACTGGTACTGCACAAAATACGCACAAAAATATGCGGAGGCAACCTGCGCTTCGGAGTCTCCGGCGGCGCACCGCTCCACCCCGATACGATGCGGTTTTTTCTGGGTATTGGAATAGAACTGCTTGAGGGCTATGGCATGTCTGAGTGCAATATTATCTGCATCAATCGGCCCGGCAGGCAGCGCATAGGCACAGTAGGGTTTTTAATGCCCGAAACCACTATAAAAATTGCAGCCGATGGTGAAATTCTGATGCAGGGAAGAGGTCGAACTGCCGGTTACTACAATGCTCCCCAGGCCACTGCAGAGGCTGTTGATGAAGATGGCTGGTTTCATACCGGCGACATCGGAGAGCTTTCAACCGATGGCTATCTGAAAATT
Source organism: Chthonomonadaceae bacterium (assembly GCA_027459665.1). GTDB lineage: Bacteria > Armatimonadota > Chthonomonadetes > Chthonomonadales > Chthonomonadaceae > DAIDHN01. Next base: position 5,101 of record DAIDHN010000052.1, on the reverse strand, counting down.
ACAGACCGCAAAAAAGACCTGATTGTACTGAGCAATGGAAAAAAGGTAGCACCCCAAAACATGGAAGCTCAGCTGAAACAAAGCGCCTACATTTCAGAAATCGTACTGTTTGGCGACAGGCAGCCCTGTGTAGTGGCCTTCATTGTTCCAAACGCAGAGAAACTGCAGAATTGGGCTACTGAAAACGGTATCATATACACTGAATTCTCCGAACTGCTTCATGCAGAATCCGTTGTAAAGCTCTACAAGTCAGAACTTGAAAAGCTTTCAAACAACTTTGCAGACTTTGAAAAAGTAAGAGATTTCCGCCTGTTGCCTGCAGCCTTCACCATTGAAAGCGGTGAACTGACACCTACCCTCAAAGTAAAACGGCGATACGTAGCTGAAAAATACGCTCAGCAGCTCTCATCCATGATGAGATAGTAATTCCAACTTTTCAATATCAGGAGATCATTCATGCTCACTTCTCAGGAAGACATAGAGATTACCTACTTTGTACTTTGCGATCAGGTAATTACCGAAGCGCAAAGCGGCAAGCAGTCGCTCATTGGCATCTACTCTGCGCTCATCACCCAGCAGTTTCCATTTCACGTAAACATGTCAGTAGCCACCGGCCTTCACTTTACCTCAGACACAAGTCACAATATCTCATTTCGCATCCTCTCCCCCGAAGGAACACCGCTCTTTCCTGCAGCCAATCTTCCCGTAGACTGGAACAGCGTAGGCGCCAATCTGAAAAACTCGCCCTTTGCCAGCATGCAGCTCAATCTGAATCTGCAAATGCTGCCGCTTGCCAAACCAGGGCGCTACACCGCCGAACTGCTTTGCGACGAGAAAGTACTGCAGCAGTATGCGCTTATGGTTCTCCATGTACAGCCCGCCAATGCGCCAGCGGCGCAGATTACAGGCGGCCAACAAAACGGCCCGCACTAAATACCCCTTCGGGGTCCATTTTTTCTTTCAAAACAGCAAACAATCTGCTTTCTGGCCGGGAGGCTCCCCAGCGGTCCTCCCATTGCATATCGGCGGGCAGTGCAGTAAAGGTAATGCTGCCCCCCGCCTCTCTCACCGCTGCTGCTGCCTCAGAAGGAAACACTTTGCCCGCAGGCATTTTTATCTGAATAACCCCGCTCCCGCAGTCGGCGCTGTGTACAACAGCCCCCGCCTGCTTTAATACGCCGGCAGTATGAAGCAGAGCATCTGCCGGCACAGTCAATTTTGCCTGTAACTCATCTCCGCTGCGCCAGCAGGTACCATCCAGCAGCTTCTGCAGTTCTCCCTCTTCTGCATTTTCCAGTTCTTCCAAATCAGCATGTTCAGATGCAATGCGCTGCAGCGCCTGCTTTTGCCACATCAACCTTTCCTCAACCCCCTGCAGCAGGGCATAAAGAAAAACACCCTGCTGGCTCTCAGAAACAATCAGCCCGCTGCATGCAAGCATGGCAAGGTGCATAGCCCTGCCAGCCTCCACAGCCGCAGGCACAGAGTTCGCTCTCCATCTGCATACCCATCTGCACGAATACATCACCTGCACCTTAAAAATCAGCTCGGTAATAAAGCCCAGAGTTCCCCATGCACCGGTAAACAGTTTGCACACATCATACCCCGCAACGTTTTTCACCACCCTGCCGCCGCCTCGCACCAGCGTCCCTCCGCTCATAACGGCTCTCACGCCTATCAGCATATCGCGTGGAGTACCGGCAGATGCTCTCTCAAAGCCGCTGCGATTGCCAGAAACTATTCCCCCCAAAGTAGCGCTGTCCGGCATCGGCACATCTAGGGCCAGCCGCTGATTGTGCGCCCCCAAACAGGTTTGCAAGTCATGCAGCGTTACACCGGGCTGGCACACTACTGTCAAATCTTCCGGTTCGTAATCAAGTATTCTATTCAACGAACTGCTCAAAACAAGCAGGTAGGGCTGTCGCGGCGGGTAGCCTGTTCCGGCTGCAGTCAGTCCGCCGCCCGCAACAATGCCTGTACCGGTTTCGTGGGCTATGCGAACCAGTTCCTGCACTTCTTCTGCAGAGCGGGGACAAACAATAGCAGCAGGGGGCTGCCAGCTGGAGGGCATGAAGGGAGAAGCCTGAGCAGTAAGCGGCTCTCTGCTCAGATACTGCTGCAATCTGTTGTGCAAGGTTTCATTGTTCACAGTTGTTTATTCGTTTACCAGCAGCAAACTTCCTCCAAAAAAAAAGCCTGCACACTATCGTGTACAGGCTGATCCAGTTTATCTCAACATAAGGAGGACATGCACTAACTATCACTCCTGCATGTTCTACACCATGCACGCAGAAGAGATACATCAGTAGTTACGAATATACCTGCTTTCTTTGTTCCTCAACCCTGTTTCGCACCGTTCTGTTTTCTCCCCTTCTGTGAGTAGCCAGCACATCGGCTGCTCCCAGCAAAAGAAAAGCGAGCCAGAGCATGCAGATAAGCAGCAGAATTGCCTTGTGGTTGTTGCCGGCCAGTGCCTCTGTATACAAAGCCAGCGGCATGGTGCGGGTTACTCCCTCTATATTGCCAGCCACCATAATGGTTGCCCCAAATTCCCCCAGCGCTCTGCCCAGCGACAGCGCAGCGCCGGAAATCAGTCCTTTTCTTCCCAGCGGCAGCCCTACCTTCCACAACAACACTGCTTCGCTTGCCCCCAGGCTTCTGCCTGCCTCCAGCAGTTCTACATCAAGGCTGGCAAATGCAGATGCCGCCGCCCTGAGAAAAAGGGGGAAACTCACCACTGCCGCAGCAACCGCCGCTCCCTGCCAGGTGAAAATCAGATGCAGGTGCAGCGAATGGTTGAGCCACCTTCCCACTGGCGTGCCGTTTCCAAGCAGAAGCAGCAGAAGGTAGCCTGCCCCCGTAGGGGGCAGCACCAGCGGCAGGGTACATACGGTCTCTACCAGAAACTTGCCTCTAAACCCGCGTCCATGTGCCAGCCACCATCCAGTTAGTATGCCCGGAATGGTCACCAGCAGCAGAGAGAAAAACGCGACTCGTATCGATAGCCAGAATGCGCTCCAGTCCATGTATCGCTACAGTTTTTTATGCGCGGCTGTTTTGCGTGCTGGCAGTGCAAACCCATAGCGCTTCAGAATTACTCTGCCCGCAGGGCCGTCTACAAACTGAATAAACTTCTCTCCATACAACGGGTGCGGCGCGTGTTTCAGCACTGCAATGGGGTAAACAATGGGAATGTGATCTTTGCCGGGTATGGCAGTACAGGCAACTTTTACGCGGCCGGCATCTATATAGGCATCTGTGAGAAAGACTATGCCGGCTTTGGCATTGCCCTGGGCAACATAGGCAAGTGTCTGCCTTACATCTTCACCCAATACCATTTTCTGCCGCACGGCATTCCATATGCCATGCTTTTTCAGGGTCTGTTCTGCATATCTTCCAGAAGGTACCGAGGCTGGGTCTGATATGGCAACCTTGGTTATAACAGGCAGCAGAAGGTCTCGCCAGCGGTGTATGCTGCTTTTCATTGGAGTGATGAGAACCAGCCGGTTCTCTGCAAAAATCTTTCGGGTGGCAGGGTTTGTCAGTCCTTCTTTCTGCAGCAAATTCATCTCCTTGCTGGCTGCAGCGGCAAACACATCTACTGGAGCCCCCTGTTCAATCTGGCGCTGCAAAGCACCCGAAGACCCAAAGTTGAAGTGTACTTTAACAGCAGGATACTGCCTGGTAAATGCACTGCCAATGTCGCGAAACGCATTGGTAAGCGATGCCGCAGCAGAAACAAGTATGGTTTCTGCCTGCACAGCGCCGGCCAAACAGATAAAACAGAACATACCCGGCAACAGTATTATCTTGCGCATGATCAAACTCACCTTTCCTTGACGAATGCAGAGTAACGAGGGTACACTATTATAACCTTTTTGGATGCGGCTCTGCTGCTCCATTCAGGCGCCCGTAGCTCAGCGGATAGAGCGACAGGTTGCGGACCTGTAGGCCGGGAGTTCAAGTCTCTCCGGGCGCATTCTCCCTTATGTTTCCTTTGGGCCGTCGTAGCTCAGTGGATAGAGCGCCTCCGTCCTAAGGAGGGCGTCGGGGGTTCGATTCCCTCCGACGGCGTAGTGGTATTTCTATAGCTTACGTAAAAATCGCCGGCCTGCCGACAGGCTGGCATTTTTTTCTCCCGATAATCATATGCAGGCGTCACTGCGCCGCATATTCCTGCCCAATCCCATTTACCTGTTAGTCTACTCAGTATATAGCGTACTATCTCACGTCTGTTCTACCAGCCACGCACTTTTCGGGTGAAAGGTTTCTCGCACAGCTGGTAAAACCCGTAGCTTACTACAAGAACTATCGGCAGTGCAGTGAGAAGCAAACAAGCAAACCAGTACAGTTTGTTATGCGACTGCGCCCCCATCCCCCCTCCTGCCAGCAAATACTGCTGTACAAACTGCAGCAGCGGGGCATGAATAAGATAGATGCTATAGGAAAATGTACCGATAAACGCCAGCGGCCTGCACGATAGAAACCGGTTCAGCATGCCATCTGGAGTTCGGGCTGCCAGAACCAGAACAAAAACAGCCGCTGTAGCAGCAAGCAAATCCTGAATGCACAGAATGTAGTATAGTTTCGCAAACAGCCAGGCTATAGCATAGTGCATAACCACATGCACAGCAGCTGCCCCGCACACCAGAGCAAAACCTGCCAGAAGCAAAGTACACAGTATTTTTTTCAACATGCCTTCTGGCAGGTTTTCTGGATAGGCAAAACCACATGCCAGGCAGCCCAGAGCAAACAATATAAAATACTGAGGCACAAAATTGTAGTAAAAAGGTCTGTGTACAACCACATTCAGCAGCACGATGCAATAAGCCGCCAGAGCAGTCAGCAATGTTGTTTTCCAGGGGCCGAAGCGTTTCCACCCAGCCACAATAAGGGGAAATACGAAATAGATGCGATACTCTACCGAAATAGACCAGAAGACATGATTGATGCTGGGTCTCGTAGCAACGGAGAGGTCTTGTATCATCAGAAGATGGTACACTACGCTTCGTGCAGTAACCGGAATAGATACATCCCAGTGGGTGCCGGTTTTTCTCCCTATGCACAGTGCGATTAGAATGAGCGAGAATGCCATGGCGCA
>DAIDHN010000051.1 GCA_027459665.1 Chthonomonadaceae bacterium | reverse complement strand
GGGTGTTGAGGAGGGAAAAGCTGGTTTTGGTCATAGCGGTTTCCAAGCACTGCTTGTGCCATAGGGTGTGCCTTGTGCCACTGTTTCAGCAGTGCGCACATATCATCCCAGTTTTTTACTGGGGGGGATGAGAGGTCAACCTGCCCAAGTTTTAGCCCCAGGTCTAGTATGTGCATATGGCAGTCGAAGAAACCTGGAATCAGGGTTTTGCCGTTCAGGTTGATGCGTACGGTATGCGGCCCTGTAAGAGGCTCTATCTCTTTCAGCATGCCGACAGCAAGTATTCTGCCTTCACGGCCGACAGCGAGCGCCTCTGGCTGATGTTCTGCCTGTGTAAGGATATTGCCGTTGTACAGCACTGTGATTGCTCTGGGCATTATCTTATCTCCTGGCGTATGCCGCCAAGCATTGTGAAAGCAGCTTTGCCGAATACCTGTCTGCCATGAAATGGGGTATTGTGTGATTTTGACTGCACTTTGTTTTGGTCTATCACCCATTCTGTCTCAAGGTCAAGCGCTGCAATATCTGCCAATGCACCAGGCTTAAGCGTGCCAGCCCCATCTGGCAGGTTCAAAATTGCAGCCGGTGCAGTAGACATTAAGTTGACTGCCTGCATCAGCGTAATGCTTCCCGGTTTGACCAGCGTGGTATAAACCAGCGGAAAAGATGTTTCGAGACCAAGTATTCCGAATGGAGCAGCATCGAATTCGACTTCTTTTTCATAGTCGGCATGTGGAGCGTGATCGGTGGTGATGCAATCAAGCGTGCCGTCTATCAGGCCCTGTCGTATTGCTGCGCAGTCTGTTTCAGTTCGCAGCGGTGGATTCATTTTCGCGTTTGTGTTGTAGCCATTACAGGCTTCATCGGTGAGCACCCAGTGGTGCGGGCAGGCTTCCCCTGTCACCTGTATGCCTTTTTCCTTAGCTTGTTTGAGCAGTTCTACAGTACCTGCCGTTGATATGTGCAGCAGATGCAGTCGACAGCCAGTCTTTTGGCTCAACAGGATATTGCGCGCCACAGCAATGTCTTCTGCAACAGCCGGCATGCCGGCCAAACCTAGCATGGTTGAGGTTAGTCCCTCGTTCATGCACCCCTTGTGTGTAAGAGTTTTGTCCTCGTTGTGTGTGAGCAGGGGAAGATTCAGCATTGCACAGTATTCCATGCAGCGGCGCACTGTTTCTGCGTTCTGCATCGGAAAGGCATCGTCTGATATTGCCACAGCGCCGGCCGCTTTCAGCTCTGCTATCTCAGTTAGCATATTACCTGCCATATCTTTTGTAGCGGCGCCTATCGGGTGTACCCTGCAGAGCGCAGTTTCGTTGGCACGTTCTATGATGTGGCGCACTACTGAGGCACTGTCTATCGCAGGTGCGGTGTTTGGCATGCAGCATACTCTGGTGAATCCTCCTGCAGCTGCTGCTCTAGAACCGCTCTCAATATCTTCCTTGTATTCAAACCCCGGCTCTCTTAAATGAACATGTATATCTATCAAACCTGGGGTGAGAGTAAGGCCGCGTGCGTCTATTGCGTGTGCATCTGATGGGCCGGCGCCAGTAGGGAGCAGTGCAGTGATGCGCGCATCTTCTATCAGAATGTCCATGTGAACATATAAGTTTTGGGAAGGGTCTAAAACCTTTCCGCCTGTGATCAGGGTCTTCACTGTTTTACTCCTGTGTTTCCAGCATTGACGCGGGGGATGCACTCATCAGCAGGTACAAAGCAGCCATTCTTACTGCGACGCCGTTGGTTATCTGCTCCTCGATGGCACTGTGCACCATATGCCTGCCATCTGCTACTTCTGCAGAGATTTCCACCCCTCTATTGATTGGCCCAGGATGCATCACCAGAACATTTTCTTTTGCTGCCTGAAGGCTCTTGTGAGTGATTCCAAACATTCTGGAGTATTCACGCAGGCTGGGAAGCAGACCAGCCTGCATTCTTTCAGTTTGCAACCGCAAAACATTCACGGCATCAACTCCCTGCAAACCTTCCTCCAAATGATGATATACCTGAACTGGAAGCTGTTCAGCATTCTCTGGGCACAGTGTAGCAGGTGCAACCAGTCGCACCTGAGCGCCAAGCTTTGCCAGGCCCCAAATGTTAGAACGCGCCACCCTGCTGTGTGTAATGTCTCCCACTATAGCAACCTTCAGCCCATTCAGATCACCTTTGTGCTGTCGCAGGGTAAGCAAATCGAGCAGCCCCTGGGTGGGATGTTCGTGCCTGCCATCGCCTGCATTGATAACAGGTATCTTCACATGTTGTGCAGCAAATTCAGCAGCACCTGAAGCATGGTGTCTTATTACAATACAGTCAGCTTTCAATGCCTGCAGGGTAAGCATGGTATCTTTGAGGCTTTCGCCTTTTGCTACCGAAGACTGAGCAACTGCGATATTGATGGCCTCTGCACTGAGTATTTTAGCTGCCATTTCAAAAGAAGTGCGTGTGCGAGTTGAGTTTTCATAGAACACAGTAACCATCGCTCTGCCTCGCAGCGTCGGCACTTTTTTTACCTGCCGCGTGGTGATTTCCCGAAAAGAATCGGCCATGTCAAGCAGATGCGTTATTTCTGATGCAGAAAGATACTGTAGCGCAAGAAGATGTTTCATACTCTGTTTTCCCCCTGCTGCTGAGAGGATAGAGTTACTATGTCTTCATTATCTATTTCAATCAGTTTCACATTGATGCGTTCGCGCCGTGAAGTAGGTACGTTTTTTCCAACATAATCTGGCCGTATTGGCAGCTCTCTATGCCCGCGGTCGAGCAGAACTGCCAGCTGCACAGACGCCGGGCGGCCAATATCAAGCAGCGCAGTGATAGCAGCTCTTACTGTTCTGCCTGTGTAGAGCACATCGTCGACTAATACAATATGTTTGTCTGAAACATCAAATGGCATGTTTGTGGGCAGCAGGGTGGGGAGCGAGGCAGGATGGCTGCCGAAATCATCTCGGTACATGCCAATATCCAGGCTGCCTGCGGGCACTGTTATTTTTTCAATATTTTCTAGGTAAGCGGCAATTCTTTTGCTGAGCGGTACTCCGCGAGAGTAAATGCCTGCGAGTGCAACATTATCTACACCATGATTGCGTTCTACAATTTCGTGAGATATTCTTGTGAGAGCGCGCCGGATATCATCTGCATTCATGATGAGTCTTTCCGACTCGTTCTGGTTTTGCACTGTCAACGTTTCACCTCCCTTTAAAGCAAAAAACCTCCGCAGCAGATGTGCCGGGAGGTAGCTCTAAGAAAAGCTGTGCATTCACCACTTCACCTTTGCCAACCTCCCGGGCTGACTTAAAAGGCTAGATGGCAGTAGTCTAGCATAGATATGAACTGCGAGTCAAGCATAAAATTACAAAGGTTTGGGGGCCAGACAGGCTTCGGCAGGGCTAAGCCCCCGCATACCTTTGTAATGAGCAGGCTAAATGTTTGCCGCGACGGGTTTTTCCCATGTTCTGGAAATACATGAGCGATCTACCGCATCGAGAACTGTCTGATTTCTGAAACCATCTTCAAAATCGGGCAGAAACTGTTTGTTGTGCGCTACACAGGTGAGAAAATCGTAAATCATATTCACGAACGTGTGCTCATACCCGATGATGTGCGCCACTGGCCAGTAGGCTGACATATAGGGCATAAAGCTTTCTGTAGCCTGCACCAGATGAAATCCTTTTAGCCCATCAGGGTCATCTGTTACATAAACTTCCAGTTCGTTCATTCTTTCCTGATTGTAAACAATAGAGCCTTTCTCACCATTGATTTCCCAGCGGTTGTGGTTTTTTCTGCCCGGTGCTAACCTGGTTGCTTCAAAGGTAGCGGTTGCACCATTGTCAAACCTGGCAAGAAAACTGGTTACATCATCAACAGTAACAGTTCCTTTATCCGACGAAGATTTGAAACCGCTCAGGCCTCCATCCGTGTCCGCGAGCAGCGATCTTTCCTTAATAAAAGTTTCGCTCAGACCACATACCTCAGAAAACTCGGATTGCATAACAAAGCGGGCAGTATCAATAAGGTGTGCATTCAAATCACCGTGTGAACCGCTTCCTGCTATGCTTTTGTCCAGCCTCCACACCAGAGGTACCTCCGCATTTACAATCCAGTCTTGAAGGTATACACCCCGAAAATGCCTGATCTTCCCCAGCCTGCCTTCTTTTACAAGTTTTGCGGCGTAGGCGATTGCTGGTGCAAAGCGATAGTTGTGACAGATGCCGTTGATAAGGCCGGTTTCTACTGCAGTTTTCCAGGATTCACGTGCGTCATCTACCGAAATTGCAAGCGGTTTTTCACACAGCACATGCTTTCCGGCTTTCAAAGCTGCCTGTGCAATGGCAGCGTGTGTATTGTTTGGCGTGCCAATATCTATCACATCGATGTCGTTTCGTGCAATCACATCTTCCCAGCGAGTAGCATATTCCTGCCAGCCAAACTGATGCTGTGCGTGCTTTACCTTTTCTTCACTGCGCCCACAGATTACTTTCAATACAGGCTCTACATCCATATCAAAAAAACGCGCAGCTTGTCGATATGCATTGCTGTGCGCTTTCCCCATAAACTGATAGCCTATCAAAGCCACGTTGATCTGACGTTTTGCCATTTTTTTCTCCTGCGTACTGCGAATTGGGTTATAATTCGTGCATAGGGGCAAATTTTCCTTTTTGACAGCGCACTACAAACTCAAAACATTTTATCCTGCCCCTGTACTCAGACGGTTATTTTGCGTATAATTACCATATATTTTCTGCAAATGAAGGAATGATACAAAATGTATCGACACTGGACTGCTGTGCGTATTTTTTTGCTTTCTGCTCTGGTTCTGATCATTCCTGTTTCGAAAGCCATGGCACATGGCAAAAGCAAATCCCCTATACATATCGAAGAATTGTATCCGCTGCCATCTCATGTATCAAGAGATGAGATGGAACTGTATGACAAAATTGGCGGATGGTGGCCGACACATGCCGTAGCACAGTGGCGAGGCAGCCAGTTGATCAGCATTACAAGGGGCGACCCCACCCAAATGCAGATAGCTCTTACATTTGATGATGGGCCTCATCCGCCTTTTACACAGAAGCTGCTGGCATTACTTAAACGCCTGCATGTACCTGCGACTTTCTTTTTGGTGGGCTGGAAGGTAGACCAGTCGCCCTACATTCTGCGGGATATGTTGAGGCAGGGCGATGTGGTAGCCAACCATACCTATCACCACTTTGACCTTAAACTGGTGCCGCCCTCACTGGCAGACAATGAAATCAGCCTGGGAGACGATGCCATTGAGAGAGCATGTGCCGTTATCCCCCGGTTTTTTCGCCCTTCCGGCGGTCAGTTTGACCCTGCAGTTATTGCAGATGCAGCACAGCATCATCTGGTTACAGTACTCTGGACAAACGATCCCGCTGACTATGTAAGTCCGGGAGAAAATGCTATATATTCACGTATTATGTCTACAGTACGGCCTGGCTCTATCATACTTTTACATGATGGAATTGAGCAAACCTATGATATACTGCCGCGGCTTATTGCAAACCTGAGAGCAGAAGGCTACACGTTTGTAACCATCGCACAAATGTGCAGTCGTCTGGAAGCCCTGCACAATGCATCACAAAAGTCTGTAGATCAGACGGAGACTATAGCAGCAGACTCCAGGCTGCAGCACAATGCTCGGTATACACTGCCTGACACTAACCGGAGAAAAAAATAGGCAGGTTATTCCTGCGTAGGTCTAGGTAGAGTAAACATCGAGTTTTTGTTTGCAATGGTGTACCAATCCCCTGCCATACGCGCAATATAACCGATATTCTCCACGTGTATGTTGTCACCATCAAATATGCTCTCAGCAAAGTGAAGGTATTTTACTTCGCCTATGATGTAATTAGCCGCAGATGGGCCGGACCCATGCTCTACTATCTGAAACAAAGTGCATTCTAGGTGGATTAGGCTTTCAGCCACTCTTGGGGGCGATACCAGTTGAGAGGGGAGAGGAGTTAGACCTGCTTTTTCCCATTCGCTGATACCATACGGGTATTCATATGATGTTTGGTTCATCTGCCGGGAAATGGATTCTGTTACCAGATTAATCACAAACTCTTTCGTCTGCTGTATGTTCACCAGGGTGTGTTTTGGCTTTCCCGACCTGTCATTGCAGGGTGAGAAAGCAACGGAGGGAGGGTTTGCCCCGCCAGCCATGTAGAAACTGAACGGCGCCAAGTTTTTGTCCCCGTTTTGCGACAGAGTAGAAACAAATGCTATGGGTCTGGGTGATACCGCGTGCAGCAGCAGTTGATACACTTGTCTTGTATCTGCCGATGATGGGTTAATACCCACGTATTTATTATTATCGGACATAATTCCAACTTTTATAGTAGTTTACATCTTCTATCGCAGCAGTATCAAAAACCAGCTTGAGGGGGCGGAAAGTATCTACCATCACGGCAAGCTCATCGGTGCGTGACTTGCCTAAACTTCCCTCTACAGCCCCTGGGTGAGGGCCATGAGGTATCCCAGAAGGATGCAGTGTGATTGAACCTTTTTCAATTCCTTTTCTACTAGAAAAGCTGCCATTAACATAATAAATCATCTCATCACTGTCTACATTGCTATGATTGTATGGAGCAGGCACAGCCAGTGGATGATAATCGAGCATTCTGGGTACAAACGAACAGACCACAAAGTTGTGTGCCTCAAAAGTTTGGTGAGCAGGGGGAGGCTGATGCAAACTGCCAGTAACAGGCTCGAAGTCTAATATGTTCAAGGCCCAGGGGTATAAGTACCCATCCCAGCCTATTGTATCGAAAGGATGTACCGGGCAGGTATAAGTATATAAACTTCCCTGAGAGCGAATAAGCACATCAAAATCGCCTTCTTCGGCATGTACCTGCAGGTTTTCAGGCACTCTGATGTCTCTTTCACAGAAGGGTGCATGTTCCAGCAGCTGTCCATATTCATTTCGGTATCGCCGAGGAATTTCTATTGGTGAATAAGATTCGATGACAAGTATTCTGTTTTGCCCGCCAGCAGGCTGCAATTGATATATTACCCCTCTCGGAATTATCAGATAGTCGCCGGCATGATAGTTCAGGGTTCCAAACTGGCTTTCAAGTATGCCCTCTCCTTCATGAATGAACAGCAGCTCATCACCATCAGCATTTTTATAAAAAGGTGATGCAGATTCAGACTGCCCTGCAATGCTAATTTGTACATCAGAGTTTTTCATGAGAGGGATTCGCTCAGTAACCGGGTTTTGCCCAAGTGCAAGACCTGCTGTTTTTAGGTGGCGATGTCTCAGGGACCTCATCTCTTCCAAATCTGCAGCGGCACAGTGCAACGGGTTTTGTATGCGGCTGACTTGAGTGGGAGGATTCGTGTGATAAAGAATTGAGGCTATGCCCGAAAAGCCTTTTGCACCAAAAACCTGTTCTGAGTAGAGGGAGCCGTCTGGCCTTCGAAATTGTGTATGACGCTTGGGTGGAATATCGCCAAGTTTTACATAGCGCGGCATTGCATTGTCTCCTTTACACAATAACAGATGTTGTGAGAGAACCGAGATGTTCTACTTCCAGGGTTACTGTATCACCGGGCTTTAGCCAGGCAAAAGTATCTGCTGGAAATTCAGTGAGGCAGCCAGTTCCTACTGTTCCCGAACCAATTACATCTCCCGGCTGCAGCAATGCATTTCTTGAAGCGTGGTGGATCAGTTCTGCAAAAGTCCAGTTCATATCTTTCAGGTTCCCAGCAGATATTTGGCTGCCATTCACATACGCCAGCATATTCAGCTGATAGCGCTTTCCTTTCTCATCATCAGAAAGAATAGAGCCTTGCAGAGCATCTGGAGTAACCAGATACGAACCTAGCGTGGTGGCAAAATCTTTTCCTTTGGCAGGACCAAGACCTATTTTCATTTCTTCACGCTGTATGTCTCTTGCAGACCAGTCATTTAGTATCGTAAAACCTGCTATATAGCTGTCTGCTTCTTCAACCGGTATATCCTTCCCATATTTGCCTATCACTACTGCAACTTCCAGCTCATAATCTAGTTCTTCTGTTTCAGCGGGCTTACTAAGGGGTTGAAATGCATGTTGAAAACATGATGTATTGGAAAAGTAAAATGCAGGAAACTTGTACCATTCAGGAGGTACCGGGAGGTTTCGCTTCGCTCTGGCGTTGCGCACATGTTCTTCAAAGGCATAAAAATCTCGAAAAGAAGCAGGCTGCACCGGAAGAGTCAAATCTTCCTGCTGCAATGGCCTTCTAAATGACTTAAACTGATCGGGAGTTGCTTTAAGAAAGCGGGCTTCCTGTTTGGCAAGCATATCTCCTCGCTGCAAAACCTCGCAAATCGCAGGCAGAAATTCATTGGATGAGATCGGCATATGCACTCTTAGGTCGCTTGGCAGCGCCATTTCAAGGGGAAAGAGTTCTGAATTTATCAGTATGTAATATCTAAATCCCTCATCCTTGATCCTCACCAGACGCATTGCAGTCTCCTTCAGAGGGTGCCGCGTTTTTGCTGTTCGCGCTCTATTGCTTCAAAGAGCGCCTTGAAATTCCCCTTGCCAAAAGATTTGGAGCCATGTCTTTGTATCACCTCAAAAAACAGGGTAGGGCGGTCTTCTACGGGCTGTGTGAAAATCTGCAGCAGGTATCCCTCATCATCCCGATCTACCAGAATGCCAAGAGAGGCAATCTCATTTATATCTTCCTCTATGTTTCCAACTCGCTGCAGCAAATCGTCATAATAGGTTGGGGGTACTCTCAAAAAAGAAACATCATTGTGTCGCAGAGCATGCACGGTTTCCAGAATGTTGTCGGTAGAGAGTGCAATGTGCTGCACTCCAGCACCGTGATAAAATTCCAGGTATTCCTCAATTTGCGAGCGTTTTCTGCCCTCAGAAGGTTCATTGATAGGAAACTTGATCCTGCCGTTTCCGTTCTGGACTACCTTGGACATGAGTGAAGTGTATTCGGTGCTTATGTCTTTGTCGTCAAAACTGACGAGCTGCTGAAAGCCGAATACCTCATTGTAAAAACGCACCCACTTATTCATTTCCCCCAGCTCTACATTGGCAACAATATGGTCAACACCAGTAAAACCGGCTGAATGAAACGTACGAGGGCTGTATCTTTCGGGGTCTATTGTAAGATACCCAGGTGCAAATACCCCATTGTATCTCGATCTGTCTATCAGCGTATGGGTTGTATCGCCATAGGTTTGAATGACGGCTGTTTCCAAAGTACCAAATTCATCTTCCTGTACCATTGGCGGTTGAACACCAATGCCGCCATTACTCAAAATTGCAGAATACGTTTCTGGCACGTTCTGTACAGCAAAAGCAATGTCCTGTACTCCATCGCCATGTGTCAACAGTCTTTGAGATTGAGGGTGGCTGGCGCGAAGTGGTGAAACCAGCTGAAAGGTGATGCCGCCCTGTTTGAGTATGTATCCTGCTTCGAGTGTGGAACCTGTCTCCAAGCCAGCATAGGCAATTATATCGAAACCAAACGCATTTCTGTAAAAGTAGGCAGTCTGACGTGCATTGCTTACGAAAAACCTTACATGATCTATCCCAAGCAGAGCTATGTCAGCAGTCATAATTACCTCTTTTGTTTGGGCAGCGAGATTGGGCTGAGAAATGGTTCTATTGGCATGGCAGGTTGGGTCGCATGCATTATCTGCAATGACACTGTTTGAACTTGCGTATCGCCAGCTTGTCTAAACCCATTGAATTGCGGCCGGCTTCGGTATTCAAACGGAGTGCTGTTTTGCGATACCACTGCTACATTGCGCCAGTGTATGGGCTGTACATGATCACTATTGTCGTCATACAACCAGAATGATGCTACCAGCACTGCACCTACTCCAACAAAAGCCATTACATTGCTGCTCCACGTTTTGTGTATGCTGAACGTGTATCGAGAAATGGTTGAAGGGCTGTCGCTGCACGAATGCACTGAGTGCAGTATGCGCTCGGCAAGATAATCGTTCGGCTCATGCTGCCGGGTGTTGCGCAGCATGCTTTGAACTGTCTTCAAGCCTTCCATTTCCTGGGTGCATCTGTTGCAGACATCAAGATGTTTTTCAACAAATGCTTTTGCAGGTTCGCTGATTTCTCCATCCATGTAGGCGGAGAGCATGCTTTTCACAATGAGACATTTCATCTTCTTGCTCCAAACAGTTTTGCTATGATTGTATCCAACATGATTATGCTACGGCTGGCGCCCCTTCTGGCAAAGCGCCAACATTGAGCTTTTGTCTCAATAAACGTCTTCCACGATGTAGACGAGACCGAACTGTTCCCAATGAACACCCCATCGTTTGCGCAATTTCCTCGTAAGACATATCTTTAATGTCTGCCAAAACCACTGCAATGCGAAACTCCTCTGGCAGTGAATTGAGCGCTTCCTGAAGCTGCTCATTCAAAGAGGAATCGACCAGCAGGCATTCTGGGTTGAAAGTGCTGTCTGGAATTTCCAGATAGACATCTGAATCTCCGCTTGATGTGTGATTAATTGGCTGGTCAAGTGATATAGTTTGTACAAGTACAGATTTGGGTGAGTTGAAATCAGCGTCTTTTGAGGATGGAACTCTTACCTTGGGTCTTCTGCGTAATTCATCTATAAATACATTGTGCATAATTCTAAACAACCAGTTTTCAAAGGGCATATTTTCATTATATCGGTCAAAAAATCTATATGCTCTCAGAAATGCTTCCTGAGTAAGGTCTTCAGCATCTGAGGTGTTGCCAGTCAGCCTAAATGCTACATTGAAAGCCTGCTTATGGCATCGGTACACCAATGCATCAAATTGTGAACGGTTTTTATGTCTGGCTTTTACAAATTTACCTGTGAAATCCATGGTTTCACTCCCTTCACCACTATGTGATACGAGCAATTTTTTTTCTGAAGTTCCCACAGCCTGTCAACCCGATAATTACGTTACAGACTGTGGGACTATTTTACTGTTTTTTCGTATGGAATGTGCCGTCAAACTTTATGTCATCGTGCGTGCCATCACAATACGGCTTGTCTTTTGAGCCGCCGCATCTACACAAGTAAGCAGGTTCGCCTGCCTCTACCTCAACCAGCACATTGCCATCTTCATCTAGTATAGTAACCGGACCAGTCACCTCGATCGGTCCATCCTTGAAAATTGTACACCTCACACAAGCAGTTTTATCAGACATGCTGCATCTCCTTTCTCACTACTTGCAAATTGCTCTTCACCCCGCTATGGTGTGACGAACTTTTTGAAAATTTCGTAAGCAATGTACCTCATATTTGCACTGCATGGCGTTATATCAAACGCATACTTATTGTAACACAGCTTTTCCACGTGGTATGATGAGTATGCACCGTACATACAACAGGAGTAGACTTTTATGTTTCGTAAACTCGCAGGATTAACGGCGCTCGCCATTGTTGCACTCTGGTGCACAGGCTGCCAGGAAAACGTTTCCAGTGCGCCGCCTGCTCCCGCTCCAACCACCCCGTCTCCTTTTTCACAATCTCAGGTTGCACCCCCTTCCTCTGACTCTGGAGGCGCTGCGTCGTCCTCTACGGGCTCTGCGCCGCTAACGGGGTCTGGGGCAACTTCCACTGCCAAGCCCACTATGGCGCAGGCGCTTGCACTTGCTCCTCAGGAAGACACATCGGTTAAACCCTATTTTAACAAGTATGAGGCAGCTCGCTTAGCGCTCAATGCGAATAAAACCAGCGCTGCCACACAAAAGGCTTACATCAAGGCTGCCCTTTCGTATGCCCACTACCTGGAATACACCAGCAGTTTAGACCCAGTTTTGAGGTATCGAGCCTCTCTGCTGCTCTATGAGAAGGTATTAGCCATAGATAAAAATAATACTACTGCACAACATGAATACAACCAGATAGCCAGTATTTACAGAACTATGGGAGGTCTGCCGCACTGAGCTCTCACCATAGTCATCTCTCAAACCAGGGTGTGACCTAACCATGCATGTTCGAGCATTAGACTATAAGTTGACTGCCAGTCGCAAAAAGCTGTTTACAACAGTGCGTCACTGCACTGCTTGGATGATTGCTGCGGTGCTATTAGCATATCAAACAGGCTGCAGTACACATTTGCAACGGCATCACCGCATCAAACTGGTTGTTTGGGGGATGGAACTTGGCCAGGACAGCGAAGGCCTGCAGGCTCGCATTAATGCATTTGAAAAAATGCACCCCAATATACGTGTGAGTGTTCTTGGTATGGGGGCAGGGGGCATGGACCCCTCAAAACTGATGACTGCAATTGTTGGGAATGTTCCTCCAGACGTTATACACCAGGATCGTTTCACCATTGGTGACTGGGCCTCTAGAGGAACCTTCCTCCCTCTCAACTCTTTTTTAGCGAAAGACGCGACTCGAGCAGATGGCGTGCATCAGAAAGACTTCTACCCGGCCTGCTGGCAGGAAGCAACCTATACCAGCCCAATCACGCATCAATCCGGCGTTTATGCAATTCCAGATGGCACAGATGACCGCCTGCTGTTTTACAACATACCCGAATTCAAGAAGGCAGGCATTGTAGACAGCCAGGGCAACGCAAAACCTCCGCGAACCTGGCACGAACTGCTGAGCGATGCCGTCAAACTAACAAGATACAACAAAGACGGCACCATAAAACGAATTGGGTTCATTCCCAATTACGGCAACTCATGGCTTTACCTGTATGCCTGGCAAAATGGCGGCGATTTTATGTCGCCGGATGGACGTACCTGTACGATGAACGCACCCAACAATGTTGGGGCCTTGAATTATATGGTGAAGGTATACGACGCTCTCGGCGGGGTAAGCAAGGTAAATGCCTTTCAATCGGGTTTTCAATCGAATGCACTAGACCCGTTTCTCACTGGCACTGTAGCCATGAAGATTGATGGTTCCTGGATTCCTGCTGCAATTGCTCGTTACAAGCCTGATCTCGATTTTGGCGTTGCACCTCCGCCAGTGCCAAGCGCTCGTCTGCTACACCTGGGGCGCTTTGCTCATGTAAAGAATACCTTTCTCACATGGGCGGGAGGGTTTTCCTATGCCATTCCCCGTGGCGCACATCATGCAAAAGCTGCCTGGGAGTTTATACGATGGATGACAAGTCCGCAGGCCGCCCTCATTGATGCTGCTGCTACCAAAGCGTATGATGCTGCAAAGCAGCGTCCTTTTGTACCAGCCCTTTCCGCCAACCGCGTTATCAATCAGGTAGTGTTTGCAAAATATGGACCAAAATCGTTCAAATTCGCAAATGCCATGAACTTATTCATCGCCATGATGGACAACGCTCGTTTCAGACCAGTTACCTTTGTAGGGCAGCGGCTGTGGGATGAACAGGTGAGAGCCATGGATGCTGCTACCCACCACGACATCACCCATGAAACATCACTGCAGGCGCTGAATATTGCCACTCAGTCTGTGCAGCATGATTTGAACCGATTTTTTATCAGCTCTCATTTCCATGTAATTCCAGCATGGGTGTTGAACACGGTGTACACAACACTTGCGACCATTTTACTTCTGTTTCTTGTGTGGCGCATGAGAGTCATCTTCAAACTACGCAAAATCGCTCGTGAAGAGGCTATTGCAGGGGCTGTCTTCATAGCTCCCTGGGCAATCGGTTTTCTGGTATTCACTGCCGGCCCCATGATTGCATCACTTTTCTACAGTTTTTGCCAATACGATGTACTGCACCCCCCGCACTGGGTTGGGCTGCATAATTACCTGGAACTTGCGGGGCAGGATGGCTACTACTTGCGTGTATCGCTTTACAATGCATTTTATGTAGCAGTCATCGGTATTCCGCTCGGTATAGTAACTGGTTTATCGGTAGCTTTGCTTTTGAATGCAAAGGTGAAAGGCATGAGCTTTTACCGAACGGCTTTCTATCTGCCTTCCATAGTGCCTGTGGTTGCCAGTTCCATACTTTGGCTCTGGATATTGAATGCCGATCCAAAGCGCGGCCTTCTCAATGCTGTGTGGCATATCACCTTCGAAGCCTGGTTCCATTGGGCGCCGCCCGGATGGCTCAGCTCTGCGCAGTGGGCAAAACCTGCACTGATACTACAGGGGCTGTGGGGAGCAGGCTCAGGTATGATTCTCTGGCTGGCTGGTCTGCAAGGCATTCCCCGACATCTTTATGAAGCTGCTGAAATAGATGGGGCGGGGGCGGCATCCAAATTTCTAAATGTTACTCTTCCCATGCTCTCGCCGTACATTTTCTTCAACCTGATTATTGGAACAATAGGCGCTCTGCAGCAGTTTGACAATGTTTACATACTTTCTGGTGGCGACCTAAGCCAGCCTGCCGGACCTGTGAACAGTTTGCTTATGCCTGTGCAGTACCTTTTCAAAAATGCCTTTCAGTATTTCAAAATGGGTACTGCCTCTGCCCTGGCATGGGTTTTGTTTGTAATGATACTTATTCTATCGGGTCTACAGTTAAAACTCGCTCCTAGATGGGTGTACTACGAATCGGAGCAGAAATGAACAGAGATATGCTGTTTCTCTGCTGCCATACTACTATACCTGGTGCATTTCAGTCTGGTGGGTTGATATGCTAAACCAACATATCTCCCAATTACTATTGGATTATCTGGAAGGGCTTCGCTCTCCTAACACCAGGCGTGCCTATCAACACGACATAACCCGTTTCATGGCTTTTACTTACCCTGCACTCACTCCCGATGAGGCAATGGAAGTTTTTTTGCACACCAGCACCGAGATGCTTGCCTCGCTTGCGTACTCATTTCGCAACTTTCTTGTACAAAGCGGGCGGTCAGAAGCTGTTGTGAACCGGTCACTGTCTGCCCTGCATGGTTTTGTTACCCATACCTACCGGTGCGGCCTGAGAGAGAACTTGTTTTCTGAAAACATACCCGGTGAACGCATCAGCTCGTATAGAGATACTCGCGGCATCACCCTGGCACAGGCGCGGATGCTTCTACAACAGCCAGATACAAGCACTACTTCGGGCAGAAGAGACCTATGCCTCTTACTGCTTCTGCTAGAAAACGGGCTGCGCCGTGCCGAAATCACCGCTCTCAATATCTCAGACCTTAACGTAAGCGCCTCATCACTACGAATTCATAGCAAAGGCAAGGGGACTCAGCTTCAGCCAGTTACTTTGTCGCCGCGGCTTCTTGATGCTCTCATAATCATGCTGCAAGATAGACCTGGCATTGACTGGCCGACCTCTCCGCTCTTTGTAAACTACAGCAATGCCACTCGCGGGCAGCGTCTCACTGCAGACGGTCTGTACAAACTGGTGCGCCTCTATGCCGAGCGCAGCGGTTTGCACTCAGTTCTCAGCCCGCACCGTCTTCGGCATACCGCAATTACTCTCGCTTTAGATGCTACAGGCGGCGATGTTCGTGCTGTTCAGCGGCTTTCACGCCATGCCCGTCTTGAGACATTGATGGTCTATGACGACAATCGTCGTGATTTACAGGGCGAAGTAACTCGTTCTCTATCTGAAGCGCTTCAGGGGAGGCGAAGCTATTGATAATGGGTATTCTCAATAGCAAAACACCATTCATGCACTCCTTGCCGATCGGCTGCAAAGGAGGACCACTGTGGGAAAACTAACCTATGTGCTGCTCCATGAGACTGGCCAGGTAAAGACCATTGGGGAAATGGCACAGATGCTGGGAGTGAGTGAAAGAACTATTTACAGAAAGATAAAAAATGGTGAAATGCAAAAAATGTCAGACTCTAGCATGTCGGACATTTTGAAACAAAAGAAAACAAATCGATCGAAAAATACATCACCAAATGACCAAAATATGTCAGACATAATTACTCGAATGGGACAAATGGAAGACAGATTGTTCTCCCTGTCAAGGCGGGCATTTGTCGAGCCACAAGAACTGATTGCAGTTCAAACTGAACTCCATTCACGCATGCTTGACTTGCAGGAACAGATCACTTTTTTGTTGAAAATTGTTTCGATATATTCTGAAGTTCCATCTGACCTTAAAAAGCTTTCTAAAACTCACGGCAGAAACGCATTCACGATTAAAAACACCAGAGGTAAGCAGGGAGAAGGGAAATCCTGATGAAAGCACTTGCCGGACCAGAATACCTTATAGCGGCTGGATTACTGTTCGCTGCCACAGCGCTGTGGCTTGCCATGCTCATCACGAGTATGAAGCACAGTCTGTACAGATCAGCAACTATTCTCACAGCACTTTTGCTCGCGGGCATAGCATCTGAATGGATGCTGCCCGTAAGCATACAGGGGAAGTTTTTTGCTTTGGCAGCATGCCTGGCAGTGGGCTGGAAAGCGGTTCTAAGCACAGAAGCGAAAAAATCGCTCAGCTGGCAGGGATTCAAATATTATAGAGACAGTCTAAAACAAACTACACTGCATATGATTCTGCTCTCACTCTCCTTCATTTTTACCCTCCCTTTTCTCTGGCTGCTGGTGACCTCACTAAAATCTGACTCTCAAATGAGCAAGTTTCCGCCCGAATGGATACCTACCCAGCAGGTTGAACAAAAGGTAGGTGGTGTAGAAAGAAAGCTAGACCACACACTCTACCAGAACACTCATGTAGAGGTTGCTGTGTTGAAAGAGTATGACAATGGAAGCAGACTGGTTCAGATACTTAAACCCGCCAGTTACAGCGGAAAAATTTTTCTCACACAAGATGCTTCGCTGATCAAGATTCGGCATTTTGCACCTGTGTGGGCAAACTACTCTGGCGCACTGAAATTTCTGCCGTCTGGAACAGAATATGGTCTGGTTTTTCTGAAAAACACGGTACTCATCACTTTTTTCTCTATTCTGGGCACGCTTCTTTCCAGCTCAATGGTGGCATTTGGATTTGCCAGGCTGCGATGGCCAGGTCGCGACAAGGTATTTGTAGTGCTTCTTGCAACCATGATGCTCCCTGCTGCTGTTACCATGATGCCAGTCTTTCTAATTTTTCGCGAAATGGGCTGGATAGATACCCTCTACCCGTTATGGGTGCCATCCTTCTTTGCATCAGCTTTCAATGTGTTTTTACTTAGGCAGTTTTTTCTCAGCATTCCCACAGAGCTGGAGGAAGCTGCTCGTATAGATGGATGTTCCTACTACACCATTTTTTGGAAAATAATGCTGCCGCAAATCAAGCCGGCTTTGGCAGCCCTTACAATAATGAGCTTTATGGGTGCGTGGAATGATTTCAGGGGACCGCTTATTTATATCAGTTCACCCTCCAAAGAAACGCTTGCCTACGCACTGCAGCTGTTTCAAAGTGCGCATGGCGGAGAGCCGGGTATGATGATGGCAGCTTCTGTTATGGTGATGCTGCCTGTGCTGATACTGTTCTTTTTCACACAGCGTTACTTTATTGAAGGTATTACCCTCACGGGGATAAAAGGCTAGATGTACTGAAAGGACCAAGAGGAGAATGCAATTCTCGTTGTTTCAAAAAATTCGGGAAAAACTGGATCAGGTTATCACTGGCAGGGGACGTATTGATGAAGACCTGTTCGAAGAATTGGAAATTCTTATGATTCAGGCAGATATTAATGTGCAGACAACCAGTAAACTGCTGACAAAGCTGAGGGAAGGTGTTGAAACGCAAAAACTCACCAATACCTCTCAGGTGGTTAATCTGCTGGAAGAGAGTATAGTTGAGATACTTGAGGTTGGTAAAGGGAATAATGCATTCAACTTGTACCGCTCTGCAACATTCCCAACCCTCTATCTGGTTATCGGTGTGAATGGTGTAGGCAAGACTACCTCTATCGCGAAACTTTGCAATATGCTGCAAAAACAGGGCAAAAGGGTTATATTAGCGGCAGGAGACACTTTTCGGGCAGCGGCTATCGATCAACTGCAAATATGGGCAGACAGGTCTGGCGCGGAAATGGTGAAACACCGGGAGGGGGCAGACCCTTCTGCAGTGGTGTTTGATGCTGTCAAGGCAGCTAAGGCAAGAGGGGTGGATTTTGTAGTAGCAGATACGGCTGGCAGACTGCATACAAGAGCAAATCTGATGGAAGAACTCAAGAAAATTCATCGCATAGCCCGAAGAGAACTCGACCGCGACCCTGATGAAATTCTGCTCGTGCTAGATGCCACAACTGGTCAGAATGGTATCAGTCAGGCCAAGCTGTTTCTGCAGGCAATGCCGGTCACAGGTATCATCCTAACCAAACTCGACAGCACAGCAAGAGGCGGTATAGTAATCAGCATTGCCGATGAACTGAAACTGCCTATCAAACTGACGGGAACTGGAGAGCAGATCGATAAAATAGCATTGTTCAATGCTCGCCAATTTGCAAAGGACCTGCTCTCCTGAAAAGCACTAGGGTATAATCGCGACTGCCTCTATCTCCACATCTACATCCAGAGGCAGTCTGGCAACCTGAACGCAGCTGCGAGCAGGCTTAATTTCCCCAAAGTATTCGCTGTAGACCTTGTTCAAACGAGCAAAATTGTTCATGTCTGCCAGAAAAACTACTACCTTAACACAGTGTTCCAGATCGGAACCCGCCGCCTGCAGAACCGCTTTTACATTCTGCAGGCATAGGCGCACGGCGTTTTCAAAATCTTCTCTTTCAATCTCACGGCTTTCGGCATGAATAGGTATTTGTCCTGAAACAAACACCATGCCGCCTGCAGTGATTCCGGGAGTGTATGGCGCCCCTGATACGGGTGAGCCTACATAAACTGGTTTGCGTTCCACGGTTCCCTCCTGAATGGAATATAGTGTACAATGATTCTGTATAAGTAACCATTATCCCTGCAGAAAGATTGGCATGCACATTAAAAATCGAAATGAGGTTCCAGAGTTTATTACCCTCGATACTTCTCACATTCGAGAAATATTGGCCCCTGCAAATAGTGATCTGCAAAGGCAAAGCCTGGCAGAGGCGAGTCTGCCGCCAGGAGCATCAACCTTTGCACACTATCATCCCAATACAGAAGAGATTTACTACATTCTTTCAGGTACCGGACTGATGGCAGTAGAAGACAGTTTGCAGGCTGTACATCCCCTAGACGCAGTATCTATACCTGCTGGGAAAAAGCATCAAATCAGGAATGCGGGAACCGATGAGCTGGTCTTTCTCTGTTGCTGCGTACCTGCCTACACAGATGAAGACACAGTGTTGTGTGATGCGCTGCTGTAAGCCAGATGATTATCCTGCACACCAACGATTTTCATAACAGAATGCCGCCCAGAGCGGCAGAGCATATAAAAAAAAGCAAGGCAGATATGCAGGCTGTACTGCTGGATGCAGGGGATGCTATTTCGGCAGGCAATATTGTTTACAACCCTTGCGAGCCGATTTTGGAGAAGATGACCAGTATCGGCTACGATGCAATGTGCATGGGTAACCGTGAATTTCACTTCACCCGTGTTGGTTTTGAAACAAAAGTGAAGGACGCCGGCTTTCCAGTGCTATGTGCTAATGTACACCCTAAACATGAGGGAGACCGACCGGTTGTTGACTGGATTATGCTGGAGCGAGGGGATAAAAAGATCGCTGTCGCCGGCCTCACAGTACCAATGATCACTCCTACCATGAAATCTGCTATGGTATCAAGCTGGCTCTTCGAACCACCATTGCAAGCGGCAAGACGCGTTGCCTCTGCAGTCATGTTGGAAAAACCAGACCTACTTGTGTTTCTCACACACATAGGCATCGCTCAAGACAGGCTGCTGGCAAATGCAGTGCCCAAAATAGATTTGATTATTGGCGGCCATACGCATACCACATTGGAAACAGGTGAACGAGTGAACAACACCCTGATCGTGCAAACGGGGGCATACTGCCGTAATTTAGGGATAGTGGACTGGAACACCGAGACCGGTGAATTGACAGCCAGACTGGAGGCGCTGTAATTTGGCAGTTGTTGCTGCATGCCTGGTGCTGTGGTGTTCAGCCTGTACAGGGCAGATACTTTTGCGTCCATTTTGGCCTTCAGGCATTCAACCCGAATTCAGGGCTGTGTACGGCGCTGCGCTTGGCCTTGCTGCTGCAGCATATGGTGTGTTTCTGCTGGGTATACTTCACCTGCTGTACAAACCCACAGTAGCGATTTGGTGGCTTTTATTTGCACTCATTGGTCTGCCTGAAATGAAAGCGCTTGTTAAGCTTCTGACCACGGCAGTGATCAATACCAGAGAGATATTTCTGCAGTTCAAACAGAACAAAACGCAAACTGTCTGTTTATGTTTGATGGTGGTTGTATTGGCACTGGGGGTTTTAGCATGTTACAGATGGCCGGGTGCTATCGAGTGGGATGCTCTTTCCTATCATCTGGCAGACCCGGCTGTGTACATACGCATGCATGCAATAAAGATACTTCCTGCCGAGCACCACAGCAATTTCCCATTCACTATGGAAATGCTGTACACTACCGCACTGCTTTGCAACAGCTTTGCGCTCGCCAACCTGTTTCATTTCATCACCTGCCTGCTCACACTGAGTACGCTCTACCTTTTTGGTAAAAAGTGGTTTCATCCCCTGGCAGGCATGCTTGCAGCCTCACTGTTTCTTGCCACCCCCCTGGTACTCTGGGAGGCAACAACATCCTACATCGATGTAGCTGGAGGCTTGTATGCAACGCTGGCGATAGCGGCAGCGCTTGAACTGGTTTATTATAATGAGGAAACCAGAATAAATTGGGCGGCAGCTGCCGGGGCGATGGCAGGGGTGGCACTGGGAATTAAATACCTCGCACTTATACCTGCCGGTTTGGTACTTTTTTATCTCATATGGAAAAAAACCGGCAGCAGAAATGTTCTTGCCTATCTTGCATGTGCTGTTATCATCGCTTCTCCCTGGTACCTTAAAAACATTATCTGGATGCATAACCCGTTTTATCCTTTCTACTACAAACTGTTTCCAAATAGCAAATACTGGAGTCTGCATCGGGCAGTGGTTTATCAAAGTGAACAGAATAGTTTTGGCGCTTATCACGGTGTAAAACACTGGAGGGCAACCTTGCTGAATATACTGCTTGCGCCATGGCAGATACTATCGCAGGGACAGCTGTATTACAACAGGGGAGAATACAATTTCGCCGCTCTCACAGGTGGGCTATACACCGCGTTTGCAGGGTTGTTTCTAATGTTGCGCAAAAAAGAAAGGGTAGTATCAGATGTATGGCTCTTTGTCTTGATTCAGGCTGTGCTCTGGTTCTTTCTTGCACAAATTGGCAGATACCTGCTGCAATTTTTACCGCTCGCAGCGCTTCTCTGCGGATACACTGCCTGGAGGCTGCGTATGCAGGCAACTCAAAATCAAGGCAACACAGCGCATCTGGTTGCAACTATTGCTGCAAGCCTGCCTGCTGCAGGTCTGCTGCTTTTGCTGACGAGCATTGTTGCCATGCCGCCAGAAAGCACTCAGGCGCTTCTCTTCGAACAGAAAACTGGTCTGCTGCCAACCGTGCTTTCTTTGCAGGAAATAAGCAGTGTGATTGGCAGCAGCGGTAACCAGAAAGCTCATCTGGAAAATACTCTGGATGTATACAACGCAGAAAGATGGCTGAATCATCACACGCCTGTTGATGCGGGAGTAATTATCTACGATGATACCAGAGGGCTTTACTTGCAGAGACCTTACATGTGGGGAGATGGAGAACACTCTGCCTACATACCATACAGAAAACTGCAAGACCCTGCCCAACTGACCAGCTGGTTTTTGAGGCACGGATTTAAGTATGCACTGTTCAACCTGAACTGGAACCCGCAAAACAACCATACCCAGCCTGTTCAGGCTGACAATGCCTTTGATTTGCTGGTGCAATGGTATACGCAAAACCCTTCGAAGCTGGCACCGTGGCGCAAAGTAGTAGGAGAGGCTCTCTCACAGTCTTTGTGGAAGCCTATTCATATCCGCCACGGATGTGTGGTGGTAGAATTTACAGAGAGGGGCGGTGCATAATGCAGATAGAAAAGCCTTTGCCGCAGCCAAAGCCGTCACCTGGTTCCGGCCTGAATCGACTCAGATGGGTGCTGCCAATCATTCTGGCTTGCTATCTGCTGTTCGCGGGTCTACATGCGGCGCTGGTACCTGTTGGTCAAACAGGCTATCAGGATGCGCCGGATGAAGCTGCTCATGTAAATTTTGTGCGTGTACTCGCTCAGGGTAGGCTGCCTTCAAGAGTTGACTCAGCTCGAGATAAGCTGAAACAGTCTTATGAATGGCATCAACCGCCCCTCTACTACCTGCTCTGCGTGCCATTTCTAGACTTGGGGGTGCATGCACTGCGTTGGGTTTCTATAGTCATAGGGCTGCTCAATCTGTTGATGCTGTACATGCTGGCCGACCTTGTGTTTCCAGAACAGCCGCGCATCAGGCTGCTGGCAACCGCCTGGCTGGCGCTGCTGCCGGGCCAGGTCGCAATAGCCTCTTCTGTGAACAATGACATACTGCTTGAATTATGCTTTACAACGGTTCTCTATTTGCTAATGGTTATGATGAAACATGGGCTAACCACAAAGCGGGCAATTTGGCTGGGGGTGGTTCTGGGAGCATCTCTCATTGTTAAGGCAACTGCTTTGCTTTTGCTTCCCCTGCTGCTTTTTGGGGCATGGCTGCTGAGGAGGGCAGGGGAGAAGCCAGCTTCTATTGTGCGGAGTGCGGTCATCGTACTGACCGCAGCTTTCTTCATTTGCGGCTGGTGGTATATTCGCAATGACCTTATTTATCATGAGGCGTTACCTGTAAAAGAATTCAACGCGGCATTCAGCGGAACGGCTAAAGCAAAAGACGTTATTGACGGACGAATTCCCATTGCGCTCTCTACACCGGGCTGGCCAGGATATGCCTTGCTGGTGGCTCAAATGAGCTTTCAAAGCTTCTGGGCTGTGTATGGCACACCCAGGCTGGCACGTTTCGGAGTGCCTGCCTATCTGCCCTCACAAACTTACCTGCTGTGTCTTTTTATTACGATCATCACGGCGGCAGGCATGGCGAAAATGCATTTTCAGAAGAAACAATTGCTTACTCTTGTTCAAACGTATGGTATACAGCTTTGTATAGTGCTGACTGCTCTCACTGCTTTGTCATTTGCAATCTTCGTGTCACACTATTTTCAGGCACAAGGCAGATACCTTTTGCCTGCAGGATCAGCTTTCGCATTATTCACAGCTGCTGGCTGGGAAATCATTCTTCCAGAGAGATACCGAAGCTCTGTTTTCTGGGGTATGTTGATATTCATGCTGCTGATGAGCTGTTTATTCCTGACAGCTGTACAGGCAGCTGCAGGCTAGGAAGGATGACGCATTATGTACGAAGACTGGGATGAAATAGAGGTGCCGGCAATTGATGACCTTTTGGAAGATGGGTACAGGATTTTAGATAATTTCATGGAGTGGATGGAAAACCAAACGGTAGAAACAAGGGAAAGTGAGCAGCATAGCTTCAATATTGAAGCACTGCTTGATCACCTTGCAAATAAATGCTACTCGAGTGTTTTTGATATGAGAGAGTATGACTTTTGCTGGTTTTACTACAACCTTTTTCTGGTTGATGAACAGGCAAACAGCGAAACAAGAAAACGTATGCCCTCTTCCATGAGACTGTTCCTGAGCTTTCTAAAAGCAACACATGATTATCTGGTTCCAGAATGGCTGGCTCTTATCTTAAAAGATGATGTGATGTATCTCAAAAGAATGAATACTTATATGGCCATATACTCTCTGGAAGAAAACCTGATGGCAAGAACATACCAGGAATGGACTCTCGAATTGGAAGATTACCTTGATGCAAGGGTGCTGCTGATGCCGAGATATATTGCCGCTTCTCTGCCATGGGGAATAGAGGCGGGATGGAAAGAAAACACACTATTCATGGAAGCCAATCGAAGATGGCAGGTCAATCGACAAAAAATGCTTGAGCAGGGTAAAACTCTTGAAGAGATAAGAGTAGACCTAATTGATATGTATGAAAAATGGCTGAACATGCCACAGGATAAGCTAGATGATAAAACTCCGCTGGAAATCATACAGGAAGAAAGAGTGGAACGACAAGAAGATGATGATGAGGAAGAATAAATGAATAATGATAATCGGCATGACTTGATACTCATACTAGATTTTGGGGCACAATACACTCTGTTGATTGCACGACGTTTGAGAGAATGCGGAGTGTACTGTGAAGTGATTGCGCCAGATTGCGCCATGGCAGAAATTCTCAACAAAAAACCAAAGGGATTGATTTTCTCTGGCGGCCCGGAAAGTGTGTATGCGAAAAATGCTCCCAGGGTCTTACCAGAAATTTATCAGGCAGGCATTCCTATCTTAGGTATTTGTTACGGCCAGCAGCTTATGGCACACGATTTGGGGGGGCAGGTAGATGCGGCAGGAAACAGGGAATACGGGCACGCACATCTCATTTTAAGAAGTACAGATGCACTCTTCGAAGGGTATGCCTCACCAGGAGATCAGCTTACCTGCTGGATGAGCCATGGAGACAAGGTGCTTGTTCCACCGGCAGGATTTCAGATCACCGCGGTAACAGAAAGCGCACCGGTAGCAGCTATGGCAGACGAAGTTCGTCATTTCTATGGCGTACAGTTTCACCCTGAAGTGGCGCACACCCCGTTTGGCAAGAAGCTGCTGCAACAGTTCGCACTCGGCCCTTGCGGCTGCAGGGCAGACTGGAAGCCGGCAACAATCATTGAGGATGCGGTAGCAGATATTCAGCGCCAAGTTGGCAGCGCACAGGTGATTTGTGGTGTTTCTGGCGGGGTAGACAGCTGCACCGTAGCCGCACTCATTCACAAGGCCATTGGAGACCAGCTTACCTGCATATTTGTAGATCACGGCCTGCTTCGTGCAGGAGAGGCAGAACAGGTACGCAATGATTTTGCTGAGGCACTTGGCATTCACCTCATTTATGCTGATGTAAAAGAACGGTTTTTAGCAAAACTCAAAGGGGTGGAAGACCCTGAACAAAAAAGAAAAATAATTGGTGAGGAATTTGTAAGAGTATTTGAGCAGTACGCCTCAGATGTACAGGATGCAAAATTTCTTGCCCAGGGAACGCTTTACCCAGATGTAATTGAAAGCGGTGGAAGCAGTAATGCCCATACCATAAAAACTCATCACAATGTTGGCGGCCTGCCAGCTGATATGAATCTAACCGTTATAGAGCCGCTGCGCATGCTTTTCAAGGATGAGGTAAGGGCAGTTGCGCATGAATTGGGACTGCCGAAGGGAATGGTGTGGCGCCATCCGTTTCCGGGACCAGGACTGGCTATTCGTGTAATTGGAGAAGTTACAGAAGATCGTTTGGCCATTTTGAGGGCAGCTGATGAAATATTCATGAATGAACTGCACAGTTCCGGCTGGTATGAAAAACTAAGTCAGGCACTAGTTGTTCTCACACCCATTCGGAGTGTTGGGGTAATGGGAGACCAGCGTACTTACTCACATCCGGTTGTGCTTCGAGCGGTAATCACAGATGATTTTATGACTGCATCGGCTGCCAGAATCGATTACGATATACTCGATAAAATATCCTCTCGAATTGTCAATGAGGTCAATGGCATCAACAGAGTGGTATACGACTTGACTTCAAAACCGCCAGGCACTATAGAATGGGAATAGCAGATGAATAGTCTTCCGCTGCATAAGCTTGAGGTGATGATAACTGCAGAGGAGATTGCGAAGAGAGTAGGTGAGCTGGGCCGGGAAATAGAAGAAGCCTATCCGCATCACGATGAGCCTCTCCTGCTGGTCGGGGTTCTTAAAGGCGCTGCTGTTTTCCTCGCAGACCTCATCAGGGCAATCAATAGGCCGCTAGAGTATGACTTTGTAGCAGTCTCTTCGTACGGCAAGGCTACCCAAACATCTGGAGAAGTAAGAATTCTCAAAGACCTGGATGCTTCTGTGCAGGGCAAGCATGTGCTGGTAGTAGAAGACATTCTTGATACCGGCTTGACTCTCAGGTTCAGTTACTTGATCGAAAGCCTGAAAGCAAGGCACGCCAAAAGTGTTGGGGTATGTGTGCTGCTAGATAAGCCAAGTAGAAGAAGAGTGCAGGTTCCTGTTCAACACAGCGGATTCACCATAGAAGACCGTTACGTAGTTGGATACGGCATGGATTACGCAGAGCAGTACAGAAATCTGGGTTACATTGCCCAGGTAGAGTTTGAAAAAGAATACCCTGATTGAGAAATGAGAGATGACAAACTGAAAGAACTGTGATATAATAGTATCGTAAGACATTCGAATGCATGCTTACGATACGTCTCCTCTAACGGTGTATTTCATCTGCATTGGTGCCGATACTAATATTACATCGTATTACTCTTTTTCTCCTGTTGTATCGCCTGCTCTATCTTTCCCGGCAGTGCAGCATAGGGGAATGTGTCTGATACCTCTCAGCCGAACAAGCATATATCGATTGTTCGATATTCCAAATACTGTGCATTGAGCCACAACTCAAAGCAAATTCAAGGGAATCATCTCTTATGAGTGAAGAAAGTTTTAGTTTCTCCCAGCCCGATCTTGAAAGCAAAACCATCGCTGAATTGCAGGAGCTTGCCCGAGACATTGGTGTTCCTAACGGGGCAATATCGGGGAGAAGAGAAGACCTGATCAACAGAATAATGCAACTGCAAAACGATAGAAGCCCCATGGTTCAGGCAAGAGGCATCCTGGAAATACTGCCTGAAGGAAT
>DAIDHN010000050.1 GCA_027459665.1 Chthonomonadaceae bacterium | reverse complement strand
AGGATCGTGTTCTATTTCGAGGGCAGTAACAGAATAGCCGTGCACGCACACAGTTTGTCCATGCTTCATGGTGTGCAAATGTACCGGCACCCTGCTCATATCCAGTTCATTTTTCAGCCTTGCTATTGTATCTGCCGGCCCATAAACAGGCAGCGGCTCGGGCAAGGCTCTGGTAACAAACCATGGCCCCATATACTGCAGTTCTCCGGGGCAAAAATGGTCTGCATGCCCGTGGGTAAAAAACAGGGCGCGCATTTGCCGCAAGTTGATATTGCATGTCATCACCTGATGTAGCACATCAGGCGGGAAATCAATTTTTATGACCCCATCAAGCAATGCAGAAGAACGCGTACGCAAATTCTTGCCACGCAGCATTCTGGCATTGGAGCATATGCTGCAGTCACAGAACAGAGAGGGCATTCCATCTGCAGCGGCAGTGCCCAATAGAATAATATCCATAATGTTTATCCAAAATTGTGGCAGCATATCAGCCACATAAAGTAGTGAATGCACTGTGTAGTTTACTGTACATTCATACCAAGGCTGCAGCCCATTGATTTTGACTGCTCACATATTTTAGTACATTCTTCCACTTTCTGCAAGAGTAAAATATCACAGGGCATATGTGAACTATATTACAAGGTTTCAGACGCCGGTTTATACGCATCATCTGCCAGTTTACAATTCTTTTGCTGCCGGCATACGTGAACAGCTGGAAAACACACCGGCAATTCTCCAAATAGCAAACCCTTCGCGGTACAATATGTACCATAAACGAAAAAAGCCGTGAAAAAGGGGATATTTGAGTGATTATCGCCTGGAATGAAACAGAGGCAGGCATTACTTTTCCAGAGGGATTTGTAACTGCAGGGGTACGCTGCGGCCTGAAATCTGCAGGAGAAGACTTGGCTCTGCTGGTTTGCGACAGCCTGGCATCTGTAGCCGGTGTTTTCACAACCAATCGTGTGCAGGCGGCGTGCGTGCAATATTCGCGGCGGGTAGCCCGCAGCGGGTCGGCCCGTGCTGTAGTGATAAATGCCGGTAATGCAAATGCATGCAATGGTGAACAGGGCGATGCCGACAACAGAACCCTGGCAGAATGGGTGTCGCGTTCACTCAATGCCGCCCCCGACAGTATTCTCACTGCCTCCACAGGCGTTATAGGCCACTTGCTGCCAATGCATTTGCTGCAAACCGGCATTGCCAATGCACTGCAGAACCTGGATCGCTCTTCTGAAGCAGACAGCAGAGCCGCACGAGCCATTATGACCACCGATACATACCCTAAAATGAGGGCAGTGCAAGCCGATTCTGACCAGTGGGTGGCCCCTGTGCGCCTCGGAGGCATGTGCAAAGGGTCGGGCATGATTGCCCCCAACATGGCTACCATGCTTGCATTTTTTACCACCGACCTCCGCATACCTGCTCAGCTGCTGCAGGAGGCTCTGCAGCATGCGGTGAACGCCTCTTTCAACCGCATCACGGTAGATGGAGACACATCTACCAACGATATGTGCCTTCTCTTTGCATCTGGTATGGGCGATGGTGAAATTTCCAGCCACGGCCCGGCATTTGAAGACTTCACACAAGCGCTTACCCAGCTTGCATCTACCCTGGCCAAAGAGATTGCACGCGATGGAGAAGGCGCTACAAAACTGGTTGAAATTCAGGTGCAGCAGGCTCCCTCGCCGGCAGCTGCACATGCCATTGCAAAAACAGTGGCAGAATCTCCACTAGTGAAAACCGCACTCTTCGGGTGCGACCCCAACTGGGGACGCATTCTCGCAGCAGCAGGCAGGGCGGCAGCGCCATTTGATCCGCAGTCTGCTGAAGTACTGGTTGGCCAGGTCACTGTATTCTCACACGGAAGCGGACTGGATTTCGACCGGGATGCGGCACACCAGCACCTCACCCAAAAAGAAGTGCAGATCACTCTGCGGCTTGGTATGGGGGAACATACAGACACTGTATGGACATGCGACTACAGTTACGACTATATCAAAATCAATGCCGAATACCATACCTAAACGAGTAAACCTATGAAACTGCCCATCGACCCTGCTACCTCAGCCTCTGTACTCATCGAGGCCCTGCCCTACCTGCGCCAGTTTTATGGCAAAACCATTGTGGTGAAATATGGCGGCAATGCCATGATAGACGACACGCTGAAAACACAGGTAATGCAAGACATTGCTCTGCTGCATTATGTGGGCATTCGCACCATTCTGGTACATGGCGGCGGCCCAGACATCAATGCGCTTATGAAACAGATGGGCCACGAACCTGCCTTTGTGGGTGGGCTGAGAGTAACTGATGCCGCTACCATGGAAATAGTGGAAATGGTGCTGGCAGGTAAAACCAATAAATCTATTGTTTCACTGCTCAACCGCCAGGGCGCAAGTGCAGTGGGGTTAAGCGGTAAGGATGCCAACCTCATTGTAGCCTGTAAAATGGCATCTGAACAGGGAGACCTGGGCTACGTAGGCGAGGTGGCCCGCGTCAACCCGCAAATTCTCACTCTGCTTGTCGAACAGGGGTATGTGCCTGTGGTGTCCTCGGTAGCGACAGGTCCAGACGGCATGAGCTACAACGTGAATGCAGACCACGTGGCAGGCCACATAGCAGCAGCAGTGCACGCTGCAAAACTGGTTATTCTCAGCGACGTAGAAGGCCTCTACGCAGATTACAGCAATCCTTCTACCCTCATTCACACCATGAACTGCCGGCGTGCAGAAGAAATGCTTGCCTCGGGCGCAGCAGAACGCGGCATGATTCCCAAACTGCAGGCTTGCGTTACCGCTGTCGAGGGCGGTGTGGAACGCGCACACCTGATAGACGGCCGCAAACCCCATGCCCTTCTGATAGAAATCTTCACCGATGCCGGCATCGGCACCATGATCGCCTCGTAAATTCTTCACTTTGGCAGAATACAATATGAAACAGGTCACTGGCAAAGAGGCAGGTCTCACTGAAGAAGATCAGATACGTATTGCACTGCGCACTGCAAGTGCCATGCAGGGAACTGCGAACATACAGGCAATTTACGAAGCTGTAAACCAGGAGTTACGCAAACTGCATCAGGGAGAAACGCTTTCTGAGCAGGGGAGGGCCAGTCTGCGCCGTCTGGTAAACACAAAAGCAGTGCAAATGGGCTTGTTCGCAAAACACAATCCTCTGCAGCCAGGCTGGAATATTACACCCAGCGGGCTGGAATATTTGCAATACTACGATGCGAGCCAGGAAGATACTTCTGAAGCAGCGCCAATATCCGCCCCACTCACTTCAAATACAACTTTATCTCCTTTTCTTTTTGAACAGTATATACTGAAACTGATGACCAGAATGTACCCCTTCTACAACTGGTACCACCAGGGTGTTCATAAAAAAGAGGAAAGAGGTCTTGATCTGCTGGGCACACGAATGGATGTCTCCTGCATGCGTATCGGTGTACAGGTAAAGCTGCATCAACCTCTTTCAACTCCATCTGATGCTGAATGGAACAAGTTTCTGGCAGGATGCTACCTACGCAATGTGGTGCGAGCCTTGTTTGTAACAACAGGTTCTCTCAATGGAAAACAGCATCGCGAAGCCTCACAGTCTATGATACATGTGTTGGAAGGAAGAGAGCAGATTACACGTGTAGCGCTTCAGTACGGCATAACCGATTTTCAGCATTACCCGGAAGAATGGTAATCCTCTGCCTCTGAGCAGATCTTTGCAATTCGCTGCCGACTTCCATTGCCACATGCCGCCTTGTACTTAAACACGCCTTAACAGTGATACTGTGCAGCAAAAACTAAGGTACAATGGTGTTCCTTTTTGAACAGATTAAGCGACAGAGCGCCCGTTGCAGCGGCGCCAGAGAGAGGAGTATTACGCCATGGCGGCAGTTGAACAATCTGGAACGGAAGCTGTTTTCGCCCTCGATCGTGAAGTGGTAATGGGTACTTACCTCCGTCAGCCCATTCTGTTCGTAAGAGGCGAAGGCGCTTACCTGTGGGACAGCAATGGGGAGAAGTACCTCGATTTTCTGGCAGGCATCGCAGTGGTGCAGGCAGGGCACTGCCATCCTCATATTGCCAATGCCATAGCAAAACAGGCACATACCCTCATGCACATCAGCAACCTGTTTCACAACCCTCTGCAGGCTGAACTGGCTCAAAAACTGTGCAGGCTTACAGAGATGCAGAAGGCATTTTTCTGCAATTCGGGCTGTGAGGCCAATGAGTGCGCTCTTAAAATTGCACGCAAGTGGGGCAAGGCAAAACGCGGTGCCGACTGTTTTGAAATTATTACTTTTCATGGTTCATTTCATGGCCGCACCATGGCAACAGTAACCGCTACTGCACAACCCAAGTACCAGGCTCCATTTCAGCCCCTCATACCTGGGTTTCACTACACCTCTCCCAACGACATAGAGGCGCTTCGCGCTCTGGTTTCCAGCCGCACTTGTGCAGTTATGCTTGAGCCTATTCAGGGTGAAGGCGGCATACGCCCCATGCAGCCCAACTTTCTACAGCAGGTGCGCGCGCTCTGCGATGCAACGCAAACCCTGCTTATTCTGGATGAAATACAATGCGGTACAGGGCGAACGGGCAGTTTTTTGGGCAGCCAAAGCATGGGAATAAAGGGCGATGTCATCACTCTGGCAAAAGGCATTGCAGACGGATTTCCCATGGGGGTTTGTTTGGCACAAGGTGAAGCAGCAAACACACTGGTTCCAGGAGACCACGGTTCAACGTTTGCCGGGCAGCCTTTGGCTTGTGCCGCAGCGCTGGCTACCCTTGAGGTAATAGAGCAGGAAAACCTGATTCAAAATGCCAGAGAAACTGGTGGCTGGTTCCTTGCCGCACTTCAAAAATTGCAAACCGAATACCCAGATCGCATTGCAGAAGTGCGGGGCATGGGGTTGATGGTGGGGGTTGAATTAAAAAACCCTGAGGCAAAATCATTGCTGCAGGGCTTTCTGCGCAATCATATAGTGGTAAACGCCACCAGCGATACCGTACTGCGCTTCGTACCGCCGCTCATTGTAACACAGCAAGAGTGCGAGAAGGTGGTTAGTACGCTTAAAACGCTGCTGCAGGCAACTGCATAACCTGCTCAGAACAGCGCGTCTGCCAGTAGTGCTTTTTCGGGCAGACGCGCTGCTGTATCAGCCAAACCTTCCCTGCACATAATCTTCCGTGCGCTTGTCTTTGGGCATCGAGAATATGGTGCCAGTGTCTCCAGATTCCACCAGCTCGCCTTTCAGAAAAAAGGCAGTCTGTGCAGAAACACGGGCAGCCTGCTGAAGGTTGTGAGTAACTATAACAATTGTGTACCGGGCTTCCATCTCTGCCAGCAGCTGCTCTATATGATAGGTAGAATTGGGGTCTAGGGCAGAGCAGGGTTCATCCATCAAAATCACTTCCGGGTCTACTGCCAAAACACGTGCAATGCAGAGCCGCTGCTGCTGCCCGCCCGACAGGTCAAGTGCTGAGCGGTGCAGAACATCTTTCACTTCATCCCACAGGGCTGCCTGCTTCAGTGTGCGCTCTACAATGCTGTTCAGAGTATCCTTATTTCGCTCGCCATGCAGACGCGGGCCGTAGAGCACATTGTCTCGAATAGACATGGGAAATGGGTTTGGCCTCTGAAAAACCATACCCACTCTGCGGCGCAGCGCAACCACATCTATGCCGCGAGCATAAATATCTTCGCCGTCAAGCAGAACCGAGCCTTCTATTCTGCGCCCCGCCACCGTATCGTTCATCCGATTGAGGGTACGCAAAAACGTAGACTTGCCGCACCCAGACGGCCCAATCAGAGCCGTAACCTGGTTGGCGCCTATGCCAAGAGATACGTTATACAGCGCCTGCATGCGCCCGTAATAGAAGTTGAGCGAATGTACACCGATGCGAACTGTTGTGGTTTCCATATTATTCACTGGCCTCGCCCCCTGTCTGCTGCCCTCCAGCAGAGAGAGGGCGGAAGGTCCAGCACTCTGAGACAGATTGCTTTCCACTCTATTCTCCTGTGGACTACATCTATTTTGTCTGCTGCACCATCAGTTTATCTATTACGCCTGCATTTTGTGCCGAATAGCTCTGTATGGCCTGCATCACATCTTTTTCAGCGCTGTTTTTTATATCTACGGTAGGTACGCTGCCGGTCATTGTTACCTGCCCGCCGCTTGTACTCACAGTAATCTGCACTCCCTTCAAACTCGAATCTGCCTGCAGCGCACTTTGTGCAGCCTTGTTGATGGCAGTATCCTGACCATTGTAGGTAGTACCGCCCCCCGTAGGAGCCGGATTTGAAGAGGAGGCGCTGCCCGAACCCGAAGTGCTGCTGGAAGCGCCGCTGTTGTTTCCGCTGCAGCCGGCAGTAAATGGCAGCACGGCAAGCAGTGCTGCTACAGGCAATATATTGCGCTTGATCATTCCAAACATAGTTACCCTCTCTGTGATTTGAGTTGAAAGCAAAGTGCTTCTATAACGAGGCATTTGCGTAAATGATCAATCCGTCGCAAATTTGCGGCGGGTAAGTAAACGTGCCATCAAGCTGGCAGCCAGCACCAGAAGCACCAGGGTCAGCGCACTGGTCCACGACTGTTGTATGTGAAGCGCATCAGGATAATTGCGCAGGGTATAGATGCCTACCGGCAGAGAAGCCAGCGGTTCATGCGGGTTGAACTGGGGCACAGTATTTGCACACCCCACCATAATCAACGGGGCAGTTTCTCCAGCTACTCGCGATATCGCCAGCAGCGCCCCCGTGATTATTCCGCTTCTGGCCGCGGGCAAAACCACTTTCCACACAGTTCGGGCATGGGTAGCGCCTAAACCAAGGGAAGCATCCCGTAAAGACTGCGGCACCAGCCGCATCAATTCCTCGGTAGTACGCATTACCACAGGTATCATCATCACGGCAAGCGCAAACCCGCCGGCATAACCTGCATTGCTTCGCGTAGTTACCACAATCACCGCGTACGAGAAAATACCCAGCACAATAGAGGGCACTCCATTGAGCAGATCGGTAAAGAACCGAAAAAGAAAACCCAGCCTGCCATCGCCAAATTCTGCCAGATACACGCCTCCCAGCACCCCTGCCGGCAGGCCGATGAGCGCAGCCATTCCCACCAGTTCCACTGTACCCAGCACTGCATTCAGCATGCCAAACGAATTGGGGTTGGCAGGGTTTGGCATTTTGAAAAAGGCCGCATTCAATCCTGGCACTCCCTGCTGCATTACGTACAGCAGCAGACCAACCAGAGCAAGGCTGGCAAACGCTGTACTAAGCATACATGCTGCCAGCGCTAATGCATTCAGCATTTTGCGCCACATCAGGTAGTAGCGTGTTCCTGGAAGAAGCAGATTTGCCGATGTTCCTGCAACAATGAGAAGTGCTATGAGTTCTGCACCTCCAAAAAGCCCTGCGGCTCCTCTTCGATGCAGGTCGCTGGCAATCTGAACCAGAAACAGTATACCCAGCCCGCCCGTAAGCAAAACAGCAGCGGTTAAACCAATTCCTTTTTTAATGCTGTCGGCTTTCACCGATCCGCCGCTTTTGGTATTTGCCGTAAGCCACACCAGTCCGCGGGCTATGGCATTCACTACAACAGTTATAAAAAACAGAGCCAGCGCAATTTCCGTCATAGCAGAGGCGTGCAGTGCGCTGTTTGGGCTTGGGTACTGATCCATCAGCAGCGACGTCATGGTATATCCCGATTGAAAAAGGGAAAAAGAGCCAAGGTCTTTCAAATGCGGTATGTAGGTGTTGTTTCCCACCACCATGGTGACTGCCATGGTTTCACCAAGCGCCCTGGCAAGCCCCAGCATCACCGCGCCAATAATTCCGCTTCCGGCATGCTTCAAAACCACCTTGCTTATGGTTTCCCAGCGTGTAGCCCCAAAGCTGAGCGAGGCATCCCGCTGCGATTTGGGAACGGTAAGCAGCACGTCTCTGGAAACAGCGGTGATGAACGGAAGAATCATCAGGGTGAGTACCAAACCAGCGGCAAAAAACCCTGCCCCCGACCCTGAACCGGCAGCAAACAGGGGTATGTCGCCAAAGTTGCTGGTGAACCACTGCTGCACATTTCCCAAAAGCGGCACCAGATAGATCAGCCCCCAGTATCCATATACAATAGAGGGAACAGCTGCCAGCATCTCTACCAGAAAGCTGAGCGGAGCGCTGAGACGCCGTGGCGCAATCTCTGCAAGAAAAACTGCAGCGCCCACCCCAATAGGCACTGCCAAAAGCAGTGCAATAGCAGAAGTAACCACCGTGCCATACACAAAGGGAAGCATGCCAAACAGATTGCCCACATGCATGGTGGCTGTGGGAGGGTTGGGCACCCAGCGTTCACCTGTAACAAAGCGCAGCCCAGACTTGATAATATTCTCTGCCGACCCATGCAGCAATGCTATGCCAATGCACAAAATGAGCAGCAGGGCCAGTGATGCGCAAAGCGTAACCAGCCCTCGAAACAAGCCGTCTGAAAGAGCTGTGCGAGATATTCTGCTTTGAGAACGCAGAGAAGGTATACGGGCTTCTCCCAGTTGGGATTGAGCCATAA
Organism: Chthonomonadaceae bacterium; assembly: GCA_027459665.1. Lineage (GTDB taxonomy): Bacteria > Armatimonadota > Chthonomonadetes > Chthonomonadales > Chthonomonadaceae > DAIDHN01. The sequence goes on along the minus strand of DAIDHN010000050.1, from coordinate 20,303 downwards.
AAGCTCTAGCCTCCGCTTGCCATCTTGGCGCCCTGCACGCTGCTCAAGGTACTCAGATTGATCGTAATCAGCGATTTGGGCAGAGGCACATAGTCCAGCGTTTTCAGTTCATCCTGCTGTGCTTTCTGCATTGCCCAGCTCCAGAGCTGGGTAACAGGGCCGGGGTTGGTGCCGCCATGCTGATAAATCAAAATAAAGGTAAGCCCGCTGATAGGGTAGCTGTTCATGCCTGGCGCATACACGGTGGGTATGCGTACATCTTTCTGAAGCTGGGGCAGATACTGAGCAATGGCAAGGCGGGTAGTGGTAACACCCGGCATTACAAAATTGCCTGCTGCGTTTTCTACAGAACCATAAGGCAGATGATTTTGAATAGCATAAGCCAGCTCAATGTAACCAAAACCGCCGTTGGTCTGTTGTATTTTGGTCTCTACCCCGGGGTTGCCTGGCCCGCCCTGCCCCACCGGCCAGCTCACCGACTTTGCAGCGCCAACAGAAGAAGCCCACGCGGGAACTGCCTTGGCAAGAAAACTGGTGAAGATATAGGTGGTGCCAGAACCATCCGAACGGTGTACAGGCACAATAGGGATGTGTGGCAGACTTTTAACAAAATTTACCGCAAGTATTTTTGGGTCATCCCAAAACTTTATCTTTCCAAGATAAATATCAGCGATTATCTCAGGGGTAAAACGCAGCCCGCAGCCCACACCCTTCAAGTTATAGCTAATCACAACTGCACCGCCTGCTGTGGGCACATGCACTACAGGAAAGGGCATTGTCTTCTCATCAGAATCAGACAGCGGTGCATCTGAAGCGCCAAAGTCTACTGTCTTGTTCTTTAGATCGTTGATTCCGTTGCCGCTGCCAACTGCCTGATAGTTCACGGTTATGCCAGTAGCTTTTGCAAAACCCGCAAACCATATTTTGTAGAAGGGCGCTGCAAAAGTACTGCCAGCACCATTGAGAGAAACTGCTGCATTGGCGCGTACGCCAGCCATGCTTGCACCCATAAGGCAAAATGCAGCACCCCATCTCAAAATCGTCCTCATACTGTTTTCCTCCGGAAAGTTAGGCACTTTTATTGAAAAAACCTTGTTTTTTTCACACTGCACAAAAGTATAACCCGCACAATGTTAAGAAAATGTTAAGGGCAGGTTAAAATTGACTTCATGTGCGCCTTGCCCGATAAATACCTTGTCAGGCAGGAATATAACTTCTGCTTGCAGAAAGAAAAAGAGTACAAGAACCCTGCTCAACTTTAATCAGAGAGAATACTCACGCCGTGCTGCTTCCTTACGCCAGCGATCAGCTGCCGCCGGGGAAATCGGTAGTCACCATTTCCCTGCTCATACTCAACGTACTGCTTACGCTGATGCTGCAGGCGTTTGCCTGGCTTCACCACGATAGTCAGCTTGCAGTGCTGAGTTTAGTGGGCATTGTACCTGCTCAACTGCACCCCTACACATTTCTTACCTACATGTTTTTTCATGCCGGTGCCGCACCGCTGCTGCTCAATATGTTTTACCTCTGGGTATTTGGCGCCGGGGTAGAAGAAGCGGTAGGCAAAATAAAGATGCTGCTGCTTTACGCGGGCGCCGGATGCGCAGGCGGAATGCTGCAGTGGCTTGCTGCAATACGCCTGCTCCCTGCCGCACAGGCTGCTCAGCCTATTGTGGGGGCCTCGGCAGCATGTGCAGGTCTCATTGGCATTTATGCCGCGCGCTATTACCGGGCAAAGCTTTCGTTTGTCTTCCTGCCATACCGGCCTTCGGTTGTGGCGCTGGTCTCATTTTTTCTCGGATACGAAATGCTGATGGGCATCTGGTCTGTACTGCAAAATCAAACGCAGGATGGCGTCGCACACTGGGCGCATGTAGGAGGATTTGTGTTTGGCCTGGCAGCAGCACAAATAATGGGGCTGATAAAATTGGGCCAGAAAGCGTACCTGCAGCAGGATGCAGAGCATGCCCTCAGCAGAGCCAATGCAGGCGCAGCTATGCGCAGATGGGAATCACTTCTCAAACGCGAACCCGATAACCTGCTGGCACAGGAAAAACTGGCAGACTGCTGGCTACTGCTGGGAGATACCGAACAGGCTGCGGCAATACTCTACACAGGAATATGCTCTGCATTGCAGCATGGAAAACGCACCAACGCTGCACGCATTGCCTGCACGCTGGAAAAAAGGAACATAAATCTGCCTCCCCTGAAACCTGCAGAACTCTACCTAACCGCAGGTGCGCTGGAAGAAATGGAGGAGTGGGCACTAGCACAGCAAATTTATTACAATATCGCTCACAAACATTCCGATGCACCGGAAGCAGAAATCGCACTGCTCAAATCTGCCTCACTGGCTCTGCGCTGCCATCAGGAACACGAAGCAGCAGAGATTCTGGCAAACTTCGTTCAACGCTTCCCTGCCAGCCAATGGGCCGCACAAGCTAAGGAAATGCAGCGCACGCTGCACACCTCGCCTCCTTCTGAAAACAATTCATCGGGGTGACAGGACTCGAACCTGCGACATCATGGTCCCAAACCATGCACTCTACCAACTGAGCTACACCCCGTAATTGTGTTTATTATGCCCTGACCAGTAAGCGATTGTCAAGAAAACTGGCAGCTACAGATTGTAAATCAAATCAAAAAGCCCAAAAAAGGCTTTGTCAGATACCATGCCGGCCTGCAGAGTGAATCAGTATACAGAAGGTAGAATACAATATGGACAACATAACCGCAGAAGAACTTGACCAGAAAACACGGCAGTGCATACGCTGTGGCTTCTGCCTGGATGCCTGCCCCACCTTTCGCATCACCGGCCAGGAAACGCTCAGTCCGCGCGGGCGCATCTACCTTGTGCGCTCGTGGCAGCAAGATAAAATTGAACTTGACAAACACGTACTGCATGCCCTCGACAGCTGTCTGGGCTGCAGGGCATGTGAAACCGCCTGCCCTTCTGGGGTGGAATACGGCTCTATACTGGAAATGGCCCGCACCGAAATTGAGAGCCGCTCGCTTCGCACGCCGGCACAGTCTTTTGCACGCCGGCAGCTGCTTCGGGTTCTTACCACTCCAGGCCAGCTTGCAGCCTCGCTGCAGGCAGGGAGGCTGCTGCGGCCGCTCACGGGGGGAAAACTTCCAGGGTTTGCCGCAAGGCTGCTTTCGGGCGGGGCACAAAGCAGCGTACAGCTGCCTGTACCGCAGGAGGAAGCAGCAGTGCATACTCTGCCCCCGCTTACCCCTGCACTTCACGAAACACGCTTCAAGGTAGGGATGGTTGCCGGATGCGTCATGAAGGTGCTGTTTTCTCGTACCAATCACGCCACGGCCAGCGTGCTGGCGGCAAACGGCTGCGATGTACTCTGCCCTCCTGCTGCAGAATGCTGCGGTGCGCTGCATATACATGCCGGTCAGCATGAAGATGCGCTGCAGAAAGCTCGCAGGCTTCTCGATGCCTTCGAGCCTCATCTGCCTGAACTGGATGCCGTGGTCATCAACTCTGCAGGCTGTGGTTCTACCCTGCGCGAGTATGACAAGCTCTTGCAGCATGATGACGCCTACCGAGAAAAAGCAAAACTATTCACCAGTAAAGTGAGAGACATATCAGAATGGCTGGTGGAGATCGGCATTGCACCACCCTCTGCACCGCTCTCACGCGTGGTTTCGTACCACGATGCCTGCCACCTGGCGCATGGCCAGCGCATAAAAGAACAGCCGCGCCAGCTGCTGCGCAGCATACCCGGTTTGCAACTGGTGGAAATGGAAGAAGCCGATACCTGCTGCGGCAGTGCAGGCATATACAATATTGTGCAGCCTGAAATGGCGCGCAAACTGCTCATTCGCAAAATAGAGCACATTCGGGCTACAGGGGCAACACACATCGCTACTGCAAACCCGGGCTGCCTTGCGTGGATTGAGCAGGGACTGATGGAAGCCGGGCTGGATATATCTATATCACACCCTGTAGAAATACTGGCAGAAGCCTACAGTAAATCTGGTCAGCTTCAGCAGTAGGTCTCCCCTGCCGCTGCTTGCCGTGCTGCGCTCAGTTTTGGTTCTGACGAGGATTGAATGCGTCATTGAGAGCATCTCCCAGAAAATTGAATGCCATCACTGTAACAGCCAGCGCAAGCCCCGGCCCAATGAGCAGCAGGGGATACACCTGTATCTGCGGCAGCGCCTGATTGATCATGCTGCCCCAGCTTGGGTAGGGCGGCTGCACCCCCAGACCGAGAAAAGAGAGAGTCGCTTCTGCAAGCGCCACCCCTGCCACATCCTGCGTTACCTGCACCAGCACCGGCCCCAGTAAATTGGGGAGTATATGCCGGCGGATAATTGTAGGGCTGTCTACCCCCAGTGCGCGGGCAGCATCTACATATTCCCGATTGCGCAGAGAAAGCGCCTGCCCTCTCACAAGGCGGGCAAGAGATGGCCAGCCAACCATGCCAAGCGCAAAAAAGAGTGTGAGCAGGTTGATAAAAGCAGGCAGCGGGTGCCCGGCAGGCGGCGCTATCACTGCACGCAGCAGTATCGCCAGCAAGATATCAGGAAAGGCAAACATGGCATCGGTAATGCGCATCAGCGCAGTATCGGTAAACCCGCCGTAATACCCCGCAGCAAGCCCCAGCGGCAGGCCAACCAGCACTTCTATGCAAATAGTAACCAGAGACACTCCCAAAGAAACACGCGAACCGTAAATGATTCGGCTCAGCACATCTTGTCCCAGCGTATCTGTACCCAGCCAGTGGTATGCATCAGGGGGCGAGGGGGTGCTGGCATAACGCGCAGTGTCTTCGTGATCGTAATGATAAGGCGCTATTTGTGGGGCAAAAATTGCAAGTATGCAAAGCAGCATAAGGTACCCCAGGCAGAACAAAGCGATTTTGCTCTGCCTCAGCCTGCGCAAATTCTGCGCCAAGGGGCCGAACTTTTGTGCCTCTACAACCGGTTTGTCACTCATATTTTGCCAGTTCCAGGTCGCGCACCCGCGGGTCTGCTGCCCTGTACAAAAGATCGGTGATCAAATTTACAGTTACAAAAATCAGCGCCACCAGCAAAGCCACTCCCTGTATCACAGGGTAATCGCGATTGGTAATAGATTGTATCGACTGATACCCTATGCCGGGCACATGAAAAATTGTTTCCACCACAAAAGAACCTGTCAGCAGGTTTCCCAAATTAAGCCCCAGCACGGTAAGCACAGGCATGCCGGCATTTTTCAGGGCATGTTTATAAATCACCCTCCCCCATGAAAACCCTTTGGCACGTGCGGTGCGCAGATATTCCTGCCCTAAAACCTCCAGCAGCGAGGCGCGCTGAAAGCGGGCCAGCGAGGCTGCGGTGCGGGCGCCCAGGGTAACAGTAGGCAAAATAGTGTAAGCAGGCGAATCCCAGCCTTCTACAGGAAGCAGATGCATTTTTACGGCCAGCAGCAAAATAAGCGCCGGCCCCAGTACAAAAGAAGGAACAGATGTGAGCGCCACTACAAATGCCATGACAGTGCGGTCTAGCAGCGAGTTTTGAAAAAGTGCTGCAAATATCCCCAGCGGTATTCCCAGCAGTACGGCAAACAGCATGGCCTGCAAGGCAAGTTGTGCTGTCACTGGAAACTGCTGCGCCAGAATGCCTGCAACCGACTGGCCGCGCTGTATATACGACTGCCCCAGATCGCCATGCATCACGCCTTTCAGGTAGAGCCAGAACTGCACCAGCAGCGGCTTATCCAGCCCCAGGCTGTGTGCCAGAGCGTGCTGCATCTGGGGGCTGGCATGCTGCCCCAAAATGATCAGCACAGGGCTGGAGGGCGAAAGCCGAGCTGCTGCAAATACTATAAAAACAATGATCAGTACCGTGGGCACTGCCTGCAGCAGACGGCGCACTACCATTTGCAGCATAGCTAGCCGGTCACCGTGGTTGTAGTGTAAGGCAGATGCCCCAGTAAACTGTCGCGAATGCCCTGCACTCTGGGCGCATCCAGCTCTACATTGGTCTGGTAAAACACCGGCACCCATGGACCGTCACTAATGGCTATCTGCTCTGCCTGCGCATAGAGCGCAAACCGCTTCTGCATATCAGGCTCTACATCTGCCTTGCTGCATAAGGAATCAAACTGGGCATTGCTGTACCCTGTATTGTTTTCAGGATGATCCCACTGCCCGTTTACCTTGCGGCTGGTGTGCAGCAGCACAGAAAGAAAGTCCTGCGGGTCAAGGTAGTCTGCCTCCCATCGCTCAAGGCAGAAAGGCAGTGCCTTGCTGTCAAGCTGCTGCAGAAGCTGTCCCCAGTCGGTAGGCTGCAGCTGAACCGATATGCCCAGGTTTTTGCTGAGCTGCTTGGCTATCACCTGCGCACTGTCTGCCACCCACTGGTAATCGTTTCTAAAAGCCAGCGCCAATGTGGGAAAAGGCTTGCTCGTGCCGTAACCTGCCTGCGCAAGCAGGGTGCGCGCCTGCTGCGGGTCAAATGGAATCAGGGTGATGTGCGGCTGGTATCCGCTCATGCCAGGGGGCACAATGCCAGTAGCCGGGTTCATCAGGTTTTTGAGTGCAACCCGCGTAATTTCCTCCCGGTCAACCGCCATATTGAAAGCAGTGCGCACGCGCTTGTCGCCAAACGGCGAGCCGGGTGCATCCTGATTCAAGGCGAGATACCAGGTTGCAGCCCGTGGGTAGAGATGCAGGTCGGGCTTCAAGTGAGGATCGCTGTTGATATGGTCTATGTCAGAGGGAGAAACCTCTACTAAATCCAGCCCGCCCGCCTCATACTTGCTCAAACGAGTGGTGGGGTCTAGCAGCACGGGCCGTTCGATGTGATCCAGCTTGGGCCTCCCCTGATGATAGTCATCAAAAGCAGTAAGAAGCACCTGATACTGCGGGCTGTAATCCTGCGGGGCAGCTATCTTAAACGGCCCTGCTCCAATCACCGATGAGGCATCTACCTTGCCGCCGCTTTTTTCAATGGCTTCTCGGCAGACTACATACCCGGTAGGATAGGTCATTTTATCTATCCAGTATGATTTGGGAGAGTCAATGGTAATCTGCAGCGTGTAGTCATCCGGCGCCTCTATTCCCTTCACTGCAGAAGCCGTGCCATTGCGACGCTCTTTCACTCCTACGATATCGCCCAGGTAAGAGAAAACTGTTTGTGAGTTGGTGGCAGGGTCGCAGGCGCGGTCAAGACTGTATACAAAGTCTGCTGCATGTACCTCACGTCCGTTGTGAAACTTCACGCCTTTCCTTAAATAAAAGGTATATTTTGTTCCATCCGGGCTTACTTCCCATCTTTCAGCTATTCCCGGAACGGTTCTGCTCTTCTCGTCGAGTATCACCAGCCCTTCAAAAATATTTTGCAGCAGATCTATGGTGGTTCCATCCTCTACAAGGGCAGGATCGAGCGTGGTAGGCGGAGAGGGAAGCGGGTAGCGCAGCGTATTTTGCGCCGATACTCTGGCGCCCTGTTTGCCGGTAGTACAGCCGGGCAGCGAGGCCGCCAGTGCGGTTCCCGCAAGCAGCATCAACTCTCTGCGGGTAAGCGGGTATGCAAACGGTGTAGAATTATTCTCTCCCTTCAACACATCTCTCCTTGCTGTAGGCGTTGCAAATACGAAACCAGACGATTATGTTAAGCGTATACTACGTTAGTTCCAAGTATGTGCATCATAAAATTTTATGGTACACAACTATTTTTTTAAGCACCGGGCACTCAGTCCGGCGCAGGTTTCAGTGTACCATACACAAGCCTGCAGGAAAACCAGTCAGGAGATGAGATGACAGGGAGATACAGGCGTTTACTCGTTTTTTCCGCCCTCTCCGTGTGTTTGTCGGCAGCACAAGTCGCGGCATCTGCACAGGGACGGGATACCGGGCGCACAGGGGTAGCGCCTCTGCCCACTTCTCCTCCCCCAACCGGAATACAGTCTCCGCTGCCGCATCCGGCACACGGATTGCAAACTGCAAACAGTCCACTTCTCTATTCCCCCACCCTGCAGCAGCTGCAGGGCAGGGCTGCCTCCGGTCCGCTCACGCTGCAGCGTGCAGTTGCACTTGCCATTTCTGCCAGCCGCCCTCTCGCGCTTGCACAAGAGGCCCTGCTTCACGCCGAAGGCATTACCAACCAGGCTCGCTCGGCATTCAGCCCCACTCTCTCTGAAAATTTTTCATACACAAGGCTGAATAAGGGGCAGTCGGCTAGTTTCGGCGGCACAAACGTACAGCTGGTAAATCCAAACCAGATTACGCTCAACACAGAGGCCAGCCTGCCCCTGGATATTTTTCAGCAGCTCAAGGCAGCCAAAGACCAGGCGGAATTCAATGAAATTGCAGCGCGAATATCGGTGAACCAAACCCTCAACCAGACTGTGCAGACAGTGAAAGCAGATTTTTATAGTGTGCTGCGCGCCAGAGCGCTGGTGATTGTAGCTCAGGAGAGCCTGAAAAACAACCTTGACCAGTTGTCAGATGCCGAAAAGAGACTGAAGGCAGGCACTGCAGCGCCATTTGATGTACTGAGCGCTCAAACCAATGTTGCAAACGCCCAGCAGCAGCTCATCACCGCACGCAGCAGTGTCAGCCTGGCCATTGCCTCTCTCAACAACGCCATCGGCCTCAATATCGATACTCCTCTGCATGTAAGCGGCGCCGGGGCGGTTGAAACACCCCCTGGAGTGCAGCCGCCTGCCGCCACAGTGCAGGGTGCAGGCAGCAGTGATGACATAAGCAATGTAGGAAGCGAGTTTGAACAGAATACACTAGGCCCGGTGTACAGCCATTTGGTTCAGGAGGCTCTGCATACCCGCCCGGATGTACTTGCCGCGCGTGCTGCGCTTGCTGCTGCCAGGCGAGGGCTGTACATTGCTCTGCGAAGCTACCTGCCTACAGTATCGCTTTCCGCACAGTTCAGCTATCAGCCCAATGCGGCAGGGTTTTCTCCGCAAACCACCAGCAGTCAGGTTTCTGTTAGCGTATCCATACCGATTTGGGACGGCGGCATAAGCCGTGCCGCAAAAGAGCAGGCGCATGCCAGCCTTTCAAACAACCAGACCCTGCTGCGGCAGGCTGAAGACCAGGTTACGCTGGATGTGCGCAATGCCTACCTTACCCTGCTGCAGGCCCGCGACCGCGTTGCCGTGGCCAACCAGGCCCTTGCACAGGCGCGTGAAAGCTACCGGCTTGCGCTTGTACGCTACACAAGCGGTGTTTCTACCCAGGTAGAAGTGAGCAATGCACAGGCCGCGCTTACACAGGCAGAGCAAAATCAGGTAAACGCTCTGTACGACTACAATTCAGATCGCTCTGCCCTGGATGCAGCAGTAGGGCGCTATTCATACCATGTGCCTGGTGTAGGGTACACTACTCCGCCACCCGCCCACACCCTGGGAGCCGAAGGAGCCAGAAGGTGAATGTAAAAACTTTTCGTGCGTTTTGTGTGCTAACCGCCCTGGCAGGGTGTACCGGGTGTGGAAAAAAACAGTCGGCAGCAACCAAAACCGCCCCTGTCGCACAGGTTTCTATTCAGGTAGAAACCAGCCCGGTGCAGATAGGCAGCATCTCAAGTACAGCGTTTGTTACAGGCAGTCTCACCGCCCTCAACGATGTCACTGTGGGAGTAAAGGCCGCCGGCCCTCTTACCGGAGTATACAAACGCGAGGGCGATCCGGTTACGGCAGGAGAGGTAGTTGCCCAGCAGGATACGGCAGACCTCACTGCAAAACTGGAGCAGCAGCTTGCCCTTACAGCACAGGAACAGGCAGGCGTTACCTCGGCACAGGCGAAACTGCTGCAGGCGCAAACCGCCTATAAAAACGACCTGACAACGCTGCAAATTACCCGCAGCCAAACCAGCAGCTCGGTGCAGCAGGCAAAAGCCGCCTACAATTCTGCCCAGCAGCAGCTTGTCCTCACCATAAAGGGTGCACGCTCACAACAAAGAAAAGAAGCGCAGGCACAGGTAGTGTCTGCGAAAGCAAGTCTGAAAAATGCCCAGGACAACCTGCACCGCTATGAGGAACTGTATCGCGAAAACGCTGTCTCTGCACAAGACCTTGATCAGGCCCAAACTGCTTTTGACACTGCAAATGCCGCATACAACAGTGCCCTGCAGGCATATGACCTGCTTCAGGCCGGCCCCCGTGCAGAAGAGGTGCAGCAGGCCCGCGATGCAGTTGCACAGTCACGCCAGCAGCTTCTTACCGCACAGGCAAACACGGCACAGGTGCAGCTGAGGCAGGAAGATGTACGCAGCGCCCAGCAAGACATTCAGGCAGCCAAAGCTGCCCTGCTGCAGGCACAGGCAGGTTTGCAGCAGGCACAGGCGGCCGCAGATTATGCCCGGCAGCAGTTGAAAGATACCACTATTACTTCCCCACTTACCGGCGTAGTTGCCAAACGCCTGGCGCAGTCTGGTCAGCAAATGGCTGCCGGGGCAGGGGTGCTTGAAATCGTATCGTTGCAAAATATCTACTTCGATGCGCAGCTGCCCGAATCGCAGTTTGAAAAAGTTGCTTTAGGCATGCCCGTTCAGGTGCATGTAGATGCACTTCCCGGCAGAGTGTTTACAGGCCGGGTGGCTCGCCTTTTCCCTGTGGCATCACAGGGTGCGCGCAGTTTCACAGTGCGCATCTACATGCCAAGCAACATCACTCTGCTCAGACCGCAAATGTTCGCACGCGGCACCATCATACTGGCTACGCACAGCAATACCATGCTGGTGCCGCGCCAGGCGCTGCTGAATACACAGGGCAGCAAAGCCGAGGCTTATGTAGTAAGTAATAACGTGGCGCACAAACGCAAGGTTACGCTGGGTTTTTCGCAGTCTGATACATTTGAGGTCACAAGCGGACTCAAACCCGGTGAAAAGGTGATTACTACAGGCGCTGCCGAAGTGCAGGATGGTTCGCATGTAGAGATAACTTCCGCTTCGTCAGAAAGCGGCTCCTGAGTTGTTCTGGCAGATTGCTGCTCTGCTGGCAGCAGCCTGCCTGGCGCTGACTGTATGGACTATTGGCGGAGGGGCGCTCATTGCGCGTCTCTCCGTTTTCCCTCCCAGGCTTCCCTTTCTTTTTACCCCTCAGTCAATTCACGCAGGTTTTGAAGAAGTTTCCTTCCCCTCGCGAGATGGAACATGCCTGGCAGGATGGTGGATTCCAGCAGACAAACCTGTCGGTCTGATCATACTCTGTCATGGCATGGGAGGAAGCAGGCAGGATATGCTGCCCTGGGCAGAACTATTCTGGAAGCAGAGATATTCACTGCTGATGTTCGATTTTCGTGCGATGGGCAAAAGCGGCGGGAAAAAAAGTACCGTGGGCTACCGGGAAGTTGAAGACCTGCTGGGTGCGCTGGATTACCTGCATCAGATTCCTCTGGCCCAAGAGCTTGCTGCAGGGGTTTTTGGCTTTTCTATGGGAGGAGCCGTTGCCATACGCACTGCTGCTGTAGACAGCCGCATCAAGGCGGTTGCGGTCTGCGGGGCATTCGCCTCGCTGCACAGGGCCATTTACCACCGCTGCCGCCATCATTTCGGAATGTTTGAAAAACCTGCCCGCCTCACCCTGCAGTGGGCCGGTAAACACTTTGGCTGGTTTGAAACAGAGCCGCAGGATGTTTGCCCGGAAGAAAGTGCAGCACAACTGAAGGCGCCGCTGTTGCTGCTGCAGGGCGCTCTCGATCCGGTGGTTCCTCCCACTGAGGGGGCAAGGCTGCTGCATGCTGCCCCGGCCAGCCTGGCCAATCTGCACGTTATGCCTCATACCGCACACGGCAGGCCGCATCCGCTAGATCGTGAAGAGGCCGAAAGAAAGCTGCTTGATTTTTATGCATGCCATTTGCAAGAAAACTACAAGGCAGGGTCTGTATAATCTCCCTGCTGCTGGGCGCGCACTTCTTTGAGCATATTTCCTGCGGCAGCGACAAAGCAGAGAATGGAAGGAATCAGCTTTACTACTGCCACAATATCCAGCAGCCTGCCTACCAGACCCAGCCAGCCGAGAGGCACAAACCAGAGCAGCAGCAGCCACATGCCCCACGCTGCCAGCCGGCTCGCCCGCTGCGCATTGCGTCCCTTGCACCTGCCTGCGCCCCAATTAAAAAACAGACCGCCCAGTAAGCTCGCACCTGTAAACAGTAACCAGAAAGGCATGATGTCTCTCCCTCAAGGCGCAGTTTTGGCTCTGCCCCGTTTTAATGCATTATAACAGCAAATACGTTTCCACTGCAGAAACGGTGTCATAAAATAAATCTCTCACTTCAACCAGATTCTGCAAGTCACAATACTTTTCTCATACCGTATTATCATAAAACAGCAACTCAACGAATACATCACGAGGTCTGGTATGAAAACGCCTTCTCTTCTCGCATCCGCCGCTCTGCTTGGGTCACTGTCTCTTATGGCTTTCACGGGATGCGGCACCGGTTCCGGCCCAAACACAACCAGCCGTGTACGACTCTTCGATGCCCTGGTAGGAGGGCCGGCAGGCGGTATCTCTATTGTACAGCGCGGTATGGCCCTCAATGCCTCTGCGCTTGCCTACGGCACTGCAGCGCCTTCCAGCGTAAATGCATACTACACTGTTGTATCTGGAGGCAGCTCGATCACTGGCTCGGGGGTCAATACCGACGTGTATGCCTGGCCGTCTGTTTCCGGGGCCGCTCTGGCTCCAGAACAGTCTTTTCTGCTTTCTCCCAACACTGCCGGGCAAAACAATGGCACATACACCATTGCAGCAGCTGGAATAACAGGCTCAACTACCACACCGCCCGTACTGTACAGGTTCATCGACAACGCTCCTGCACTCACCAGCACGCTCAATGTAGTCGCCCTCAGAGTGATCAACCTGGCCCCTGATACCGCCGGAACCACAGGGCTGAGCCTCGACAACAACAACCAGCCTGTTCTTGGCCTTTCCAATATCGCGTACGGCGATCCGGCCTCATCAGCAAGCTACATTCAAATTCCCATTTTAAACGGCATCCCTTTTCAGTTCAGCATTACCTATGGCTCTGCCAATCAGAAGGTAAATACACAAACTCCGCTCAGCAATATAGCACTTGTTTCAGGACATTCTTATACGCTCTTTCTTATCGGAGAAGTAAACCCGGTCAATGGTGCGCCCGGCCTCGACTACGTTCTCACCACAGACAACTAAGTCAGGCTTGTTCTGCAATAAGGGTTTCGGCATCGGGCTTCAGGTTGTGGTGCGTGGTTTTTACGCCCGATGGCCATCGCACCTGCAAGGTGAGAGGTCCCTGGTAGCTGCCAAGCCCAAAATGCACCCTCGCATCTGAGGCAGACATGTACGAACCATCTGTAGCACAGTGCCGCAGCAGGGTTTTGTCTCCTGCAGTAAGGGTAAGCAGTGCGCCCAAGCCATCTAAATTGCTGTGCACCCCCTTCAACTTCGCCCTAAACCAGTGATTCTGGTTGCGGGTGGTGTTGTGCATCAGCAGTGGAGTGCCCTCGCTGTCTACAATCAGCACGTCCAGTCTGCCATCGTTGTCAAAATCGCCTACTGCCAAACCACGCCCCACAATTGGCCGCGTAAACGCAGTTGAGGCGATACCGCTTACTTCCTGAAAGTGCGTTCCCTGCTGGTTATGAAAAAAAAGGGTTGGCTCTCTATAGCTCAGTGCATGATCTACCTGAGCAATGGTATCCTGCACATGTCCATTTGCAAGCACCAGGTCGAGCCAGCCATCATTGTCGGCATCCAGCCACTTGCATCCAAATGTTATGTAGGGCAGCGTTTTCTCTCCGATTCCCAGCGGCATGGAAACATCGGTGAAGCTGCCGTTCTGGTTATGAAAAACAGATTTCGGCTCATGATCAAAAGTGCCTACAACCAGATCAAGCCAGCCGTCATTGTCGTAGTCTCCCCAGTCTACTCCCATGCCGGCATAACTGCGTCCCTGTGCGTTGAGGGCCATGCCGGCAGAGGCTGCCTCGTCCTGAAAACCATGGGCACGCTGTATCAGCAGATTGGCTGGCATCTCATCATTTGCCAGTGCTATGCTTTGCCTGCCAGTCTGATTGAAGTCGGCACAGGCAATTCCCAGTGTTTTTCCAGACAGGGCAGTGCGGGGCAGCGGTTCGTACTGAAAAGCGCCTCCTCCCCTGTTTTTGAAAAGCACAGGAAAGATCGGTGAATAATAACGCGGTCCGCAGCCACCCAGCACACCGTTGAAATTGCACAAATTGGGTCCATGATGAGGACCAAACTGTACATAATTGCCCACAATCAAATCGAGGTGCGGGCTTGCGGGATCAAGCTGCACCCATGCAGCAGAAGTCCCCCATGGCTGAGGCGGTATGCCTGCATCATGTGAGACATTTATGAGGTTTTTTCCTTTCTCATTGTGCAGCAGCACACCGCCCCTGTATGCGGTGAGATAGATGTCTGGATAGCCGTCGTTGTCAAAATCACCCACTGCACATCCCAGAAAATGCCCCTGCAGCAGGTGCAGGCCTACCTCTTTGGTCACATCGGTAAAGCGCCCGTTTCCATCACCCAGAAACAGGGCCGGCTTTGGCCCTACCAGCAGAATATCCAGATTGCCATCCCGGTTAAAATCCAGAAATGCGCAGCCATTTCCTATCGTTTCCAGGATGTTGAGCGGACGCGGGCCAGGTACTCTCCATGCATACCGCAGCCCGGCCTGGCTGGAGATTTCTTCGTATTGAAAGGGCGGTGGTGCCTGATCAGGCGATTTCACAGTGTGAAGAGAGCGAGAGCAGCCCGACAGAGCCGATGCACCCAGTGCCAGAAAAGAGCGTCGGGACAATGAATAATCTTGTATGCGCATAGTGGCGGATTAAGGTTCTCCCCGCATTGCTGCCGGATAGGTTGTGTCTGTTTCCTGTTCAAACTGATTCAGTCGCACTGCGGCTTTGCTGCCATACTTTTGCAGCAGGTGCAATGCGCTCAGATAAACATGCGCCTTGTTGGGCTGGCCGCCGCTCTGGTACAGGTCTGCAATTTTTTGATAGAGTGCAGCATCGCCTGGATGATTTTTTATGGCATCGTGCAGTGTAGCTATCTGCGAGAGATAACGGGTAAGGTTTGCTGCCGCATGCCGCGCATTGCTGGCATCTGCCAGCCGCCCCGTATTCTGGAATGCGGTGGCCAGGGCAAGGGTAGCTTCCACTTCTCTCGGATTTTCTTTCAAGGCTTCTATCAGATACGGAATAGCCTGCTGATACTGTTTCTGCTGCACCAGTATCTGCCCAAGCAGTGCGCGGGCGGTATATGCTCTGGGCTGCAGGTCAAGCGATTTCTTAAGCCAGTATATCTCCTGCTGAGTCACCTGCGGCGTCGCCGCAGTACCAGAAAGGGTGTATGCAAGCAGATAGCATGCGCGCGCATCATGCGGATGCACGGCAAGCCGCTTTTTTAGAAGCGCTATTGCCTGGCGGGGATGGTAGGTAGCCCGCAGCGCATCGGCATACCATACCAGAAACGCTGTGCTGTTGGGAGCAATTTCTTCTGCTCTTTTGAAAGCTGTTACCGCCCCGTTCAAATCGAGCAGCTGCACGTAAAGGGCACGCCCCAGCCCAGCCCACGCCTCTGCAGAACGTGGATCTGCCAGAGTAGCCTTGCGGAAAACCTGTACGCCGAATGCCAGCATGTGGCGCTTGAGAGCGACCTTGCCCAGCCCCAGCAAGGCAGGCAGATAGCCTGGCTTCTGTTTTAGCACGGCCACATATTCCAGCCCCGCAGTACCCGTTGCCTGCAGTTCTCTGAGGGCATCTGCGTGCAGGGTGCGGGTTGCCACCGAAAGGTCACCTTTTTTTTCCCGTGCATCCAGCAGGCGGTAAGCCGACATGTACCGCTTGTTTCGCAGCAGAGCCTGCGCCCAAAGCAGCTGCACATCGGAGCGGTCGGGGTATTTGTGCGCCAGCAGAGAACGAGTAGCCCAGCCGCTCTGCTCCAGATGTTTTTCCTGGTACCAAAGCAGCAGGCTGTTAAGAAAACTGCCTGCGCTGTAACGCCTTAGCAGTCTGCTTTCTCCCTGCGGGCAGATGGCGGCAGCAAGAACTGCAGGGGCAGGGTTTGCAGTAAGAATGCGGCAGCGTGCAATAGATGCATCTATTGCGGCACGGAGGGCAGGCTTTTTTCGGGCCAGCATAAGAACAGCCCATGCCCGCTGCGGATGCCCGCCAGCTGCTTCTGTAGCTGCCCAGCTCAACCACACCTCCGAGGTATTTTCTCCATCTACAGCAGCCAGTTTCAAACTGCGTGCAGCGGCTTCATACTGATGCGCCTGGTCGAGTCTTGCACCTAGCAGCGCCGCTGCAGCGCCGTCGTAGGGTGCAGAGCGAACATGCTGCTGAAGCTGGTCAAGGTAATCCTGGCGCAGCAGAGCGCTGCGCCAGGCATTCTGAAGTCCAAACCAGGCAAATATGCCAATGATCAGCAGGCCGGAAACCAGAAAGACCACTCGCCTGCCTTTTCTTTGCACTGCTCTCGAATGAGAAGTGGTGGTAATCTGCTCTGACATGGCAGAAGCATTCACCTCCCGCCGGCGTTTCCGGTACTGGCGGGCATGCCTCCCATGGCAGGCGTATTTTTTGGCATAGAGGTGATATGGAACTGCTGCATCAAGTGTGCACGCTCTGCCGGCGGCGCTGCATTGATATACTGCAGTGAAGCATCGGGAATATGGTGGCTGTTCATATCTATCTTTGGTTTAGCATGCCCGCAGCCAGTCAGCAGAAGGGAAGCTGCAACCAGAGAGAAAGCATATTTCATGCTGATACTCCTGTGAAGAAAAGCTGTGCGGGCAGAGCTGAGCTCTGCCCGCTTTCAGCGTGGTGAGTCTAGGGGTTGTACTGCTGGGTGGGTTTGGTTCTTTTGAACAGGTAGTAGTCGTCGTGGCGAATATCGCCCCAGCGCTCTATCTTTACGTGCCCGTCAGCAAACACATAGTTGCCCTGGTTGCGATGTCCCTTGGTAGGAATAAGGGTGGGGTCGGTGTACTGAGACTTGCAGCTTGAGTTGGTTCCCTGATAGGTATCTGTGGGGGTAACTGCCGGTTTGGTGCGCCCTGCCAGTTTGTAGGTGTCGCAGCCGGTGAACAGGCCGCCCCATGGAGAGCCGACTACCGAGTCGTTGTATGCACCGCCGCCGCCATTGCCTGCATACGATTCTACAATCGCAAGAGTTGAGGCGGGTTGATCGATGCTGGCAAGCGTGTATCCCTGGCCCCAGGCGCTCATGCCGGTGTTGGGGTCGGCGCAGGCGCCGCCGCCGCAGTTGTTGGGGTTGGAGGGGTCGCTGTCATACTGGGCAGTGTTGATGTTGCCTATGTAGCCATAGGAACGCTTGATCTGCCGGGCTGCATAGTTTCCATCCCAGAAGCCGCCGATGCTGCTGTTGTCGCGGGGAATGGCATCGGATGGGCAGGTAAAGACATTGGCTTCCTTGATATAAGGCATCAACTGCATGTCGTAGGGAATAACATTAACGCCGCCATTGTTTATGGGGTTAATGCCTGCAAAAGCACAGGGCATGGTTTCGTCATAGTCCTGTACATACATCATAAGAGCAAGTGCAATCTGTTTTTCATTGCTCAAACAGACTGTTGTGCGAGCGGCTTCACGTGCCTGTGCGAACACAGGGAAGAGAATAGCCGCCAAAATGGCGATAATCGCGATAACTACCAGCAGCTCGATCAGAGTAAACGCACTGTTGCGAACCTTCTTGCCTGCTACTAACATGAGATTCCTCCCGTCATGAGCATATACTACGTCGGGCATTTGGTTTTTTCCCGACTGCCAGAGATTCGATATTTACACACACAAGCAGAATTTTTAGCACACAAGCACTATTTTTTGCCTTCATATTCACCATTGTAACATACTTCTTCCAATATTGCAACATTACAACCAAAAAAAACCATAGTCATTGAGAACTTCAGCGCAAAATACAGAAAAAAATGACATGTACTAATACATATTACAAACTATCATGACGAAATTTTAGATAAAAACCACACGGTTCTGGCACAAAAACGCTTTTCAAACAAATCTGTTGACTAAGTGGGCAGTCATTCTGCTGATGATGGCCGTGCGAATCTACATATCACAAAACCAAAAAAAACCGGATCAGTGGGAACACACCCAGCTTCTGCCAGAGAGTTTCTCACTGCTGCTCTACCACATCTGCCATTGCTCCGCTGCCTGCCAGCCTCAATCCCTCTACTACTCCACGGCGGTCGTTTGCAGTACGATTCTGGCTGGCTTTCCATTTGCCTTCCATGCGGACAATTGCCAGTTCCATGCCAAAAATCCCCTTCAACTGAGACTGTATAAAGGGTTCAGGTGCATCTGCTACAGACCAGGGCTGCTGCCGGTGGCTTTCCATGCTATTGGTCAGCACCTCAATCTGATCGCGAATCCATGCCTGATCTTCTATTATTTGCGGTCTTCCCCAGGCATGCACGGTAACATAGTTCCAGGTAGGCACTACTCTGCCAGTCTCCTGTTTAGTTGGGTACCAGGAGGGGCTAATGTATGCTTCCGGCCCTTGAAACACAACCAGGCACTCATCTGTTTCGGCAAGCGCCCTATACTGCGGGTTGGCACGCGAAAGGTGAGCGCGCAGCGTACCCAGTTCGCCTGCCTGCTCATCCAGCACAAATGGTATCCAGTCAGCAGCCAAACCATGCAGCCCAGCTGTGATAAGAAGCCCAAGCGGATACTTGTGAATAAATGCGTGCAGTGTCTCCAAATTGTCTTCACGAAAATCAGGGGGTAGATACATGGTTCAACTCCATACCAGGGTATGTTTCCGCCATCACATAGGTTTATCACAGCGCTCGGTTCACTGCTGCAGAGCGAGCGCGCATGCCTGCTCCAGCGTAAGCGTGCTGCCCTCCTGCAAACAAAGGTCATGCTGCTCAGCCCCCATCGATGCCTCACACGCCCCCCGCCACTGCTTCTGCTGCACCGCCTCGAAGGGCGGCAGCGGCGCACCCAGCCCAACCCGCAAAGCGGCAGAAGCGCCGTACAGCCTTGCAGCGCGGGGGTACTGCTCGGCGGCGCACCAGTAGCAGGCTAAACCCTCCAGCACATCAATCTGCCCTAGAGGAGTAGCAATCTCCCGGAAGAGAGAAAGCGCCTGCTCGTAGTACCCGCGGGCAACAGGGTAATCACCGGTATGCAACGCTACACTCCCTAGGCCGTTCAGGTTGTTTGCCTCGCCATAGCGGTCTCCTATCTCCCTGCTTATAACAAGCGCCTGCTCGTAGTACCCGCGGGCTGCAGGGTAGTCGCCGGTATTCAGCGCTACACTTCCCAGATTATGCAGGCAGCCTGCCTCGCCATTGCGGTCGCCTACCTCCCGGCGTATAGCCAGAGACAGCTCCAGGTACTCGCGAGCAACAGGGTAATCACCGGTATGCAACGCTACACTCCCCAAGCTGTGCATACAGGCAGCCTCGCCATAGCGGTGTCCCATTTCCCTGCATATAACAAGTGCCTGCTTGTACTGCTCCCGTGCGGCAGGGTAGTCGCCGGTACTCAGCGCTACGTCCCCCAAGTTGCGCATACAGCCAGCCTCGCCATAGCGGTGTCCCATTTCCCGGCGTATAGCCAGAGACTGCTCAAAGTACCCCCGTGCAGCAGAGTAGTCGCCAGATAGACCGGCTATAGCTCCCAGATTCATCAGATTGTTTGCTTCACCACTACGTTCTCCTATCGCCCGGTAGATAGCCAGCGCCTGCTCAAAGTACCCCTGTGCGACAGGATAGTCAGCGATATGCAGAGCTACATTCCCCAGGTTGTTCAAACAGGCTGCCTCACCGCTCCGATGCCCTGTCTCTCTCGCAATGACAAGAGCCTGCTCCAGATACCTGCGTGCGGCAGGGTAGTCGCCCTGCTGTTGACACATTGCTCCTGCACAACATAGTGCGCCTCCTTCTGCGCTGGCATCCTCACCGCCGCTGCGCGCTGCAAACAAACCCTCCAGCAGCTCGCGGCCTGCCTGCCAGTGAGAGCGCACCTCCCAAAAACGCTGCAGGTCTGCACTCATCTGCATGCCCCGGCTCACCGCCTCTACACTCCCCTCCTCACGGCACCACTCAAGGGCAGCACACAGGTTGCCATGCTCCTGCTCCATCCTCGAAAACCACTCGACCTGCTCCACGCCAGTCCAATGTCTGCCTGACTCATCTGTCAGTTTTGCATACCAGTCGCGGTGATGCCCGCGAACTGCCCCTGCCTCCCCAAACTCGGAAAGCCTCTCCAAGCCATACTGCCTCACCGTCTCAAGCAAACGGTACCGACCAGCCTCATACTGAACAAGGCTCTTGTCT
>DAIDHN010000049.1 GCA_027459665.1 Chthonomonadaceae bacterium | reverse complement strand
CCTTGAGAAAGCTTGTGAATATGCAAAAGCTTGGCATTGTGCAGAGGCTGAGGCGGAAGCATCTTTGTACCTGGGCACGCTGGAGATAAGGCAGAAAAGAATGCATGAGCTGTTTCAGAAAAGCAGGGAGATTTTTGGTGCGCAGGGCAGGCAGATGAAAGCAGCTCTGGTTGATTTGAGCGAGGGACACAGGTTGTACGAAATGAGGCGCCACAAGGCGGCAAGGCCGCTGATTGCCAGTGCGCTGCTGCAGCTGGAGAATGCTGGCGATTTGAAAACCCTTGCACGTGCTCTCAACTGTATGGGGAACCTTGAAGAGCATGAAAATAAAGTGTGGCAGGCGGTAGAAAGGTTCAGGCAAAGTTTGAAGTGTTACCACGCCATTCATTCGCCTTATGGAACAGCCCTTACTCTTACCAATCTGGGCAACGCGTACATGCGCCTGGAAAATTATTCAGCCGCGCTGGATTCACTGCAACAGGCTGCAGCGATGTTTGCACAAACCGCTAACAGGTACCGCACCCTGTTTGTGCAAGATTACATGGCGGTTGCCCTTGTGAACATGGGGGAAATAGAACAGGCGCGGAGGCTGCTGGAAAAAACACTTGAGGAAGCGCACGACATTCATGAATATGGTTTGAAAGGGGAACTGCTGGCCGATTTGACCTGGGTAGCGCGTTTATGCGAAGACCTGCATGCTGGCAGGATATGGCTGGATGAGCTGAAAAGCCTTTTTGCTGGCAGCCGCCAATGGCATTTGGCTCGCGGATTGATAGAGATTGGCCTGCTTGAATGGGAAACAGGGCATAAAATGCAGGCGCTTGATCTGCTTCAGGATGGTCTGGACGCTATGAAGCAGATAAAAGACTGGAAATATAGTTGTGCGGCGCTGCAGGGCATGGCGCGCATGGCTCTGGCAGATAATGATGCCGAACGTGCCAGGCTGTGCTGCCATGAAATGATAAAAACCCGATTTACTCAAGAAGAATGTGCTTTGCTTGCTGAAAGCCTGGTATGGCGGATGGCGTATTTAGATCGTTATGAGGCTGTGCTTCTGCTTCTTGGGTATGCCGCCCATATTCGCAAGGCTTTCTATCGGCCGCTATATCCGCCAGCCAAAACGGCTTTGGCAGAGCTTGAGAACAAAGCGGTGGCTCATTTGGGGCAGCAGCATGCACTTGCAGCATATCAGCAGGGAAAAGAACTTACCCAGCAGCAACTGGTTCAATTTGCAAAGGAGTAACCGTATGGAACTTGATTTCTACTTTGAATTCTTCTTCCTGCATTTCCAGCAGCATGTTCCAGCTGCATGCAGAGGCTATGGTGTTGCAGATTGCAAGACCCAGTCCATTACCCCCCGTGCTGCCATTGCGCGACTGGTCTGGGCGGTAAAATGGTTCACAAAGCCTTGTCATGTCTTCGGCGGGTATGTGTGCGCTCTGATTTGAGAGAGTAATGCAGGGTGAGTTGGCTTTGAGACTCATATGAACCTTTATTTTGCCAAAAGGAGGCGAATAGCGTACTGCGTTTTCCAGCAGGTTGCGCAGCAGTATTTCAAGATAAAGTGGAGGGGCATAAACAATACTGGTTTCCCAGCGCTCTTCAATTTGAACCCCGGCGGTGTGTATATCATTTTTCATTGTGGGCAGCATGGCGGCAAACATCTGCGGCACATCGACCGGCTCAAAGAGAGGCAGTTTTGATGTTTCCAGCCGATTGAGGCTGAGAAGCTCCAGCACAAGCGTGGTGAGGCGCTGAGTTTGCAGACGGGCTTCCTGCAGCGCTTCGCGATACTCCCCGCTGCTGCGCTGACGCATTAGGGCAAGCTCCAGATGCCCTGAAAGCGCCTGCAGGGGCGTGCGAAGCTCATGAGAGGCTGCTGCATAAAAACGCTGCCGAACTGAGGCTGTTTTGGCAAGCCGTTCGAGCATTGCATTGAGTGTATGTACCAGTTCCAGCACTTCACGGTCATTGGAGGGAGGCTGCAGGCGCATTTGCAGGTCTTCCATGCTGGCGGTTTCTGCCTGCCTGGCCAATTTGCCAATAGGAGAAAGGGTGCGGCCAATCAGCAGCCAAGCCCCCAGGGTAGATATACAAAAAATAGAGAAACAGAGCAGAATAAGTATGATAGATTGTATTTTTAGATCGTGTTCAGTTTTATGCCAGTACAACCCGACGACAAAGGTGTTGTTTGTGGTGTGAAATATGTACAAACGCCAGTGCGAGTTTGCATGCGGCGGCCAGAATGGCACTGCGCTTTGCGAACGGGAAACTATCTGGTTTTTAGAGTTGAGAGCCAGCAGAGCTATGTTGTCTCCGGCCAGCCCATACTCTTCTTCTGCCAGCTCTTCGGGAATAATTTTACCGTTCTGATCAATGGCTTCCCGTTGTATTTTTTGGGCTGCATACTGCAGCATCTGGCGTGCATTCTGGTCTGCTGCATAGTGCAAATAAAAAATCAGACCGCTGCAGCCTGCTGTCAGCAGCAGGGCAAGCAGCATGGCATGCAGGGAAGTAAGGCGAACACGCATCGATTCAGCGTGCATCTGGTCCTTCCAGGCGGTAGCCTACTCCTCTCACCGTTTTGATGAGGGGCATTGCAAACCCCTTGTCTATTTTCGAGCGCAGGTAGCTCATGTACACATCCAGAACATTGTCATTTCCATTGAAATCATACTGCCAAACGTGCTGTAAAATCATGTCTCGAGTAAGCACCCTTCCTGCATTGCGCATCAGGTATTCCAGCAGCACAAATTCTGTGGCCGAAAGGTGTATGCTTTTCTCTCCTCTCACAGCCTGTCTGGTAGATGGGTCAAGGTGGAGATCGTGTACCTGCAGTGCGGTATTTTGCGTGGTGCTTCGGCGCAGTATTGCACGCATTCTGGCCAGCAGTTCTGCAATTTGAAATGGCTTTACAATATAGTCATCCGCCCCGGCATCCAGCCCATCCACTTTTTCTTCCAGTGTATCGCGTGCTGTAATGATAAGTACAGGAACCTGTATGTTTTCATCTCGAAGCGCCCGGCATACCTGCAGCCCATTCATGCCAGGGAGCATTACATCGAGCAGAATCAGATCAAAAGAGAGTCTGCGGCAGCGTGCAAGCGCTTCGCTGCCGTCTGCTGTGTACTGAACGCTATAGCCTGCTTCGGCAGCCGCCTGGCGCAGCAGACGGGCTACGCTTTGGTCATCTTCTACAATGAGCAGGTTCATGCTGCCTCCGGTTCAGGGTCTGCAGCACGCGCTGTTCTTCTCTGAAATCTGCGGAAGGTCACATAGAGCATGGGCGCATAGAACACTGTGAAGAGGGTGGAAAAAGTGAGTCCGCCAATGACGGCAATTGCCAGCGGCTGCTGCATCTGCGCCCCTGCGCCCAAACCCAGCGCCAGCGGAATCAGGCCCAGAATTGCGGTAAGCGTTGTCATGATAATAGGCCGCAGCCTTACTCTGCCCGCCTGCACAACTGCTTCTTCCAGTTCCACTCCTTCCAATTCTGCATTTTGCGCCTGATCGAGCAGCAAAATGCCGTTTTTTACTACGATGCCTACCAGCATGATTGCTCCCATGAAAGAGGAGACATTGAGCGGCGTGCCTGTTACCCAGAGGCCAAGCGTTACGCCAAAAAGCGAGAGAGGCATGATAAGCAGAATAACGCTTGGCGAGGTGAATGAACCGAACTGAAACAGCATTACTGCGTACACAAGAAGGATGGCGAGGCCGAGTACCATGATCAGGTTGTTGAATGCTTCTTTCTGGCTCTGGTACTGCCCTCCCAGCAGAACAGAAACCCCGGGAGGTACTGTTTGCCGGGCAAGCATTGCCTGCACATCTTTCATAACGCTGCCCAGGTCTCTGCCGGAGATATGTGCGGTGACATCTAGAAGCCGCCGCTGGTTTTCTCGCTGCAGCAGTGCATTGCCGGGCACTCGCTGCACTGTGGCCAGCGATTCGAGGGTAGTAAGAGCGCCGGAGGGTGTGCGTATTGGCAGCAGAAGCATTTGCTGCAGGCTGGAGCGATAATTCTGTGGGTAGCGCACGCGTACGTCTTCAGTTTTTTCTCCCAGCAGCACCTGTGTCGCTACATCGCCGTACATGGCTCCGTTTACCTGCTGCGCCACATCCCCTGGGGTAAGCCCCATTCTGCCTGCCCGTGCAGGGTCTACATGCACTACCAGCTCGGGGCCGGTGTCTACAATGCCGTTTTTTACATCTACCACTCCATTTATCTTGCCAAGCTGGTCGGCAATATGGCGCGCGAAGTCGTGAATTTGGGAGGGGTGCTGTGTGAACAGTTTGATTTCTACAGGTGCGGGCGCGCCTGAAAGATCGCCAATCAGGTCTTGCAGCACCTGCGAGAAGTCTATGTCTACGCCGGGCACAGTGCTCTGTATACGGCTGCGCACATTGTCCATGATCTCCTCGATGGGTGGACGGTTGTGCCTGTGCAGCAGCACCGAGAAGTCTCCGCTGTTGGGCAGGGTAATTGCAAACCCCAGTTCTGAACCGGTACGGCGTGAGAACGACTTGACCGACGGGGTTTGCATCAGTATGTGCTCTATCTGCATGAGAATGCGGTTGCTTTCATGCAGCGATGTGCCAGGGGGTGTTTTGTAGTCTAGAATAAATGCGCCTTCATCCATATCAGGCATGAAACCGCTGCCCAGATGTGAAGCAAAGAAAAGCGTGCAGGCTAGAGCAGCTGCAGCGCCGGCCGGCAGCACCCATTTCTGCCGCAGGCAGAAACGGAGTGTCCGTTCATACAGGTGAATAAATTTTTCAAACAGCCGGCCATGTTCTTCAGCGCCGGGCCGCACGCGCAGAAATGCAGCACAAAGGCTGGGGCTGACCAGCAGCGCCAGCAGCAGTGAGACCATAAGCGCAATGGTCAGCGTGATAGCTAGTGCCGTAAAGAACGCGCCTGCTACGCCCGAAAGCAGCACCAACGGCATGAAAACCACTACGGTAGTGAGCGTAGAAGAGATCATGGGGGCAGCGATTTCGCTTGCTGCGCGAACTACTGCGCTGGAAGGCGCTTCGCCATGAGAGAGGTGCCGAAATATGTTTTCGACCACAACAATCGCATCATCAATCACCAGGCCAATGCCCACTGCCAGCGCGCCCAGCGTCATAAGATTGAGGGTAAGCCCTGCCAGGCGCATGAAGATGAATGTAATGAGCAGAGTGGACGGAATAATGATGGCAGTGACCAGTGTGGCGCGCAGATTGCCCAGAAAAAGCATGAGAACAAATATAGCCAGCCCTGCCCCTATGAGAACTGCATCGCGTACGCTTCCCACTGCATCGTTGATGAGCAGCGACTGGTCGTAAAACACGTGCATTTGAAGGCTGCTGGGCAGAGATGGGCGAATTTGCTGCATGGCTTTTTTTACAGCCGCCACTACGCTCACCGTGTTTGCCTCCGGCTGGCGTATTACGTTGAGCAGTACCGCTTCTGAACCGTTGGCAGTGACGTACATGGTACGGTCTTGCACAGAGGGTGCAACCGAGGCTACCTGCCCCACGGTGATGGGCACTCCGCTTCGGTGAGCTACCACAATGGCGGCTATCTGGTTTGGAGTGGTAGATTCTCCCGATACAATGGTCTGGTATGCCTGATACTGCCTGTTGAGCAGGCCGACGGTTTGAATCTGATTGGTTTTTTGTATTGCCTGCTCTACGTCCTGCTGAGAAAGGTGAAAAGCAGCCAGCTGCTGCGGGTGAACGTCTACAGCTATTTCAGGAACGCGCCCTCCCTGCACCTCCACATTTTGCACCCCCGGAACACGTCCCAGCCAGGGTTTGAGTGTATAGGTAGCAAGATTGTACAGTTGTGTTTGCGACAGAACTTTCGACTGCAGCGATACCCCCATGATAGGGAACACCGTTGGATTCATGCGCGCCACCTGAATTTGCGTATCTGCCGGCAGAGAGCTGCGCACCTGGCTGAGGCGCGCATTTACAATCTGCTCTGTGGTAAGTATGTCGTTGCCCCAGTTGAAGTCTACCGAAAGGATGGTGGCTCCGCGCTGCACTTTTGCCAGTATGCGGGTCACTCCCGGCACTGTAGCCACCGACTGCTCCATGGGCCGGGTAATCTGGGCCTCCATCATTTTGATAGGGCGGTCTCCCGAAAGCGCAATAATTTCCAGGCGGGGAAAAGTAACATCGGGCAGAATAGAAACCGGAAAGCTGCCTGCTGCGAATATGCCTATGCCGCAAAGCACTACGGCGACAAACAGAATGGCGCGCAGGTTGCGGGTAGCAAATCGGCTCAGGTTCATTCTCCTGCCTCCGAACCGGCATCAGCAGCATTGTATGGCTGCGGGGTTACTTGTGCGCCATCATCCAGTTCATACTGGCCGAGGCAGATTACCTTGTCGCCACTGGCCACCCCCTGCTTTATTTGTACAAGCCGGTTGTTTTGCAGGCCGGTGACTACAGTGACCTGGTGTGCGGTATTGGCGGCATCTACTACAAACACCACAGGCTTTCCTTTGCGTGTAATAATGGCTGCGCGCGGTATGGTAACAGCATTTTGCGCTGTATTGAGCACAATGCGGGCAGTTGCAAAAACACCCACTTTCAAAACTCCGGCCGGGTTTGGCAGCAAAATGTGAATGGTGAGCAGGTTGGTGGCCGGGTCTACCTGCCCAACGCTTTGCACTGTACCAATAAACATGCGGCCGGGCAGGTCGGGCGTAGAAACTTCCGCTTTCATTCCCGGTTTAATCTGAATGCCGTTTTGTGCGGGCACCATGGCTGCCATTTCCAGGGCATTTACGGCCACCACTTTAAGAATGGGCGTTGCCGGGTCTGACATGTCGCCGGGGTTGAGCTGCCTAGCAGTAACGACTCCGCTGACAGGCGCTTTGAGAATGGAGTACTGCGCCGTGGTTTGGGCGGCAGAAAGTTCTGCTTCTTTCTGCAAAACCGCCTGCTGCATGGCAACGGCCTGTTGTTTTGCTGCATCTACGTGCAAACTATTATGTTTGGCCAAAGCCAGTGCCGCCTGCGCTGCGGCGACCTTGGCGCCTTCCTGCACTATTGTTTGCTGCAGCGCCTGTTTTTGCTGCTGTACCGCCAAGCGCGCAGTTTGTACATCCTGCGGGCGCGCTCCTGCCTTGAGCAGGCTGAGCTGCTGCTGTGCGCTGGCAAGCGCTGCCTTTGCCTGGGTATCGGCGGTATCGGCATCTTGTTTTTGCTGCAGCGATACGATTCCCTTGCTGTAGAGAAACGTCTGGCGCTGGTCTGTTTCGGCGGCATGACTGCTTGCTGCCTGCGCCTGCACAACAGCCTGTTCGGCCTGGGCGATTTCTTGTGGGCGGGCGCCGGCAAGTACTTTGTTGAGGTTGGTTTCTGCTGCTTGCAGGGCGGTTTTGGCCAGCGAAATTTGTTCTGTTCTGCTGGCCTGCGCTGCCTGTAAATTCATTTTTGCAAGCTGCAGTGAGCTGTTCTGATCGATGCCTGCCGCTTTTGCAGCCAGGCCAGCTTCTTTTGCCTGTGCCTGTGCCGTTAGCAGGGCAGCCTGCGCCCCCTGTGCCAGGGCCTGGCTGGTGCGGTAGTCCATTATTACCAGCGTTTGGCCTGCCAGCACGTGGTCACCGTCTCGCACAAGAATGCTTCTGATTTTGCCTGCAATGGGTGCAGACAGGGTTGCACTTCCGCCCTGTATGGGCTGCAGGGTTCCCTGTGCCAGCACCATATTCTGCATGGGGTGAATTTCTGCCGCTGCCACCTGCACTGCTACCGGCTTCATCGCAGTCGAATCTGTAGAGGATTGTGCCGAGCTTTTGTTGCATCCGGCAAGAGGAATTGCAGCGGCCAGAAGCAGCAGCAGAGCGCCGCTGCATTTCAACTGTACAGTAATTTTCAAGGCAGTTTTCCTCCTACAGCGCGTATCAGTTCCATACGCGCAACATTGTAGCTGGTAAGGGCAGATATATATCCGGTTTGTTCGGTTTGGTATGCCTGCTCTGCATCCAGCAGTTCCAGGTAAGTGTTGGCGCCTTTGCTGTACCCCAGCTGCACCATTTGGAGTAGTTGTTTTGCGCGCTGCAGCCGTCCGTTTTGAAAAGTATGTACTGCATTCTGAGCGTTTTGCAGATTGTTGTATGCAGTGGTTACCTGCAGATCAATAGTGCGCTGCAGTGTTTGCACATTGAATTGCTGTGCTTTCAGGTTCTGCTCTGCAGCGTGTTCTCCTGCCCTTTGGCCTCCATAGTCAATAATGGGAAATACCACTCCCACTCGTATAGAAGAACCTCCCGAACGAAACATGGGGGTATGCCGAATTTCTACAAACAGATTGGGCTGGTTCTGAATACGTGCCAGGTGCAGATTTGCATCGGCTGCATTTTGCATTTGCACAGCCTCCTGCAAATCGGGGCGGGCATGCATCGCCAGGTTTTCGAGCGCGGGCAGCTGCATTGTCACAGGCGTGTAGGCGAGAACATTGGTGAGTGTGAGTTTTTTATTCAGCGGCATGCCCAGCAGAATATGGAGGGCATCGGTACGATTGTTTTCTACCGTTTCTGCATCAGAGAGTGCCTGCTGTGCCTGCGAGAGCGCGACTTCGCTTCGCAGTACATTGCTGCGCGCTACCGACCCTGCCTGAAAACCTGTGCCGGCCGCGCTTGCAAAAGCCTCTGCATCTGAGAGCGCTTTTTGAGCAAGGCGCACATCTGCCTGGCTTTGCAGAACCTGGTAATAGGCGGTTTCCACCTGCAGCGCCAGTGCATTGCGTGAGGCAGTGTATGCATCCTGTGCGGCATAGCTTTGAAACCGTGCTGCATGAATGGTTTGTCTTCTCAGGTCACCCAGCGGCCAGGTTTGGGTAAGCAGCACATCTTCATCGAGGCCGCCTGTATTGCTGCCTGCATGCCTTGCAAGGCTGAGGGTGGGGTTGGCTGGCGAAGAGACAGCACTCACATTTGCCCGTGCTGCGCGTGCCAGCGCCTTCGCCTGCAGCGCACTAGGGTAGGTGTGCAGCGCAATTTGCACTGCCTGCTGCAGCGAGAGAGTTGTGGGTGCACTGGGGGCAGCCTGTGCGAAGCATTTTGCGTTACATACCGTTAATAAAATCATAAAAATAATATTTGTCGCACGGGCTGACTGTTGTGGCATTAGGTAGTTTCCCTCGCATTTATGTGCTTGACTGCAGGTAAAGTTTAACATAACATTCTTATGACAACCTTAAGAAAGACTAAGAATTTGTTAAGGTTAGGGGTAGAGGGGCCATGCAGAGTGTTGACATCTGCTGCATGGCCCTGCGGCAAACCGGTTAGTCTTGGGTATTTGGGGAAGCAGAAACGTGCCCGCCAACGGCTGTTGTCAGATCATCTGTCAGTTCCTTTCCTTCTCCTGCGGGCGTTACAGATTCGGGGGCATCGGCTTTTCCTGTGCTGGCATTGACTTCCACTTCGCTGAGCCTGTTGCCATGCACCAGAATCACATCGTAACTCCATCTGCCGCCTTCTGCTGCGTAGGTTGCCTGCAGTGCATGCCCGCCCGTGGCTCTTTCTGCGTTATGCATTGCCTGCCATGGGGTTACCCTTGCCGGCCGCACCACGGGCAGCTTGCTCATTTTGGTTACGGTCACTACCGAGTGCCGGGCGAGCGCCATTACTGGCTGGTAGAGCGCTGCCGCTGTGAGAGTGAGTGCGGCTAGTGCGAGCATTTTGTGGTTGAATTTGAATTTCAAGTGAAGTGTCTCCATTGTTTTGTTATGTACCTGGTGCGCTGAACAGCGCCTTGTGTGCGAATTGCATTTTGTATGTATTGCAAAAATAGCAAATACACTCATATGCTCCGCGGTTTCTGTCTGGATGGCATGCACATCTATGCTGACGCCCAGGCAGGGTGAGGCCGTACCTGCCGGCATCACATTTTGAAAAGCATTATTCTTTGTCCTGATGATCGAGGTCATCGTTGTCTGGCACATGATCAGCATCATGGTCAGGGCGCTGAACCGTGGTCTTTACATGGGCAGCCCCGGCCGGCATCTGCGCATAAGTGCCTCCATGCCCACCAGGCAGAAGGCGATGATCTGCACAGGGTGGCAGAAGAAAAATTGTAAGCAGCAAGAGTGAGGCATGAAACTGCTGTATGAATTTCGGGTAAGGAAAGTCTGTTTCCTTGCCGATCAGGGCGCGTATGCGCTGCAGAAGCTCGCCGCCGTTGC
Source organism: Chthonomonadaceae bacterium (assembly GCA_027459665.1). GTDB lineage: Bacteria > Armatimonadota > Chthonomonadetes > Chthonomonadales > Chthonomonadaceae > DAIDHN01. The sequence goes on along the minus strand of DAIDHN010000049.1, from coordinate 20,501 downwards.
CCGCCAGTACCGAAAAAGTTTGCAAAGAGCGTCTGTTTTCTATTTCAGCCAGGGTGCGTACGTAATCATTGCGCGCCCCAGTAGCTGCTACCACCATGGCATCGCAGCATTCCTCGCACTGTTTTTGCAGCAGGTTGAGCGCATACCATGCTGCGGGATGAAAAAAGAGAAAGCATACGGCCAGTTTTGCAGCAGAAATGCGCAAGGCATCGTGCCTTTGAATGTGGGCAAGTTCGTGCAGCATGAGTAATTCCAGCTGCTTGCTGCTGAGACCGTTGAGCCTACCTGCCGGTAGAATGACAGCAGGTCGCACAATGCCTGCGGTGGCAGGGGTATCGATTTCGCTGCTCCAGAGAAGCGGCGCCTGCTGCCGGCAGCCCAGCCTGTTTTCTGCCATACAGAGCAGTTGATTAAGCGGGGTAGAGGCAGAGGGAATGCACCGCTGCAGAAATTGGCGTGCGGCCAGCCAGTCTGCGGCCAGCAGAAAGAGTGCAGCGCCTGTGCCTGCTGCCCAGAGCAGTGCAGGTACAAAAGCATGGCTGTACAGCCAGGAAATCAGCAGGGAATGAGGCTGAAATGCCCTGCCAGGCAAAGCCTCAAGGCCATTGAAAGCCCATCTGGAATCTGCTGCAGGAACTGCGTGCATGAGAAGCCAGAAGAAATTGATTGGTGCAGAAAGAAACATAAGCGCAAGCGCCGACTGTGTAATGACGCCTCGCATTGCTGCAGATTTGTTTCTAAAGCAGTAGAGAGCGCCAATCAGAATGAGCATGATCAGGGTGATTTGCCACAGAGAATGCAGCACGGCCCATCCTGCAGATTCAAGCAGTAGAGAGTGAATCTGAATCATTGGTCTTCCTCCAGCGTATCAAGCAGAGCGCGAATCTCGGCAAGTTCTTCTGCACCGGCTTTTGAGGCAGAAAGAGCGCCCAGCACCAAACGCCGCGGAGACCCTGCAAATACTCGCTCCATAAACCCCTTTACCAAATGCTCTTCTGTCTCTTTTTCAGCATACAGCGCCTGGTATACATGGGCGCGGCCCTCTGCCTGCCGCGAAACCAGCCCTTTTTCTGTCATGATCTGCAAAAATTTCAGCACGGTGGTATAGCCCCATTGTTTGCATGAGGGTGAGAGGTGAATCTGCCTGACGGTGCAGGGGCCATTTTGCCATAGTATGCGCAACAGTATGAGTTCGGCATCGGTCGGCTGCGGCATGGAATTGTTTTGCATGGGTATCTTTCTTTGCGTTTTGAGTTGGTTACAATAGTATATACGAAGGTTTTCGTAGAAAACAAGCCCTTTGCCTGAGACTTTTCAAAGACGCCTGGCAGAAAAGGAGGGGGCAAGCAAAATCAGGCAGACAATGTCTGCCTGATTCAATTTGAAACTGCAGTGTGTCCGTTTACAGAGATTTCAATGTGCACTGTTCCTGTACTTCAACAGAGGTTGCGCCCTTGCAGTAGAAAGAGCCTGCAGGCAGATGAATGCCTCCGGCAAAAGGCACTGTAAACTGGTTGCAGCGGCTTAGCGTGCAGAAAGTGTTGAGCATGGGGTCGTTGCCAAAGAAATAAGGGTAATTTCCTGTGGGGTCGTATCCTTTTGCAAAGGCGGGGTCGGCAGGAATCCAGCCCGCTCCCGGCAGATAGAACTCTACGATGCAGTGTGTTTCGTGATTGGTAAGCACGCCGCAGAGCGTGCGTGCCGGAATGCCAAGCTGTCTCAGGCATGCTGCAAAGAGGCAGCTAAAGCCCTGGCAGTCTGAAACGCGGCTGCTCAAGGTTGTGAGCGCATCTGGCTGCGGTGCAATTTGCTGGTACACTGTGCGTTTTACCACCGCCTGAAACAGTGCGCGGGCTGCTGTGTAAGGCGAAAGCGCTGCATGCGGGTGCTGCGCCAGCACATGCTGCACATAACGATGAATGAGCGGGGAATTGCTTTGTACGAGCGCGTCGGGTTTTAGCCAGAACTTTCGGCTGGCTGAGATTGCGTGCAGGCTGTTCCATGATATTTTTTCGAGCAGACCCGCATTCACGGCTACATTGCTGCAGACCACTTGAAAACTCTGCACGCTGTGCCATGAATGGTAGTCTGAGCTGTTGGTGCTAAGGCAGGATACCACCCAGGCAGGCTGACCGCTTTGCACAACCTGACTTGCGTGCGACGGGCCTTGCAGGGCAACCACCTGCTGATAGCTGCCGCTGGAAGGCGCACCCAGAACCAGCACTCCACTGGGGCGGCTTTGGCTGTGCGCAAGACAGCGGCCAGTAAGCTGATAAGTACCCAGGTAGTGTACCGGGTTGTAGTAGGCAACTGCAGTAGCTGGTAGAGCGGGCGTAAAAGACCCCCGCAGCAAGGTGGGTGATTTGCCTGCATTGCCTGATACATGGTCGGGGTCGATGTTCATAAAATAGGGAATTGGCCCATCCATGGGAACATCGGCGCCAATGTATGCGCTAAAAATGCCGGATGAGGGGTTGATGCTGCATTCTGCCTGCTGATTGGCAATGCTCATTTCTACTCGATAAGAGTGTGCGGGCGTGCCAGAAACCCGCCAGAGCAGGCGCAGGCGGTAGTGCGGGTTCAAAAGGGTGGGGGTAATTGTTTGACCGCGGCTGTTGCAAACACTTACAGAAATGATTTGAATGCGGCATTGTGCCCGGCAACATGCACTGAGTGAGATCAACATAGGCAACAGCATAATAAAAACAGTGCATTCTCTTTGTATTTTGCTTCTGGTTTTCATAGAAATTTACCTTGCTGCGCGTAATCGCACTTTTGTAAAGTACCGGCTTCGCTGCTTTTTGTGACATATATCACAAAAAGATTGAGAAAGAGGTCACATATTATCTGGCGTGCAATAAAATAACTCCAGGTATTTATTCCACGATTTCGCGTTGGGGGGGATGAAAGCAGTGTGAGTTGAACGCGATAATATGAAACCGATTCACTTTTGTTTTCGTACATGTTTCGAAACTCTGGTTTCGCAGGGTAGAAACAAAGCAGGGAAAGTATTGTCAAAAAAATTTGACTACGTTTTCTGCTGTACTGCATAGCGTTTATTTCTCACATAAGGATGTAGATCGATGTTAAGGAGAGCTGTGTTGCTGCCTATACTTGCGGCAGCGGTGTTTTGCCTGTCGGGATGTAAACTGCCAGGAGCGAAGAGTAGCGCTGTTCCACTGGAAACAGTGACCAAGGGGGACGTAGTTGTTAAGGTAGATTCGCAGGGAACCATTGAACCGCTCTCTAAAGTGGACATCAAGTCGAAGGTAGCCGGCAGGATTTTACATTTGTATGTGCATGAGGGTGAACAGGTGCATCGCGGCCAAATAATGGCAACCATAGACCCCCAGGAGATAGACAGCCAGGTAGACGCACTGCGCGCCCAGCTTCTTTCCGCCCGCGCCCAGCAGGCCGCTGCAGAAAAAAACCTGCAGTACCAGCAGCAGCAGACCAATGCGGCAATAGAGCAGAATATGCAGAATGTGAATATGCTGCGCGCCCAGCTCAAACAGACACTTACCCAGTCGAATGTGCAGCCGCATCTTACCTCAGAGGCCATTCATGCAGCAAAGGCAAATTTGGCAGCTGCACAGGCGCAGTATCAGGCACAGGTAGATGCCCTGAATTTGATGAAAAACAGTACCGACCCAAACAATGTGGTTTCGGCTCAGTCTGCCTATGATCAGGCAAAAGCGCAGGCCGCCAATGCCCTAATCACCCTGAAAAGGCAGCAGAGCCTTGAGAAAAAGGGATACGTTGCCATGCAGGCGGTAGACAGTGCACTGGCAGCCTGGCAGGTGGCAGAGGCCCAGCAGAGAGATGCCTCGCAAAAGCTTTCAAGCATACGCCAGGCAAATGTGCTGCAGGAGGCAAATCAGTCTAGCCAGGTTCGTGCCGCCGCTGCCCAGGTAGCCCAGTCAGATGCCGCTCTGGCCCAGGCCGAGGCAGACACGCTGCCCAGTACGCGCAGAGATGCAGTTTCTGCAATGAGGGCTTCGCTGGCACAGGCCAGGGCGCAGCTTGCTTCTGCAAGAAGCAGTGTGCTGCAAAACAAGATTCGGGCAGATGATCTGGCCGCTGCAGCAGCCAATGTGCAGCAGATACAGAATCAGCTGGATGTGCAGCTGGTTCAGCAGCATGACACCACTCTCTACTCTCCCATGGATGGCATTGTGACCAAGAGGTATGTAGAGGTAGGCGACCTGATCACATCTGCCATCAGCTCATTCTCTTCTGGTACGCCAGTGTATCAGGTGGCAGATCTGAATACCATGCTGGTAAAAATTCAGGTAAATGAGGTAGACATAGACAAAATTGAGCCGGGCATGCCAACCGAAGTACGTGTAGACGCCGTGCCTGGAGTGATGTTTCACGGGCAGGTAGACAAGGTAGCGCCCGCTGCGGCAAACTACACTGCCCAGTCTTCCAGTTCAACTGCTTCCTCTAGCGATGTAGTGCGCTTCCCTGTAGAAATTCGCATTTCCCATGCTGATAAGCGTCTGCATCCTGGTATGACAGCCCGCTGCACCGTGATAGTGGCTAAGCACAGCAACGTGATTCGCGTACCTGCAGATGCGGTAGAAGGTACAGGCGTGCATGCGGTGGTTACTGTGATGAAAAACAGCATGCAGGCAGGTAAAAGCGTTCGTGTTCCTGAGGCGCAGCAGGTAGTGACCGGGCTTCACTCAAGCAGTTTCGTAGAGATTGTATCGGGGCTTAGCCCAGGCGAAAGCATTCAGCCTGCGCCTTACACTGGTCCGCCGAGACAGGGCATCAACATGCAGGCTAATGTGAACTGAGAGAGTCTGGAGAAAACAATGTCTATTTTGCACTGTGTTCGCCTGGCCCTGCAGACGCTGCGGGTAAACAAAATGCGCTCGATACTCACCATGCTGGGCATTATTATTGGTGTGAGCGCAGTTATCCTGATGGTTGCAATTATGCAGGGTATGCAGCAGCGCGTGAAAGAGCAGTTTCAGAAACTGGGTTCCAATCTCATCATCATTGCCTATATGCCCAACAAGCAAAAAGATATTGGCCGCAAAATAGATGGCTTCACCATGCGCGATGTACGCACGCTGGAAAAAAACTGCAGCCTGGCCGCCAACATTTCTCCCGAGTCTGATATTCCCGGCCAGGCAACCGCAATATATCATGGCAGATCGCTGGATGTGAGCGGCAAGGGCGTTATGCCGGATTATGCCTCCATGCACAACGTGCGTATTGAAAGCGGCCGCTTTCTTACCGATACAGATGCGCAGCAATGGGGGCAGGTGTGCGTGATTGGCCCCGAAATACAGCAGAAACTTTTTGGTAAAACCAACCCGATTGGCCAGGAACTAGATGTGAATGGTTTGCTGCTGGAGGTAGTGGGAGTTACGGTGGCTAAAGGGCGAGGTTTCAGCGGAGACATGGATACCTATGTTTATATCCCCATTACCACGCTGCAAAAGAGACTGCTGGGCACAGACATTGTAAACTCTATAGATGCGCAGCCGGTATCTCTGAAAGAGATGAATGCTGCCAAAGACCAGATATGGCATCAGCTGATGCGCCGCTATGCTGATGTGCCCGGCATTAAAGTAGACAGCATGGATGTGCTGCTTCACAGCGTAGAGTCTATTTTTGCAGTATTTACCCTGGTGCTTGGTTCTATTGCAGGTTTGGCGCTGTTGGTAGGCGGCATTGGCATTATGAATATCATGCTGGTTTCAGTTACCGAGCGTACTCGCGAGATAGGCGTGCGCAAGGCAATTGGAGCCAAGCGCAGAGACATACTGCGCCAATTTCTCATAGAGGCTGCCACCCTTTCGGGTGTAGGAGGTTTGCTTGGCGTGGCGTTTGGCACTTCGGGTTCGTACCTGCTGGGCTTTCTTACCACATTTATTCCGCAATTTACCGATAAACAGTCGGGGCAGAAAGGGCTGGCGATGTATGTGCCGCTCTGGATAGTGGTAGGAGCGTTTCTGTTTTCTGCAGGGGTGGGTATTTTCTTTGGAATGTACCCTGCCGTGCGTGCTTCCCGCCTGAACCCCATAGAAGCTCTGCGGCATGAATGACAGAGCAACAGCGCATTTTTGCCAGGAATAGGGTAGATTGACTACATATCTGAGAAAGGAGCCACGCAATGGCTGCCAGGCGGTTTTTTCTGCCTTGCCCCCTCCGTACCGGTCTCGCGCTTTCTGCATCTCTTCTGCTGGCATTATCAGCAGGGTGCGGCAGCGGCTTGAACCTTTCCACCAGCCCGCAAACAATTGGCGGGCTGAACACTATTACCACACTTTCCAGCACGATAGACAGCAGCAACGGCGACACAATGCCTTACGGTCTTGCTATCGCGCCGGTAGCAACTTCCACATTTACTGCCGACGGCGTTTCCGGCCACATTCAGCCGGGTGATGTGGTTGTTTCCAACTTCGCCAATTCTTCAGGCAGTTTGGCTGCGGGCACTACCGTTGAGGATGTTGCCTCTGGCCATGCGGTAAGACTGGCTGCCGAGCCTTCGGGGTTCAGCGGGCCTGATGCTCTTGCCTTCAACAGTACCAGCGGCGACCTCTGGATAGAAAACCTGGGAGTTTTAGGCCAGAACCCGCAGGGAGGTCTGCAGGTATATACCGCCCATGCCGCCCAAGAAACATCGCTGCAAGACCCCAGCACACTGTATGGATGGGGGCTGGTTTCAAACCAGGGATATGGAGGCAAAACCTGCTTTTTTGCAGTGAATGCAAAAACAGGCCAGATTGTACGCATCAATGTGAATGTAAGCGGCAGCACAACCACTTACACCTATGATATACTAAGCGCCAGTTTGGGGCAGGTGTTCCCTGGTGCCAATGGCGTGCCGCTTGGCCCGACAGCGCTGGTGCATGGCCCAGATGATACCTTGTACATTGCCAACAGCTACAGCAACTTCATCTTCGCAATTCCGGCTAGTTCAACCATTGCCGCTGCAAGTGATCTGAGCAATGTGATATACATCTACAACGATACCACTGGCAAGTATCTGGATGAGCCGGTAGGCATGGCTATGAACCCCATCAACAACGATCTGATTCTGGCCAACAGACTCAACAACACCATTGTGGAAATCAACCCTTCCAATAAGCAGGTCATCTCTGTGAAAACAGTAGATTCCACACCGGTGCAGAGCAATGGCACAGGCGCGGCGCTGGCAGGCATAGCTGCTGCAACCGATACATCGGGCAACCTGAAGGTGTACTTTACAGATCAGAATGATAATACAGTGAAAGTGCTTTCAAAATAACCGTGGAGGCAGTATGACATGGCTTCCCCCACACCTCAAAACCTGCGTTCGCTGCCTTCTGTATCGCGTTTGCTCGCAGACCCTGCACTGCTGAAGATAGAGCAGGCAGCGCGTGCGCAGGCAGTAAAAAACGTACTGCGGCAAGAACGGGAACGCATGCAGCAGAGTGGGGAAGACTGCCTTTCTATAGAAGCGCTTGCCCTAAAAGCGGCGGCAGAGGCAGAGAAACTGTTTCTGCCTGCCCTGCGCCCTGCCATCAATGCCAGCGGCGTTGTACTGCACACCGGCCTGGGCAGAGCGCGCCTGGCGCCTGCCGCCGCCATGGCAGCGTACCAGGCAGCTCTGCATCATGCAGTTACCGAACTGAATGTGCAAAATGGCAAACGGGGAGACCGGCAGGAGCATGTGCGCCCCCTGCTTTGCAGCCTTACCGGAGCAGAGAGTGCATTGGTGGTAAACAATTGCGCCGGGGCGGTTTTACTTGCTATTACCGTACTTGCCCAGGGGCGTGAAGTGCTTTTGAGCCGCGGGCAGCTGGTTGAAATAGGCGGTTCTTTTCGAATGCCAGACATTATAGAAAGCTCTGGCGCAGTGCTGAAAGAGGTAGGCGCCACCAATCGCACACGCCTGGCCGACTATAGAAAAGCAGTTACAGAACACACTGCACTCATTTTGAGATGCCATCCTTCAAATTTTTCCATGCATGGTTTTGTAGAGGAAACCCCGCTTGCCCAGCTTGCGGCGCTTGGAAAAGAAACCGGCATACCAGTAATGGACGATCAGGGCAACGGCGCACTGCAGAGCGTGCCTGCAGGAGAAGCCGGCCTGCTGCCGGCAAGCGCCGCCTGCTGCGATGTTGTTACTGCCAGCGGGGATAAGCTGCTGGGAGGGCCGCAGGCCGGGCTGATACTGGGCAAAGGTGAACTGGTGCAGCAAATGGCGGCACATCCGCTCGCACGCTGCCTCAGAGTAGACAAAATGACTCTGGCAGCGCTGGAGGCTACGCTGCGCATTTACCACAGCAGGCAGCTGGCTTTACAGCAGATACCTACGCTGAGGTATCTGCACCGCTCTGAGGATGAATTGCGTGCTATGGCGCTCTCCCTGCGGAGAATGCTGAATCGGGCGCTGCGCAGTAAACCGTTTCTGGTTGAAATAGTGCCCGAATATTCCGCTGTGGGAGGCGGTTCGCTGCCAGATGAAAAACTGCCTACCTTTTGTGTGAGCGTGAAGGGAAAGGAAAAAGATTGGAGCGCAGAGAATGCTGCTGCAAAGCTGCGCGGCGCGGCAGTGCCAGTGATAGCCCGTATTCGAAGCAATGCGCTGCTGCTTGACCCCCGTACGCTGGAACAAAGCGAGTTTGCAGCTATTGTACAGGCAGTAAGCTGCTGGTAATGCCATGAATATTCATTCTGACGAATCATTTGATCAGCCTGCTTCCCGCCTGCAGCCACCCTCTGTATTTGCAGAAAAAATAACTGCAGAACTTGACTCACCCCTTGACGGGCTTGAACTGCAGCGGGTTTTGAAACTGTATATGCATGTGCCTGAAGGCTCTATGCTGCACGATACTGCAAAAAAACTACTCTACGGAGAACGGATAACACTATCTTCCATTGTTCCACTGCAGTCGCTGCTTCTGCCGGGAATGGGGCGTTTTAGAAACAGATGGCGTGAACGCGCCTTGGCGGCATGGTGCCTTTCACATGCTCAGCTCACCCCCGAACAGCAGCAGGCGGTAGAGGCGACGCTGCTGCAGACACTGAGCGGTGAACTGGCAGATTCTGAAACATTCAACACACTGCGCTTACTGCTAACCGCTTTGCCGGCAGCCATTGTGCTAAAACTTATCTCAGGCTCACCCATTTATTTTCTGAATGATATGATGGCCTTTTACCCGATTGCACTGGCAGGCACTGCCTTCTGCATGATGATGAAACGCAGAAGAGAAGAGGCGGCAGTGCAGACAGAAGCGGCCTATGCCCTGGGGAAACTGAAACATACAGTTTGTTTACATTACCTTGTGCAGCATGCGCTTCTTGCAACTTCACCGCTGTACCCAGGAAGAGAAAAGAGCAGAAAGGCAGCACGAAGCGCATTGACCAGTGTACTGGAGGCTGTATCTGAAGATTATTACGGCAATATGAGCGCCTCTCTGCGCAGCGGGCTGCTGAGGTTGCTGCAGGAGGGAGATGAACCTCTGGCGGTTGCCATTTTATCTGCCTTTGCCCGTATAGGCGATCATACTGTTTTGAAGCATGTGGAACGGCTTGCCACTGGCCGTGGACGCGCTGCTACTCAGCCTGCAGTGCAAAAAAGCGCACAAAATGCTGTTGCTGCCATACAAATGCGGCTTGTGCGTGAAGAAGAAGCGCGCAACCTGCTTAGAGCCAGCTACGGGCCTGCAATGCATGAGAACCTGCTGCATCCTCACTCTGGCATGACCGAAAATGAGATACAGTTCACTCTTACTATACTGCGGCAGATGCAGAATGAGCCGGATGTACGGGCATTGCCCTATGCTGCCAGGCTGTATGAAATGGCCGGTGAACATCGCGTGCGCGAAGCTGCCCGGCAAACCATGCTTGCCCTGCAGACCCATGTGCAGAACAATAAGAATGCGCAGGGAGATACCAGCCCCGGCTAAGGGGAAGTGATGCGCAGTACGTCATTCTGTAAAAGACAGGGCATGGCTGTGCAGCAAAATACCACTGCAGCAAATACCATGCTGCTGATGAAGAGAGGAAAGCAAAATATGAAACCGAATAGACGCGAATTGTTTGCTGGCGCTGCTGCTGCAGCATTGCTTGCAGCAGAACAACGTGAGGCAGAAGCAGCTTCGCTTCCTGCACCTCTCTATACGCTTGCAGTGAATCTGGAATTGATGTTTCCCGGCAGCATGCCCTATGAAACCCGTTTGCAGCAGACTATACAGGCAGGCGCAAAGCATTATTGTTTCTGGGGGTGGCAGGGTAAAAACCTCGATGCGCTTATGCGGCTTCAAGAGAAACATGACATGACCCTTACCAGCATAAGCGGAAACCCGAAAACTGGCTGGACAACCGGGTTTACCCGCCCTGGCTTTGAGCAGCAGGGGCTGGATGACTTTGCTGAAGTGTGTGCTGTGGCAAAACGATTTGGCTGCGGAAGGCTTGTTTCTTTTGTGGGGCAGCGCTACAATGATGTGCCATGGGAAGTGCAGCATGCCGGCATTATTGCAGGGCTGAAAAAAGCGGGAGATATAGCCCGACAGTTTGATACCCTGATAGTGCTTGAACCTCTCAATCATGTAGAATCACCGCAGATGACCATGCTGTATGCAAACGAAGCCTTTCAGTATGCCCAGGAAGCGAACCATCCGCATGTGCGAGTGAATTATGACTTTTACCACAGACAGCTGGGAGAGGGCAACACCATCGACAATTTTCGCACCGGCTTTGGGCAGGGCCTAATTCATTACGTAGAGATAGGGGATGTGCCGGGCAGGTTTGAGCCGGGAACAGGCGAGGCGAATTATGTCAACCTGTTTGCCCAGATGCGCAAGCTGGGCTACAATGGGTTTATTGGAATGGAGCACCGCACAACACGCGATGTGCGCTATGCCTGGAATACTGTGCGAAAACTTGCAGGGCTTGAATAAATACCAGAGCGTGTGCCTGCTGCACTAATTCACAAACACTGCCTTGCAGTATAATATGTAGAAACAATGGCGCTGCCCCTTACAGGCGAAATGGAGTGCGTGATTGCTGTACAGACTTTCTATTAGAAATTTTGCCATCATCGACCGGCTCGACCTTGAGTTTGGATCTGGGTTCAACGTTTTGACCGGCGAGACAGGGGCAGGAAAAAGTATACTGCTTGATGCACTCAACATGGCGCTGGGCGGCAGAGGCGGGGCTGAAATTGTACGATCTGGCGCAGAGAAGGCAGTGGTAGACGCCGAGTTTGAAACAGAAGGTGCTTCTACCCTGCAGAAACTTATGCAAGAGCTGGGGTACGACCTGGAAGATGATCGACTGCTGATTACCCGTGAAATCAGCGCTGCCGGTAAGTCTACCTGCCGTATCTGCGGCAGGCCCGCATCGGTATCTATCTTGAAGCAGATAGGGGATGAGCTGGTAGACCTGCATGGGCAGCATGAGCATCAGATGCTGCTTTCGCAGCCACGGCAGATGGAAATGCTGGATGGCTGGGGCGGGCATGAATTAACTGCACTGCGTGAGGAGACAGCTCGCAGCTATCAGCATTTGCAGAAGCTGATGCGGGAAAAAGAAGAATTGGAAACCGACTCGCGTGAAAGAGTACGGCTGCTCGACCTTTATGGGTTTCAGGTGCAGGAAATAGAGAACGCCGGGCTTGAAAATGAAAATGAGGAAATGCTTGAAGCAGAATACCGCCGCGCAACTCATGCCCAGCGGCTGATTGAGACTTCTCATGCAGCTGCACAGGCGTTGGGAGGCGAGGAGGGAACTGCGCTGCAGGCGATTGCTTTGGCGGAGCGCGCGCTGGAAGAAGCATCGCATATGGATGACACCCTGCAGCCCGTACTGGAAACCCTGCGCAGTGCACGCTACGAACTTGTGGAGATAGAGCGCGACCTGCTGCGTTATGCAGAACAGGTGGAAGCACAGCCTGAACACCTGCAGCAGCTGGAAGAACGTTTGGAGACTGTGCGTGCTCTGAAGCGAAAGTATGGCGATAGTATTGAGGAGATTCTGACCTATCTGCAGCAGACGCGGGCCAGAATGGAAGCCCTGTCACATAGTGAGGAGAGAACCGCGCTGCTGCATGCCGAAATAGAGGCAGCCTCTGCTGCCTTGAAAGAGCGGTGTGTGAAACTGAGCCTGCTCAGACGAAATGCCGCTGAAAATTTTGAGAAAAATGTAACGGCAGAACTTTGTGATCTTGCCCTTGACAAAGCACGTTTTGAAGTAAGGGTAGACCCTGCCGAATATAGCGCAAAAGGAGCGGACAGGGTGGAGTTTTTGCTGGCGGCAAATCCGGGTGAACCCCTGAAACCTCTGGCAAAAGTGGCATCGGGCGGAGAGATTTCACGGGTAATGCTGGCAATAAAATCTGCGCTTGCCAGGCAGGAAACACTGCCTACCATGGTGTTTGATGAGATAGATGTAGGAGTAGGAGGTCGTACTGCAGCGCTGCTTGCAGAAAAAATGGCCGCCCTGGCACAAACCTGCCAGATCATTGCCATTACTCACCTTGCCAGAATTGCCAGTAGTGCAGCGCATCACTACACCATAGAAAAAGAAGTGCAAAACAACCGCGCCGCCACAAAAGTGCGCCTGCTTGACCCGGAAGAAAGAGTGGTTGAAATCGCTCGCATGATTGGTGGAACTGATACTTCTGAAGTTGCATTGCAGAATGCGAGGGAAATGCTGTCTGCTTCGTTGTAGCTTTTTAGGGAGACACTGATACGTATGAAATATCTTACCCAGATACTTAACAAACGCGTGGTAGACCCGGCAGGCATAGTAGTGGGAAAAGTGGCCGATGCTGTTGCACAGCCGGAAGGCAGGCTGCCCTCGGTGACCAGTATCGTAGTGGCTACCCCTGAAGGCGAAGTGTACATTCCTTATGCAGAGGTTGAATTTGATCCAGACCCGGATGGACCGGTAGGCACAGGGCAGATTCAGGGGGATATACGCCTGCTTCACCCAATCGGCGGCATTGTGCCCTGTACCCCGGCAGAGGGCGACATGCGTTTGCGCAGAGATGTGCTTGACCGCCAGATTGTAGACGTGCAGGGTTCGAGGGTGGTGCGGGTAAGCGATGTACGGCTGGCAGAATGCGGCGGCAGCTATTGTGTTGTGGGTGTAGATGCCAGCCTTCGAGCCACTTTGAGAAGGCTGGGAGTAGTGAGCAAGCCAATAGAGGCTGCCGCCAGAAAACTGGGCAGGCCGCTTCGCTCCAACCTTATTGGGTGGGACGATGTGCAGACCCTGGAGCCTGCCAGTGCAGGAGGTATCATACAGCTAAAAGTGCCGGTAGACAAGATTGCGCGCCTGCACCCCGCAGATATAGCAGATATAATGGAACAGCTTACGCCCCAGCAAAGCGCTGAGATGATTGAAGGGCTAGACACAGAAACCGCAGCAGATGCAATTGCCGAAGCAGACCCCAACGTACAAGTGCAAATTATGCAGCAGCTGGATGATGAGCGTGCAACAGATATTCTGGAAGAGATGGAACCCGATGAGGCAGCAGACCTGCTGGATGATATGCCGGATGTAAGAAGCGGCGAACTGCTGGACCAGATGGAGCCTGATGAAGCTGCCGAGGTGAGGGAACTGCTCGCCTATGATGAAGACACTGCAGGCGGGCTGATGACTACAGAACTGGTGGCTATAGGCACCGAGCTTACCTGTGAACAAACCATAGAAAAACTGCGTGAACTTGCACCCAAGGCAGAGACGATTTATTATGTATATATCGTAGATGAAGAGGAACGACTGGTTGGCGTGCTTTCTCTGAGAGACCTGGTGATTGCTCCACCCGAAACCTGTGTGGCAGACATCATGGTGAAGAATGTGATACACGTGTATGTAGATGATCACGCAGATCAGGTAGCCCAGATAATAGGCCGCTACAATCTGCTTGCAGTGCCGGTAGTGAACGAGGAGGAGAAGCTGCTCGGCATCATCACGGTCGATGACACCATTGAGCGTCTGCTGCCTCCTGAACGCAGAAGGCGTCTACCCATACCCGCTCTCGAATCGGAAGAATAATGCACGCAGCAATCTGTTAAAAGGAGGTGAGGCTGATTGATGCGGACAGCCATAAAAAATGCACACAGTGCGATTCTGATGTTTCTGCTTTGCCTATTTGCTACACACTCTGTAGCCGCTTATGCACAAAGCTCTAATAATCAACCTGACCCGCTGCCGCCGGGGGTAGTTTCTGAGCAAGGGCATCTGTTTCTTCTCATAGGCCTGGTTCTCGCCCTGTTTGTAATATATTACGTGGTGCGCTGGTGGCAGACCACCCATAGCAAGTCTCGCTAGTTCAGAAAAACAAAAACATCTCCGTAGCATTGCTGCGGAGATGTTTTTTACTTACAGCAAACACAAACCTGGGCGAAAACCTAGTTGCACCAGGGATGTGCGGCATCTGCATCGGTAGCATCCCAGAGGCAAATGTTGCCGATGAGGGTGAAATAGGGGATGGCTTTGGTATGGCCGTCTACAAACTGTACGTTGATAACGCCGCTGTGACGGTTCTGACCCAGCTGAATACCCTGAGCGGGCTGAACGGTACCTCCACTGTAGCTCCAGTTAGAGTTGCCAATGTTCATCCAGTAATTGTCGTAGAAGCTGGCCGGAGCAGCCTGGCTCTGTGCATAGGCGCAGTCTGCATTGCTAGCAGAGTTGGTGGGGGCAGTCCCTCCGCCAACAGGAGCTGCATTGATCATGTGTCCAGATTCGTTGCAGAGGTCAGGAGCAGCGCCGTAATAGGTAGAGTCTACAATCATAACGGTGCCAGAGGGGCGAATGACGGCTGCATCAGCTACTGTAGCAACTGCACCGCCAAAGGGGGTGGCAAAGTTTGCAGCTGGGCTCATCCACACGTCATTGTGGCCATAGCTGTTCTGACCGCCGTACCCGTTGCCGCCGCAGCCTATGGATGGGGCATTATCTGCACCGCCGCACATGGTGCCCGCTCTGCCTTCTACCCAGCCATTTGGGTTTGAGGGGCATTGCCATATCTGATAGTTTTTTACATAGGGCTGCAGAAGTGAAATCCAGAAAGTTTTGTTGCAGGCTACACCGCTGATTGGGCCGCTGTCTGAACAGGTTACATTCAGCTGCTGAAGCAGCGGATTGCTGTTAGGACCAGAGTTCCATCGGTGCGGATAGAAGGTTTCATCGTAATCCTGAATGTACATATTGCTGGCCAGGCCCATCTGGTTCAGATTGGAGAGACAGGAAGCCTGTCTTGCCTTTTCTCGTGCCTGTGCAAACACAGGGAAGAGAATGGCAGCCAAAATGGCGATAATAGCAATTACCACCAGTAATTCAATGAGCGTAAAAGCGCTCTGATTGTTGCGAACACGTGTCATAGAGTAAATGCTCTCCTTATGCAGCGGCACGAATTAACACAATACCCTGCAGCGGCCGCCTCAACGCTGACAGATAGTGTATTATATCGCGTATTATATTAAGGAAATATTAATAAATGTTTATGGTATTTTAAGATTATGTTAAATTTTAACCTGAATACGATGAGTTAGCAATACCCTCAAAACTGTAAAAACAGGGCAGCGTAAGCGCCAGTCAGCATGCTCTGCAGCATACGAGTATTCCCGGTTCTATTTTTGTGTGCAGAGAGTATTTCTAATGCACAGATTGAAGCAATGTAGAAATTAAAAATGATTAAAATTTGCGAATTTGTTTGAATTGAAGCTATTTTTGTAAAAATTCAACAGTAGTTTAATAAAAACATGTGTTATACTCTTATTGTGCCCAGCTAATGCAGATAGGCAGAAAGTTGTTGCACACAGCAATGTGACTGTGCAGTTATCTACTTGCGAAAGGAAAAAACCATGGCGTTTTCTATCAAAACTCGTATTTCCACAATCCCTTCGGGGGGCATTAAACCTGCTAATGGCTGCGTTATACCTCTTTCTGCTTCCTGCATCCTCTAAAGCTCAAAGTTACGGCACCTGGGGGTTTACACATTGGACGCCTTACCCCGCTGTGTGGAGTGATTACTGGCATCAGAATATTTACAATGTGGGTATCGGGCAGAACTATACCCTAACCGAATCTGCAGCAGGCTGTACATATGGCCTGCGTGCGCTTAGCGCCAATGTTGCAGAATTGAACAAGATATAATATTCCG
Organism: Chthonomonadaceae bacterium; assembly: GCA_027459665.1. Lineage (GTDB taxonomy): Bacteria > Armatimonadota > Chthonomonadetes > Chthonomonadales > Chthonomonadaceae > DAIDHN01. Next base: position 4,378 of record DAIDHN010000049.1, on the reverse strand, counting down.
TACTCGGGCGACCCCTCAGATGCAACGTTCACTTTCACTGTTGTCAATGAGACAGATGGATTGTTTCACTGGTTTACTTGTATTGCACTGGAGGTGTTTCCGTCAAACACATATTCTCTCAAGGATTTGCGAGCATACATCAGCAACTATATAGTTGTTGGCCCATTTGGTTCGAAAGACGGTTAACATCCATGACTTCTCACAGGGCAGCATCAGGTGCTGCCCTGTGATCTCTGTATCAAAGGGAGAATCGAGATGACCAGCACTGCAAAAGTTCTGTTTGCATTTCTTACCTGTACCGCTCTCTCTGTTCCCTCAGGGGCTGTGCCCGGCCGCATTGCTTCTGCAAAAATGCAGACTGTGCACAAGACTTACTGGGAAGAAAAAACAGTTGAAACCGGGGTGTACAACTCTACAATGATTGTGTATGCCACGAGGCCGTCTGGGCCAGTGGTGATGGGGTTTCTGGAAAATAATAAATTCAAGGTTTCTGGCATAGCCATGAATGGCCCGAAAGGGGCGCACTTTCGCTACATCGGCCCCCACAAAATGTCGGCAGATTTGTTAGATGCCGTGACCAGTCTAAGGTAGCAGACAAAAAAACTGGGTCTGGCTACGGTATCAAGGATATCGGGCATCAGCGAATATGCGCTTGCAGGGCTGGAAAAGAACGGGCGTCAGTATCCTCCTGCGTTCTACCCGGGGCAAACAATTTATAAAATTTCACATATAAAAAAGGCAGGGCAACGGTTTATCGAGGTCATAAATGTATTGCCCTGATAGGCAAAAAAATTTCTGCAGGAGATGGCGGCTGGGCGCAGACCACCTATTTCTGGCAAAAGGATACCGGTTTTGTGTGGGGTTCCCAAACCATTACTACTCCACCGCCACACAGCATAAGCCCTGCCTACCGAGGCAGTAAACAAGACTGTGTGAGACGCTAGGTTATTCTTACCGAATCTGGGCTGAAGGCATTGCGCAGGTGATTGAGCCGAAAGCTGCCGCCCGGAAGTGGAAACGCCTCTACGATGTCAAATCGTATGGAGGGTTCTTCTGGCCCTGGCGGATGCTCTGAAATGTAGTGCAGGGCTATATTGATGAGCCTTTTCTGCTTGCGCGGAGTAACCGAGTCGGCGGGGCGGCCGTGTCTTGCAGAGGTACGCGTTTTTACTTCAATAAAAACCAGTGTTTGTTCGTTTGAGTCGGCATCCATTGCCACTATATCGGCCTCGCCTGCCATGCAGCGATAATTTGTGAAGAGAATTTGCCATCCGTTTTTTTGCAGCGCTTCGCAAACAGCCTGCTCGCCCGCCTGCCCCAGTTTCATGGCAGTATATGCTGCAGCATCTGGCTGACAGGTCGAAAAGTTTTTCTATGCAATGGGCAGGGGCCGTATTGCTTCAGGGCAGCCAGGTGTGCAGCGGAGCCATAGCCCTTGTTGCTGTCAAAGCCGTACACCGGGTAAGTGTCGGCGAGCCTGGTCATGATTTCATCGCGCGTTACTTTTGCCACCACAGAGGCGGCGGCAATAGAAGCCGATAGCGCATCCCCCTTTACAATGGCCCAGTGGGTGAGGGGAAAAGAGGCTACTGGCAGCCCGTCTATCAGTGCAATATCGGGCTGAATGTCCCAGGGAAGCGCCAGCAGAGCCTGTTTCATGGCTTCGTGAGTTGCAGCGAGTATGTTTACTGCATCTATGCTTTGTGCATCTACGATGCCTGTGCCGATTGCACGAGATTTCTGAATAATGCAGTGTCTGCATCGTTCTCTGGCTTGCGGGGTAAGCTGTTTGCTGTCGTTGAGTTCGGGGATGATGCATTCGAAAGGCAGTATCACCGCTGCTGCCACCACTGGCCCTGCAAGAGCGCCTCTTCCCGCCTCATCCAGCCCTGCTATAACATGGCACCCTGCCGCTCTTGCCTGTGCCTCAAAGCGCCACCAGTGCGACGGTATTAATGCAGAATGCGAATGCGGTTGACTGGCCAGAAGATTACCTCTGCCTTTCCCATGATGCGCCATCGCTTCACGGTTCCCCAGAAACGGCTGTCGTTGCTGTCGTTGCGGTTGTCTCCCATCACAAAATACTGCCCTTTGCCAAGTTTCAGAGGCTGGGGGTACCCGTAAATAAAGCTTGTGTTGAGGTCTGATTCCATGGGGGCATCTATGGTGTATTGGCGTTTGGGGTTTTTGTATTCGTGCAGCACTTTGCCGTTGCGCACCACGTAATCATAATCGCCTATCTGTCGTATTTGAATGGTGTCGCCGGGTACGCCCATCACCCTCTTGATCAGAATATTCTGAACTTCGGGCAGCCCTTTCATTTTGTCATCTGAATCTGCAGAGGCAGGGGCGCGAAAAACGATGATGTCGCCATGCTTCGGATTGCTGTAGCGGTAGATGAGTTTGTTTACAAAAATGTGATCATGAATGGTGTGTTTGTAGTCGTGACCATCCTGATTTGGCCCCTGCAGGTGTCCCATAAGGGTTGGCTCCATAGATTCAGAGGGAATATAGAATGCCTGGAGCAGATAGGGGCGTATCACCAGAAAAACCAATACACCGGCGATAATGAGTGATTCGCAGATTTCTGCGAGGTAGAGAGCGAAAGAACCATCTGACTGTTTTGTTTTGGGAGCTGGCGACGATTTGCTGATTTTGAGCAGTATCAGCCGGAGCAGAGTCAGCCCCAGCGCGATCAGGAGAATTGCGCCGGGGCTGAGGTTAGCAAGTACGTCGGTAGCTCCGGTTTCGGAGGGGTTCATGGGCAAAGCCTATCGTTTTGGGTTTCTATCTTCTTTAATACGAGCATGTTTACCTACTCTGTCACGCAGGTAAAAAAGTTTTGCCCTTCGCACTTTGCCGTATCTCACCACTTCAATTTTTTCGATACGCGGGGAGTAGAGCAGAAAGGTTCGTTCTACGCCGATGCCATGTGATATTTTGCGTACTGTGAAGCATTTGCGGTTGTTTTCGTGGTTGTCTGCGATTACTACGCCTTCAAATACCTGTATTCGTTCCTTGTCGCCTTCCACCACTTTTGCGTGTACTCTCAGAGTATCTCCGGGGCGGAAACCTGGTATGGAGGCTCTCTGCTCTACGCTTACGGTTTCAAATTCGGTGCGTTTTTTTTCTTTTGCTTCCTGTTCGCGCCTTCTATTTTCGTTGTTGGCCCAAATTTGGGCTGCGCGTTCCATTTCAGTGCGTTCAAGTTCCCGTATAGTTTCAGCACCCAGTGCCATGGTTATTCTCCTGTTGTATGTGCTGCGCCCTTTTTTCCGACGGCGCGGCTGGTTCATTCTGTTGTAACAGTTTCTGGTCTTCTGCGCTCAATGCGAGTTTTTCAAACAGGTCTGGCCGCAGTTTTTTTGTAGCATGCAGGCTGTGCCAGCGCTGCCATTTTGCGATAGCTGCATGGTGGCCGCTAAGCAGTATTTGGGGCACTTCCCAGTTTTGAAATAAAGCGGGCCGCGTGTACTGCGGGTATTCGAGCAGTGGTTCACTGAAAGAGTCTCTGTGTGCGGCATGAGCATCTCCCAAAGCTCCGGGCTGCAGTCGTATAAGTGCATCTGCAATTACCAGCGCGGGCAATTCTCCTCCCGTTAGCACAAAGTCACCCAGAGATACCCGGTTTGTGATCAGGTGTTCTACTCGTTCATCTACCCCTTCATAGTGCCCGCAGATCAGCACGATGTGCGGCTCAGCCGCCCATTGTCTTGCAGTTTCCTGGCAGAAAATTTTTCCTCTCGGGTCGGTAAGCGCAACACGAGGGCGTTCTATTATACCACAATTGTCTGGCTGGGTGTTAGGCAGTGCGCCAACAGATGCGAGGGCATGGTAAATTGGCTCTATGCGCATCAGCATTCCGCCTCCTCCTCCATAGGGGGCATCATCGGCGGAGCGGTGCTTGTCGGTGGTGAAGCTGCGAATGTCGGTGATGTGTATTTCCACCAGGCTGTTTTCGCGTGCTCTTTTGAGAATGCTGTGGCCCAGAGCTTGTTCTACCATGTCTGGGAAGAGGGTAAGGATGTCAAGGCGCATGAGCGGCTTAGTCTTCCGTGTGTTTGGCATCTGGCAGCAGGCCAGGCAGAAGCTGTACCTGCAGAATTCGATCGGTTAAATTTACGCTCTGCACCACCTGCTGTATGGCGGGGAGTAGCAGTTCACTGCTGCTGTTTCTTATTACGTACACATCATTGGCGCTGCTTCTTAGTATTTCGGCTATGCTGCCAAGTACTTGTCCGGTTTCTGTTTTTACGGTACAGCCCAGCAGCTGATGAATATAGTATTCGTTTTCGGGCAGCGGCACTGCATCCTGCTGGCGTATTTGTACCAGCCTGCCTCTCAACCCTTCACACTCTTCGATGCGGTTAATATGCAG
>DAIDHN010000048.1 GCA_027459665.1 Chthonomonadaceae bacterium | reverse complement strand
CCACTGCCGCCAGCGCGTGATGCCACCTCACCCCGGCCTGTTGGCCAGCAGACAGACGGCGGCAGCGCGCACTGAAAGTAGGTTGCATCAACCCTGAATGATTACTAAGGCAACCGTCGTCAGCAGGAATACAGGTTTGACAAAATATTCCGATACGTGCTTTACTTTTTGATGCACACAGAAATCAACCCCCCTTCTGCCGGGTTTGCCTGGCAAAGCTCCTGTTGTAAAAACAGGCCGCTTTCTCTTACTCCAACGCTAGCCGGCGGGCAGGCATTCCGCTGGCGCAAAGACAAGGATGGGATATGGTGGGGGACGGCAGGGAGACACATTTTTGCATTTTGGAAACCCGAAGACAATGCCCGCAGTAACTTGTACTGGCAGACATGGCCAGAGTTGAATCGGAGGGAGGTTGTAGAAGATTATCTGCAGCTGAACGTAGATACTGAGGCGCTTCTTGAAGAATGGAGCAGAGCCGCGCCTGATTGCGCAGAGACCTTGCACAGGTATGAAGGGGCCAGGGTTTTGAGGCAGCACCCGCTTGAGTGTTTTACTGCGTTTCAGTGCGCTACCTGCAACACAGTGATGAAAATAGAACGCAGCGTAGAGCATTTAGCACGCGGTTATGGTGAGATTGCAGAAGCAGCCGGGAGAAAATTTTACCTTTTTCCGACTCTAGATGTACTTGCACAGATGGATGAAGGATATTTGCGGGCAGGCTTGTGGGGTTATCGTGCACCGCGCGTGATTGCTTTGGCACAGTATATGCGAATGAAGCCTTTTAACTGGCTGGAGTTGCTGCGCAAACTGCCTTATACAGAAGCAAAACGGGAATTGCAAAAACTGAATGGGATAGGGCCTAAAGTAGCAGACTGTATCTGCCTTTTTGCACTGGATAAACCAGAAGCAGTACCGGTAGATACGCATGTACGCAAAATAGCAGGCAGGCTTTTTGGAGAAAAGTATACACTGGGAAGCTTAACTGAAAATAAGTACAACGAGATAGCTTTATTGTTTCATGAGAAGTTTGGGCAGTATGCAGGCTGGGCCCAGCAGGCGCTGTTTTTGGCAGAGCGAGAAAGAGCAGCTGCAGGCAGGCTGCAATGATGGGCCGGGGTATACTGAAACTGTATGAAGCAGGGAAAGAGTAAGAAATGGATTCTGTTTTACACCGTCTGAATGAGGGCGGCATAACTACTGGAACATTGCTGGCCGCTGCAGTAGCGCTTGCAGCACTGCATGCCCTGCTGCCTTCGCACTGGCTGTCTTTTGTGGCGGTGGGCCGTGCGCGCCGTTGGAGTTTGAAAAGCACTTTGTGGGCAACACTTCTGGCTGGAATAGGGCATGTGCTTTTAACGACGCTGCTGGGTTTGCTGCTGGCTGGCGCCGGGCGTGCGCTTTGGAATAATATCCACCTGCCGCCCATGCTTGAGCAGGCAGTTTTGGGCACTGTACTTATCATATTAGGATTGTTTTTTCTTGTGCAGGGAATGCGGCACAAGCATACCCATCTGCATGTGCGGGTAGATGGTAACAGAGATGCCCGGCAGGACAAAGCTACGGTGCTTGCCTTAGCGCTGGGGTTGATCTTGTCGCCTTGTCTCGATTTTTTGCCTCTGTATGTGGCGGCCTCAGCCCAACCGCTCTGGGTGCTTCTATTGATAGGTGGGATATTTCTGCTGATTACCCCTCCCGTGATGACTCTGCTGGTAGGTGCAACACAGATGGGCCTGCGCAAGCTGCCATTGGCAAAACTTGAAAACTACGAGGGGGTGCTGGCTGGTGCCATACTGCTTTTGGTTGGGGTAAGCCAGCTGCTAATGAAATGAGGGAGGCACGGTGACTCATAATCATGATCAGTCTCACAGCTGCTGCCACCATGGGCCGCATACCCACAGCGCTGCGGGGCTAAGCTCCAGACGTCTGGCGGTGAGCGCGCTGCTAACGATTCTTTTTGTCGCGCTGGAGTTTACTGCCGGACTGCGATCGAACAGCCTGGCGCTTATTTCTGATGCCTGGCATAACTTTTCAGATGTACTGGCTCTAATGCTTTCGTGGTATGCAATACGTGTATCTCTGAAACCAGCTACCGCACTGTATACCTATGGTTTTCACCGGGTTTCTATACTTACTGCACTGGCAAATGCGCTTACCATACTTGTGATTGGCGTGCTGATGGCTCAGGCTGCTATAGTTAGGCTGATGCATCCTTTGCAGGTGCAAAGCAGTTTGATGATGGGGGTAGCGGCACTGGCGCTGGTTTTGAACCTGGGAATAGCACTGGTGTTGAGGGGGGAAGCCAAGCACAGCATAAATGTACGGAGCGCATTTTTGCATATGGCAGGCGATGCGCTTGCCTCATTGGGTGTGGTTATGGCAGGGGCGGTAATTCATTTCACCGGCTGGGAAGCTGCGGATCCGCTTACATCACTTCTGCTTGCACTGCTGATTCTCTGGTCATCCTGGTCTATCATTCGCGATACGCTCAATGTGCTGCTGGAAAGTACGCCCCGTGGAATGGATACAAACAGGATGGCATCTGATATGCTGACAATAGCAGGGGTGCAAGATGTGCACGATCTGCATGTGTGGACAATTGCTGACGAGATGTATGCTCTCTCCTGCCATATTCAGGTCAGCCTGCCACAGCCTTCCGATTCTGCACTGGTGGTGCGTGCTGTGAAATCATTGCTGGCTGAAAAATATGCCATAGACCATGTGACAATTGAAACCGAATGCGGCGGCTGTGGGGATGGGGGATTGTATTGCGAACTTGCATCTGCCTCTGCAGATGCACCTTCTGCTGAAAACAGCAGGTAGAGTAATTTGTAATATCATTTCGGCTCCCAGGCTGAGAAAAATCTGGGAGCCGGACATGTGGGTTTGAATGCAGCATCTGCAGCAAACTAGGGAAGCGGCAGAGAGGGTCTGTCTTGCAGAGCAGGACGCACCGGCGGGTTTTGTTCCAGGCTTTGCAGGGCGAGGGCAATCGCCCTTTCCATCTGGGGGTCTTTTCCAGTAACAAAATCCTGTGGAGTTATTTCAATCTCCTCATCTGGGTCTGTGCCGTAGTTTTCCACTCCCCAACCTACATCCTTGAACCAGAATGAGTATTGAGGCTGCGTGGTGATTGCGCCATCGGCCAGGGCATTCATCATGTTGATGCCGATGACGCCTCCCCAGGTTCTTTTGCCAAGCAGCGGTCCAAGCCCTGTCAGCTTGAAGACATGGCTGAATATATCGCCGTCAGAACCTGCGAACTGGTTGGTGATGCAGATCATCGGCCCATGCTGGGCACAGTCGGGATAGACAATCGGCTTACCCCATCTGGGTTGATCGTAGCCAAGCGGTTTGCGCGACAGTTTCTCTATGAGCAGCTGAGAAACATGTCCGCCGCCATTGTAGCGCACATCTACAATCAGGCCGTCCCGCTGCGATTCGGTATGCCAGAGCCGGTGGAACTCTCCAAACCCTCTCGCACCCATATCGGGTATGTGCAGGTATCCGATTCTGCCCCCTGTGGCTTTCAGTACTGTCTGTCGGTTGTTTTCCACCCATTCGCGGTATCTGGCCTGTGTTTCAGATCGAAGTGTTTTGATCACCACGTTTCGTTCTGCACCAGAGGCAGTGATTATTCCCAGCAATACTTCGCAGCCTGCCTGATTGAGCAGAAGCCGTGCAGGAGAGAGTGATTTACTCACCCGCCTTCCGTTGACTGAAACGATGCGGTCGGATGGTTGAATATTCACGCCTGGCGAACGAAGCGGTGAATCGAACCCTTCTGAACCGGCTGTTCCGGCGACTACATGCCTGACGAGGTATGAATCTGTATTGGAGTCGTAAGCGAGGTCGGCTCCCAGCATTCCAAGCGGATAGGAGGGTTCCCTGCGGTAGTCGCCGCCAAATTCATAGGCATGCGAGGTGCTCAGTTCGCCCTGCATTTCCCAGATAATGTCTGAGAACTCGAACCGTGTGGCGATTCTATCCAGCAGCGGAGCATATCTGTCCCAAACCTTGTCCCAGTCTACACCCGAGAGATTTGCAGTCCAGAAGAACTCTTTTTGCATCTGCCATGCTTCTCTTGCCATTTGCTTCCATTCAAGTTCGGGTGAGATCATCAGCCGGATTCGGTTGAGGTCTACCAATCCGCTTTTTTTGCCTGGTTCGCCACCTGCAGCGGGGTCTAGTTTTTTGCCTGCAGGCAGCACCCGTACTGTTTTGTCCTGGCGGAGCAGCATTGTTTTTGCTTTTTTGTTCAGAGTAAAGTAGTGCACATCTGTGGCGATTTGTTCTGATTTTTGATCTGCAAAATCATACACATGCAATGTGCCTTTCGACTCATCTTCAAACAAGTCGCTGCCATCTAGTGCACCTCTTATTGGCTCTGTAAGCAACAGAACCTTACCCTCCAGCCCTGCGATCTGCGTGTACTTTCCTTCGGGCATTGGGAAAGTGACTACGCGTTCGAGAATGCCTTCCAGTTCAATTTGTACATCTGGTACAATCTCCTCTTTGCCATCTTCAGGTTCAGCGCCAGCATCTGGTTTGGGTTTTTCTGCAGGGGGAACCAAAAATGGAGAGGGGGTATTTGCCTGCAGGGTAATGAGACATGGTTTTATGCCGCGAGGAAAGCCGAGGTCAAACTGCAGGCTGTCGTACACGGGATTGAATTCGCGGGCGCTGAGGAAGTAGAGGTAGGCGCCTTTAGGGTCGAATGCAGGAGCATAATCTGAAAGAATTGGCCTGGTGACAGGGTGTGTGGTGTTTTTGGTTCTGTTCCAGAGACGGATTTCAGACTGGCTGGGTGCTGCTGAGAAGCTGTATGCGGCCCAGTTCCCATCTGGAGACCAGCATATGCCATGCATGCCAGAGTAATCGCTTTTGTCTACGATCTGAATGGTCTCGGCTTCCAGGTCTATGCAAAGCAGTTCCATGCGGTGATTAGCCAGCAGCACTCTGGGTGCATCAGGTGCGATCGCAAGAGCAGTGGGGCGGCCAATATCCAGGGAGAGCGCCCTGGTTTCCTCACCCTGAGCATGTATTTCAAGTACCTGTATTCCATTGCTGTCTGTGACTGTGAGCAGCCGTTTTTCGTCTGGCAGCCACTGCGCCATTTTGTATCGGCAGGGTCTGTCGGGGCTTCCCACTTCCTCTACAGGACCGTTGAAAGCCCCCATAGTGAAGCTGCGGCCTCTGGCTGTGAGTGCAATTTTTTGCTCAGTGGGGTGCAGCACGCAATTTTCCAGGTATTTCTCGGCATCCACATATTTGCGCTTTCTTTGTGTGCGCGGGCTGTTGCATACAATGTTTAGCTCTTTGTTTGTGCCAGCAGCGGTATCGTAGACAAAAAGGTCTGCTCCGGCCTGATAAACAATGGTAGATTTGTGACAAGATGCAAAACGTGCATAGTATTGTGAATGAGTGGTGTGCTTTTGCAGATTTCCTGCATCTGGCGTAACCGAATAGAGGTTGGCTATACCTTCGTGATCAGAAAGAAAGTAGATACGGCTATTTATCCAGAGCGGGCGCACAGGGTTTCCGTTAGGAACCTGCATTCTTTCAAATGATCCTGTGCCGAGCATGTCGACCCATATTTCACCTGCAGTACCTCCACGGTAGCGCTTCCAGCGAGCAGAATCTGAGCTGTTTCTGCCGATAACCATTCGATTGTCTGGCCCAACAGAAACCCACACAGCCGGCCCTACTGGAAAAATCTCCGGCAGAGCATCTTCTGGCGAAATACTCATAATAACAGATTCTCGAAATGGCTGACTGTGGGTGGTGGCAAACAGAATTTTGCTTCCATCGGGTGTCCAGCCTATTACTGTACAAGCGCTGCCCAGATAGGTAAGCCGTCTCGCCTCTCCGCCTTCTGCGGGCATCAGGTACACTTCATCCGGGCCTTCTTCTCGTGAACTGAAAGCAAGCCACCTGCCGTCTGGCGAAAAATGCGGATGTGAAATTGATCCCTGGTTGGCAGTCAGTCTGATAGCTGTTCCACCATCCACTCCTACTTGCCAGAGGTCTTCTTCTGTACAAAAGACTACTCTGTCATTGTGCAAGGCAGGGTATCGGTAATAACCCTTCGTGCTCATCTATGTTTCCTTTCGATAAGAACATATTATCGTACTGCCATTCTCTCTTTATGGCTGCTTTTCCTGCCTTGCATGCAGATTCTGTGATATATTTCACTTATTACTGCCTGCGATAGTGTGTGAGTAGAGGGGATGGGGCAGGCAGCCCTGCGTTGAACCTGCCGATACTGTAGATAATTGGGCAGAATGGTATAATTTATGCATATTGGTGGGAATAAGAGATTGTTTCAGGTTCCCACTTTATTGAGGAGACCATATAAACCTATGTTTTTTACAAAACCTGGCAGACGTACTGTGCTTCCATTTTGCATGATGGCAGGAGCAGTTTTGGTACTGGCATCGAGGTGTTTTGCAGAGTCGCCTGCTGCCAATGCGGTGCAAAAAATGCAGAATCTGTACCGCAGCATGCACAGCTATTCAGCTGTCTTTGTAGTTGACACACGTGCCGCTGCCGGCCCAAATAAAATCATACCGATTCATGTGAAGATACAAGCGTATTACAAGGCGCCCAACAAGTTTGCCCAGATTATCAACACCAACTATACGCTGAACGGGAAGCACATCACCATAAAGCGTATGATTATCTCTGACGGCATGCATACCACGATTTATGATTCTCGTGTGAACAAGTACGCTATTCAACCTGCTATTCCGCATGTAACACCACTTGAACCGGCAGGCATACCCTTCAATCTTTCTACTGCCAGAGTAATGGGCAGTGTCAAGCTGCAGGGCCGGCCTGTGTACAAGATTAGCGTTACCACACAAATGCCCAAGCTGCCGCCCAATGTACACCCCACTGCAGCCCAGCTCAAAGCCTTATTGGTTACATTTGTACTTGATATAGACAAGGCAAACTACCACCTGCTGAATTTCAACGCACAGAATACCAACCAGGAAGTGCTTGATCAGGTGATAAACGGCGCTGTTGCCGACAGTCACTTTCATTTTGTACCACCTCATGGAGCAACTCGAATCGTAGTTCCTGCAAACGGCGCACCGGCAAAACCTTGAGCGACGAGTTTCGCCGACTTCGTTTCTATCTGGTACGGCATGGCTTAACAGACTGGAATCGTGAAGGCAGAATGCAGGGGCACACCGATGTTCCCCTGAATGCAGAGGGGCAGCATCAGGCGAACTGCATTGCAAAGAGAATCGCTGCGCTGCCCGAACCACCCTGCGCCATATGGAGCAGCGATCTGAGCCGTGCTGCTGATACTGCCGGCGCTATTGCTGCAAGCCTGCATTTGGAAGTAGTGCATACAAGCGATCTGCGAGAAACTATGCTGGGAGAATGGGAGGGACTGACTACTGCAGAGATAATCGCACGCGGTGACGAAGAACGGCTGGACTTGTACAGGCGTGATTCGTATCGCTTTCGACCACCCGGCGGCGAGAAGCTGGATGCGGTGTGGGCACGTATGATGTCAGTGCAGGATGCCATGCGACAGCAGTATCGGGCAGGTGCAGTGGTTATTGTTGCCCATGGCAGCTGCCTGCGAGTACCCGTTTGCGCTGCACTGGAGGCGCCGGTCGCCTCGATGCAGCGGTTTTGGATGGACAATGCTGCATTGAGTATAGTGGAAGAGCGTGACCAGTATGGATTGCGGTACACCAGCCTTACTCTGCTGAACGACACTTCTCACCTAACATCCGTGTAAGAGGCATATTGTAACATTAGTACACAAAAGCGCCTCCCGTATAAAGGGAGGCGCTTTTGCATGAACAGTTGTTACTGACCAGTGTACTGCATATTCCAAAGGTATTTGCTGGTGGAAAGCGGTATGTTGAATAGACCGCGCTGTATCACTGTAATTGCGCCCTGAATAGTACCTCCGTGCCTGCTTCCGTTCATGTCCAGCGAGTAGGCGTGTCCGTTTATGCTTACCCTGCATGTGAAGGCAACGGCATCACCCGCGTTGATTTTCACGTTTCTGAAACTGCCTGTTGCAATTTCCCCATCAGGCATGATCACAGTAAGCGATCCATTCAGAAAGCCGCCGTTTTGATGGAAAGTCATTTTCAGGCGTTTGTCACCCGCCACGCCAGTCCATGTTCCCACATAGCTGTCGGCAACAGGCCCTCCTCCGCCTGCAAATACCTGGGGCGGCTGGTTTCCGCCTCCGCCATTTCCACCGCCCCCCAGCTGAGGCTGATCTGCCACGTAGTGCGCTCTATGAATGCCGCATTCACGAAGGAAATTGGCATCTACCGGTGGCAGCGATGGTGGGGTGATGTGGTACTGCCCCTGGGCCTTGTCTATATTGATAAGGTAGAAACGTCCATCCTGCAGATGCTGCTGCAGCTCTTTTGTTCCCATCTTTACCGCCCATGCAAAACCTCTGCGCTCATTTCCCCCTCCCAGCCCAGTATTTTCAACCCCAATCATTTGACCGCCTGGAAGTTTGATTACAGAGAAGCAGTGCCCTGGAACTAGCATAAGGTTTGCATTCATGCCTACTGAGTCTGCCAGTGAGGCATACAGGATAGCAAGATCGATACAGGTGCCTGATTTAGCCCGCAGGGTGTCACGGGGGAATTTAACATCCTGCATAAAATGAGAACCATCCAGAAAGCCAGAGGGAGTTTGGTATACAATATCGTTTACCAGCTCAAGGTTGTAGGCAGCCTGCAGCCAGGTGATTGCATCTTTGTCGCTGTCTGCAGCAGCGACTCCTCCTGCCAGGTCGCTTATATACCCTGCAAACTGCTTGACCGGGTCATCTGTTTTAGTAACATAGGCGGCAATGAGTGGAGCATTGTTGTTCATGTCCATCCAGTTGCTTACGGCATTGGTCATCTGCACCTGGTCAGCAGTAAGGTTAGTAAAAACGAACTGGTTGATTCCGAGCAGGCTAACCAGCCTTGTATGCTGTTCTGTATGCGTATGTCCATGTGCATCCTGATAAGAGCATGTGACAGTGAGATGCGCCGGGTTTTCTGTTTTGAATGCCGCAACCTTGTCTGAAATAAGCGGGTAGTAGCAGCTTACTGCCGCACCGCCTGGCATTACGTAGGAATAGGTATCCGGGGCAGCGCTGTCGGCATATTCGCCCAGGCTGTAAGATACTTTTACGTTATACATGGGAGCATGGCCCGTATTGCGAACCACCGATTTTGCGATCCAGTACTCCCCGTTGTCTATGCCTGGGTCTGCGTATACCTTGTAGTCTGAAGACATGATGTCTTTGTGGTAAAGCAGATTTAAATCAAGTTCGGGCGACCCTGTTGCATGTGGGGTGGGCATATCCCATGCCAGCACACGCTGGTCGGTGTCAAGGTGAATTTGAGAAGCATTATCAGGCAGAATGTACGTATTTGTATCATTCATCATTGTTCCTGATGAATTGATGAACACAGTCGAGGTAATGACCTTGTTTTTAGACTTTGTGACCAGTGTTTCGCCTTTGCTAAGTTCCAGCCTCCACTGTTTTTCCTTGCAGAATGCTGCTCCCAGCACAGACATTTGCAGGTGAATGCTTTCTGTAGCATCATTTGCTGAAATGTTTACAGTGCTGCGATTTACCTCCCAATGTGCATGGCCGTTATTGATTACGTCTCGAAACAGTACGTAGAGATCGGGATAGTTTGCCTTGACTACATCATAATAGGATTCTGGTTTAAATCGGATAACAGCACTGGCATGCATGGTACCATTTGCAAGAATGCGCGAGTAAGTTTTCATAATGATGCTGTTTTGTGATTGAGCTTGGCATGGGCCGGAGGATAGTGCGAGCTGGCCTAGCATGAGTGCCAGGCAGGCGGCTACCAGAGTAGTTGGGCGTGATTTTGCGTTAAGCCATGAATGCAGCATGTGTACATTCTCCTCTCTATACCTAAAAACCGAATACAAATCAATGTATATATAACATGCTACCATTAAGCTACCGTAAAGTAAAGTGCAGAATTGTGCGGCTTAATGATTATTTGCCGAAACATGCGTTTACTGCTCAAGTGCAGCAATGCATCTGTTTGAAGAAGAAAAGGGGTGCGAGATGTGATCGTTGGGTGCGTATGGGGTCTGGCTGATTAGAGGTTTTTCGCCCTAGCTGTCAATTCCATTTCAAGCTGGTGCGATATAGCCTCAGTGTACTGCTGCTGCAGGCTCCATTCACGGGTGTTTCTAATTGTATCGGCCGGGGAGGTGAGCAGAAGGCCGGCCTGCAGGGCTTTCTGGCTGCTGATATTCATATAGCAGGAGGATGGGTGGCTTTGAGGCAAATAAAGAGGCAGCTGTGAGAAAGATACTTCTGCTTCTTTCAGCATGGTTTCTGGCACCCACACAGGCTGTTTTATTTCGAGATCATGTATAAACTGTTTCCATGTAATACGCGGTCCGGCGAGGTTGAAAACACCTCCCAGTTTCTTTTTCGCAACAGTGAGAGCAAAGCGCGCCTGATCGGCGGCATCTATCACCTGCACAAAATCGTTACCGTCTCCTGGTGCAATCGTATCACCGCCCTGTGCAGCACGCCATATCCACCAGGTATGTCTGCCAGTATGGTCAAATGGGCCGGCAACTATTTGTGGGCGAAAAATGCATGCTCTTTCACCATAAATATTCTGCACCAGGTTTTCGCAGGTTACTTTCAGCGGCCCGTAGGTTTCACGGGTTACCTCGGTTAAATCATCTGAGGCAGGCTGATAGAGCTGGCTATCTTCGGTGAGCGGGGAGTTCTCTGCATACTGATATACAGAGCATGTGCTTATGAAAAGATACTGTTCTACATGATCTTTGAGAAACAGAGCGCTGGAATTAACCTGAAGCGGGGTGTAGCCGCTCACATCGATACAGATGTCCCAGTTTTGGTTATGAAGAGGCTGCAGGCTGTGAACGCCGTTGTTTCTGTCGCCGTAGAATCTGGTTACTTCTGCAGGCAGCGGATCGGCGGACTGGCCGCGTGTGAACGTAGCCACACTATGGCCGTCAGCCAGAAAGGCTTCAGCGATGTGCCGCCCTACAAAATGTGTTCCGCCAAGCAGAAGGACTTTCATGCATATATTATTGCATATTGCCCTGCTTTTAACCTAGCCCAAGAGCTGGTTGAATGCACAGCGAATGGTGAGGGTTTATGTGTGCGGTGTTTGTTGAATGGGCATTCTGCGTATGCGGTTGGAGGTTGGCGGCAGCAGATTGAAAATAATGCCGATCTGTTGAGACCTGAGACGATAGGAAAGACCAATCTGCATGCAGTCAAGATTACGAAGTACAGCAAACTCACCATCGTAGGCTCGGCTGTGATCCAGATCGATGTAAGAGAGTACTCCAAACGCCCATGGGCCGCCTACCTGATACAGCAGAGTGAGATTGTTGCGCACATCTCTTCGATCAAATATGAATGGCGTACGCCCTGCATCTCCCAGGTAGCGGTATGTTGCGGCAAATCGCGAGGTAGAGGTAGGTACGTAGTCCAGCTCAAGTTCTGGCGACAGAATATTGTATTCGGTTCCTGTAGAGTAGATGTTGAACCATTCGCTCAGCCCGGCGCGAAACGAGATACGCCTTCCAAGAAGAAAAGGCTGACTTGCAGCACGCAGTCTGAGTGCGAGTCTGCCCGCCGTAGTATTGTCTGGTATTTCCTGAATTACCCCCATGGCGATGCGGGCATTGAGGAGAACTGGTGCCCCTGGAATACGCTGCAGGGCGGTTTCCGCACTTCCCAGTGTAGCAGAGGAGCCGCTTTTGAAGAAGGGCAGGCGAGCCAGCAGGTTGTTGAAGCGCATGCCTACTTCTGGAAAGCGTGAGATTACCAGGTTGTTAACGTTTCTGTTGTACACTGGCACCCTGTTTTGCAGCATTGCATACAAGACGCCTCGCGGTTCAAACTGTCTATTGAAATCGTTGAGCGCCATGTTGCTGTAAACAGGCGGGTACAATTCGCCCAGGGTTGAGCGGAGCGGATCGCTTCCACCAGCCTGTATGACATTGGGAGGTGGAGAACCTGGCAGGGTAGAGAGTACATCCTGCTGAAATACGAGGTCGCCAGTAGGCAGGTGCCTAAAGTTGATTCTGGCATTCATGTTGAGCGTGCGGTTTTGATTAACCAGCAAATCGCGCTGTACCTGTACAAAAATGCCGTCTGATGAGTTATATCCGGGAAGAGGCGTTGGAGCTGAGGCCGAGTTGCCGCCACGCAGTGTAAGGTGATAGGAAGGAAGCGTAATGAGTCTGGTTGGCCCGGCATAAAAGGTTACTTTTTTTGCTGTAAGTACAGACCTTCTGGGTGAGAGAGTGAGTTTAGCCGCTTTGAGATGATAGTCTGGATGGTCATGTACACACGTGGTAAAAGTTCCGCTTGTAAGCACAATGGTACCATTGGGCAGAGTTGAGATTTCTTTACCCTGCATGCGGAAATAGTCTGTTTCCAGAACCGCCTGGTGTACAGATGCGACTCTGGTGTGCAGGTTGAGTTGAAAGTCTTTGCCAAGAAAGGTACCTTCATTTTGGACAATACGCACTATGCCAGAGGCAGTGATTTGGCCGGTAGCGGCATCGTAGTGAAACGAGTCTGCATAAAGAGTGGCATATTGTGAACTGCCCTGCTGCCTAAGGCGCACCTCTACGCTGCCTTCTGCATCTACACTGCCGGTTGCCAGATTTTGCTGAATATGGCGTGCGTGCTCTACAGTAACGCTGCCCAGGGTAACTGCTGGCTGTGCAGGTGAAGCGGGGGCTGCATATGCCGCCGCCGGCATGAGCAGAAGAAGAGAGATGAGAGGTTTCAAGAGTTGCCCCCATTGAGCAGTACAAATGCCGCCTGAATGAGGGACGACGGGTTGTTTTTTTTTGTTGCTTGTGCAAAAGCACGTTCTATGGCTCTTCGTGCTTCTGAACGGCTGTACCCAAGCTGTACAAGCGCTTCCAGTGCATCCTCGCAGGCAGCGTTTTCTTCACGCGTTCTATTTTGAGCCGCCTCTGCCTGTTCCACTTGCTGCTCGGTGAGAAAGACAGTGATCTTGTCACCCATCTCCATGCACAGCCGCTGTGCAAGCTTAGGGCCAATACCTGGTACTTTGGAAATAGTTTGGGTATCGCTGCTGCCAAGAGCGCGAGCCATTTCAGGTACAGACAGTGAGGAGAGTAGAGCCAGCGCTACTCTTGGCCCAACCCCATTTACACCCAAAAGCATTTTGAAAGCCTTGAGTTCAGGTATGCTGGCAAAGCCATAGAGGGTCAGTTCATCTTCGCGCACAACAAGGTGTGTTGCGAGCGTAATGCTTCCCTGGCTGGCAGAAACAGCTGCAAGCGTAGAGGCAGGAATATACAGCAGATAACCTACTCCATGCACATCCAGCACAATGCTGCCTGATTCTGCGCGCACTATTACCCCGGTGAGTTGGGCTATCATGCCTGGTTTAGTAGACCACCTTATTGAGCGGATATTCTACAATTCCCTCTGCCCCGGCTCTTTTTAGTTTAGGAAGCAGATCACGCACAGTATCTTCAGCTACAATGATTTCCAGCGCTACCCAGTCGGGTTGAGCAAGTGGTGAAATGGTTGGGTTTTTGAGAGCAGGCAGAATGGCATTTACCGCTTCAAGGTGAGCACGAGAGACATTCATTTTCAGGCCAACCAGTTCTTCGGCATTTAGTGCACCTCGCAGCAGCATGGCCAAATTCTCAATTTTAGCGCGTTTCCATTCATTTTCCCATGCGTCATGATTTACCACCAGGCGCGTGGTGGAGGTGAGCAGTGTATCTATGATGGCAAGATTGTGCGCCCTCAAGCTGCTGCCGGTTTCTGTGTTTACCACAATGGCATCTGCCAGTTCTGGTACTTTTACTTCGCAGGCTCCCCATGAAAATTCAATAGCTGCCTGTACATTGTGTTTTTGCAGGTATCGTTCTGTTAGACGTACATACTCGGTGGCTATTCGCTTTCCCTGCAGGTCTGCAGCCGATTTGATGCTGGAGCCATTTTGTGCAGCCAGTACTATTCGAATTGGGTTGCGAGTGGCTTTTGAATAGGTGAGTTCGGCCACCTCTTTTACCTGAGATCCGTTGTCTTCAATCCAGTCTTTGCCTGTGAGACCGCAGTCAAGAATAGATTGTTCAATGTATCTAGGTATTTCTTGAGGGCGAATGAGGAGCGGTTCAATTTCAGGGTCGTTTACAGTCGGATGATATGAACGTCCGCTGCTCATGCGGAATTCGTAACCAGCTTTTTTGAAAAGAGCAAATGTGGCCTCTTGCAAACTGCCTTTGGGTATGCCAATTCGTAATACTGGGTTCACGGCAATCTCTCATTCTAAAATTTGATATAGTAGCACTATTATACCCTGTGACAGGCAGGCAGCCCCTGGAAACATGGCAGCATCTGAGCAAAAGATGCTGCAGAAAGTTTTCTACAAATGAGCTCGCTTTTGTATGCGAATGAGTATTGAGGGCCGAGTACTATATCTGAATAAAGTTTTGCAGACATTAAGTTTCTGCTGCAAACAAACCATGCCGCAAGAAAAGGTAAAATGAAAGCAGTACAGCATAATTAGCAGGTACTGGAGAAACTATGAGCCGCTTGCGTGTGCATTTAAAGTGGTTGTACCCGGGCATACATGTTAAGCGCTGGGTGGCGCTGGCGCTTGCAGGCTTTTTAATGTTTCTGGTTGGCACAGGTGTAATTAATCAGGTGCATCATGGCAAACCGCCCCTTGCGGTACGAGTTGCCAAGTGGCTGATAATACACACCAATGCAGGCATACAGCCAGCTACCCTGGGTCTTATTCTCACTCTGTTTGGGGCTGGTCTCTCGGTTTATGGGTTGGGGAAACTTATTTTGTCATTGACACGTGTGTTAGACCCAAACATCAGGCCAGGGCAGCTGGTAGATGCTATGTATGCCAGCAGGCGTTTATCGCAGGGTCTGCGCATTGTGGTAATTGGCGGTGGAACGGGTCTTAGCACCATGCTGCGCGGCCTGAAGCGCTATACTTCAAACATCACAGCGATTGTAACGGTAGCTGACAACGGCGGGTCTTCTGGAAAGCTGCGAAAACAGTTGAATATACTGCCACCTGGCGATATTCGCAACTGCCTGGTAGCGCTGGCAGATGATGAAACCCAGATGACCCGCCTTTTTCAATATCGTTTTAGAAACAGCTCACCGCCTCAGGCGCTAGACAGTGCAAGCCTGCGCGAAGGTTTTGGAGAAGGTTTGCGCGACCATGCCTTTGGCAATTTGCTTATTGCAGCCATGTGCGCAGTAAATGATGGTGACTTTGAGCGTGCAGTACAGGAGACAAGCAGGGTATTGAATGTACGTGGAACGGTGCTGCCTTCTACTGTGACTCCTGTGCATTTGCGAGCAGAAATGGAAGATGGCAGCGTAGTAGAGGGTGAGGCAAGCATCTCTGAAGCTCACAAGCGAATCAAGCATCTCGATTTGGCGCCGGTGACAGCGGGCGAGCGTATTTGCCCTGTAGATGCAGCGCTTTCTGCAATAGCTGCTGCAGATGTGGTTGTGCTTGGGCCTGGCAGTGTGTACACCAGCATTCTGCCAAATCTGCTTGTACCCGGTATATCTGAAGCACTGCAAAGAAGTCGTGCTCTTAAAGTATATGTTTGCAATGTGATGACTCAACCGGGTGAGACCGATGGCTTTACAGCATATGAGCACGTGCAAACATTTGAGAAGCATTTGAATCAGCGTGTATTCAATGCCGTGCTTGTGAACACCGGCGTACCTGAGGCAGCACTGCTAGAAAGATACCGTCTTACCAATTCGGTACTGGTAGAGGCAGATGTCGACAAAATTCGCTCTGCCGGATACAGACCGGTATCTGGCAATTTTGTACATGAAACAGATGTAGTTCGGCATGATGCAGTGAAGCTGTCTGAAGCAATTGTGCATCTTGCTGCAAAGAAATAATTATTGCGCAGGCTCTAAAGCAGCAGTTTTATCGTAAGTATTTCGAATGGCTGTATGTGCAGAGATATTTCTCCTGCCGTCACTGCGAGTTCATTCAGGTTATCTTCCATCAGATCACAGAGAAAAGCGCGTTTTACAGGCAAAGTTGTGCTGAAGGTAATCTGGCCTCTGGTATTGTGCGCCTCATACATGCGTACAATAACCGCCTCTTCTTTTTCTGCCCGCTTAACAGCCTCTATGAATACCGATGCATTGTCTACCGAGAAGAATGAACGTTCTAACGGGAGTTTGCCAGGCTGGTTTGGTATGATTGGGTGCGACACTGGAGGGTTGTTGAGTGCAGCTGCATGCTCGACTACCTCACCTTCGCGTAAATCTCCACCATGCGGCAGAAGGCTGTAGGTAAACGTGTGCAGCCCGCGGTCTGCCTGCGGGTCTGGCGCGGAAGGGGATCGAAGTAATGTGAGCCGCATGGTGCTGCCATGAATATCGTAGCCGTATTTGCAGTCGTTGATAAGCGCGACACCGTAATCGCCTTCAGAAAGGTCTGCCCAGCGCTGTGCGCATACCTCAAACCGTGCCATATCCCAGCTAGTGTTGTAGTGTGTAGGCCTTTCGACATATCCGTACTGAATTTCGTAGGAGGCACGGCTCGCATTGAGCTGCACAGGAAAGGCCGCCTTGAGCAGTTTTGCATTTTCATGCCAGTCTACTTCAGTGTAAAAATCAAGTCTGCCGCTGTCGGCAGCAAGTGAAATAGTTTGTCTTATAACACTTTTTCCACCGGGCAGGGTGCGCTGGAATCGAACCGAGGCTCGTACTGGCCCATTTTCCAGAACCTCGACACTATCCAGTTGTGTAATCACCAGGGTTGATTCGTTGTAGAATGGGTCTATGTCCCAGGCATCCCAAAAGAGTGGGGTATCTTGAAAAAGCTGCAGCTGGTTAGCGGCTTTTTCGGGATGAAAGGTATGCGGTTCTCCATGCGCATCACGGTCGTAAGGGTCTGGCAGCACTTCCCGCTCGCTGTCCTGGTCAAAAATACGTGTGATGAGACCAGTTTGCGGATGAAATTCCACCCTCAGGCTGGCATTTTCCAGATGGAGTGGTGAAGCAGACACTTCGGACGGCTCACTTGGCGGGATGCTGGTAGCTGCCAGGTCCCATACTGCGTAACCGTGAAGCGGAAGATTACGGGCGGTAAACAGTGCGTATTTGTCTCCCTGCTCACCAGTAATAATTTGTACTGGCACGGCATCACCTTCCGGCCCAACCGCGGCAACCGGGTTTTCCTTCTGCCCCAGGGGGGTAATTACCAGCTCGTGGCAGTATTGAGTGAGGTTTGAAACTACCATGACCGGGCGTTTCATGCCTTGGGTATTTACTTGTGCTGCAAGTTCTGCAAGGCTTTGATCTATCAGACTTTGCGTGGTATTTTGCAGCCAGTTATAGTCTTTACTGCTTTCTTCGTACACCTCGTGAATGCTGGAGCCGGGAATTATGTCGTGGAATTGATGCAGCAGTAGAGTTTTCCATGCTCTGTCGAGCTGCTGCACGGGGTAGTTTGAGGTTCCGTTTCCCGATACAAGCGCCAGGAACTCTGTATTGCGCAAAGCGATTTCGTTTTTGCGATTTGCTTTTTTGTTGGCAGCCTGCGTGGTGTAGGTGCCGCGGTGCAGTTCAAGGTAAAGCTCTCCTACCCATACAGGCAGGTCTGTTGCATCCTGTTCGGCCTTGTGAAAAAAATCCAGTGCGGTCTCCTGCTCTACACGGGGAAGCCCTTCCAGGTTTTTTGAGCGTTCTGCGCGTTCCAGCATTTCACGCGTTGGCCCGCCGCCGCCGTCTCCATAGCCGAAGAGATAGAGTGATCGGGTTGCGCGGTCATGTTCACGAAAGTTGTGAACGTTGTAAACCAGTTCTTTTGGCGACATATTTCCGTTGTAGGTATCTGCAGGTGGAAAATGGGTAAAAATGCGGGTACCGTCTATCCCCTGCCAAAGAAAGGTATGGTGCGGAAATTTATTTGTCTGGTTCCAGCTGATTTTTTGTGTCAGGAAGTAATCTACCCGCGCTTTTTTGAGAATTTGCGGTAGCGCTGCCGAGTAACCGAATACATCTGGAAGCCACAGAATTCGGGTTTCTACTCCAAATTCGTTCAGGAAGTAGTTTTTGCCATGCAGTATTTGCCGTACCAGGCTTTCCCCTGAGATCAGGTTGCAGTCTGCTTCTACCCACATGCTTCCATTTACTTCCCACTGCCCCTTGCGAACATACTTTTTGATGCGTTCGTACAGTTTTGGCGAAAGTCTTTTAATCCATTCGTACTGTGCTGCCTGTGTGCATGTAAAGTGGTAGGCGCCATATTCTTCCATGAGTCGAGTGGCAGTGGCGAAGGTATGAATGCACTTGTATCTTGTACGTTCCAGCGGCCAAAGCCATGCAGTGTCTATATGAGCGTGGCCAACAGCGCTAAGTCGGTGTGCTGAAGCATCTGCCTTCTGCAGCATAAGTGGAGCCAGCTGGGCAGAGAGAGAGGCTAGATGATCGGGTGAGGACGACTCATACAGATTGATAACATGGTTCATGCCAGCCAGCAGCTGTCCATACCTTTCGGAGTTTGCAGGCAGTTCTTGCATCAGTTCAAAAGCGGTTTTTAAATCGTAATACACTTTGATAAGGTTTTTGTTGAGGCGCGCAAGGCATGCTTTGTGAAACGTGAATGGCTCGGGGGCAGGTTCTGGAACCCTGCCATGTACCCGCACAAACGGGTTCATTCCTGTAGCCTGCAGCACAAGCTCTATATTCTGGTTTGCTTTTGCCCTGCCGGGAAGAATGTACTCTGCATGTTCACTGTCTATCCCCTGCAGCGGATTAGAGCCTTTCCAAAGAATTGCTTCTGTGCCCACATCGAGTATTGCAGCAATTGTGGCATCCTGCCATTCTGCCGGGATAACTGCATGAAAATAAAACCATGCATCTGACCATACTGGCCCCCACTGATAGCCTGGCTCAACAGATACCGCTTCACTGCGTGAGGGAGGGGGCGGAAGGGATGCAGCGTGATAATCTGAACTGACGGCGCCAGAATGTACAACGCAGGCTGTGAGAGGAATCGAATCTGCAAAGAGTTGCGGCGCAAGCACTACTTTGAGAAACTGTTCGATGCGGCGCCGGGTAAGATCAGGATGCTTGAGCATGTCTACTCCTGAAAATAGGTGAATGATTTGGAGATTATATTCTACTTTCACAGTGCGAACTCCTGCACTGCGACAAAATGAATCGAACAGAGTCTAGACAGAATTCAGCCAAGATTGCAACCCTTACTGGCACCTGAAGCACAACAATAAATACGGAGAATGCAGTGAGTATGAGCGGAAAAGAATTTTTGCACGGGTATGCAGGGTATTCCCGCTGCTAAATGGTATTCTTGTATTCATGAAGAGTACCATAGAGCAGAAGTATTCTGCAGCAAATCGAATTATTGCTGCCATCGATGTTGATTCTGAAGAGAAAGCGCTTGCTATTGCAGGCAGGCTGTCTGGCTGCGTAGGAGTGTTGAAAGCCGGTTTGGAATTGACTTTGAGTGCCGGGATGCAAGTGCTGGATACCTTGCGTGAAGCAGGGAATGCAAATATCTTTTATGATGCAAAGCTGCACGATATTCCAAATACCGTAGCAGGCGCCGTTCGTGCTGCAGTGAGAAGGAAGGTGTGGAGTATTACCCTGCATACAAGTGGTGGGGAGGCAATGCTGCGAGCCGCCCGGGAAGCTGCAGAAGAAGAAAGCAGCCGGCTGGGTGTGCCGCGCCCCCTGCTGTTTGGCGTAACTGTACTCACCAGCATAACCCCCGAAGCTCTGCGTTATGAACTGCAGGTGCCGACCCCTTTGAAGGCGCATGTTGCGCATCTGGCACAAACTGCAAAGCGCTGCGGCTGCGATGGCGTGATTGCCTCTGCATTTGAAATAGATATTTTGCGCAAGGTGCTGCCAGACCCTGATTTTCTGATAATCACACCAGGCGTCAGGCCAGCAGGAGCGCCTGTGCAGGATCAGGCCAGAGTGAAAACCCCGGCCGAGGCACTTCAGCTGGGAGCGAGTTACCTGGTGATTGGCAGGCCCATTGTGGGTGCGACCGACCCTGCGGCCGCAGCATTAGCCATTGCTGAGGAGATGGAACCGTATTGTGTGAAGTAACCATTATTTTGAGTGAGAGAGAAGATACCGAGAAGCTTGGGTACGCACTTGCAGAAGCAGCTGAGCCGGGCGATTTCTATGCACTGCAGGGAGAAATGGGGGTTGGAAAAACTACACTGGCCTGTGCTATGGCAGAGGCTTTGGGAGTAGAAGATGCCTCCAGTCCGACATATGCGCTGGTGCATGAATATGCGGGAAGAGTGCTTATGTTTCATCTGGATGCCTGGAGGCTGACTGGGCCGGAGGAGTTGGAAGAGCTGGATTTTGCGGCACTTCTGCATAGAAATGGTGTAGTTGTGCTGGAGTGGCCAGAATATGTAGAAGCTGCACTTCCTGCCGACCGCCTGAGCATAGAGTTCAGCCTCGATGTTGAGAGAGGTCTGCGCACGGCTACACTAAAAGCAGCAGGGGAGCGGTACGTGCAGCGGTTGAGCAAGATTCAGGAGGTGTACACTGGCTGACGACTGGATGCTGGCATGGGAGACAACCGGTGACCTTTGCGGCATAGCCCTGCTGCATGAGGGAACCCTTGTTGAAGAGCGTTGTTTTCAGCATTCCCTGCATCTTTCTGAGAGAATGCCCGGCATGCTGGATGAAATGCTGCAAGCGGCAGGCATTAGGCAGGGAGAACTTACTGCACTTGCCGTGGATTTAGGGCCAGGTTCTTTTACCGGCGCAAGAATTGGAGTGATGACTGCCAAAACATTTGCCTTTGTTTTGCAGATTCCAGTTTATGGTGTGAATGCACTGGAGGCATTGGCGGCAGAATACACAGGCATACCGAATTTAGAAGTTGCTGCCATACTACCCTGCAGAGGCAGCACGGTTTACAGCGCTGCCTATCTTGTAGAGGGGGCTGAGCCGCAAATGCTGCTTGAGCCGTACGTGAGGGAAGCTGCAGATACTGCAGAATGGGTTGAGAATAGAAGCAGGGCAGTGCTGTTATGCGGGAATGCCAGTGCTGTGCTGCCCTGTCTAAGTGAAGGCAAAAGAGCCTGCGGGCGTGCTGTACACCCTTCTGCGAGGATGATTGCTACACTGGCATACCAGCGGAGAAACAAAAACCCAGTGGGAGATGATCTTTTTTCCCTAACGCCTCTCTATCTGGCGCCGCCCCCGATCACGCTCCCCCGCACGCCGCTGCCTGTTCCTCAGAAAGAGGAGACGTCATGACAAAAATCAACCGGTTAGCAGCAGAAAGCAGTCCTTATCTGCTGCAGCATGCGCACAATCCTGTAGACTGGCACCCCTGGGGTAAGGAAGCCTTCGCCGAGGCGGTACGTTTGCAAAAACCTGTTCTGCTATCTGTTGGGTATTCAAGCTGTCACTGGTGTCATGTAATGGAGAGGGAAAGTTTTGAAGACCCTGCGATAGCCAGTCTGATGAATGCATGTTTTGTGAATGTGAAAGTAGATCGGGAAGAACGGCCCGACATAGATAGTATCTATATGGAAGCCGTTCAGATGCTTACCGGCCAGGGTGGTTGGCCCATGACGGTTTTTCTTACCCCGAGTGGTGCACCATTTTATGCGGGCACCTATTTTCCACCTGAAGACAGGTGGGGGCGTCCTGGTTTTCCACGTGTACTGCAGGCAGTTGCCGAAGCCTGGCGCAGCCGGCACCTTGAACTGGAAGAGAATGCTGAAGAGATTACCCGGGCGCTTGGAGACGCTGACAGATTGTTGGAAACGGCTCAGCCTCTTGCTGTAGATGTGCTGCAGCAAGCCGAAGCACGCCTTATGGATGGGATGGATGCCCTTTATGGGGGTCTGAAGGGGGCACCGAAATTTCCGATGGTCTCTGTGCTGGAGTTTCTGCTGTGCGCACATGCAAGAACAGGGCAGGAACTGCCGCTGCAACTGGCTGAAGTCACCTTGCAACAGATGGCGTGGGGTGGTATTTACGACCAGATAGGCGGAGGGTTTCATCGCTATAGTACCGATGAATACTGGCTGGTGCCACATTTTGAGAAAATGCTCTATGACAACGCGCAGCTTGCCTCAGTTTATTTACATGCCTGGCAGTGTACCAAAAAGCCAATATACAGGCGTGTTGTGGAAGAGACGCTGGAATATGTGCTGCGTGAAATGACAGATTCGACGGGTGGTTTTTATTCTGCACAGGATGCAGACAGCGAGGGAGAAGAGGGCAGATGCTATGTTTGGACACCTGCGGAGATAGCAGAGGCGCTTGGCGGAGAAGCTGCCGATTTTTGCGCTCACTACGATGTAACCGAGCAGGGTAACTGGGAGGGCAAATGCATACTGCATCACTTTCAAAATGCAGCTGAGCCTTCTGCAAAGCTGCAAAATGCTGCCCATAAGCTTTTGGCCGTGAGATCTCTTCGCGCACAGCCCGGCAAGGATGATAAAGTGATTGCGTGCTGGAACGGCCTTATGCTGTCGGCTTTTGCCGAAGCAGGACGTGCGCTGGAAAACAGCAAATTTTTAGATGCTGCACAACGCAGTGCATCTTTTTTACTGCAGAAAATGACTTACAAAGATAAAACTGGAAACCTGCGCCTTTACAGAACCTGGCGAAATGGCAAAGCAGCTGGAAATGGGTTTTTGGAGGATTACGGCGCTGTTATGGGTGGCTTTTTGATGCTGTATGAGGCTGTTGGCAAGGTAGAGTTTCTAAATGCATCGCATGAATTGCTTCAAACATTGAAAACACAATTTGCAGCGCCAGAAGGAGGTTTTTATCTTACTGCAGAAGACCACGAGCCGCTGCTGCACCGACCCAGAGAATGGTACGATAATGCAGTGCCAGGCGGCCATTCATTGGTACAGGAGGCAATTTGGAAGCTTGCAGCCCTTCAATCTGATACCCGGATGGAAGAGTTTGCGGTTAGCATGCTGCAGCAGCTTGGGACTTCTTTGGCAAGGCACCCGCAGACATTTGGACGTATGCTGGCATTGTATGAAAAGGTAATGCAAGGCACAGTTGAAATAGCTTTGCTAGGCGATCTGCAGGGAGAAGAGATGAACTCTATGCTGCGTACGGTGTGGCAGACCTTTTTGCCTGCCAGGGTAATCGCATTTGCAGAACAGCCAGCAGCAGATAACATGCCGCCATTACTGCAGCGTCGACATGCGGCACCTGGCAAGGCTGCCGCATGGGTATGCAAAAAACAGGCTTGCTCGGCTGCTGTGACTGAAGCGGTTGAGCTGCAAAAACTTTTGAGGTGAAACAAGATACAATGGGCTTAGTATTCGGTGCGATTCTGCCTCACGGGGCTATGATTCCTGAAATTGCAGGCAGCTATCGTGGGCAGATGTCTGCTCTGGATGCCTGGTGCCAGGAAGTAGGCAGCAGATGCAAAGAAGCGCAGCCAGATACTATATGCATAGTTACTCCGCACGGCGAATGCTGCAGCGATGCCTTTACCGTTTCGATAGTGCAAAACTTTTATGGGAGACTGGGGGAGAATGAAGAAAGCATAGAGGCTGGCATGAACTGTGATGCTGAACTTGCAAAAGCGATTCTGCAAGAAGGCAGGGAAGCGGGCAACCCTGTGCTGGGTCTGGCAGTGCGCGATGGCGCCTCCTATCCGCTGGACTGGGGTGCGCTGATACCACTCTGGTACTGCGGGGCGCGTTTTCGGCCGCAGCCGCTTCTTGTAGTGGCAACCCCTTCACAGGCAAGCCTGAAAGAGCATTTTGAGTTTGGAGTGACAGTTGCACGTGTTGCACGAAAATTGAACCGCAGAGTTGCTTTTATCGCCTCATGTGACTGGGCGCATACTCATCTGGAATCGGGACCTTACGGATACCATGAAGATGCAGCAAGACTTGATGCAGAGGTGCAAAGCATAGTAGCGTCTGGTGATTTACAGGCTTTGACCGCGCTGCCTGAGGAATTGATAGAGAATGCAAAAATCGATGGAATCTGGCCTGCCATGATGCTGCATGGGGCCTTGCAAGAAGCTGAGCTTCATGGTAATCGATTTGTATCCAAGCTGCATGGCTACGACTGCCCAACCTATTTCGGCATGCTGTGCGCCTCATGGGTGCACCAGAAAGTATAAGCTTTCTGGTGATTATGAAGAAGCCCTGCGCGTTTTTTTGAAAATGCGCATGAGGTGATACAACGAGAGTAAAATGCGCCAGAGACCAAACAGAGCTACTACACTGCCGCTTACTACGGTCATAAGCGATACAGTGCCACCCGTATGCAAAGTCCAGTTTAGGTAAAGCAGGTAAGCTCCGGCGGCAAGCGAAACCAGCCCCAGCGAAATGTAGGCAAGCATCATGGCTACCGCCCATCGTTTAGAAAGAACCACCGAACCGCGCTCTGGTTTCATTCCAGCCCTGCCCCTGCTTCTTCTACGTTGAGCATGTTTCGGCTGGAGTGAGTTTTTGTTCCGTTCCTTTTTGCAATATCCTTGATTTGATGTGCATTTTTGTGTTCCAGCGCTGCGGCAAGCAGCCCTTGAAACAGCGGATGCGCGCGGTTGGGACGTGAGCGAAATTCAGGATGGAACTGTGTGGCAATAAAGTAGGGGTGTGCCGGTATTTCGACTATTTCCACCAGTCTGTAATCGGGTGACAGGCCAGAGCAGAGCATTCCATGCCTAATCAGCTGCTCTCTATAATCGTTGTTGAGTTCGTAGCGGTGGCGGTGGCGTTCGTACACCCAGGGAGCGCCGTACAGTTTTTCTGCCAGAGAACCGGTTACCAGCAGGCATTTATGTGCCCCCAGCCGCATGGTGGCGCCTATATTTGTAATGTTGTGCTGATCGGGCAGAATATGTATCACCGGATGCGATGTGTCTGGCCGCACCTCTGTGGAATGAGCATCTGTGAGACCCAGCATATGACGGGCAAATTCCACTACAGCCATTTGCATTCCATAACATATCCCCAGAAAAGGCAGGCCGCATTCCCGTGCATACCGTGCGGTTGCTATTTTTCCTTCTACACCGCGTGCCCCAAAGCCCGGGCAAACAAGCACTGCATCCATGCCGGCCAGAGCTTCCTCCGGGCTGATTTGTTCCATTTCCTCACTGTCTATCCAGCGCAGGTGCAGCCGGGTATCGTTGGCAGCGGCGGCATGCTTTAGCGCTTCAGTGATGGAGATGTATGCATCGCCGTTTTCAATATACTTGCCTACAACTGCTACCCCCACTTCGTGGGTAGGGTTTTTGAGACGATCGACAATAGCGCTCCATTCTGTGAGGTCTGGCTGCGAACAGGCTAAGCCGAGTCTTTTTACAACCAAGTCTGCAAGCCCTTCGTTTTCAAACATCAGGGGCGCCTCATAGATGGTATCTACATCTTGCGCCTCAATTACAGCTTCAGGCATGACATCACAAAAGAGTGAGATTTTCTTTTTGATTTCATCCGAAATTGGCAGTCTGGTTCTGCAGATAAGCACGTCCGGCTGTATGCCAATTTCTCGCATTTTGATGACGCTGTGTTGTGTGGGTTTGGTTTTAACCTCGCTCCAGGGCCCGACATACGGGATGAGTGTCACGTGAATGTACATTACATTTTCTGGGCCGGCATCTTTTCTAAACTGGCGAATGGCCTCAAGAAAAGGCATGGCCTCGATATCGCCCACCGTTCCACCGACTTCTGCAATCACCACGTCATAATCTGGTTCACCGTTTTCTCCAAGAGCCGCTTCCCGCACGCGTTTTTTTATCTCGTCGGTTACATGGGGAATCATCTGCACAGTTCCGCCGAGATAGTCTCCGCGCCTTTCTTTTTCAATAACTGTTCTATACACACTACCTGTGGTTACGCTGGCATGTTTGGTGAGTGAAATATCTACAAATCGTTCATAATGCCCCAGGTCAAGGTCTGTGACAGCTCCATCATCTGTAACAAAAGCTTCTCCATGCTGATAAGGGTTCATGGTATCTGCGTCTACATTGATATAGGGGTCCAGTTTTTGCATGGTTACGCGAAACCCACGGCTACGCAGGAGTCTGCCCAGACTAGCCGTAGATATTCCTTTGCCAATGCTGCTCACCACCCCTCCTGTGACGAATATAAACCTGGTCATCTTCTTCCTCGTTTTTGCCGCCGGCTTCACCGGTCTTATTTGGTGGGTATCTCTTCGTAGGGGATATTGTTCTCTTCCAGCAGGGGGAGATGGCTTCTATCCAGTACAAATATGTCATCAGGGAGCGCCTGAATTTTGCCCCCGGTTTTTCTCATGAGAAAAATGTAGGCTCTGTTTCCATTGCCGCCCAGTACTTTGATGCGTGCCTGGCCTTTTTTTTGTTCCTGAAATTGTGGCATCGAATAAGTCCTCTCTCCATGTTTGTTAGTCTGGAAAGGATTACCTTGACTATTATAGCACCAGATGTTTTATTTGCTCAAAACAGCAAGGAGTGTTCTTGCTCGGGATATTTTACTGCAGTATGATAAATAGGAATGCCGTCTGCTGCATGGCTTCAGACGGCACAGTTTACAATGGAATAGTGGTTTTGGTGCTGCGGGGCAACTGCTGACTGCGGCAGCAGAGTCGCTTTAAGCTATCACAGTGCGCAATGCCTGCAGGAAACGCTGGTTTTCCTGTGGTGTGCCAATGGAAACGCGGATGTGAGTGGGGCCGTGAAAACCGTTGCTGTACCGCACAATCACCCCCTGGCGCATCAGGGCGTTTGCCACCATGTTTCCGTCTCTTTTCGTATCTATCCAGAGGAAGTTGGCAGCCGAAGGAGTGCAGGAAAGTCCCATGGCAAGTACTTCGTTTGTCATCATGCTGCGTTCGGCTGCAGTGGTTTGTACAGTGTGCGAGAGGTATTCGGTATCATTCAACGCCGCTGCCGCCGCCGCTTGTGCGAGTGAATTTACATTGAATGGTTCACGAGTGCGTTCCAGCCAATGTGCTATTCTCTTCGGCATTACGCCATAACCTATTCGCAATCCCGCCAGCCCATATGCCTTGCTGAATGTGCGAAGTACTGCTACATTGCGATTCTGCTGCACCCATTGTATAGCATTGGGGTAGCCAGGGGTATCTGCTGCAAATTCGTAGTACGCCTCATCTAATACCAGCAGAGCGTTTTCAGGAAGCTTCTGTACAAAATTCTCCAAATGACTGCTTTGCAGCATGACGCCTGTGGGGTTGTTAGGATTGGCGAGAAAAACAAGCCGGGTGCGTTCGGTCAGTTTTTCAGCCATTGCATCCAGGTTGTATTCCCATGAGGGCGTAAGAGGCACCTCTACCAGTGAAGCATTGTTTAGATCAGCAGCGGCAAAATACCTTACGAAAGAGGGTACTCCAACCAGAACCTCATCATCAGGCTGCAGGAAAGTGATTCCCAGCAAGTGAATTATGTCATCTGAGCCATTGCCAAAAACCAGGCAGTTTGATGATACATTCAGTTTTTTTGCGAGTGCATCTCTCAGCAAATTGGCAGAGGCATCTGGATAGAGATGAAGTCGTTTTGCCATGCTGGTTACTGCCTCTACTGCCCGAGGCGATGGACCAAATGGATTTTCGTTGCTGGCAAGTTTTATCAGGTTATCTAGGCCAAACTCTTTTTGTACTTCTTCAGCCGATTTGCCAGGAACATACGGCTGCAGCCTCTCTATATTGGGGGAAACAGTGAGCAAAGCCAAAGGTTCTGTTTTGTTCAACGAAAGTGTACTCCCTCGCGGTAATCTTATTAAATTATACCGCAGACAACCGACGCCCTGCTGCCTTTTCAAGCTTTGCAACCGGCGCCATATCAGGTTGAAGCATTGCCCTGCGAGGAACTATACACGTTTGTTCCAGGGCATACTGCCCCGAACAAACGGCATGCGCTATGGAATCGGTAAAAGTAATCCAGCTGCAGTTTGGAGGAAAAGCAGTCTGATCTACCTTCCCTTCATTCTGAAACGACTGATTTGCCTTGAGGTACTGGTGAAACCTGAGCATGAAATCATCGTAGGCAGTGTTGTCTGGCACTTTTAGCCCGAGTTTGTGTGCAAATCCAGCTGCAGAACGCCGCAGAGAGGCGGGCATTTTTAGCACCTCATCCAGCCCGGCATCCTGTGCGTAACGCTTGATCAGTTCTTCAAACGGCCATGAGGTTACCCATACACGTGGTTTATCTGGGTGAATGTTTGTAAAGAGGCGCAGAATTCTGCCTCCATGAGTTGGACGTGTAGGAAAAGCATCTACGTGCATCAGATCGTTGCGCCGATTGATTGGCAGATCGCGCCCCTGTTCTTCCACTGGTCTGAAGGTGGCGTAGTCAACCTTCCAAAGAGTTGAATATGCGGGCAACAGAGCCTCAAGGAATTTGAGTGCGCCTTCAGAATAGGCGGAAAGTATGCGGTGTACTGCCTCAGCATCCATCCCTTTTTCATCACTTATGCCTGTGGTTTTGTTTATGTGGGGTTTGTAGGCAATGTTTTTGAAAGCAGAACTTGCCGACTGTTTTTGTGAGCGGAGTAACTCCGCATCTTCTGGCGGGGGAGCAAAGGGCGAGTTGTGTAGAACCAGGATATTTCCCTGCTCCAGACTGCGGCACATTTCCCGCCCATATTCCTCACCCATTGCTTCTTCATCTATTTGTACGACCTGCATTGCATGTTGTCCTTAGTATGGTGTTGGCATTGGCTTCCTTTTAGATAGATCAGGGCGCAGCATATCTTCCCAATGCCTCGTCGAGAGCGGCTCTGGCCGTGTTGTAGTCGTAGAGTGCAGTTACCTGACTCGATTCAGCCTGAGTAAGACTGGCTTGTGAGCTGGACAATTCGAGTATAGGCGATACACCTGACTGCTGAACTACGCCTGCATTGTAGCGGACCTGTGCCAGACGGTACGATTCACGCGCCTGTGTAAGCGCTACATTGGCTACTGCAACCCTGTCCCTTGCCTGAAGAAGAGCGATGTATGCCTGTTCAACCTGAGCATCAATTTGATCTCGTGTTTCCCTGCGGGCAATTTCCGCTTGTGCTACATCGCCACGTGCCTGCTTCAGTCGAGCGTTTTCCAGCCCGCCGTCCAGAAGCGGAATTTCGAAATTGATAGAAGCCAATGCTTGATTATAGCGTGTAAAGCCTGCAGCATTGGGTGTTAGCTGATAAGATAACTGTAAACTGATCGAGGGCAGCATACTGGCGCGTGCGAGTTGAATGCCTCTGCGTGCTGCTGCCAGCTGCGCCTCTGCCGCCTGCATTTCAGGGCGCATGTTTTCGGCTTCCTTCAGCAGGGGAGCAACCTGCTGTGAGAGCGGCAATGGGTCGGAGATTGTGACAGCTGCTCCTTCCACTTCGGGCATAGAGACCTGGCCTGCCTGCGGAAGCGTTTTTTGTATTTGCCTTCGGGGTGAGATACCGTGATAAAACTGCGGTGTTTCAGGCGCTTTCTGCAATCCTGGTGCAGGCAGTTTTGCTGGAGGAGCAACGTTTGGCGGCATCTGCACAGCATTGGCATCTGAAATCTTCAGCGGGCTGTCTGGGCGCAGGCCGATTGCCAGTTTTAGAGCAATCAGGCTTAGGCTCACCTGCCTTTCGGTTTGTAGAAATTGATCCTGGGCACTGGCAACGTTGGTTTGTGATGTGAGTACATCAAAACGCGCTGCTGTGCCGGCCGCATAGTTTTTCTGTGCTGAATCGAGCTGGGAAAGATTGGTGCGAAGAGATTCACTGGCAACCGCCATGGCGGCTTGGGCATGCAGCACTGCATAGAATGCATTTTCTACATTGTATACGATCTGGTTGCGTGTAGCATTCACCGCAATGCGTGCGGCTAACTGTTCAAACTGTGCCTGACTGACTGTGTTGCGCAGCACCCCGAAGAGATCGATAGGGAGATTGGCTGTAGCAGTTACGACAGGATTGAATTGGTTGACAAGAGTTAGTTTAGTGGCTCCAAAAACGGCATTGGTTGGTGCATCGAAGTAGGTGAGCTGTGTGTTGACACCCAGAGTGGGGTTGAGCGCTGCACGTGCTGCCGAGGTGTTGCCCTGTATCGTCAGCAGGTGGGCCACTGCCTGTGCCAGCTGCGGGTTGAGTGAAAGAGCCAGGGCTATCGCATCTTTTAGGGTAAGTGGTTTAGTTCTGAGCATCTGACCAAGCTGCTGCATGCGGGGAGAATAGAGCAAGGGTGAGTCTGCTTTTTGTGATGGGAGTGCGGGGTTTGGCACCCTCATACTCAGGCCGGTTGGAGGAGTGGTATGCGGCAGCGGTATCACCCCCGTGGAAACAGGCAGCGGCTGTACTGGCGGCAGAGTAGAAAGCGGGTTTGTTTGAGCCTCTGCCTTCCAGACGGCGGCATTGAGAAGTATTCCGGTACACAAAATAGGCATCATGCGAAAGAACGAGGCGTTCATACGATTAAAATCCTTTTCAACAGTAAAATATGTATCCATTTATTAAACGAACAGCATACCTCCTGTGTTGCGCTTCACATACAGATGTTTGCCAGAGCGCGGCTGAGTAAGCTTGTGAAAATATAAGTGCTGCTTTTAATACTTATGCATACTTTTCCTGTTATCAATGCAAGCAAATGTGATACCATAATAGTAATAAGAAACTGCCTGGCACAGTGTCAGCCTTGCTGACCTGACTGGGACACCATTCTGCATGCACTGTAAGTAAGGGAGGACTGTATGGCATCGCAATCTTCTGCTCCGCG
>DAIDHN010000047.1 GCA_027459665.1 Chthonomonadaceae bacterium | reverse complement strand
TGCATTTTCTGTGCCCCTTTGCGCTATGGGCGAAAGCGGCGCCCCGCAGAGAAACTCGCGCGCCGGCACCTGTACCATGAGCGCAGGCGGCACTGTCTGGTACAGCAACTCGGCAAGAGCCAGCAGGCCGCCCGGTCTTAGGTGGTGAGTATGCACCTGGCAGGAATATTCGGGGGTTAGGGTGCAGATGCGCAGGCCGCGCACGCGGGCGGCATCTACAAATACAACCTGGTCTGCCGCCGCTACTTCGCCGGCAAGCTCCGGGGTGAGCTGTGCTGCCGGCAGCGTATATACTCCCGCCATTTTCCAGCGTTCTATTTCTATGCAGACCTTCTGCCCCGCTGCGTCGTCACCGCGAAGAGGGTTGCCATAGCCTATGATGAGTGTGCGCTTCATTGCCGGTGTTTCTCCTGCAGCAGCGTGCCTTTGGGGTCGTAGAGCTGTACTTTCAACGCCATTCTGCCATCGTCGTGCGTAGAGCAGCTCAGGCAGGGATCGTATGCGCGAATCACTGCCTCTATGCGGTTGAGTACGGATTCTGGAATGTCTGCACTGGTGATGTAGTGTTTTGCTGCCTGTGTTATGCCCCTGTTCATGGCCAGGTTGTTGTGCCCTGTGGCAATAATGAGGTTTGCCCAGGTAATCAGGCCGTTTTCATCGGTGCGGTAATGATGCATCAGCGTACCGCGCGGCGCTTCAGAAACCCCTATGCCCTCCTGCTGGTTCAGGTCGGCATGCGCACGCACTCTGGTATCAAGTATGCATTCCTCATTGAGTATCTGCTCTATGCGCTCTATGGCATACAGCACTTCGATGAGCCGGGCGTAGTGGTATGAAAACGAGCTGCGCCTCACTGCGGCATGCTGCGCCTTGAATTTTTGCAGCCATTCATCTGCCAGGGGCGTGCCGCATTTGCCAACCATGTTGAGGCGGGCAAGCGGCCCTACCCGGTAGATGCCCTGCGGATAGCCCTGCGGTTTGTAATAGGGGAATTTGAGGTAGCTCCACTCTTCCACAGCTTCACCTATGCAGGTTTCAAACTGCTGCGGCGCAATATCTGCGCCAATCGGCGCGCCGTCGTCTCCGGCAAACCGAAGCATGCCGTCGTAATGCTCCAGCCCGCCTTCAGCAGTTACCAGGCCCATGTAGAGCGTGGGGAAGTTGGCAAAAACGGCTATTTCCTGCTCATACTGGCTGAGTGAGGGTTCAAACCAGAGCAGGGTGCGCAGCACGGCTTGGCGTGCATCGGGTATGGCTGCCAGCATTTCTTCTCTGTGTTCTGCTGTAAGCGGGGCGCTTACCCCTCCGGGAACCACCCAGGAAGGGTGAATGCGTTTTTTGCCTAGCAGTTCGATGATGTGCTGCCCGAAGCGCCGCAGGGCAATGCCGTCTCTGGCGATTTGGGGGTGCGTGCTGAAGAGTGTGAAGATGCTGCGCTGCGCCGGGTCGGAGTCCATGCCGAGCAGAAAATCTGGTGCAGAGAGGTGGAAGAAGCTGAGCGCATGGCTTTGTATGATCTGGGCCAGGTTCATAATGCGCCTCAGCAGTTCGCCTGTGCGGGGTGGTTTTGCGGCGAGCAGGGCATCGCAGGCTTTGGAGGAGGCAATGAGGTGGCTCACCGGGCAGATGCCGCAGATGCGCGCCATAAGGGAGGGCATTTCATAAAACGGGCGCCCCTCGCATATTTTTTCAAAGCCCCGAAACTGCGTAATGTGCAGCCGCGCTTCTTCCACCGTTCCCTGTTCATTGAGATGAATGGTGATTCTGGCATGTCCTTCTATGCGTGTAACGGGGTCTATGGTGACAATGGAGGTCATGACTGTCTCCTTTCAGGCTCCGAAGCGGGTGCGCTGCGCCAGGTCTGGAATGCGCCCTTCCAGCAGTTCACACAGCGTGTAGTAAATGGTGTCTGCAGAAGGCGGGCAGCCGGGCACTACCAGATCGACGGGCACTGCCTGGTGTACAGGCAGCACCACAGGCAGCAGGGCAGGCACCTGCCGGCTGGGTATGCCCTGCTGCAGTGTTGCATTTTCGTGGTAGGCACGGTGCAGCATGGGAGCGGTTCCCTGCGGGTTTCGCATGCCAGGCACGTTGCCGGTAACGGCGCAGTCTCCCAGTGAGACAAGGTACCTTGCATGCGTGCGTACTTTTCTAATTTTTTCGAGGTCATCGGTGTTGCTCACCGAGCCTTCTACCAGGGCGATGTCTACGCTTTCGGGAAATTCTTTTATGTCTACCAGAGGGCTGTAGACCAGCTCTATTTTTTCTGCCAGCTGCATCAGTCGCTCGTCCATATCAAGAAACGACATATGGCATCCTGAACAGCCGTCCAGCCAGATAGTGGCAACGGTGATTTTGCTCATTTGCGCACCTCTCTCATAACAGTGAGATAGGGGAGGAACTGGCGTCGTTTTTTCATTTCGGCAACCGATACCCCTTTCTCAAACAGCGCCCCGGTAGGGCACACATGCACGCATTTGCCGCAGCCGGTGCAGGTATCCGATTCTCCCCAGGGCGCGCCCAGGTCGGTAACCACCCTGGCATCCACTCCTCTGCCCGAAACATCCCAGGTATGCGCGCCTTCAATTTCATCGCACACCCTTACGCATCGGGTGCAGAGAATGCACCGGTTGGGGTCAAGTACAAACCGCGGGTGCGAGGCATCGAGGGCAAGCTGCGGGCTGAGGTAGGGCAGGCTTACGCACTGCATGCCGCACTCTACAGCCAGGTCTTGCAGGTCGCAGTTGCCGTTTGATACGCATACTGCGCAAACATGATTTCTCTCTGCAAACAGCATTTCCAGTATTTCGCGCCGATACTGCTGCAGTTTGGGGGTATGTGTGCGCACCTGCATTCCCTCCTGCACGCGGGTGACGCAGGCAGGCTGCGGGCGAGGGTTTCCCTCGATTTCCACCATGCAAAGCCTGCATGACCCCACATCGCTTAGGCCGCTGATATGGCAGAGGGCAGGGAGCGCTATTCCCATTTCGGCAGCGGCATCCATAATTGTTTCATTGGTGCGTGCGCCCGTTTCCCTGCCGTTTATGGCAAGGGTGACTACCTCAGCAGTGATAGAAGATTCAGGCATGAGTCGGCTCTCCTTTCTGCCTGGTTATCGGGCAAACTCCGGCGGGGCATCTTTTTTCCAGCACATGTGCCATCACTTCATCGCGAAAATAGCGCAGTGTAGAGCGAACCGGGTTGGGTGCAGACTGTCCCAGCCCGCAGAGGCTGGTTTCCTGCACCATTTCACACAACCTTTCCAGCCTCTGCACATCGGCTGCATCGGCCAGCCCTTCTGCAATTTTACGCAGCAGCAGCGCCATTTCAGCCGTACCTGCCCGGCAGGGAATGCATTTGCCGCAGGACTCTGATTTGCAGAATTCCATGAAGTAGCGAGCCACATCTACCATGCACGAATGCTGGTCCATTACGATCATGCCGCCCGACCCCATGATAGACCCCAGGCTGCGCAGTGATTCGTAATCGACGGGGGTATCCAGCAGCTCTTCGGGTATGCAGCCGCCCGAAGGCCCCCCTGTTTGCACAGCCTTGAAGGTTCCACTGCCTCGAATGCCTCCGCCAATGTCAAACACTATTTCACGCAGTGTTTTTCCGATTTCCACTTCAATCAGGCCGGTGTTGCATACAGCGCCTGTGAGGCAGAACACTTTTGTGCCGCGGCTTTTGCCCACCCCCATAGAGGCATACCATTCGGAGCCGCTGCGCAGAATGGCCGGCACGCTGGCCCAGGTTTCCACATTGTTGATGAGAGTGGGGCAGTTCCATAGTCCCGCCTGTGCGGGGTAGGGCGGGCGCGGGCGCGGCGTGCCCCTGCCTCCCTGTATAGAAGCGATGAGAGCGGTTTCTTCTCCGCACACAAAGGCTCCTGCCCCTACACGCAGTTCTATGCTGAAACTGAAGCCTGAACCGGCGATGTTTGTTCCCAGCAGGTTGTGGCGCTCTGCCCGCGAGATGGCGGTTTTGAGTCGTTTGAGTGCACGCGGGTATTCTGCGCGCACATACACAATGCCCTGGCTTGCGCCAACTGCCCAGGCTCCCAGCGTCATTCCTTCCAGCACGCGGTGGGGGTCGTCTTCCATCACCGAGCGGTCCATAAATGCGCCCGGGTCGCCTTCATCTCCGTTGCAGATGACGTATTTGGGGGTGCCTGCTGCTTTTGCCACAGTGGCCCATTTCAGCCCGGTAGGATAACCTGCGCCGCCCCTGCCGCGCAGCCCCGATGCGGTGATGATCTCTATGACCTGAGCGGGCCTCAGGTTGTGAAGTACATCGAGCAGAGCGTGGTATCCCTGGTTCGACACATACGATTCAATTCGTTCGGGGTCTATGCGCCCTGCATTTTCCAGCACAATTTTTTTCTGGCGCGTAAAAAACGGCATGCCGGTATTGCAGCGCTGCAGGCTGGTTTCTTCGCCCTGTGCGGCTTTCAGCAGTTCGTCTGCGTCTTCGATGCGTACATTTTGGTACACATTCCCACTGCATTCTGTCTGCACCAGCGGGCCGCAGGCGCAAAGGCCCATACAGCCAACCTCCAGCACATCATCGGGCGTTATTCCGCCGGCAGCGGCTCTCTCTCGCAAGGCAGCC
This sequence comes from Chthonomonadaceae bacterium, assembly GCA_027459665.1. Classification (GTDB taxonomy): domain Bacteria; phylum Armatimonadota; class Chthonomonadetes; order Chthonomonadales; family Chthonomonadaceae; genus DAIDHN01. The sequence continues at coordinate 27,133 of DAIDHN010000047.1, read as the reverse complement.
GCCAGCCGGTCGCTTTGCGCAGAAATGCACCCGGTTCCCGTGCATACCCGAATGCACCTGGGTCGCCTGCTGCAGGCTTCGCGCTCTGTGCGGGCCATCTCTTCCAGTTCTTCCCGGTTCATTTTTCCGCCTCCCGTTTCGTCTCTTCTGCGGGGAGCGCTTTCAGGCGTTCTATCAGGCTTTCGGGGGTTTGCCCCGGCAGTGTCTGGCCGTCAAGCAGCGCCACAGGCGCGAGGCTGCATGCCCCCACGCAGCGTGCAGTGAGCAGTGAAAGGTTTTTGTCTTCGGTAGTCTGCCCCTCTTCTATGCCGAATTCTTGTGTGACTGCCTTCAGCAGGCGGGGTGAGTTTCTTATGTAGCAGGCGGTGCCCAGGCAGACCACGCAGGTATGCCTGCCCTGCGGTTTGAGTTGAAAGTGGTGATAAAAAGTTGCTACGCCATACACTTTGCTCAGCGGCACGCGCAGCCTGCCTGCGCAAAACCGCAGGGAAGCCTCATCGAGGCAGCCAAAGGTTTCCTGTACAGCGTGCAGGGTTTCTATCAGGCAGTTGGGAGAATAGGCCCCTCGCCGCATGGCGGCCTCCACAATACGCCACCGCTTGTCTTCTGTGGGCGGGGGAGGAACTGCAAGCAGGTCTCGCATGTCAGCCTCCTTATTTCAGCCACCCGGTTGGGTCTGGCTTATACGAGCCAAGTACGCGCATGTAGTTTGTTCTTTCAAATGCGCTGCTGTCGGGCACATTGCGCAGGCTCATGCTGCCCCGCATCTGGTCGATAGATTCGTATTCGTGCTCCTCCATCCAGCCGGCAATCTCCTGCAGAATGCCCTTTATTCTTTCGGGGCCGTGTACCAGCAGTTCGGAGGTCATTTGTGCGGCATCGGCTCCTGCCATAAACGCTTTCAGGGCATCTGTGCCGCAGTGAATGCCGCCGCTTACCGCAATGTCTGCGCTTACCTGCCCGTAGAGAATGGCAGTCCAGTGCAGGGGGAGCAGCAGGTCGTAAGAACGGGAGAGTTCGAGGGCGGCGGTGACCTGCAGGGTTTCGAGGTCAAAATCGGTTTGATAGAAGCGGTTGAAGAGTGTGACGCCGGAGGCTCCTGCCGCTACCAGCCTGCGTACAAAGTGGGGCAGTGCAGTGAACCATGGGCCAATTTTTATGCTCACCGGCAGCGAAACGGTACTGGCAACATTTCTCACCGTTTCCAGCATCATGTTTTCCACCTCTTCGCCCGATGCCTCGGCATTGGCGGCAAGATAGTAAAGGTTCAGTTCCAGCCCGCTGGCTCCGGCCAGTTCCATTTCGCGTGCATATTCAGTCCACCCTCCCTGCGTGGCTCCGTTGAGGCTTGCGAGAATGGGCACTTGCAGGGCGTTTCTCGCTGCTTCCAGCAGGGTAAGGTAGGCATCGCCTCCAAAGTCGTAACCGGGTGCATAGGGGAAGTAGCTTACTGCCTCCCCATAGCTTTCTGACCCGTAAGAGAGATGATGATCCAGCTGGTAGCTGTCGTGGGTAATCTGCTCTTCAAACAGCGAGTACATGACAATAGCTCCAATGCCGGCATCTTCCAGTCGCTTCATAGAGTCGAGATTTCTGGAGAGCGGCGATGCCGAGGCGACCAGCGGGTTTTTTAATTGAATTCCCATCCATTGTGTTTCCAGTTTCATTTCCGGCTTTCTCCCTCCTCTTCAGCAATCTCTGGCTGCCAGGGCAGTGCGGCGGCCATCTGGCTGTATTCCAGCCAGCGCCTGTCTACATCTTCCTGTGCGGCCTTGAGCAGCTGTGCGGCGTGCTGCGGTCTTGACTGCTGCAGTGATCGAAAACGCGTTTCGTTGTAGAGATACTGGTGAAGCGGCAGAGCAGGGGCCTTGCTGTCGAGCTGAAGCGGGTTCATATTTTTTTCAACCAGCCTGGGGTCATAGCGGTAAAGCAGCCAGTATCCGGTATCTGCCGCAAGTTTTTGCTGCCACAGCCCTTTGCTCATGTCTATTCCGTGGGCAATGCAGTGGCTGTAGGCAATAATGATCGAGGGGCCGTCGTAACTTTCTGCCTCGCGCAGGGCGCGCAGGGTTTGGGCATCGCTGGCTCCGAGTGCGATTTGTGCAACATAAACGCTGCGGTATGCCATAAACATGCGGCCCAGGTCTTTTTTGGCTGTGGCTTTGCCAGATGCTGCGAATTTTGCCACTGCCGCCCTGGAGGTGGCTTTGGACGCCTGGCCGCCTGTGTTGGAATACACTTCGGTATCTAGCACAAGCACATTCACGTTTTTTCCGCTGGCTATCACATGATCGAGGCCGCCGTAGCCAATGTCGTAGGCCCATCCATCTCCGCCAATTATCCAGATAGAGCGCGGTATGAGATTGCCGGCTGTGGCCAGCAGGTCGCGCGCTTCTGTAGTGTGCAGAGGCTGCAGCAGAGTGCGCAGCTGTTCAACCTGCTCTCTTCTCTGCTCTATCTCTTCTTCTGTGTGTACGTTTTGCTGCAGCAGAGCAGCGGTGAGTTCTGCACCCAGGTGCTGGCTCAGCTTTTGCACCAGCGTACGAGCATGCTCAGTTTGCACATCTACGGCGAGGCGCATTCCCAGGCCAAACTCGGCATTGTCTTCAAACAGCGAGTTTGACCATGCGGGGCCGCAGCCCTGCCGGTTCGTGGCGTAGGGGGTAGCGGGCAGACTGCCGCCGTATATGCTGGAGCACCCGGTGGCGTTTGCAATGAGGGCGCGGTGGCCAAACAGCTGCGTGATGAGCTTGATGTAAGGGGTTTCTCCACAGCCTGCGCATGCGCCCGAAAACTCGAAGAGCGGCTGCAGCAGCTGCACATTTTTCACCGTGTTGTAGTGAATTCGGCCTTTGCCGGGCAGGTGTTCGGGCAGGCTTTTGAAGAACTGCCAGTGCTGCATGCCTTGCTGTTTTACCTCTCGAACAGGCGCCATGTGCAGCGCTTTTTGAGAGGTAATGCTTTTGTTTACTGCCGGGCATACCTCTACGCAAAGCGAGCAGCCCGTACAGTCTTCAACCGAAACCTGCAGGGTATAGCGTTCGCCGGCATGTTCGCGCCAGTGCGCCTCTGCGCTTTGAAACCCTTCGGGCGCATTCTGAAGGGCCTCTGCCGGTACCACCCTGGCGCGAATAACGGCATGCGGGCAGACCAGCACGCATTTTCCGCACTGAATGCAGAGGTTCTCATTCCAGACAGGTATTTCCTGTGCGATGCATCGGCGTTCCCATTGCGAAGTGCCTGTTGGAAAAGTTCCATCGGGGGGCATGGCGCTCACAGGCAGGCTGTCTCCACGCCCTGCTATGATTTCGGCAGTAAATTTCTGCACAAACTCGGGGGCTTCTGCCGGCACGACAGGCGGCATGCTGCGCCCGGGGGTTGCTGCAGCTGGAAGCGGAACAGCGTGCAGGCCGGACAGTGCGTTGTCGATGGCGGCAAAGTTGCGTTCTACAACCGCTTTGCCCCGTTTGCCGTAAGTTTTGCGTACCGCTTCTTTTATGCAGGCAATGGCTTCATCGCGGGGCAGCACGCCCGACAGGGCAAAGAAGCAGGTTTGCATAATCACATTGATTCGCGTGCCCATGCTGTTGCGTTTTGCCATCTCATAGGCATCAATTACATACAGCCTAGCCTGTTTATCTATTAGCTGCTGCTGTATGCCGGAGGGAAGCTGATTCCACACCTCGCCGGGGCCATAGGGGCTGTTGAGCAGCACGACAGCGCCGGGGGCAAGGTTTTGAAGCACCGGGTAGCGCTCAAGAAAACCGAACTGGTGAATGCCGGCAAAGTTTGCGCTGCGAATAAGGTAGGGGCTGTGAATAGGGTTTGGGCCGAAGCGCAGGTGCGAGGTGGTAACAGAACCGCTTTTTTTAGAGTCGTATACAAAATATCCCTGCGCGTACAGCGAGGTGTCTTCGCCAATGATCTTGATACTGTTTTTGTTTGCCCCCACTGTTCCATCTGCACCCAGCCCCCAGAACACTGCTCTGGTAACCTCCTGCGGTTCCAGGTTGAGGCTTTCATCTACGCTGAGGCTGCTGTGGCTTACATCGTCTGTTATTCCTACTGTAAAGTGGTTGAGGGGGGAGGGCTTTTTCAGTTCTTCCAGCACTGCAGCAGCCATGGCGGGGGTAAATTCCCTTGAGGCGAGGCCATACCTTCCGCCTGTAATGCGGGGCATTTGCTGCAGTTCGCCTGTGCTGTACATTTCGCTGAGTGCGGTGACTACGTCGGTGTAGAGCGGCTCGCCGGCGGCTCCCGGTTCTTTGGTTCTATCAAGTACCGCCAGTTTTTCTACAGAACCTGGCAGCGCCCTAACCAGATGCTCTGCCGAGAATGGACGAAACAGATGCACCTGCAGCACGCCCACTTTTTCGCCCTGCAGTACCAGTGCATTCACCGTTTCTGCCAGCGTTTCTGCTGCCGACCCCATCACAACGGCCACGCGTTCGGCCTGCGGATGACCCGTGTACTGAAACGGGGAGTAGCTGCGGCCTGTGTGCGCTGCAAACTGCTGCATAATATCTTCTACAATTTGTGGCGCTGCTTTGTACCACGGGCTGCACGCCTCGCGCGCCTGAAAGTAAACGTCCGGGTTTTGAGCCGAGCCTCGCATCACGGGGTGTTCGGGAGCAAGCGCTCTGGCGCGGTGTGCGCGAATAAGCTCTTCTGGCAGCAGTGCGCGCAAAACGCTGTCGGGCAGGGTTTCTATGCCCTGCACTTCATGCGAGGTGCGAAAGCCGTCGAATGCGTGAATAAACGGAAGCCTTGCACGCAGAGCGGCAGCCTGTGCAATGAGAGCCATATCGTGCGCCTGCTGCGGTGAGTCTGAAAAAAGAACCGCCCAGCCTGCAGAGCGCACTGCCATGATGTCGCTGTGGTCACCAAAAATAGAGAGTGCGTGCGCGGCTACCGTGCGCGCAGCTACATGAAAAACGGTGCTGGTAAGCTCGCCTGCAATTTTGAACATGTTGGGCAGCATCAGCAGCAGCCCCTGGCTGGCGGTGAAGGTGGTGGTGAGCGCACCTGCCTGCAGCGAGCCATGCACAGCGCCTGCCGCGCCTCCCTCCGACTGCATTTCCTGCACCAGGGGGGTCTGCCCCCATATATTGCTGCGCCCTTCTGCCGCCCAGGCATCTGCCAGCTCCCCCATGGTAGAGGAGGGAGTGATGGGGTAAATGGTCATTACCTCATTGGTGCGGTATGCAACTGACGCAACGGCCTCACTGCCGTCCATCATAGTAAGGTTTCTAGCCATGGTCTTCCCCTTTTCCGGGCAGTATTCTTCTGCCCAACGGGCATGTAACATCTGCATTATGCGATGCCTGGGCAAGAGATGCATCCGCCGTTGGGATGATTGTGAAGAAATGTTCAATGTGCTGGCAGGGATGGTTCGGCAGGGCTGGCTGCCGGCGTTCATGTGGAATGCAGGAAACAGGGGGTGCAGCAGGCAATATGCAGTTGAACTGTTTGAACAGAGAGGGAGAGAGCTATGTTTACCTTTTTCTGTGCGCAGGCGGTGAAACCTGTTGAGATGCCAGTGAAGCACTTCATTTACATCATTCAGGAAAACATTTCATTTGATCACTATTTCGGCACCTATCCCGGTGCGAACGGCATTCCGCGGGGGGCAGGGGTTCCGTTTCATCCGGGCGGCAAAACCCTTTTTTATCCGTTTCACCTGTCGCAGACGCAGCTTACCCACGATTTGGGGCACAGCTGGCAAACGGCTCACACTGCCTGGGACGGCGGGAAGATGGATGGCTTTTTGTGGGCTGAGTGGCCGAAAGCGCTGCCCTATTACTGGCACAGGCGCGTGCCTTCGCCAAACCCGGCGCTGGTTCATCTGCCAGCAAAAACGGCTGGGAGCAGCATGCATGCTGTTTCACTGAACTATGCCCGCAGACTGATGGAGCAGTTTGACATCAATTCGGATACAGTGCTGGAACCCATTGAACTGCGCGCGCTTTTCTCGCAGCATTCGTTTCCTTCTTTTCTGCCTGGCAGCAGCTCAGAGGAGCGCGCCGCCAAAGCGCTGCAGGAATTTGATGCCAACCATGACAAGGCTTTGGAACTGAACGAGTTTGCAGCGTTTTTGCGCCGCTATCCGCCGGGGCGGGTGCTGGCGGTGATAGATGGGCGCAGCCGCCTGCTGCCTGGCCGCCGTTCTGCACCAGACGGCCCGCCGCCCGACTGGGTGGAGGATTCGCTATCGTACTACGATTACCGTGAAATACCCAATTACTGGGAGTATGCACGCCGTTTCACCCTGTGCGACAACTTTTTTTCCTCGCTGATGGGGCCAAGCGAACCCAATCATCTTTACACTGTTGCTGCCCAGTCGGGGGGGCTGGTGAATAACCCGCCGCCGGGGGTGATAGGGCAAAACGATGTGTACAGCTTTCCTACAATGGTGCAGCTGCTTGAGAAGTCGCATGTAAGCTGGAAATACTACGATGAGCGTTCGCACCCTCAAACGCACTGGCTCTGGAACCCGCTGCCCGGTTTTACCGCCATTCACAACAACCCGCGTTTGATGGCGCATATTGTGCAGCTGAAGGCTTTTTACAATGATTTGAAGCAGCATACCCTGCCGGAAGTAAGCTGGATTGTGCCTACCTTTGCCGACAGCGAGCATCCGCCTGCCAGCACTACGCGAGGTATGTGGCATGTAACGCATTTGATCAACGCAGTGATGCGCAGCAGCTACTGGAAAAATACTGTTGTTGTGCTTACCTGGGACGATTATGGCGGTTTTTACGACCATGCTGCGCCGCCCGATGTAGACCAGTACGGCTTTGGCCCGCGGGTTCCTGCTCTGGTGATTTCGCCCTGGGCGCGGCCCGGCTATGTGTGCCACACCAGCTTTGATTTGACCTCGCCGCTCAAGCTGATAGAAACGCGCTTTGGTCTGCCTGCGCTTGCAGAGCGTGATGCGCGTTCGAACAATATGCTTGATTGTTTTGACTTTTCGCAGCCGCCTCTGTCTCCTGTGATCATTACCCATCGCACCAGGCTTGATTTTTCGCAGCTGCTTATCGAGCAGTTTTCAAAGGGCAGTCAGGGGGTGAGCAGTTCGGCAGCAGGTCGGTGAAGCAGAATCCGTCGCGCTGCACGCTTTCGCCGTTTTTTATGTCAATGGGGTGCGAGAACATGGGGCCGCTGTATGCAAAGGTATGAAACTCGCCGTTTTCGCCGCATGGGTCAACGCCCTGGGGCAGGCTTTGCAGCAGTTGGCTGTCGTACTCTCTGCCTGCAAACGAGGCCGGCAGCCGGCTTAAATCTACGCATGCAATGCGTGCGCGCAGGCCGCCCTGCAGCATCTGCTGCGCGAGGTCGGGGGTGGGGATGTTCCACACTGGAAAAAGGGGGGCGAGGCTGGTGTGCTGTGCGAGCTTTTCTTCGCGGTAGGCACGTATGTCTGCCAGAAACAGGTCTCCAAAGGCCACGTGGGTGATGCCCAGCGTTTCTACTGCCTGCTGCAGCGCCTGCTGCATGGCGTGTTCGTACTGCTGGTTGCTGCATGGCCAGGGCAGGGGGGCAATGATGAGCGGCAGCCCGGCAGCCTGCGCCTGGGCTTCCAGCAGCGCGCGCCTTACGCCATGCATGGCAACCCTGTTGAAGGTCTGATTGAGGGTGGAAAGCAGCCCGACCACTTCTCCCTGCCCCTGCTGGCGCAGAAGGTGAAGCGCCCATGCCGAATCCTTGCCGCTGCTCCATGAGAGCAGGATGCGTTTGTAACCGGGCATAAAAGTCCTTTCTAAAGCTGTGAATAAGATAGTGTGAAACCGCTGGAATGCCGCTTACTCTTGACAACAGAATGCCAGTCATGATATATTACTTCACACAGTGCCTGCTGCACTGGCTGGCATCCGGGCGAGTGGTGAAATGGCAGACACGCCGGATTTAGGTTCCGGTGCCGCAAGGCGTAGGGGTTCAAGTCCCCTCTTGCCCACCATAAAGCCGCATGCATTTTTTGCGGGAGTAGCTCAGTGGTAGAGCGCTTCCTTGCCAAGGAAGAAGTCGCGAGTTCGAATCTCGTCTCCCGCTTTTGTATTCTCAACCATTACGTATTGAGAATACTTCTTTCTCCCCATCCTGGCGCTGCTTACAGATCAAACAGAGCTGTTCAGGCAGTACTCAGACAACCCTGCTTTCAAAAAGTGGCTGGCAGACTCCATTTTTAACGCAACCTATTCCGACTCATCTGCGCCCTAGTTCAGACGTAGGCATCGAATACCACATGCTCGCCATGGAGTTCATGCCTGTTTTTGTTCAAATTGAATTCCATGATCTCCACGGTAAGGTTCGGTGTGTCCGTTTTTCCCGGTGTATATCTCCTCCGGTATACCCTCTGGGAATGCTCTGCACCAGTAGTTGTGTCTGCGCCCGTGTACGATCACATTCTGAACAGCATGTCTGCATCTGCTGCATGCAATGCCGTACATTATGGTGACGTATATGCTATCGTCAAGTATACGATGCAGTGCAGCTTCGTCCTCTTCTGTCGCGTCTGCCAGCACCGCTTCACCATTCTGATACACCAGTTTTTTCATAAATCACTTGCTGCCTCTCTGCTAATAACTGCTGTGCTATGCGGCTTCAGTTGATCGGTATATTTTTCTAATCTGACTGCATTGAAGGCAATTGATGATGGAAGTCTACAACGAGTTGTCTGCCTCTGCGCATCCAGTCGAGATTGCGGCCAATCACCAGTTCTGTCATTTCTGTATGGTGAGTGTTTTTCATGGCAATCGCTTCCATATCAAGGTTATGTCTGACTGCCAGCTGTTTGACTCCCTCGGTGTTATCGTAAGTGACTAGAAAGTCACCCTGCACGGTTTCCAAAAGGCTGAACAGTTCATCGTGGTTCAGGTCATTGCAGGCGTAAAGACGTTTCCCTGCCTTCTTGCCCGCGGCTGTGTAAGGCGGATCGATAAAAAACACGGTGTCAGATTCGCTGGCATGGTCACGAATTACATCTATGCCATCACCATGAATGAATTGGATTGACTTTCTTATGGCCATGATGTCTGTTATGCGATTGCGCAGTGTTTGCGGGTACCAGCGGGATTTTATCCCCTTTCCGTTTTCTCCATGCTTTACTATGCCGCTGCCTGGAGCCAGTATTCCGCCGTGATTGATACGATTACGCAGAATTGTTTGAAACGCCAGCTCATGCCCGGTCAAGTTCTCCCTGCAAAGTTCTTTCTGCACAGCTGTCGGGGTCATCTCGAATTCGGCGATTCGATTTGCAAGCCACTCGGCATTGCCGTGCATGATGGTTTGCCATACTGCTGCAACCTGATTATCACGCTCTACCATAATCACCTGACTGGCAAGCTGCTCAAAGGCTGTTGTTAAACTGACAATACCTCCACCAGCGAATGGCTCAATGAGCAGGCGGGGGCATGTTGCCATGCTGGCGAACCACTGGCGCAGATGCGGTACAAACCAGGTTTTTCCGCCCGGATAGCGAAATGGACTACGCTGTGGTACAGTGGCTACATTAATGATAGAAGCACGATCTAGTTCAGTAAACAGATTGAATTCTGACATGCCAAGCCTTTCACAGGTTTTCGATAATATCATCTAGGGCATCCCCATCTGGTTCACCTGATGATAAATCAGAGTGTTCAGTTTGAGGAGAACCAGCCAGTTGTACTGTCAATTTCGACTGCAGTTGAACCATAAAGTCATCTATCAATCCTGCTTCTGCAAATGATATGCTATCAAGTGACGTTTTGAATTCGGTATAGACGGTTCGCGCTAATTTCTGTTTGTAGCGGTTTTGCGTCGAATCAAACTCTATATCATAAATCAGCCAGGCAATATCGGCATTTTCAGCAGTTACTGTGGGCATGGAAGGCAGGGTATCGAAGAATGCAGAGTGAACTGCTACTGCCTGTTTTTTCCCCCATGCATTGAGACTACCCCCTTTGTAAAGGAGTTGAGGCATAAGACGTTTACGGGATGACGAAAGGTAATCTGGGACTGGTACACTCTTTCTGATTTGACTCCAGTTTGCAGCGCGGTAACTTATGATGTCATCCATGCAAGGCTGAAACCATTCTTTGCGAATGTTCCCGCTGATATAAACTGTCTGCACTTCAAGAGAGCCGAAATCGATCACGCTACCGTTGTTGTCGTAAGCAACCAGGACTACATCGATATTCCCAGCTGATATACCATGCCTGTCTTTCAGGCGAACCTCAAGAAAAATTGCCCAACGGTAATTGGCAGGAAAGAAAAACCTGGCGGCATGTTCAGCGAGGAGCCAATCTTCCTGCAGGCGAACTGGACAGATTACCGCCATGCCATCTCCATGATGAATCGAACAGACGCCCAGTGGATTGGTGATGCTGTCTTTTGTGCAGTTCGGACCTTTATTACTGAATGGACAGAACTGATACTGTCGCGCGCGCACTGCATCTTGCGAGTCGTTGTCTATTGGAAATCCAAAAAGTTCTGCAATGGGTTGTATCGACAAGGGCGCTATCCTCCTGGTGCATAGTATGCTTATTGTTTACCATAGTTCATCAATAGTTAGTAGATGCCATGCAAGGGACAGTTGGTTCATACACTCACAGGGAGAGGCGAATCTTGCATGCTTTTACAACAGAAGCATTGGCGCTCAGCACGTTATGCCCGGCTGCCCTGAAACAGACGTCTCCACCAGAGAGTCAGTCTGGTGGGCTTTGAGGCCGAATGCTGCAGGCTTTCGGTCTGTTTTGACTCGCGCAGCAATTCTGCCGTTTGTTCATGGGGTTCATAGCCTGCCGCCTCATGCAGCAGCTCTTCAGCGGCGTTTGGCTCTCTCGATCGAAGATAGGTAAAGTAGTCGACTATTTCGGAGGCTGCCTTGCGTATTTCCGGGGCGCTGTCATGTTCTACTGCCTGGCAGAACTCTTGTGCATTCGGGTTTTTGTACCGCTGCAAAAAGCCTGCTGCAATTTACTTTCCGTTTTGGCTGAGTGCATTGAGGGCCAGCGCTTTATTGTGCGGGGTCATCTCTCTGCAGAGCAGAATGTTTCGGGGCAGTGTTTTTTTGTCGCCCAGTTTTCCAAGCGCTTCAGCCGCTACCTTGCAGATGAATTCATCCTCATGTTCAAGCGCCTGACACAGGCAGCCGACAGCGCTCACATCGCCCATTTTGCCAAGCGCTTCTATTGCGGCCAGGCAGCTTTCTCTCTCGGCATTTGCCAGCGCCGTGCAAAGAGGCACCACGGCATCTGTGCCGCCAATGCTGGCCAGAGCGTGAATGGCAGCAGCGCGCACCTGTTCGTTGTTGTCTTCCAGCGCTTTGCAGAGGGGTGCTGCAGTGTATGAAACGGCAAGCTTTTGCAGCGCTTTGGCAGCGCTCAGCCTTACCTGCCACTGGCTGTCCTGCAGTACGCTGCAGAGCGGACCGGCAGCAGAGGCATCTCCTGTTTTGCCCAGCGCCTCTGCAGCGTATTTGCGCACAAACCAGTCGGTATCTTGCAGGGCCTTGCAGAGGGGGCCGACAGCCGCTGCATCGCCTATACTGCCCAGCACTTCAGCGGCCGAATGGCGAAAATACCAGTCGGGGTTGGCCAGCGCCCAGCACAGGGGAGCAACTGCCGGTGAACCTATTCTGATTAGAATTTGGGCTGCAGAGGTGCGAATGCTGCTGTTTTCGTTTTCCAGCGCTCTGCAGAGCGGCACAACTGCAGCGGAACCCGCTTCAGCCAGTGATGCTGCGGCATTGCTGCGCACAACTTCACTCTCGTGGCCAAGCGCCCTGATCCACCCTGCAATGTCGTTGGTCATAAGCTGGTTTTCATCTTATAAAATGGCTGCCGCTAATGCGAGCCAGGCTGCAGTGCGCCGAGCGCGGGGTTTCCTGCGGGAAGCTCAGCGCCGGCCAGGTCGCGCCCGCCGTTGTCTGGCACGGCGATGCCCGCCTCTGCCGCGGGCGAACCCTGTTTCAGCACAAAACCGAGCCAGTACTTTTTGCCCTCTGCGGGGGTAAGCGGCCCTGCAAACAGGGGGTTGAACAGTTTTGCCCCTTCGTCCTGCGGGCGGCTTGGCTGCGGGCCATAGTAAAGGTTGTTTTTGAAGAGGGTGCCTTTGGTCTGCCCAAGCGAAAAGCCAGCGGTGTCTGCGGTGTAGAAGATGTTGTTTTCAAACAGGGTGTCTGAAGCGTATCCGTTCCAGCTGTTCATAATCACCATGCTGTTGTCGTAAATGCCAGCTGGTTTTGGCCCTGCCACAATGGTGTTGTTGTAGATGAGAGTGTGGCTGGTGGGGCCGGCAAAGTGTATGGCAGGCGAATTGTGCTGCTGCCCGGTAATGCGGTAGCCGTCGTTTACGCTCAGGTTGTAGCGCACCACGGTGTTCTGGTTGCCGGCACTGTAGGGCATGTGCGAGCTGCCATCGTTGCAAACAAGCAAAAAGCCGCCCTCGTTGTCGTGGCTGTAGTTGTACTGAATCAGCGTGTTGCGGCAGTTCCAGTCAGAATCAAACCCCTGTGCATCGCCGCCGCCCCTTTGCCCGCTTACCTCATTGAACTGCACCACCGTGTTGTCGCAGCTCCAGGGCCAGATGCCGGCTGCATATTCGCCCATGGGCAGGTTCCAGCCGCTGTTGCGCATTACGTTGTACTGCACCAGGCAGCCATCGCAGCCAATGGGCACAATGCCGTCGCCGCCAATGTGTTCAAGCAGGTTGTGCTGTATCACCACATGCAGGCTGGGGTACCAGTTGCTGCGCTGCCAGTAGCCTGCCCCTACAATTCCGTTGCGGTCGGTGCGAACCAGATGACAGTATTCTATGGTCAGCCCATCGAAGCGTGATTTCACCTTGCTGCCTCCGTTTTGCCATGCAATGCCAGCCCCGCCGCCTGCGTTTTTGATTTCACTGCCGTTTACGTCATGAATGTAGAGGCGGCGCAGAGTGATGTTGTGCATTACTCCACTATTCCAGGCAGAAACCAGCACACCTGTGCGCTTTGCAGCCGGAGCGGGGCCGGTATTGGTGATTTGCAGGTTTTGCACGATGTAGTTTTGCACATTGTACAGCCAGAGGGTGCAGCGGTGCGTTCCGTTTGCTGCCAGCAGGGGCTGGGGGCCGCTGCCATAACTGGAGAGCAGCACAGGCTTGCCAGGCAGCCCAGACCCCTGCGGTTTCAGCTGCCCTGTAAATACCGAACCAGCCCGAAACAACACCCAGTCGCCTGGCTGCAGGGTGACAGAGTTTACTTTTGCCAGGGTTTTCCAGGGGGTGCGTGCAGAAAGCCCGCTGCTGCTGTCGCTGCCAGTTTTGCTGTCTACATAGTATGTTGCGGCATGCGCTGCAGTAAGCACGCTGCTAAGCAGCAGCAGTGGGGTGATTATACGTTTTATCACTCGTGGCCTCCGATTGTGCAACTGTGTGCTTTGGGATGAGTATAGAATACCCATTTCGGCGCAAAAGTGCGCGTACAAGGGTTTGCTTTAGAACATTGAAGCTGGCTTTTCTGCATGAACATGTATGCTGCTCTGCTGCCGGCGATTTACTGGTATTCAACCGCCTGCCGCAGCGTGCATTGCCGGCCGGCACAGAGGGCGTTGCGAGTTATTCTGCGGCTTGCAGGTATACTTTTGCCATAATGTTAATTAGGAGGCGGCACTCTTTAGCCCGTACCCAGCCTCCATGCCAACTTCCGGGCGCCCTGTGCGCTCCTTTGTGTACGCATCAAACAGCAGTTGAGATGGTACAGAACAGGCCAGTGAGAGATTATGAGTCAAAAACATCGACCTGGAGCACAAGCGGTAGAGACGGAACTGCGCGCGCTGGAAAAAATATGGCAGACGCGCCTGCCCGAAACCTTTCGCAAACTGCATCTTGGTTATGATGCACCCCTGCTGCCTCCCTGTGAGTTTTTATCTCCTGCCGAGATGGTGCGCGGGGAGGGCAGAGCGTATGGAATGCTGCCTGCTCTGCTTCCGTTTGGACGTGAGATGGACGAGGGAGGCATTTTCGGCTTTTATGCTCTGCCGGGTCTCTCGCCCGAACAGTGGCCTGTGCTTTGCTGGGATACCTTTGAAATGTCTCTTCAGCCGGCCGCATCCAACTTCTGCGCTTTTTTGCGCAACTGCGTCCTTACCGGCCGCTATGCAGCGGAAGAGCAGGAAGAAGTGGAAGGCGAACTGGAACAGGAATACAGCGCTCTGCTGGTACAGATGGGGATGACAGATGCCTCGGCTCGCCTGCCGCTGCCCCGCAGCGATGCCGAACTGTATCACGCGCTTACCCAGATGGACCCGCAGAATGCAGTGAGCCTTTGCCATATGGGATGCGCCCGCCGCGCGCAGAACGACCCGGAAAGGGCGCTTGACCTTTATTTTCGTGCGGCAGAAGCAGCGCCCTGGTTTGGCGACCCATTTTATTTGATTGCAGATATTTACCGCGAACGTGAAGACAGCGAGCATGCTGCGATGAGCTGGTGGAGCGTGGCGCAGAGGCTGCTGCCTCTCTGCACAAGCACACTGAACTGGGACCTGGGGATGGAACACCCGGAAGCGGATATTTACGAGGTAGCGGCAGACGGACTGGCTTCGCTGCAGAGCGCACCCGAAGAGATGCGTGCCGACCCGCTCTGGAATGCAGTTACCAGGGAAGACCCCTATGACCCGCATGTGCGTGAAGCGCTTGCCCATTTGTATATGCAGCAGGGACGCATGCCTGAGGCGGAACGGGAATACATCAATGCGCTTTCGCTTTGCTGCGAAGAACGCGACTCACAGTCTGAGAGACTTTATAACAGCCTGATTGTGCTGTATGAAAATCAGGGGAGAAGCCGCGAAGCTGCACTGGCCGCAGCAGATGCGCAGCGGAAACAGGAAGAGCCATGAGTATTGCCGCAGAAGCTTTGGTAGAGGTCAACAGCAGGGCGCCGGAAGCAGAGGTGTTTGACCCATACACCGGCAAGACGGTGCTGCTTTCCAGTTTGTGGCAGCAAAACAGGGCGATGCTGGTGTTTTTGCGACATCTGGGATGCACGTTTTGCCGTGAGCAGGTTTCTGAATTGAGAGATGCCCTGCCAGAGTTTGCACAGCGAAAAGTAACCATGGGGCTGATTACCCTCAACAGCGCTGCTGAAACCGCCCGCTTTTGCCAGGAACGTTTGCTGCAGAACGTGCCGGCAGTGTGCCTGGCCGATCCCGATCGCAATGCCTACAGGGCGTATGGTTTGGCGCGCGGCATAACAGCAGGCATATTTACCCCTCATGTGTTTGCACGGGGAATTCAGTCTACCCTGCATGGTCATTTTTCGGGTGTTCCCCATGCCGATCCGTTTCAGATGCCGGGGGTGTTTCTGGTAGACAGCACCGGCCTGTTGCAGTACGCATACCGGGCACAGGATGCTTCTGACAACCCTCCGGTGCGTCAGCTGCTGGAGGTTTTGGACCGCTGCTGAAACCTGCTGCTTCAGGCTTTGCCTGGGGCGTTTATTATGAAGCGGGCAGATTGGTTATGCTTGTGTGAGCAGTATATTGAGCGTGTGAACTCCCTCAGGAGCCTCAAGGGTGAGCAGACCGTTGTTCCACTGAAAGTCTGCACTGCGGCCGTTGAGCAGCACCTGCGCCGGTTTGCGCACGCATGCAGCGCCAAATACGCCGCCCCCAGTGAAAACGTATTCTGCAGCGGGGCCGTCTGTTTCGCTGCGAAGCAGGGCCAGAGCGCCGCTGAACATGTTGAGCAGCCCAAGCGGGGCCATGCCTTCTCCCTGCAGGGGTACCGCAACAATCAGCTCAAAATCAGGGTACTGCAGGGTAAGCGAGCGTCTTTCCTCCCGATTTGCAAACTCCAGTACGCCTGCCTGGCTTCGGTACAGTGCAAACTGCTCACCCTGCAGGCCGGGGATATCTGCTGGTGCATAATCAGCCTCAATGCACGGTGATTCGCCTTCGGCATAGAGCGCTGCAAACAGGCCAAGAATGCCGTGGTTTTCTGTTTTGTTGAATATTTTCAGAGCAGCCGGCTCTGTTGTTGGATCGCAGAAGAGGGTGTCGCGGGTGGGCAGGGCAGGGTTTGGGTAGCGCAGCAGAGCGCCATTGGGCAGGGCAAGCTTGCGCAGCAGATCAAAATTGTGCTCACCGGGTTTGTCTGAAACATACACGGGGCCGCCGCTGATGGCTCTTGCCGCCGCATGGTAGACGCCCATGGGATGTGCCGACTGAAACATATCCCAGTCGGGCTGCAAAAACTCGCCAAACCAGAGGCTTACCTGTGCGTTGGTGTAAAGGTGCAGGCCGTGGCTTGCAGGGCGGTTGGGCCAGAAGTCGGTAGAAGTGCGAATGATGTTGGAATTGAGTGCGCTGTAAAACACTTCTGAGGCGCAGGACATGCAGTTGATGAGGCGGCCCTGAAAATGTGTGTGCGCCGAGCCTTCAAGCGCTTCATGGCAGCGCTGCATAAATTGAACCGGCCCGCCCTGGTTTTGCGACACGGCTTCCAGGTGGCACTGATTGTCTACTTTTACGCCGTCTACGCCCTGTAATCTGAGTGTGCGGTGGTAGTCCTGGAAAAACTGGTACAGTTTGTGCGCAGGCACCACGCCTCTTTTGCTTCCCCACCACTTTGTAATTCCATCGCCGTAGCCCAGAATATCGGGCGAGTAGTTGAGGTTTTCATTCTGTACATCGTAACCTGGCAGGGCTTCGCCGTCTACGCCGCCCCAGTATCCGTTGAGGGCATGCCACACCAGAAAGGTTTTTACCCCATATTTTTGTTTTGCCATGGCGGTAACGGGCGCCAGCCCGCCGGGGAATTTCTGATTGGCTTCAAATGAGGTGAGGCGCACTTCTCCGGTTTCTTCCCGTTGTTGTACGCTTTGCCAGCCGTCATCCAGTATCAGAGTACGCGGCGGCACGCCCCCTTCGGCGAAAGAGCGGAGACCTGTTTCCAGCTTTTCCTGCGAAACCTCCTGGTAAAACGCATCCCATGTACACCAGCCAAACCAGTTTACAAAGTCGGGCAGGCTTTTCTCATGTCTCAAGCGGCCCATGGCCAGATGAGTGCAGACTTCTCTGGCCGCTTTTTGCACGAGGGCATAGGGGTCGTCGCCCAGCGCTGCGTAGAGGCCGCATACGCTGCTGCAGGTAATATGCGGCTGGCCGGTTTCTGCGGTCAGCGCCAGCCCGGCGCTGCTTCCCTTGAGGGCGCATCGCACTCCCTGGCTGGGCAGGGGGATGAGCAGCAGGCAGAGGCCGTCTGCGGTTTCGCACAGCAGGTACTGTGTTTCTGGCAGCAGCTCGCACAGATTTTCGCCCGCCTGGGGCAGCATCCAGAACGGTTCGTAGCGGTGGCAGGCTGTGAAGCGTTTTATCTGCGGCTGCTGGGCGGCAAAGACAAGCTGCAGGCGGGCGGCGGGGGTAGAGGCATTGAAGCGGAGCAGGATGCCAAACATATCTGCTCCAGCTTCCTGCTGCACATCGACATCGAGTGCCGAAAGCAGCACTGTTCCATTGCTTTCCAGTCCGGCAGTTGTCCAGTGCAGCAGCAGGTCAGTCATGGGGTTACTCCTGGTTGTGTTTTCGTCGTTTTCTTGCTGCCATGCGCATATCTATTTCTTCTGCCATGCGCGCTTCGTCAGCGAATTCAAATTCCATGGTTCCTATGCGCACGGTATCGCCGTCTTGTATGCCCAGTGCTCTCAGCTTGCTGTGAATGCCCATGCGGTCAAGTGCGCGCTGCAGTCTGCGCAGCGCCTCCTGGTTTTCCATATCGGTCATGGCAACCATACGTTCAAGCCCTTTGCCTGTCACTACAAACAGGCCGTCTTCTTCCTGGGCGGCTTTCCATTTTCGGTTGTCTTCTTCGGCAATGGCAACATAGTGCATGGTATCCGGCGCCGCATCGGTTTGCTGCTGCCGCAGTGTTTCCAGCATTTGCATAATGTGGTAGAGCAGGGGCTGCAGCCCCTGGCGGGTAGCTGCAGAGATTCGGAACACCGTGAGGCCGCGGCTTTGCAGTTCTTGCTGCAGGGCATCCAGGGTATCTGAATCTGAAACCAGGTCGCATTTGTTGAGTGCAATTATCTGCGGCAGCGCTGCCAGGCCGGCATCGTACAGCTGCAGCTCGCGGCAGAGTATTTCGTAGTCTTGCAGCGGGTCTCTCCCGCTCATTCCGCCTGCATCCAGCAGATGCACCAGCAGCCTGGAACGAGCTATGTGGCGCAGAAACTGGTGTCCCAGCCCCACGCCCATGCTGGCCCCTTCAATAATGCCTGGTATGTCTGCCATTACAAAGCTGCGTTCCTGTTCGAGGTACACCACGCCCAGGTGGGGTGTGAGGGTAGTGAACGGGTAGTTGGCGATGCGGGGTTTTGCGGCTGAAACAGCGGAGATGAGCGTAGATTTGCCTGCGTTGGGGTATCCCAGCAGGCCAACATCTGCCAGCAGGCGCAGTTCCAGCTTGATTTGCAGGTGTTCTCCCGGCTCGCCTTTTTCTGCAAAGCGGGGCGCCTGATGAACCGAGTTGGCGAAATGCGCGTTGCCGCGTCCGCCCTCGCCTCCGCGGGCTATTACCACAATGCTGTCGTGTTCGTTGAGGTCTGCCAGCACCTCGCCATTGGCCAGGTTGGTAACTATAGTTCCGGGCGGCACTTTAAGAACGAGGTCTGCTCCGTTTTTCCCAAACATATCTTTGCTGCCGCCGTCTCCGCCGCGTTCTGCCTTGTATGTCTTGCGGTATCTGAAATCGAGCAGGGTAGAAAGGTTGTGGTCTACCTGAAAAATAACGCTGCCGCCTCTTCCGCCGTCCCCGCCGTTGGGGCCGCCAAGCGGCACAAATTTTTCCTTGCGAAAGGTAACCATGCCATTGCCGCCGCTGCCGGCCGCGACTTCAATTTCCACTTCATCAATAAACACGCTGTTTTCCGTTTCAAATAATCTGCAGGGAGAAAAGACAGGGGCAGGCAGTGTGCTGCCCCTGGGCTGTAAAAGTGGAGGTGGAGAGACTCGAACTCTCGTTCCCGGCGCCGCGCGCCATGCGTCTACGAGCGTATCTTCCGTTTAATTCTCGCGTTTAGCTGCCCCGAAAGCAGGGCCAATAAATCGCCAGGCTGCTAATGTTTCCCGCCTGAGACCGCAGCCATGCCCCAGGATCGGTACATCCGACATTGGTTACGCCCGAAGCTTACCCGGTCGGCAGGGGTAAGGCGGACGCGCGGCTAATTAAGCCGCGAGCGCGTACTGTTGAGTGTTCGCGTTTATTTTTTTGCCGCTTTTTACGGGGCCTGCGGCACCCCGGCTCGCAACATGACACGGCATTCACCAGGTCGACACCAATCACCCCCGTGTTTGCCATTGCTATTATTATACTCTATTTTAATCGGCAGGATTAGCCACCAAACAGCTAATGCGCCATGAATAGCTGTACTTTTCTAATATGGCGCTCTGCATAGTGGTTCACTTCACCTCCTTGACCTTCGGTCATTCCCCCTCTCCCGGGCAGTCGCTTCGCTCCTTGAGAGAGGGGGAGCAGAGTTATGCTGCCGGGTTGCACCAGCCTTCTGCACCCCCTTTCAGCGCCGACAGGCCGGGGTGAGGCTGCTTGAGAGGGAGGCAGGCTATTCCATCACGGTGCGCAGTGCGGCAAGTACCTGTTCGAGGCTGGGCAGGGCGGCAAACTCCAGTGCGGGATGAAACCCGATGGGTACATCCAGCCGTGCAACAATCTGCGGGGGAGCGAAGAAGAGGTTCCAGCGTTCAGGATGCGAGGTCATTTCTGCTACGATGGCCTGCCCCAGCGAAGCAGTTCGTGAGTCTTCATGCACCACCACCAGCCTGCCGGTTTTTGCCAGCGAAAGCTCTATGGTGGCGCTGTCAAATGGATGCAGGGTGCGCAGGTCAAGCACCTCTACCGAAACCCCTTCCTCCTCCATTCGTGCGGCGGCCTCTTCCGCCAGTTCCATGCAGTTGCCCCACGCCACCAGCGTGACATCGGTTCCTATGCGGCGCACTGCTGCTTTGCCCGGCGGCACAGCCTCGAATGTTTCGGGTACCTGCATACGTTTGCGAAAGATGTGCTTGGGCAGCAGGATGAGCGTGGGGTCGCTGCCCTGAATAGCAGACCAGAGCAGGCCCGCAGCATCTTCGGGGGTGGAAGGCTCCATTACCTGCAGCCCGTGAATGTGCGCCCAAATGCCCTCGCTGCTTTCGCTGTGCCAGAGACTGCCGCCAGGCAGATAGGCTCCGGAAGGAGCGAGAAATACAAGCGGGCAGTTCCACTCGCCCTGTGTGCGCCAGCGCAGCGAAGATACCTGCGACATAAGCTGATTGAATGCAGGGCAGAGAAAGTCGATGAACTGTATTTCAAACACAGGCTTCCAGCCGCATGCTGCCATGCCTACTGCTACTCCGGCAATGGTGGCTTCTGCCAGCGGTGCGTTGAATACTCTGCCCGGAAACTGGCGCGAAAGCCCCTTGGTGAGGCCAAACACCCCTCCCTTGGGGTCTTCTATGTCTTCACCGCAGAGCAGTACGCGCTGGTTTGCAGTGAGGGCTGCATGCAGGGTCTGATTGATGGCTGCAACCATGTTGGCAGGTTCTGAAAAGCGTACGGGCGGGGCGCTGAGCGGCACAGACGGGCCAAAAAGATGGTCTGTTACTGCGCCGGGGTCGGCGGCTTCCTCCTGGGCAGCGGCACAGTACTCTTCATCTATCTGCTGGGCCAGCAGCTCGCGTTCTTCATCCCATTCCTCTGCAGTCATTTCTCCCCGTTCAATCAGGCGTGCGGCAAGAATGTCCAGCGGATCGCGTGCAAGATCGAGTGCGATCTCTTCTGCGCTTCTGTATACTCTCTGGTCATCGCTGGAAGAGTGTGAGCAGAGGCGGTCGAGTTCGCACCAGAGAAAGGAGGGGCCTTTTCCCTGCCGCGCTTTTTTAACCGCGCTGCGTGCGGCTTCAAAAACCAGTTCGGGGTCGCGGGCATTTACGCGCTGTACAATGGCGGGGTTCAGTACGCCGACCGACCACGGAAAGAAGTGCTCTGTGGGGGTAGAGATGCCGTACCGGTTGTCTTCCATCAGAAAAACGATGGGCAGGTTCTCTTGCAGTGCAAATGCCGCTGCCTCGTAAAATTCCCCCTGCCGGCATGCAGCGTCTCCCACAGAAGTCACCACCACGCGGTGTGAGCCTTCCAGTTTCGCCGCCCATGCCGCCCCTGCTGCCGGAAGACACTGGGAGGCGGTAGGGGTTGCAACAGAGAAAATATTCTGCTTTCTATCTGAATAGTGCCCTGGCATCTGCCTTCCGCCGCTGCTGCTGGCCTGCCTTGCAAAATAGGCGAGCGCCAGTGCATAGCTGGATACGCCTCTGGCAAGCACGAGCGCACGGTCGCGGTAATAGGGGAAAATGTAGTCGTCAGGCTGAAGCGTCCAGGCGACTGCTGCCAGCGCCTCATGCCCCATTCCAGATACCTGAAACCAGCCCTGCCCCTGTCGGAGCAGAATGCCTTCGCGCCTGTCTCCCTCGCGGGCAAGCGCCATTGTGTGCAGCAGAGTGCGAAGCGGGAGTTTTTGCTCCCGGCCATGTTCCAGAGTCAGCTCCATTGTCCGCTCCTGGCCTCCTTTGTAAGAGCCGCCTTTCTTTTTGGAAAGCAGCTTTGCTGATGTGTCTATTCCATAAAGACGTAAAAAACCCTTCCTTCATTTTACAAACAGCCAGCGGGCTTGTGCAGCTGCCGGCCAAAGCTTATGTGGTATGCTGCAAATACTGCATGAATGTCAGGGTATGCACTACTGTAAAGCCCTGTGTGAAAGGAAACAGTTTTCATGAAGCGCAAACTTACCCGGCGCCAGGCTTTGCAGCGCGGTGCAGAAGCCGTTGCCGCTCTCTCATTTCTCGGTACGCTGCCGGCAGAGAGCAGAGCTGCCGTCCGCGTTCCACTGCTGCTGGATGCTTCGGGAGTAGAACCGGCGCCGGCGCCCGAATTTTTTCAACTGGGCACAGCTACAGCACCAGATGGGCAGACGCTGCAGGCGAGCCAGACCGCCCTGTACAAAAACGGCAAACCCTGGCTCGCTGTGATGGGTGAGTTTCACTATGCGCGCTATCCTGCCGAGGAATGGGAGACTGAACTGCGCAAGATGAAGGCGCACGGTATTTCTATCGTTTCCACCTACGTATTCTGGATTCATCATGAAGAAGAGCGCGGCGTATGGGACTGGAGCGGGCGCAGGGAATTGAGCCATTTTCTACAGCTTTGCAAAAAAACAGGGCTGCTGGCCGTAGTACGCTGCGGACCATGGTGTCACGGCGAGGTGCGCAATGGAGGTTTTCCAGACTGGGTGCAGCATTCCGGCCTGCCGCTGCGCAGCACAGACCCCCGTTTTCTGGCCCTGGTGCGCCCGCTGTATGCGCAGATTGCTGCGCAGATGAAGGGGCATTTGTGGAAAGAGGGAGGCCCGGTGATTGGCATTCAGGCGGACAATGAGTATGGCGGCCCTGCGGACTATTTGCTGGCGCTTAAGAAGATGGCGACAGCCAGCGGGATGGATGTGCCGCTGTACACCCGCACGGGCTGGCCGGCTCTTTCCACCCCCATGCCGCCCGGAGAGCTGCTGCCGCTTTTTGGCGCATATGCAGACGGGTTCTGGAATAGAAGGCTGACTGCCATGCCGGACGAGTACCGGAGCGGTTTCTTTTTTCAGCCTGCGCGCACCTCTGCCTCTGCTGCACTGGGGGCGCAGGTGAGCAAGAGCATTGCGGCAGACAACGTGGGTAACTATCCCTACTTCTGCTGCGAGATCGGCGGCGGCATGATGACCAGCTATCACCGGCGCATTCGGGTGCAGCCCAATGATGTATGCGCCCTGGCGCTGGCAAAACTTGGGTCGGGCAGCTGCCTGCAGGGATACTATATGTTTCATGGCGGCACTAACCCGGATGGCAGGCTTTCTACACTGCAAGAGACACAGCGCACCGGCGGCTGGAATGACCTGCCGGTGAAAACTTACGACTTTCAAACTTCTCTGGGTGAGTTTGGGCAAACACACCCCCAGCACAACTGGATGCGCCTACTGCATCTGTTTTTGCAGGACTGGGGGGAGCAGCTTGCGCTGCAGCCTGCTCTTCTGCCGGAAAAACAGCCGCGCAGTTCAGGCGACAATTCAACCCTGCGCTGGAGCGTGCGCACCAACGGCAGCAGCGGTGTTCTGTTTGTGAACAATTTTGAATGCCTTACTCCCCTGCCCAAACACTCAGATGTGCAGTTCAGCATAAAACTGCCTTCAGGCGCTCTCTCGTTCCCCTCGCGCGCTGTTGCAATTCCGGCAGACAGCATGGGTTTTTTTGCATTTGGCCTGCACGAACTGGGGGCAGAGATGCTGTATGGTATGGCGCAGCCGGTATGCAGAATGGAGGATGAGGAGGGCGTTGTGCTGGTATTTGCCGCTCTGGAGGGCATACCGGCAGAATTTGCCTTTGGGAAGCGCACCGGTGCAAAGATGGAAACTCGGCAGAAATACGAAGAGCATGCAGACCGGTGGGTGTTTTCTGCGCTTGCCCCGGGCCTGCAGCCGGCGCTGCAAATCACCACTTCACAGGGTGTGCTGCGCATTCTGCTGCTTTCCCCTCATGAGGCAGCGCGTTTGTACAGGGTGCATTTGCAGGGGCGCAGCAGGCTGGCGCTTTGCAGCAGCAGCCTTTGGGAAACACCCGACGGCCTGGAGTTTGAAACCGATGAGGAGGGGGCAGGAGAAGTGGCGCTCTGGCCGGCGCCGCCTTTGCTGCATCATGCTGGAAAAACACTGAACGGCCAGGCACAGGGCATTTTTACCAGCTACCGGCTAAAACTTGCGCACCAGCCTGCCGCTGCACTGCAGGTGCATCAGATTCGGCAGGCCGGCCCTGTGCCGCTGCCCTCCAAAGGTGCAGCAGGCGTGGCAGAATCTCCGCGAGAGGCAGAGTTTGCACATGCCGCCGCCTGGAAGCTGCGGCTGCCCGATGGAATCTCCCCCGACAGGCATCTTATGCTGAGAGTGCATTACCAGGGGGATGTGGCGAGGCTTTCGGTGGGAGGACGCCTGCTTACAGACAACTTTTACAACGGAAACCCCTTTGAAATCGGGCTGTACCACTTTGGCCCAGATGCCTTCAGCAAGCCCCTGCTGCTGGAGATTCTGCCCCTGAGGCCGGACGCTCCCATTTATCTGCCCGCAGATGCCTGGCCAGATTTTGGAGGGAAACAGAGCGCCGCTCTGCTGCATCGAATTGAAGTGGTGGAACGGCGGCGTGCTGCTCTGGTCTGAAAGCCGCACAGCCCTTCTTCTGCACCCATGCACCCTGATGAGGCAGGAGGAGCGGACGGAAACGTAGAATTGAAAATAAAAATGCAAAGGGAGCAGCCAGGCTATGCCCGAACCGCACTTTGACACCTATTACAATTACGATGAACTGACCGGTATTTTGAAAGAGATGGCGAATGCGCACCCTCATCTCTTCACGCTGGAGTCGATTGGGCAGAGCTATGAGGGGCGCGATGTATGGTGCATGACAGCCACCGACAAGGAAACAGGCGCACATGATGAGAAGCCTGCCTTCTGGTGCGACGGCAACATACATGCCACCGAGGTCTCTGCCTCCTCTGCCTGCCTGTTTCTGCTGCACCGGCTTGCGGCCGGATATGGCACAGACTCAGAAATAACGCGGGCGCTCAGCACACGTACCTTTTACATCATCCCCCGTGTCAACCCGGATGGGGCGGAGGCGTTTTTTGCCAGCCCGCCGCGCTTCCTTCGCTCCAGCACGCGGCCGTACCCGTATGATGAGGAAGCACTGGAAGGCATGGAGCTGGAAGATATGGACGGGGACGGGCGCATTCTTTCCATGCGCATTCAAGACCCATCGGGGCCGTGGAAACAGCACCCTGAACACCCGCGGCTGATGGTGCGGCGCGACCCGGTGGAAGAGGGGGGAATTTACTACAGGCTGATGCCGGAGGGCACCCTGAAAAACTACGACGGGATACTGTTGCACGGGCCGCGCAACAGGGAGGGGCTTGACCTCAACCGCAACTTCCCCTCGCACTGGCGGCCTGAAAAAGAACAGACCGGCGCAGGGCCGTTTCCTGGTTCCGAGCCGGAGGCATACAATCTGACTCGCTTTATCAGCGCGCACCCAAACATCACCGGGGCCATTACCTTTCACACTTTTGGAGGCGTGCTGCTGCGCCCATACGGTACGCAGTCTGATGAGAGCATGCCCTATGAAGACCTGCGCGTGTACAACACGCTGGGAGACAAAGGGGCCAGCCTTACCGGGTATCCGCACTGCTCTGTATTTCACGATTTTCGGTATCACCCCCGCGAGGTGATTACCGGCGTATTTGATGACTGGTGTTATGACAGCCTGGGCATTTTTGCCTGGACAGTGGAAATCTGGTCGCCTCAGCGTCATGCCGGCATCCTGGAGGGCTTTGCACCGGGTGCCGGCCAGGGAAAATACCGCTTTACCACCTGGCACCGTGATCATCCGCTGGAGGAAGACATCAAAATGCTTGAGTGGTCTGATTCCAACCTGGAGGGCAGGGGCTACGTGGCCTGGTATCCGTTTGAGCATCCGCAGCTTGGCCCTGTGGAAATTGGCGGCTGGGATGTGCAGCTTGCCTTTCGCAATCCTCCGGTGCGTTATCTGGAGCGTGAAATTGCTCCGCTTGCAGAGTGGGCTGTATGGTGCGCCCTGGTATCTCCGCGGCTGGAGTTGTATGCAGCGGAGGCAGTTCTGCTGGATGCCGGTGTGTACAAGGTGCGCCTGGCAGTGCAGAATACCGGCTGGCTGCCTTCGTATGTAAGCAAACGCGCCCTGGAACGGGGGGTGGTGCGCGGGGTGACGGCAGAAATTGAGCTGCCCGAGGGAGCTGTTTTGCAGAGCGGCAAACAGCGCGTGGAGCTTGGCCAGCTGGAAGGGCGCGCCTACAAAGCGGCTAGCGGGTTTGGCTGGACCATGGATGCCACAGCCGAACGGTGTGTGGCAGAATGGGTGATATGCGGCGAGGCAGGCAGTACAATAGGGCTTACAGCAAGGCATGACAGAGCGGGAGTGGTGCGTACAGAAGTAAGGCTTTCACCGCTCTAAACGGACGGGTATGCAGTTTTTTACCCGGTTATACATACTGGTGCGATGCAGACAGTCTGTTTTGCTGTCATGCTGCAGACTGTTCTTCGCCCGTCTGCCACTCTGCCCCTGGCTTTGGTGCAATGGGTTTGCTGCTGCCTTGCAGACGGTTATAGCAGTAGAATTACCAGTTTTTTATTGCTTCTCATAAATATTTCAAAAAAATATTCTGATTGTTTATTACTTCATGCTTGCTTCACGATTAATTCACGCTAGCTTTACGCAGTCTTGTTATACTTTTGCATCAGGGCAATATAAGCAGTATGGCCTGTTATGTTTCTTGCGAAAAGATCAATTAGTTTTGAAAGGAAGGAACTCATGTTCAGCAAAATCACCTCCAGGCGCAGTTATCGCCGCAAGCGCTTTTTGCAGCGCAACCAGCTTCTGCAAGGGTCAGCCTGTATGGGTGTGGCCGCACTGCTGATGGTATCGGGGACGGCTGCCAGAGCCGACAGCGTGAAGTGGGATGTTGCAGCAAATGGAGTATGGGACAATACCTCCAACTGGCTGGATACCACCACCAATACCACGCCCTACGCTCCTTCAACCAACGATGACGTACTCAATAACTCAGCATTCAACATTACATTTCAAACCGGAAATGTTACTGTACACAGCTTCAACAGCTCCGGTACAGGAAACTTCAACGTAACAGGCGGTTCTCTCACAGTTACCAATGGATTTACAGTGAATGGTTCGGTGAATGTGAATGCAGGAACGCTTTCGGGCGCCAGCCCCGCCTCTTCCACCTTTCAGGTCAACGGCAGCTTCAGCCTGACTGGAGGCGGCACTCTGGAGAATATGGATATTCTGGCAGGAACCGGCGGCAACCCTCTTACGTTTGACAACAACGGCAACAACACTGTGAGCAATGTTACGTTTGATACAGGGCTTACTGTGAATATGGCAACCGGTAGCCAGACCCGGGTCAATTCGAACGGCGGTCTTACTGTGAACGGTGTGGTAAACATTGGCGAACCGGCGAATATATTCGTGAATGCCGATCAGGC
>DAIDHN010000046.1 GCA_027459665.1 Chthonomonadaceae bacterium | reverse complement strand
CGCTCAATGATAGACTGGTTTTTTACCGCGGGGTCTATATAAAACTGTCCCCAGTAGCTGTTTCGGTTCACCCAGAACTGATAAAATGGCGTGCTCTCGAATGCCTGGGTGCCAAATGCATCCTGAGGAGCTTCACGGGGCAGCCACTGGTTCCAGTTGAGAAGAGGCAGAGAAATCGGAATGTCGCGGGGATCAATCTGACCTGAACCCTGCGTCACCATCTGCTGAACTGCAGAAGCACTGATGCCATTCGGAAACAGATAAGGCAGCTCATCGCTGTCGTGCACCATAACATCACTCCAACCGCTGCCTGCACTCCATTCCTGCAAGCCTTTCTGTGTCAGCCCCGGTCCTGGCTGAAAGGGCGGGTTCCAGGGTCTGCCGTTCACGCTGCCTTCTGCTGCGGGCAGGCTGCGAATGTAGGAGGCAATCTGCTCGCCCTGCGTGTAGGTGAGACCATGAAACATGCTGCGGGCTATAATAGACTGGTTATCGTAATTAAAGTACTTCAGGTCGCGGCCGTCTGAGGCATGGCAGTCGGCACAATGACCCTGCAGGGCATGGTTCTGAGTGAGCGGCGATTCAATCAGCCTGGCACTATGCCAGAGAATACTGCCAAGCTGTATATCCGATGAATCCGACAGAGGCGCTTTCCATTTCGCCGGGTCTTCCTGTATACGAGTAGTCTGATCGGGCAGAGGATTGCGGCCGGAATCGGTAAACCAGAGTGAAACCACCCGAAATCCGTCGCACAACCCATCGGTATGATCAAACCGAAAAGAAATCACATTTTTCCCTGCCGAAAGCCATGCAGCATTGAGCCGCAGCCAAAGCGTCAGGTTTTGCACCGGCCCGCCAATGCCGCCATATTCGCTGCCGGCGCCCACTGCCTTGCAATTGGCATTGGTCAGCGCGAACCAGGGCGAAGAACCAACACGTACATCTACTTCGTTCGGATACTCAATGTTGTTGACGAAAAACGACAAACCTTGCACATTGGCAACCGTATCTGCCGACAGAGAGAGGCTGGCGCTCTGCGTAGTTCCTGCCTTCCCAACAACCTCAATGGGCAGGGTGACAGAAGAAGCCTGTGCCCAGGGGCAGACAGACAATAGCAAAAGGCACTGAACAAATGCAGCTGCTGCTGGCAAACGAAGACTAGATAAACTCATGCACAAACCTTTCCCCATCTCCTGGCGCTAAAGATTTGGGGGATCGCCTGGCTTGGTTTAATCACAATCAGACGCCCCTTGTAATCAAGATTCCATTGCTTCACACTAAAAATACAGGGGGGGATGAAGACATGGATGAATTTCAGGCGTCTCATAGACGCTAATAGTATAGACGATATCGATTATTTTTTGTTGCCAGCCTAAAAAAACACATCTGCCGGCTGCGGTGTTTGCAATGCTGTTCTTTCTCACCCCATTGCAATTTACTTTATTGTTAGGCAATACTCTCAGTATGCCCCACTACATAATGCCATCGTTTCTAAATTACAAAACACCGGCAAAGGAGGAATAATGTATCGTAGCATATGCATCCCTGTTCTATGCCTTTTGCTTGCACTCACCGCAGGATGCAGTTCACCCCAGCGTAGAGCAGTATCAACGCCGGCACGTTCTTCCGGCCCGCTGCCGATTTCTGCATCGGCGCTTAAAGCAGAAAAACAGCTCGGCATTCCCGTTTACCCAGGCGCCGTGCCCGATCAGTCGGCAGGCGGCATATCACAGGCTGGGCAGGGTATGGTCACCGCAGTTCTCAAAACTTCAGACAGCCCGGGCATGGTGGTGCAGTATTACCAGCAGGCGCTTACTCTGCACACTGCTGCGGGCAGCAAAATACAGCCTGCCGTAACGCACGGCAGCATGGCGGGAGAAGCCACCACCATTTTGAATCAGAAAGAAAAGGGAAGCATATTCAATGTAGAAATCAGACCAAACTCGCAGGGCGCAACCATTCAGCTTATGCGTCTGCCCGGCAGCGGAATGCCTGCCTCCATTGCAGGGCACAATTTGTCGCCGGCGTCTCCCGCGTTTCGTCCCGGCCAAGAGCTGCCATAACAACATTTCGCACGCATTTTCAGGGTATTCTATATTGGACGGCTGTTATTAGCGGTCACTCACTATTAGAAAGACAGGGCAAATCATGCCAAAAATAACTGTTGAGAATGAAAAAACTTTTGAGGCGGCATCGGGAGTAAAACTGGTGCTTGCACTGGAAGACAACGGCATCGATATTCTGCACCGCTGCGGCGGACAGGCCAGATGCACCACCTGCCGGGTGGAAATTCTGGAAGGCAGCGTACCGCCAATCAGCGAAAAGGAAATAGAGGCGCTGGAAGAACCCGAACTGATTGAAAAGTTTCGCCTGAGCTGCCAGCTGCATGTAGAAAACGACCTTACCCTGCGCGTCGCCAAGCGGGCGCACATTGAAGACCTTTCACCAGGGCCGCGCCCACAACCCTAGCCAGCCTTATCTGCCCCCAAATTGGAAAGCGCATCAGCCCGGCGGTTTTGCTCACGAGGCACATGCACCACCTTTGCCTGCAAAAACTGCCCCAGCAGCTGCCGGGCGCGCACAAAATAGGGCTTCAGGTGTTCGGCTTTCACAGCATACACCCCCTGTATCTGCCGGGCCATCAGTTCGCTGTCGGTGTAAACAGTAATGCGCTCGCACCCCTTTGAGCGCGCTTCCTCCAGCGCCCTGATAAGCGCCGAGTATTCGGCTACGTTGTTGGTGGTTTTGCCCAGCGGCTCGGCAATCTCTGCCTGCACTACCCCCTGCTCATCTTCTATATGCACGCCTATCCCTGCAGGGCCGGGGTTGCCGCGTGCCGCTCCATCCACATGCGCCACCCAGCCCTCTACTCCAGACACAGCATTCTCCCGCAGTTGTCGCACACTACAATGCTGTTCAACAACTTCAGTTCCTGTACCTGATTGCGGGCAAGAGTCATATGGCAGCCCCCGCATACCTCGCCGTTTTCCAGCACGACTGCAATGGCAACCCCGTTTCGCTGCAAACGTGCTGCCTCATATCTTTCCAGCATTGCCTGCTCAGGCACATGCACCGCTTCTGCACGCGCTGATTTCAGCGAGCTGGCCTCATCACGCAAAAGAGCTGCCGATTCATTGAAGGCTTTTATGCGCTCTTTATACGCCGCACCGGTTTTTTGAAGCTTCTGGCGCGCATTTGCCTCCCTGCCCTGCACTACTTCCAGCTGAATAATGTGCTCTTCACGACGACCGCTCAATGTGTCTATATGACGAGCAAGCATTTCTACTTCAGCCTGCAAATCCTGCAGCTCACGGGGAGATTTTATCTGGCCGCTGTAAAGCCGTTTCTCTTCTTTCAGGTGCTTTTCCTGCAACGCCTGCATTTCCAGCGTGGTGTCTTGCAAAATAGTTTCCTGGGCGCGCACTGCCTCCTGTGCAGCCTCATGCGCCGCCTTTGCTTCTTCGTACAAGGCACGCTCTTTTTTTCCCTGATCCAGCTGTGCATACTTGCGACGCGCTTCATCAAGTGCGCTGTCTATCCGCTGGAGCGCCATCAGGGCGCACAACTGTTCCTGTATATTCATAACCTGTATTTCAACAGGCACGCCGCTTTTTCCTTCTTCTGCCGGCAATATACCCGCAGGCTCTTATGAAATACCCGAAATGAGCCGATTCCACCTGGTTTTGTGGTGAACCCTTTTTGCCGCATAGGCCCCCCTGCAGGGCAGCGGGGGCAGGGCTAGCAGCACAGCATCGGCTGCATCGGCTGCCTGCTGCCTCGTAACATGCAGATCGGCGCTCCATGCCTCTGCCAGCTGCCCATCCAGCATCTCAAGCTCTTTCAGCAGTGCACAGCATGCCTCACACTGCCCCAAATGAACCTGCACCAGATGAAACGTATCGGTATCCAGCTCGCTGTCGAGCATGGCGCTCAACTGCAACACTACAAAATCACAGATCGACTGGCTCATAAATGCCCCCTGTAAATTATAAAAGCGGAGCCAGGAAAGGTATCCTGACTCCGCTTCACCATGTAATGGAGAATGCGTTGAAGCAAAATGGCGAAACAACAGTTATGCCATTATACGAGTTCATTTGCTATTCAGCTCCTCGCATTCAAGTATCTGCTTTATCTGCGCCCTGCCGCGGTGCAGCCATGACCGCACACTGTTGACAGGCACACTCATCTGCTCTGCTATCTCATCGTAGCTCAGTTCATCCAGCAGGCGCAAACTCAATGCAATGCGATGCTGAACGGGCAGCTGATCAAGAGCATGCGCCAAACGCTTTCTCTCTTCCCGCTGCATCAGCAGCTGCAGCGGACCGTCTTCGGTATCGGGCAGCAGTTCAGCCGCCGACAAATGCGTGTTTCGCCCCGTAGTACGCTGCTGCGCATCCAGACGGTTCAAACTCAGGTTGATGCTCAAACGCCGCAGCCAGCCTGCAAATGAACCCCTCGCCTGATACTGCGGCAATGAATGCCAGGCACGTATAAAAACCTCCTGGGCGGCATCCTCTGCATCCTGACGGTTGCGCAAAATGCTGGCACACCAGCGAAGCGCCAGAGGATAATACCGCTCGGTGAGCAGACGAAACGAGGAACGGTCGCCTGCCAATGCCCGTGCAACAAGTTGTTCATCTGTGTATGTCGTACGCATGGTCTCCGCCTCGAAGCCTGTGATTCGCCGCATCATCGACACGCAAAATCACTACACATAGCCAGACAGACCCGGCGCCGATAAAGTTGCAGAGCGGTGCAAAAAATCAATCGAGCTTACCCAAAATGGGAAATTTTCCGTCTTTAACCGTAGAATAGTTCAGCATGCAGCATTTTTTACCAAAAATCAATCAATTGAAAACACCCGGAAAGGAATACCAGACATGACAATTCCCCCAGGAGTGCTGGCCAGCGACAGGGTAGCAGCGCCGCCGCCTGTTCCTGCACCCAGTGAAACAGGAACACAGGGACGCATTGGCCTCAGGGAAATACGCAGCAATGAGCGCATACGCAGCTACATTGAGGCGGCCAACCAGCAAATGTTTATTATTGGCTATTCAGAACACGGGCTGCGCCACGCCGCTCTGGTTGCCGCCATATCGCGCAACATTCTGCTGGGGCTGGGCACAGAGGCACGTACTGCAGAACTGGCAGCTATGGCCGGATACCTGCACGATATTGGAAACTGCGTGCACCGCATTTATCACCCGCAGATTGGCGCGACCATGGCCTTTCAGCTGCTGGAAGATATGAAACTGGATGCAGTTGAAATTGCACAGATCATAGGGGCCATCGGCAACCATGAAGAGCCGGAAGGCGTGCCCATCAGCGCCATCACTGCAGCAGTTATCATTGCAGACAAATCTGATGTGCATTTTACCCGTGTGCAAAACCCCGACCCAACTACCTACGACATTCATGACCGGGTGAACCATGCTGTGCAAAAATCGCACATTCTTATCAACTCGGCAGAGTGCGTCATCACACTCGATTTGGTAATAGATACCGCCCAGGCAAGCGTGATGGAATATTTCGAAATTTTTGTAGAGCGCATGATTATGTGCCGCAAAGCTGCAGCGCTGCTGGGATGCAGGTTTTGCCTGATTATCAACGGAGTAGAACTTTAGCCGAGAGCGCTGCATTACTGGTAGATAAAATGCGGCAGCTGCTGCAAAAAATTTAATATTGTAGAGAAACAAACGTTTGCGCAGAAGGAATTCGCTGCAAAAACGGTGAATAGAGCAACGAAAGGAGAAGATTTTACATGACTCTGACAAAACGTTTGCGCACCGTGGCGATACCTGCACTGGCGCTGACCCTTTGTGCGGCACGAGCATTTGCACAAACGGGTTCTATTACTGTACAGGCGAATCATCCCGAACATGCAATCAGCCCTACTCTCTATGGCCTGATGACAGAGGAAATTAACCATTCCTACGACGGCGGCCTCTATGCCGAACTGATACGCAACCGCATCTTCAGAAACAACGAGGCAACACCGGTACACTGGCATCCGGTGGGAAATGCCAGTCTGTCTCTTAACCACAATCACCCCTACAACAAAGCGCTTACTACCTGCCTCAAGGTGCAAATAGAAGCCACTGGCCGCCAGCCGGCAGGAATAGCCAACAGCGGATACTGGGGCATACCCGTAAAGCCGAATACCATCTACCATGCCTCTTTTTATGCCAGAGCAGGAGCAGGAGCATCCGGCACGCTTACACTGGCCATACAGAGTAGCGACGGCAGCATCACCTATGCCTCTGCACACACAAAGCAGCCCGCGGCCGGATGGCACAAATATACTGCCACTCTCAAAACCGGCAGCGCAGGCCCAACGGCAAACACCCGCTTTGTAATACTTGCCTCCCACCCCGCAACGCTCTACTTCAATCTGGTTTCTCTCTTTCCGCCCACTTACCTCAATCAGCCAAACGGGTTCAGACCAGACCTCATGAAGCTGCTGGGAGCAATGCACCCCGCATTCCTGCGGCTGCCAGGCGGAAATTACCTGGAAGGCAATACCATTGCCGAACGCTTCAGATGGAAAAAAACGCTCGGTCCGCTCACCGACAGGCCGGGGCATGAAAGCCCATGGGGCTATCGCTCTACTGACGGGATGGGTCTGCTGGAATTTTTGATGTGGTGTCAGGACTTGCATATGCAGCCAGTGCTGGCAGTGTATGCAGGCTATTCGCTGCAGCAGCAGCATATAGAACCCGGCGCCGATCTCGAACCATTTGTAAAGTCTGCACTGGAAGAGATACAGTTCACCATGGGCGCACCCAGTACTCCCTGGGGCAGGGTGAGGGCGCAGCTGGGGCATCCGGCTCCTTTCCCGCTTCATTATGTTGAGGTGGGCAACGAAGACTTTTTTGACCAGTCGCACACTTACAACGCGCGCTTTGCACAGTTCTTCAAAGCGATCAAGGCAAAATACCCTCAACTCAAGCTCATTGCCACTACTCCGGTAACTGGCGTTACCCCAGACCTGATTGATGACCACTACTACCGCTCTGCTGCCGCTATGGAAAACGATGTGCATCATTATGATCACACAAGCCGCAGCGGCCCCAAAACCTTTGTGGGAGAATGGGCTTCTACCGAGGGACACCCCACTCCTACCATGAATGCAGCGCTGGGTGACGCAGCATGGCTCACTGGCCTGGAAAAAAACTCTGACCAGGTGATCATTTCCTCCTATGCGCCTCTGTTGGTAAATGTAAACAATGGCGCCGCACAATGGGGAACCAACCTCATTGGCTACAATGCGCTCACCAGTTTCGGGTCGCCTTCTTACTATGTGCAGAAAATGTTCAGCACCAACCGGGGAGATGTAGTGCTGCCCGAAACCACTGTGCCACCCCATATGCCCGCCCCCAGGCAATTTCAGCCGCAGGGCGGCATTGGAGTGGGTACATGGAACACTGAGGCTGAATTCCGCAGCATTCAGGTTACGCACAACGGCCAAACCCTTTACTCAGGGAGCGATTCACTCAGCAGCTGGAACAATCAGAAAGGCGCATGGATGGCGCAGAACGGCGCTATTCAGCAAACATCGCCGGCAACTAACTGCGTACTCACCACAGGCAGCCCGAACTGGACAGACTATACTTACACGCTGCAGGCAAAAAAACTGGGCGGCAGAGAGGGCTTTCTCATCCTCTTTCACGTGCAGAACAGGCAGAACTGGGTATGGTGGAACATTGGCGGCTGGGGCAATACCCGAACAGCGCTCAACCGCTCATTTCATATGGCGCAGGGCGAGTTTGGCACTTCTGCTTCCAGTCATATTGATACGGGGAAATGGTACAACATCAAGGTGCATGTACACGGTACACAAGTGGAATGCTACCTGGATGGCAAGCTGATTCTGCAGGGAACCGATACACTGCCGGCTCCCCCCAAACCTGTCTATACTGAAGCAAGCAGGGTGCTGAAAAACGGAGACGTTATACTGAAGGTGGTGAATGTTTCTGCCAAAGCCATTCCTTTGCAGATACATCTTCGAGGTGTACGCCGCGTAACCGGCGGCTCTCAGGAGGTACTGAGCGGCAGCCCGGATGCACAAAACAGCATTGAAAACCCACGCAATGTTGTTCCTGTACACAGCCGGCTGCCGGTACACTCTCCCAACTTCATGCATACCTTCCCGGCGCATTCGGTAAGCGTACTGCGCATAAAAACGAGATAACCTGCCACTGAGCCAGCGGTGATGCGTTGTTTGCAGCGCATCACCGCTGTTTGTGACTAATGGTATACTACAGGCAGTACACCCTCAGGAAAGCGCCTGCATGAGAGACCAGCAATGGCTTAATGCTGCACTGGGCAGCCTTCTCGGCGGCCCGTTTGCTGATATGCCCCAAACCAGCCCAATTGCTATTGGGTACGGCCGTGCCGCAAAAAACCGCATGGGTTCAATACGACTGCACAAAGGGGTAAGCAGCATACTCATCAATCCGCTGCTCACATCTCCCGAAGTTCCAGAAGTCGTTGTGCTTTCTGTTATTGCCCATGAGCTGGCGCACTACGCGCATGGCTACGGGTCGCACACTCCCAGGAAATATCCTTATCCGCACAGGGGAGGAGTGGTGGAAAAAGAGCTGCAGCGGCGCGGCATGCTGGCGCAAAGCCGGCTGGCAGACACCTGGCTGAATATGCATTGGCAAAAACACTATGAAACATGTCGGCCAGCCGCTGCTGCGAAAGCAAAAACCGTCAGCGCCCTGGATGCATACTGGGCAAACCGGCAGGGCCGCAGCATGGCGCGGGATGAACAGTTTCTGCAGAGCCTTTCAGACCGTCTTGCCCAGCGCTGCGGCCTTGCACCGCTCAGCGCAGTCTGGCTGTATGCAGGCAGCAGACACAAATACAGTTCATACAGAAAGCATTTGCCCGATGCACCCATCGAAGTGCATCCGCTGCTTGCCCACACATCTGTGCCCGGTGCCGTGCTGGAATTTGAGGTGTGCTACTGGTTTGCTCGCCGGCATGTTGGCAAAAGCAGCAGGCTCATCTATGTCTGTCTGGCAGGATGGGGGCTGGAGGCAGAGTATCAGGCCGCTATGCAGTGGCGCAGCCGCTGCTGGAATGCTCTGCTTGCCCGCCAGCGCAGGGCTGGCCGCTAGCCCTCTTCGCCGGCAAAACGTGCACCGCACTGCTGCCTCAGCTGGTTCTGCAGTTGCTCAAGCGTGGCATTCACTTCTGCATCGGTCAGCGTATG
The DNA here is from genome assembly GCA_027459665.1 of Chthonomonadaceae bacterium. GTDB lineage: Bacteria > Armatimonadota > Chthonomonadetes > Chthonomonadales > Chthonomonadaceae > DAIDHN01. The sequence goes on along the minus strand of DAIDHN010000046.1, from coordinate 22,680 downwards.
GTGTTTGCTGCGAAAGGTAAAACTTATTGTCGGGCTGCACACGTCCTCGGGCAGCGGCGCTCCCTTATACAGGTCTGTAAGCTTCCATTCTTCCAGTATCTCTTCATGCACGCTTTTTAGTGCTGTCTCTACTGCCTCCCATGGCATCTGTGCAGAGATGCGCGGGGCAAGATCGCGCACTACAGCAGGAAAGCGGGGCAGCGGCACAAACCGTTTTTCTCCAGTGGGCAGATGCCGGTGCAAAACCTGCATGCTTAGCTCAAACAGCAGCACGCGTTCGCGCCAGGGCAGTTTTTGTGCATGCTGAGGATGCAGTTCGCCTGCAACACCTGCCAGTTCCCCTTTCAGAAACACGCAGGCAGCTCTGCCTGGGTGAAAAAGCGCTCCCGGCGCACTTGGCCTGGCAAACTCTACGTCCTCAATACCAAGCGAATCGAGTAGTCTCTCTATTACCCCCCGCATCTGTGCAAAATCTGCTGAAGGCTGTTCTCTTCGCCAGTCGGGAGGAGCTATGGAACCTGCGATCAAGCCGGCGGCTGCGGTAAATTCGGCAGGCTCGCCCTGCAGCATCTGCCACACCTGCCCTATTTCAAACATCCACCGTGCATCACGACTGAAGGTGCCGCTGTACGATGCAATCTGCAGCAGGCCGGGCAGCAGTGAGCGGCGCAAACGGCTTACTTCTCCAGAAAGCGAATTGCGTACCGGCACAACCACTTCTGCATCTGCCGGGTCGTCCCACGGGGTAGGCCCGGTAAGGCTGTGTGTAACTACCTCCTGCATGCCCGCAGCGGCCAACGGCTGCCTTACTTTTGCCAGAAAACGCCCCCAATCGCTGTCGCCGCCGGTCTGGCTGCCTGCAGGAAGTACCTCGGGGATATTTTCGTACCCGTATATTCGGCCAACTTCTTCCACAAGGTCTTCTTCATACTGCAAATCGGTTCGCCAGGTGGGCAGCAGTGCGGTAAAGACATTGCCGGTTTCTGCTTCCAGTTTCACCCCTACCCTTTGCAGGCACTCTGCCACGGTATCTTTCTCCAGAGGTATTCCCAGCAGCGCTGCTACGCGAGAGGGGCGCAGGGTGATTCGGCGAATGGGCGGGTCTGGCACTGCCCGAACGTCAATATGACCTGCTACTGGAGCCGGCTGTCCCATTTCCTGCAGCAGCTCACAGGCTCGTTCCAGTGCGGCAAGCACTCCCGCCTCATCTACTGTCCGCTCAAAACGATAAGAGGCTTCTGTGCGCAAATTCAACAGCTTGCAGGCGCGGCGCACTGTTTGCGGATTAAAGTGCGCGCTCTCCAGCAAAATGTCTGTGGTATCATCTGCAACTTCAGAATCTGCTCCGCCCATCAGACCGGCTACTGCTATTGGCTTCTCTGCATCTGCAATCACCAGTATTTCCGGTGTAAGCGTACGTTCTGCTCCATCCAGGGTGGTGATGCGTTCTCCAATGCGGGCGGTGCGCACCACAATACGGCTCTGTGCAATACCCTTCATGTCAAATGCGTGCAGCGGCTGCCCAAGTTCCAGCATTACGTAGTTGGTAACGTCTACTACGTTGTTGATGGGGCGCTGCCCAGCAGAAAGCAGCCGCTGCTGCATCCAGGGAGGCGAGGGGCCAAGACGAATGCCTCGCAGTACACGTGCCGCGTAGCGCGGGCAGAGGTGAGGCACATCTACCTGCACAGAGGCGGCAGCTTCTATCTCCCCCCCAGCCTCAGAAACGGGAGCCGAGGGCAGATGCAGCGCTGTTTGCATGAGCGCAGCAGCTTCACGTGCAACTCCAGCCATAGACAGGCAGTCGCCGCGATTTGGGGTGATGTATACATCCAGCACGGGAGTAAGGGGCCGCTCTTCGGTGCGCTCCAGCTCTATTCCCTCTACTTCCAGCCCGCCCATGGTGAGGCGTTCTGCCAGTTCTTCTGCTGTGCAGCTTATTTCTGTGTATTGTTTCAGCCAATCTAAAGGAACTCTCATGAGTTTGCTCCTGTACCGCCAGCTTCAGGCGAACTGCTCTAGAAAACGGGGATGATTGTCAAGATAAAGGCGCAAATCGCTCACCCCGGTGCGCAGCATATGAATGCGCTCTACTCCCAGCCCAAACGCAAACCCAGAGTAGCGTTCGGTGGAAATGCCATAGGAGCGCAGTATATTGGGGTGTATAAGGCCGGCCCCGCCAATTTCCAGCCATCTCACACGGCCGTCGGGCATTGTCCATGATATAGAGTAATCTACGCCAGGTTCTACAAAAGGAAAGAAGTCGGGGCGAAAGCGCACGCGTGTATCCTGCCCAAACAGTTCTCTGGCAAATACTCCCAGCGTGCCCTTCAAATGCGCCATGCTGATGTTCTCTTCCACCATAAACACATCTATCTGATGAAATGTGTGATGATGTGTTGCATCCACAGCCTCATATCGAAAGCACCTGCCGGTAGTGGCAATGCGGAACGGGGGTTTGCGCTGCTCCATAATCCTGCCCTGCAGGGCGGTGGTCTGGGTGCGAAGCAGACGGGTATCTGTTACAAAAAAAGAGTTCTGCTCATCCATTGCCGGATGATCGGGCGGGTAGTTGAGCGCTTCAAAGTTGTAGCGGTACTCTTCCAGTTCGGGGCCGTCTACAAATTCATATCCCATACCTCCCAGTATCTGCTTGATCTGGCAGGCGGTTGCGGTAAGCGGGTGCAGTCTGCCTGCCGGCATGGGTATGCCTGGCAGGGTGACATCTATCTGTTCACGCGTCAAGGCAGCATTCAGCTCTTTTTGAGCCAGTTCGGTTTGCTTTGCCTTCAGTGCAGCAGTAAGGATTTGCACGGCCTCGTTGATGTTCTGGCCAAAAGCGGGACGTTCCTCTTTAGGCAGCGCTCCTACCTCCCGCCTCAATTCGTTCAGCCCTTTGTTGCGCCCCAGGCAGGCTACTTCTACTGCATGCAGTTCTTCTGTATTTTCGGCGTTTTGCACGGCGGCCAGCGCCTGCTCAAGCAGATGGGTAATCTGGTTGTTCAAGAGAGAATTCTCCTGGCATAAAAACGGCTCCGCTTGCACAGTTTCTCCTGTTTATTTGAGAGAAGCCGTATAAGCGGAGCAAAGATTAGATTGAGTGTATTTGCGGCAGCATCAGGCTGCAGAAACGGCATCTCCGGCATTGTCAAGAGCGCTCGCCGCTTTCGCGACGAGCTGGGTAAACGACTGCGGATCAGAAACAGCCATCTCTGCCAGCACCTTGCGGTCGAGTTCGATGCCTAGCCTGGTCAGCCCCTGCACAAAGCGGCAGTACTGCATTCCTTCCGCCCGGCAGGCAGCGCTAATGCGTGTGATCCAGAGTCTGCGGAACTCGCGTTTCCGATTGCGTCGGTCACGATAGGCATAGTTACCAGATTTAAGCATTTGTTCATGGGCGGTTTTAAAGAGGCTTCGTTTGCCTCCCCAGTAGCCCTTTGCTTTTTCCAGTACTTTTTTGTGGCGTTTGTGGGTCATTGTCCCACGCTTTACGCGCGCCATAGAGAATGCTCCTTCTGTAACTGCGCTCTTTGGTCAAAATACCTGGGAGTACGCAGGCGTATCGTTTTAATGGCCTTCGCCCATCATGCGGGAGATGCGTTTATTGTCTCCTTTATAAAGCTCGCAGCCCGCAAGCAGTGTGCGCCTGCGGTTGCCGTCTTTTTTGCGCATCAGATGGTTCAGGCCGGTTTTGCCATGCATCAGTTTCCCGGTACCGGTGGTTGCAAAGCGTTTAGCTGCGGTTTTACGGGTTTTTAGTTTATTTTTCATGCGTTTTGTATCACTTCCATTGCCACCTGCGGCGGCAGGATTATCTAGGCAGTTTTCGGCCCGAGTATCATGGTCATAAACCTGCCCTCTATCATGGGAGGTTTTTCCACAATGGCTCGCTCTGCCAGGGCTTCCAGCATTTTGTCCAGCAGTTTGCGCGCAATTTCCGGATGCGTAATTTCACGCGCCTTGAACTGTATGGTTACTTTTACCTTGTCGCCTTTTTCCAGGAACTCCAGAGCATGCTTCACACGCACCTGAAAATCATGTTCAGCAGTAACAGGGCGCATCTTGATCCCCTTTACTTCCTGCTGGCGCTGTTTACGGTGCTGTTCCCGTTCACGCTTGTCCTGCTCATATTTGATTTTGCCGTAGTCGCCAATTCTGCATACAGGTGGTTGTGCGGCAGCAGCCACTTCAATCAGGTCTAAACCACGTTCCTGTGCCAGCGCAAGCGCATCTCGCACATTCATGATTCCCAGTGGCTTTCCTTCTTCGTCAATCAGGCGCACATCGCGCACGCGTGTTTCACGCGGACCGCGCAATATCTGATCGTTGATGCGAAAATCCTTGTTGATAGGTCACCCCTGCTTATTACACGCGGTTCGCCCTAGACCGATCTAGAACGTAACCAGAGTTGATACACCGACAGACATGGCATAACGAAAAAATAGTATACACCAACCGGCGAATTTTGTAAAGTAAAATCGGGGTTCATTTTTCAATTTCGCATGCACTGCTCTTTATTTCCAGCTGCTTGCAGGAAGGAATCGACTTGCCGCCGGAGAATATTGAGGGTAGCGCAAGCTGCTGCTTTTTCACACTCTGTAACACAAGGGGGCTGTATACATGCGTACAAACTTCACGCGCAAGGCTTTTTTTATTGCATTGGGGTTGACGGCAGCAGCATTTATCCTGCCGCACAATGCAAAAGCTGAGCATTTCGGCATTGTTCTGCAGGTAAGCGGTGACGGCCAGCAGGTACAGGCTACCATGGATACTTCGCCGCCGCCACAAGGATACAACCCCAGGCCGGTACTGCAGGTGCAAAGCGGCGATATGGTGGTGGTGCACTGGCGCATCACCAATCAGTTTCCGCATGGTGCCATCAATCATGCAGGGGTACACTTCTACGTAGCCCCTGAACAAAGCATAGGGCAAAAAACGGTTCCATCCCCTAACTCCCCTGATACGGTGCTTGACAATGAGTTCCAGATGAATTTTGCACCTCATGCTAGCGCATCGGGAGAAGCAAGGTTTCGGGCAGACTCTCCAGGAGTCTATCTGGTCAGACTGCAAAGCGAAGGCACTGCACGCGAGTTTGGACATGAACACTTTGCTGCAGTAGACCTGAAGGTTGTTCCATAACCAGCGGTTCACTGCCCCAAAGCCTCTGGCTGGCAGGCAGGAACATTTTTCAGGAGGTTGTATGTACAATCACACTCACAAGGGCTTTACCCTCATCGAACTGCTCGTTGTAATAGCCATCATAGCTATTTTGGCAGCAATACTCTTTCCGGTTTTTGCACAGGCTCGTGAAAAAGCAAGGCAGATATCATGCCTCTCCAATCTCAGCCAGCAGGGGCTGGCAGCAAACATGTACGTACAGGATTATGATGAAACTTACCCGCTCGGCCTCTACTTTACTACCCAGAACGGCAAGCCCTGTGCAGTGCCCTCTTACAACGCGCTCGTTCCTTACCAGAAAAATGCACAAGTGGAAGTCTGCCCTTCCGATGGTTCGCCATTCAAGGTAGACACGGCAGTTGCAGTTCTTTCGAGCCTGCTGGGTTCTGCTACCCCGGTATGCACTGCACAGCCACAGCTGCACCTGGTGAGTTATCAGCCCAACTACGACGTAATGGTATTTCCAGCCACTTTCCCAAACCCGCCCATTCCGGTATCTTCCCCCGTAACACTGGCGGCACTGCCCTATCCCGTAGACACCGCCCTGCTGTCTGATGCGCTGGTAACACCCGGTATAGGCGACCCCAATTTCACACTCCCTATCTCTATACCCGTTCAGGCACGCCACAGCCAGCAGCTGAATGTGGTGTATGCAGATGGGCATGCAAAAACGCTGCATGCTTCACCCTACATGAAAAACGGGGGGCAGGTAAAAGGCATTGCGCTGGATCAGCAGCAGTTTTACGGCTGGCTGGTCACAGGCGGAGGTCCGTACAGCGCACCATCCAATCCGGCACCCTACCAGCTAAGGGGCATTCCAGATCACAATGGAGATGGCACATGGTGTCTGCGCGACCCAGTTTTCAACACATGCCATTGATCTGGTTTGAACCTGCCGCCTGCCGGCAGTCTTTTTGACGAAATGACTGCTGCAGACGGCAGCATGCAAGGTTACAGCGGCATGGCCCAGTAATTGTTGAGCTGATCGAAGGTAAGGTTTTTGACATGCCCGTCGCCAAAAAGAGTGTTGTAACGCCATACCTTTGGAAAAATGCTGCCATGCCAGTCTCCTGAACCGTCAAACAGCACATTGAGCTGCGAAGGGGTCTGAAAAGTGGCATCGCCTGCATGGCGCATGGCAATCTCGGTACGGTAATAGTAACTGGTTCCAAATTTTTTAAAACTGGAAGGTTCTGCATTGGCCGGTTTGCCAAGCGGATCTATGTACAGCCCGGTGAAATCTTCCTGCTGAAACCCTGTGTCTGAAGGGCAGTCGAAAATCTGCATGTTTTTGATGTAGGGCTGCAGGGTATTCTGAATAAGAGGAATGTACGGAATCTGAGCCTCAAACGCAGGAAACTGATTCCAAATCTGCGGGGTATGCCGGTCTGCCGGGTCTACCGCCCAGGGGTAAAGCGAATCATAGTCCTGCGCATACATCGAAATGCTCAGCCCTATCTGGTGCAGGTTGGAGGTGCATACGATCTGACGCGCCTTGCCCCTTGCCTGCAAAAAAACAGGAAAAAGCAACCCGGCAAGTATCGCGATAATCGCTATAACAACAAGTAATTCTATCAGGGTGAAAGCGCGGTACCGGGGCATACTTAACCCCTCCTTTAGCAGAGTGCGGCACAATACACTATACGAAATATCTCGCTGCTTCTGCACCATCGCGGCAATGCTTTGCAAAGCATTATTTCAAAGAGGCAAATATCGAAGTAGCAGCTGCTTTGCACAGCCATCATCCTGTACTCCCCAGGCAGACAGTTACCTGCTCTGCCGCCGCAATTACGGGTAAAATAGATTGCAAAAACCGCATCAATACAAAAAAACGGAGCAAGTACTAATGAAACGCATCTACAATTTCAGCGCAGGCCCGGGTATTCTGCCTCTTCCGGTGCTGGAAGAAGCAGCAAAAGGCGTGCTTGAAATCAATAATTCTGGCATGTCTATTTTGGAAGTAAGTCACCGCGGCAAAGACTACGAAACCATTCACCATAATGCCGAACAACGACTTCTAAAACTGCTGGGCCTCACAGCAGACACGCATCAGGCGCTTTTTCTGGGCGGGGGAGCCAGCACCCAGTTTGCCATGCTGCCCATGAATTTTCTTGCGAAAGACCAAACCGCCGACTATGTGAATACCGGCGAATGGGCAGCCAAAGCTATCAAGGAAGCTCAGCGCTTCGGTAACGTACATGTGGCTGCAAGCTCAGAAGATACGCGCTTCAACTGCATTCCCGCATCGCTTCAACTCACGCCCGGCGCACGCTACCTGCACATTACCACCAACAACACCATAGAAGGCACCGAATGGCAGGCTCTGCCTGAATGCGGCAGCGCTCCACTGATAGCCGACTGCTCTTCAGACATATTTGCACGCCAGCTTGACTATTCCAGATTTTCGCTTCTCTACGCAGGCGCGCAAAAAAACGCCGGGCCGGCAGGGGTTACTTTGCTGGCCGTGCGCCGAGACTTTCTTCAGACCGCCAACACAGACCTGCCCGCCATGTTCGCCTACAACACCCATGCGAAAGCCGACTCGCTTTACAATACCCCGCCTGTTTTTCCTATCTATGTAGTAGACCTTGTGCTGCAGTGGATAGAGCGCGAGGGCGGTATAGCAGCAGTGGAAGACCGCAACCGCAGAAAAGCAGGGCTTGTATATGAAGCGCTAGACGCATACCCGGCCGTGTACGAACCAACTGTGCCCAGCCCGGCACACCGGTCACTCATGAACGTCACTTTCCGCCTGCGCGATACATCGCTCGACAGCGAATTTCTGGCAGGCGCTGCCGCCCGCAACATGGACGGCCTGAAAGGCCACCGCTCAGTAGGAGGGTTCAGAGCCTCTATTTACAATGCATTCCCAGAAGAAGGCTGCCAGGCGCTGGCAGAATACCTGCATGCGTTTGCCCGCGCTCACGCTGCCTGATCTATGGGTGATTCCTGCTGCACTGCTGCTTCAGCCTCTGACGGGGCTGTGGCAGCGGTGCGCAGACGGCGCAGTGCAAACTCTCTCACGCTTGCATCAGAATCCATGGTGCGGCCTGCCAGAGCTTCATGCGACAGCTCATCCTGCTCTGTGCAGAGGTGCTGCATAAGCAGATAACGTACCGGAGCAGGAGCCTTGTCTGCCCAAAATGCAGTCTCTGCCCTTTTCATTGGGGAAGCCTCGGCCACCGACAGCGCGCTCAGCAGTTCATTCATTCCCTCATCGCTCTGCATAGCCGCCTGCACCGCATGATATACCTGTTCATTTTCATAGGCAGAAGAAAGCGGCTGCAGTTCATCAGGAATCTCTCTTCCCGGCCCTGCATCGCTTTTCAGCGAGCGGCGAAGTGCAGATGTAATCTCTTCATTGGTATGACTTGTGTACCCCAGGCGCAGTGAGACAATCTGTGCTGCAGCTGTAAGCGCACCTGCGGGCAGTTCCGTGGCATTCCAGCGGCACAGTGAAGCCTGATTCAAGGCAGCGGTAGCCATATCGTTGCCAGCATCGGCAAGCGCGTGTATACGCTTTGCATCCCCTTCGCCTGTAAGCAGCCACCGAATAATAGAGGCTCGGGTTTTTTCTGCGGTGTCCATTCCCTCTGCCTTCTCATCCAGTGCTGCTGTTACCTGCCCGGGCGGCAGGTGAAGCAAAGCCTGCATAGCAGGAAAAGCGTGTCCCGTAAGCGCACACTCCAGCATTCTATCCAGCGCAAAGTCCTGCGGCTGCCCTTCCAGCATCTGCACCACCACATTGTCGCGGTGTTTGGGGGGCAGTTCGCGCAGCTTCTGCTTTGCCTTCTCTTCCCATTCAGGCTGATGGAGCGCAAGCACAAGCATGGCGGTAGCATCGCGAAGGTTCTGGCGCAGTTTTGCATCTGCATCTGCAGGCTGCTTTGCCTCTTCAAGCACTCTTTTTATAGCGGCAGCGCTTGCATCATCCAGTGCATCCATTCTGCCCAATGCCCTGGCCGCTGGTATAAACCCATCGCGCAGCAGCATCTCTACCCATAGTCTCTCATGGCGGTCGTGGCCGTGTGCTGCCAGCTGCTCTACAGCCTCGGTACGCAGTTCAAGCGAGACCTGCTCTTCTTTCAACAAACTAAGCAAAGTCTCTTCTGCCCTGCGCGGATGACTGGGCAGAAGCATACCTGCAGCAAGCGCTCTGGTGCGCGCGCCAGGGTGTTTCAAAAGCGGCAGCAAAGCCTGACTGGTTGTTTTCGGGTGCGTATCCAGCAACACCCGCACATGCCTTCTCATGGCAGGTTCCATCAAAAGCGCAGGTGTTTCCACAATTCTGCTCAGCCAATCGGGGGCTGTGCAGCGGGAAGGCGCCGGCGAGTGGTACAAAAATTCAGGTTTTTCAAAATGAACCGAAGCCCTGCCTGCAGCGCCTGCAGCTTCTGCCTGAACAGGCGCTGGCACAGGTTGTTTTCTGGCAATACCAAATCGCATGGTTTTTCTCCTGCGTGCAGGTTTCTGCTTCCTGCGCCGCCGCCACAAAAGCGCTGCAAGCCACAACAACAACAGCAAAAGCAGCAGTATGCCTCCCCACAACAAAAAACGTTTCAGCAAATGAGTGCTTACCGCAGAGACTTTCAGTGCAAAATGAGTACGACTCAGGCTATGCTGCACCCTGCCATACAGTTTTTTTGCAGGGGCGGCAAGCGCATTTCTGGCATTGTTCAGAGTGCGCGCTCCTTCGCTCTCTTTCCACACATTGATGCCTGCTGACGCAGCATCCTGTCCGCTTCCAGCTCCTGAATCGGCGGGCTCCCCCCCATCCTTCGTACCAGCGGGACCGTTTCCCGTCATGTTTTTGTAACCGATAACAGATGCAGATGGCAGCGCCCCCTGCTTCAGGGCGATGCGGCCAGCCTGTGCAAACCCAAAGCGCAGTAGTTCTGCAGCCTCCTTCTGCCAGTTCGGACTGTGCAGCAGCACTACTATCAGCAAACGCTTTCCCTTGTGTGCAGCCCCAACAAAACAATAACCTGCAGCGGCAGTGTAGCCTGTTTTTACACCCACCATGCCGGGAAAGACTGCCAGCAGCGTATTGGAATTTACAAGATTTTTACCGGGGTGGCTGCTGCTTGCTGGTATATGAAAAGCAATACAGCGTGCTGCCGCTGCAAAAGCCGGGTTTTTCAACGCAAGCCGGGCAAGCAGCGCCAGATCGCGGGCCGTACTCACATGCCCCGCTGCCGGCAGCCCGTTGGGATTTACAAAATGCGTATGGGTTGCCCCTGCCTGCTGCGCCAGTGCATTCATACGCGCGGCAAACGCAGCATCACTGCCGGCTATGCCCTCGGCAGCAGCTTCTGCAGCATCATTTGCGCTCACCAGCAGCATTGCGTACAAAAGGCTGCGGCCAGAATAGTGCTGCCCTGCAGCTATGCCCAGGTGGTTGCCGGGCATGCCCGCAGCAAGTGCGGATACTGGGTAGCTTTTCGACAGCGGCTGCTGTGCAACCAAAAGGGCTGTTGCGATTTTGGTGGTGCTGGCAGGGGGAAGGGGCGTATCCGGGTGGAGTGCATACAACACTCTGCCGCTGCCGGCACTCATTAGCAGTGCAGCGCGGGCATGTATGGCGGGCGGCCCGGCATGAGAAGCATGTGCGCCGGCAATAGTACTGCAAAGCAGTACTATGCACATCACAGCCAGGTTTTGCATCCGTGCCAAGCGCATCCTTTTCTCCTGCCTCGCAAGCAATTCGGTTCTATTATTGGCAGGCGGACCTTCTTTTCACAGTATGGCTGGCAGCAAAAAAACAAGCCCGACTGCATTAGCAGACGAGCTTGCACAGCAGACAGCAGAATATACCTACTCTACATCGGTAATATTGCAGGGAGTATCTTCCATTTCTTCAGTTTGCCAGTTGTCACAATCCAAACGCTTGCAGTGCAGCATTTTTCTGCTGCTTCCGCTCGACATTTCCACAGTAGCTATGCTGGCATGACGGCATGACAGACAAAGAGAAGGCTCTATCAGCCGTACAATGCGCAGCCTCGTATCATCATTTTTCATTGCAGGTTCCTCGCTATTCCGTTGCGGGTTGCATGTAGCCTATTCCTACCGGAGTAAACCGCTGGAGGCGGGTTTTACAGGCAGCATGCATCCGGGGACAATGATTCCCCGAACGCCCTGCATCACTCCGTTAATGCGACAGATGGCGGCTTCTTCCGTGAAGACCCACTGCCTCAGGCGCCATGCCGTTTGCGGATGTATGGCGTGATGCTGCCGGATTGTACCCACTACTTCCAGCCTGCCATAATGCTCTGTGATCTGTGCAGCCATCTGTTCCAGGGCTTGCCACCACTTAAGGTCGCCAAGAGGCAGATGCTGCGCACTGCAGAGATTAAGTACCAGGTCGAAATGGGCAGAACTCACCAGAGCCTGTGCAGCTTCTACAAGCCGATGCTGAAGAGTATCACTCCACTCCCCGCACAGATCAAGAACAGGAATACCGCTGTGAAGACGCATTCGAACTTCCCCTCTGACCTGCTTCTGCATCACTGCCTCCCACCATAATTTCCCATGACTTGACATAATTATCGGTGAGGCTCTGTAAAAAAATCAGAACCTGTCTACACAATCGTAGACAAGGCGCTGATACCTGTTTGTTCCACATCCGGGCAGAAAACTGTTACATCTACCGTCACTTGTTGTCTAATAAAACGTATGGAATATTACATTAGGGGTTTCTGAAGCCGGCAGCGTTTTCTGCAGCTGCTCATCTGTCGTAATGATACGGGAGACTTATGTGAGAAATCGGCGAAACAGTAGCAAGGCTGTCGTTTTAGCGACAGCCCGCGTTGTGGCTGAAACAGCATCTGTTGCAGCCGTTTTGTACTGCCTGCCAATTTCTGCTGCGGCTCAGCAAAACTTTTTTCCTCAGGGCATGGCAGTCATGCCTGCAAACGGCGTTATTCAGCCTGCGTTTTCAAACTCCAGTTCTACAGCAGGGGCCGGCTACGATGTGTTTGTAGGCAAGAATAGCAAAGGGCCGTATCAGCTGAGCTGGAATGAGATTGCTGCAAACAGCGCAGTATTGATTGAAGATGGCAGAACCTTGCAGCCCGGCACAGATTACCAGATGAATGAGCAAAGCGGCGTTTTCACACTCACCGCCCCCCTGGCCTCTGGCAGCATGCTCAAGGTAAGTTTTCAGCGCACGCCGCTCTCCACCGCTCTGCAGCGCAGCGCCGGGCAGGTGCCTCTGCAGTGGAATATGCTGCAAAACAGCAACCTCTCACTCAGCCTGCACTCTGTTTTACAATCTTCTGCAAACGGATCGCTGCCCCAAGCCAATTCGTCGCTGCTTTTTCACGGGCAAACTGGCATTGCCCCAGGCTCACAGCTCAGTGCAAGTATTTCAACCGACCTGCATGGCGGCGCCTGGATGCGCCGCATGGGTCTGCAGCTGGCCGATGCCACACAGTTTCGAAATGGAGGCCTGAGTCTGCAGTACAATCGCGCGGGCAGTTTATACAATCTTGGAAACGGAATTACCGCCGGGCAGGAGAACTACTCTGCACTGGCGCATTTTCAGCCGCTGAAGCAAATGTACCTCAGTCTGCAGGCTAACCAGACCACTCTGCTTCAAGCCGCTTCTGCAGATGGCAGCAGGGATTCTGCTGGTCTCACCTCTCGCAATATCAACGGCACACTCAGGCTAGGCGTGGCACACGGCACTCTGCAGGCAGTTCGCAGCGTACAGCAGCTGCAAAACCCTGGCGGTAAAGCCACAACACAGGTGCAGGACGACGTGCAGCTTACCCAGAACCTGCCTGGCAATACCACAGCAACTGCTTCGTACCATTCAGGGCAAACCGAAGGCGCAGCAGGTTCTACTGTTCAAAACTCGCAGCTTTCAATCAACAGCAAACCAGACCCGCATCTACAAATCACCGGGTCTTTTCAAAACTCCCTGGGCACTGCTGCCTACAATACCGATCATGTTGCCCTGCAAATTCTACCGCAGCCTAAAACGCCTGACTTGCAAATCAATGTGCAGCAGTCACTGCAAACCGGCACAGCACAGCAGAGCGATGTGCAGGCAAACCTGCAGGCGCCGCTGTTTCACGGCAAAGTGCAATTTAACTCTGGCATAGAGCAACACAATCAGGTGGGAACTGGCAGTACCACAGGTATTTTTGCACTGAGTACACAGCCGCTGCAGCAGCTGCATTTGTCGGGATATGTACATCTGCGCTGGCAGCAGGGCGCTCTTGCCCCCGCGTCTACTTCGCTGCCCAACAGTTATGCCATGAATATGACTCTGCAGCCAGCCAGCCCCATTCAGATCACAGGCGGTTTTGTGCGCAACCCTGAAACCAACGGCATACCCGTGCAGGCGCTGCAAGAGAACGTTGGTCTGCAGGCCAACCTCGGTTTATTCAGCCTGCAAACCAGCCTGCAGCTGCAAAACAGCGGCAATACGGCGCTCAACTCCAATACGGGCATGCTTGGGCTTTCGCTGCACCTTACCCGTTACGATACATTCACCACAGATTACCTGGCGCACAACCTTTTGCTAAACACCCCTGCCGGCGACCAGACCTTCAAATTCGGGTACACGCACAACATGGGAAATGACTTCTCGCTCTCTTTGGCGGCAGCAGTAAATACCTACGATTACAACGGCCGGCTAAACCCCGCTGCCACACAATACAATGCACAGGCTCAGCTTTCACTTCATTTTTAGGCAGCCGGCTTTCTCCCCAAATTCAGCATCTGCACCCCCTCGGCATAATTGGTCAGCTCGGGGTCAAGCATGGCTGATATAGCCTGTACAACCTCCCCAATCCGTTCTGCACCCAGTAGTACGCGGCTCAGACTGCGCCGCATGCTTTCCACCTCTTTTTCGCTAGAATCGGGCAAATGCGACAAAAGCAGCTGGGCGCTGCCTGAAATTGCGAACAACGGGTTGTTAATTTCATGTCGCAATGCTGCCGCAGCCTGCGCCAGAGTGTCTCTGCGTACCATTTGCAAATGCTCGGCTTCCAGTTCAGTATTTCGGCAGATTTCTGCCTGAAGCTGCGCAGCCATTTCCACCAGTTCTGCTGTTGTTTCTTCTACCGCAGCGCTATTTCTATCTGCGGCTGCCAGCAGCTGAGTATGATCCTGATGCAGTTTGTGCATCTGCCCTGCACACTTTTGCAGCTGCAGCAGCTTTTGCACCCTCCAAATCACCACAGCTTCTGTTTCGCCCGGAGGCATCCAGTCGAGCAAAAAAGAATGAGTATTCTCCCTAACCGGCGGCTCTTGATCAATTAGCAGCACTGCGCAACTATGCAGAGCAGGGTCTGCCTCCAAAAAACCTGCCAGCTCAGATGCATGCATATCGGGCAGTTTTCCAGCGCAAATAATCAATGCAGGCGAGTTCATACGCGCCATGTTCAGCGCCGTACGACCCTCCAGAATAGTCTGTACTTCTATACCCTCTATCTGCAAAAAACCTGCCAGTTCACTCTGCTCCGGCTCAGAGACAGTAAGAAATACTATTGTTCGTTCATTCATACATCTGTTCTTTCCGAGGCGCACCCTATTCCGACAGGCAGTCAAACAGGTGTTCTCTCTTGCTATTTTCGGCGCATGCAGAGTTTCTTTGCAGCAGAAACAGGCAGGAAAACTTCACTTGCTGCCAGAATTATATATTCAGAAGACAATTCATACAGGAGATAGATGCATGTCTCAAGTAGACCCAAAGGTTTTTCGCAGTTACGATATACGCGCTCTGGTGCCAGAACTGGTAGATGAAAGCAGTGAATATTATGGCAAGGTAGGGCAGGCAGATACTTACCAGGCCCCATTGGAACCGGATGGCGTAGAAGAAATAGGGCGCGGGCTGGCAGAATTTTTTGGTGCGCCGCAAGTTGCCATTGGCTACGACGCGCGCATATCAGGGCCGGCGTGGGCCGATGCACTGGCACGCGGTCTTGCCAGGCAGGGGGTGAACGTACTCAACATTGGCCGCGCCACCACAGACACCATTTACTATGTATCGGGCAAGTACAACCTGCCCGCCGTAGAAATCACCGCCTCTCACAGCCCAAAAGAACTCAATGGCATGAAAATGGTGCGCGCCGGCGCACAGGTCATAGGCATGGGCGCGGGCATGGAAGAATTGCGCGACCTGGTAATGGCAGGCAGCTTTAGTGAAGCAAAGCAGCAGGGAACCGTAACACACAAAGATGTGCTACAGGAATATGCAGACCACATGATGAACCTCATAGACCCTTCTGCCCTGCGCTCATTTACCCTGGTAGCAGATGCAGGCAATGGCGTGGGAGGGCTGCCGGCACATGCGCTCTTTACGCGAATGCCCATGCTAAAGACAACAGAACTGTTTTTTGACCCAGATGGACGTTTCCCAAACCATGGCCCCAACCCGTTTGAACGCGAGAACATTGAACAGCTGGTAGAGGCCGTGCAAAAAGAAAAAGCTGATTTTGGAGTTGCATGGGATGGAGATGCCGACCGGGTGTTTTTTGTAGACGAAAAGGGCAATCCTATTCCAGGTGACTTTGTAACCACGCTGGTTGCGCGACACCTGCTACGCATCAATCCGGGCGCTGCCGTTGTATATGACCTGCGCGCTTCCTGGGCTGTGCAAGACTGGGTGAATAAATCGGGAGGCACACCCATTTCTGAACGAGTTGGGCACTCGTATATCAAACGAACCATGCGAGCGCACAATGCAGTATTCGGCGGAGAAGTCTCTGGCCATTACTATTTCCGCGATCACTACTACGCCGACAACGGCTTCATTCCCCTGCTCTCCATGCTGCAAATGCTCAGCGAAAACAACATCACCATGAGCGAACTGGTAGCCAGTTTGGGGCAGTACTACATATCGGGAGAAATCAACTCTACTGTGGCTTCTACCGAGGCGGTTCTGAACCGCATAAAAAGCCGCTACTCAGATGCAAAACTCGACTTTAGAGACGGCATAGTGGTAGAGTACCCCGACTGGCACTTCAACGTACGGCCTTCTGCCAACGACCCTGTTATTCGTCTCAACCTGGAGGCGCGGTCACAGCAGGATATGGAAAAGAAACGCGACGAAATACTTGCCCTTATTCGCGAGTAAGGCGCTTGCAGCAAAAAAGGCCGGGCAGCAGCCCGGCCTTTTTTACCCATGTCTAAACCTCTAGATTGGCAAAGCGGTTGCTTTCGGCTTCCATAAGCTGCGGGTTGCAGGCAGGCTCGCCTGTAGTAAACGAATGGTATTGCGCCAGCGCCCAAAGAGGAAAGTAATGACAGTAGTAGTGGTAGCGCAGGTAAAAAACGCGCGGAAAACCGGTACCGGTAAACACTTCTTCTGCCCAGGTTCCCTCAGAGGTCTGATTGTTTTGCAGGTAATTCAGCCCCCTCTGTACAGAATTGCTTTCCAGGTCTCCTGCATTGAACAAGCCCATAAGCGCCCATGCGGTTTGTGAGGCAGTAGATGGCCCTGCAGCCTTAGGATGCCCAGGGTCATACGACTGGCAGGTTTCTCCCCAGCCGCCATCCTGATTTTGCACGCTTCGCAGCCAGCGTGCAGCACGCTGCATTGGTTCAGCTTTTCTGTCTTCTCCAATACAAGCCAAACCGCGCAATACCTGCCAGGTACCGTAAAGATAGTTCACCCCCCACCTGCCAAACCATGAACCATCAGATTCCTGTTCTTTATACAGGTAATGCAGAGCGCGCTGAATGCGTACATCGTTACGCCCTATGCTGAAGTATGAACACATCTCCAGTGTGCGCGCTGTAATATCCGCACTGGAAGGGTCTAGCATGGCGTTGTGATCTGCATAGGGCACATACTGAAACAGTACCTGGTTGTTGTTTTTATCAAAACTGCCCCAGCCGCCGTCCTTGTTTTGCATGCCGAATACCCAGTCCAGCCCTTTGCGCATTGCCAGCTGTGCATGTTCTGGCGCTTCTGTCCAGTGCTCTCCATTTGGGCAGTAAGTTTTATACAGCCCCATCATCACCATAATGGTATCGTCTACATCAGGATAGAATTCGTTTTCCATCTCAAAATACCAGCCGCCCGGTTCTACATTGGGCGCCATCACAGCCCAGTCTCCCTTGGTAGTAGTCTGCTTGGTCAGCAGCCACTCGGCCGCCTGTGTTACAGCAGCGTGGTCTACGGGAAGCCCGCTGTCGCAAAGAGCATTCAACGAAATGGCCGTGTCCCACACCGGCGAAACACAAGGCTGCATTCTGATGGTGTCGTCCTCTTCAATTTCAAATGCCGCCAGTTCTGCAAGTTCCTTCTGCAGCGCGGGGTGGTTATCTGGCAGGCCCATGCAGGTGTAGGCCATCACCGCATGGGTCATGGCGGGAAAAATTGCCCCCAAACCACCGCTCTTCTCTTCTCTCTCCAGCAGCCATTCAAGTGCACGCTTCATTGCAAGCCTGCGAAACGGCTTTACCGGTGAAGAGTGATACACCTTCAAAATTTTGTCTACCACCAAAAAAACATTGCGCCAGGTAAGAGGTCTGTTATCCCAGTGCAGTTTCATCTGCCTGCGGTCGTGCTCATTTACAAACAACTCATGTATGTGAGCATGATCGGGCACCCTGCGGTGAGGACGGTGTACGTTGATGACAGAGAGCGGCACCAGAATAGCCCTTGACCAGCTCGACATTGCATAAATGTTGAAGTAGAACCAACGGGGAAGCAGCATCATTTCAGGAGGAATGGAGGGAACGCCGTTCCAGTCATACTGCCCAAAAATAGAAAGGTAGAGCTTGGTAAAAGTATTGCATTCGGTAACGCCCCCCAATTTGAGAATGGCTCTGCGCGCACGGCGCATAAATGGCTCAGATTCTGAAAATCCGGCCAGTTTGCATGCAAAATATGCTTTCACCGATGCGCTTACTTCAGGCGGCCCTCCCGGGTAAATAGACCAATAGCCTTCCGGGTGCTGTTTCTTGCGAATGTAGTTTGCAAGTTTACGAAATTTTTCCTCATTGTACTGGCCCAAAAACTGCAGTAACAGAATGTACTCGCTCTCAAGAATAGTATCGCCTTCCAATTCAGCCTGCCAGTAGCCGTCAGGATGCTGCAGACCAAGAAGATACTGCTGCGCTTCGCGAACAGCCAGCCGAACTGATTCCAGAGACACATTTGTAGAGGCTTCAGAACGTAAACTGCTGTGAATAACAGCCTGATCCATTGGCTGTTCGTGCTGCTCTGCTCTCGATTTCAACGATGCACCATCCAGGAGAATCTTCGGTCCGTCGGGTCTGTTCTGTAGAACGCCTCGACCTTCGAGTAACGCGGCGCCTGCAGGCTGCCTTTGCCGTAGAAGGCAAAAACAATCATACTTTGCCGATTGTGGTAATTGTATCCGTATCAGACAGGGCAAGTCAAGTTTCAATTATGTTTTTATACAACTCTTTTGTAAAAAGTACTGCACAATTATTTTTTTTAATATTTTTCAGATACAATTCACCTGCTTTTTAACGGTTTTACGGTGCCGGGTGCGCTGTGCGGCATATGGTTGTAATGCGGTACAATACATATAGCGATCGCAGTACAGCATTACTGTGCATTACACAGGCCGCAGCTATGCGATGCGTTTTGGGAGATGTTACCAATATGGCCAATCATTTGGAAGAAATATCACTGCATGATGCTGCAACCCCTGCCCCGGGCTTTGGGCCTGGCAGTTCGCCCTTTGTGCTTGCACGCATGGAAGACCTGGTCGGCTGGGCACGGCGCAACAGCCTCTGGCCGCTCTCTTTTGGTCTCGCCTGCTGTGCCATTGAAATGATGGCTTCGGCAGGCACGCGGTTCGACATCAGCCGCTTTGGTTCTGAGGTGTTCCGAGCCTCGCCCAGACAGGCAGACGTTATGATTGTGGCGGGCAGGGTCTCTACCAAAATGGCGCCGGTGCTTCGTCAGATTTATGACCAGATGCCTAACCCAAAGTGGGTCATCAGCATGGGAGCATGTGCCAGCACAGGAGGCATGTACAACAATTACGCCATTCTTCAGGGCGTAGACCAAATCGTACCGGTAGATGTATACGTGCCAGGCTGCCCGCCCAGCCCGGATGCACTGATATACGGCCTGCTCAAACTGCGAGAAAAAATCAAGGCGGAGGGTTCAGGCAAAATCATAGAACTCGACCCCATCTTCCGCCGGCCAGATGCCCAAACTACTCCCGGAGCAAAATAACATATGCAAGAACCAATTTCTTCGCCTGCAGCGCCTAACCCCCTTTTGCCAATACAAAACGGCATAAAAGGGCTGGTTGAAAAGCTTTCACGCATCAAACACCAGGTTACAGAAACAGTAGATGGTTCAAAAGCAATTGGCACAGGCTTTGGCATTACATTCAAACACTATGCAGAGCAGCAGCTGAAACTCAAGCCCTCGCTCACAATACAATATCCCGAAGAACGTCGCGAGCAGTTCCCCCGCACACGCTGGCGCCATGCGCTTACCCGCTACGACAGCGGCCTGGAAAAATGCATAGGATGCAGCCTGTGTGCAGGCGCATGCCCTGCCAGATGCATTTATGTAGAGGCGGCAGAAAACACCGACGAACACCGAATATCGCCGGGTGAACGCCATGCAGTGCGCTACGAAATCAATATGCTGAGATGTGTGTTTTGCGGCTACTGCCAGGATGCCTGCCCAACAGGGGCCATTGTGCTGCGCAAAGACTTTGAACTGGCATCGTACACGCGAAATGACAATTTGTATACCAAAGAAATGCTGCTTGAGCCTGCAAAAAGCGCAGCAGTTCCTCTAGACGAAACGGCAGTGGCAGACCAGGCAAAAGCCTGAACCTGCCAGAATATTCGGCTGCTGCAACACGCAGGTATAACACCCGGCTGCAGTAAATGCACCGAGCGCTTCTTTACAATTTTCGATCTGTAAGAGTATACTGTTACGCCTTTCTTAGCGCAGATTTTTTAGTGCCCTGTTTGCAGCGCCACAACAGTACGGAAAACATTGAATGTTCGACAATCTTTCTGAAAAACTGCAATCGGTTTTTACCCGTCTTCGCGGAAAAAGCAAGGTCACCGAATCTGATGTAACCGAAGCTATGCGCGAAGTTCGCCTCGCCCTGCTTGAGGCAGATGTAAACTTGCAGGTTGTTCGAGATTTTGTTGGCAAAGTACGCGAGCGGGCGCTGGGGGCTGAAGTGCTGGAAAGCCTGCAGCCCTGGCAGCAGGTAATCGGAATCGTAAACGAAGAGCTTATTGCTCTGCTGGGTGGAGAAGAAGCCGCACTGAATATGGCCGAAACTCACCCAACTGTTCTCATGCTCTGCGGGCTTCAGGGGGCAGGCAAAACCACCCTGACAGGCAAGCTTGGGATGCATTTCAAAAAACAGGGCCTGCGCCCTTTGCTGGTTGCCTGCGATATTTACCGCCCTGCAGCGGTTAAGCAGCTGCAGGTTCTGGGCGAACAAATCGACGTAGATGTCTTTACATCAGACCCGGCAGAAAAAAAAGCTCCCCCAACCATTGCCCGCATGGCGCTCGACTATGCGCGAAATAACAATTTTCATATTGTAATACTTGACACCGCTGGCCGGCTGGCAATAGACCAGGACCTGATGGACGAACTGGGCCAGATGAAGGCCATTGTCAAGCCCCACGAAATTCTGCTGGTTGTAGATGCCATGATTGGTCAGGATGCCGTGAACTTTGCTGAGCGATTTCACCAGCAGCTGCAGCTCACCGGCTTTGTGATGACCAAAATGGATGGCGATACCCGCGGAGGCGCTGCACTCTCTATACGTGCAGTAACCGGTGTGCCCATTAAGTTTATGGGAGTAGGCGAAAAGCTGGATGCCCTCGACCGCTTCTACCCCGACCGCCTCGCATCGCGCATACTGGGCATGGGAGACATTCTCAGCCTGATTGAACGGGCGCAGGAAGCGGTAGATGAAAAACAGGCAGCAGCTCTGGAAGCAAAACTGCGTGATGCACGTTTCAATTTCAACGACTTTCTCGACCAGATGGAGCAGATGAGCAAACTGGGACCGCTGGAAAACCTGCTCAAAATGCTGCCGGGCGTAAACCGTGAAATGATGGAACAATTCAACAGCGTAGATGCCCAGCTCGTACTCAAACGCAAGAAAGCCATTGTGCAGTCGATGACAATGGAAGAACGCAACAACCCTGCAGTAATCAACGGCCCCAGAAGACGGCGCATTGCTGCAGGGTGCGGACAAAGCGTTCAGGATGTAAACCGCTTTCTCAACGAATTTGAACAGATGAAAAAAACCATGCGCACCCTGCTCGGCAAAATGCCGGGGCAAAACCAAAACAAAGCACAGCCCGGCGTGAAAATACCGGGAAAACTGAGAAAAATGCAACGGGGAGGACGCGGAAACTTTTTTTCACGCTGAATACCGACTGCTAAGGCGTATTCAGATATTTCGGGAACATTCATCTTGTGCAGTGCGTCCTATCTTTTAGACGCCCTGTATTAAAAGAATAATCTTGAGCATTCTCACTCAAAAGAGTGCCAGAACGATTAAGGAGTCTGATAGAAACATGAGCGTTAAGATAAGATTGAAGCGCATCGGCGCCAAAAAGCACCCGGTCTATCGCGTTGTTGTGGCAAATAGTACCGCAGCACGCAATGGGCGCTTCATCGAAACCATTGGCACTTACAATCCCTGCGTAGACCCGCCTGCAGTGAGGATCGATGCAGAGAAAGCCCTTCGCTGGCTGGGACATGGTGCGCAGCCCACAGACACAACACGTGCCATTCTCAAAAAAGAGGGCATCATCGCTCGGTTTGATGCAGCAAAAGCAGAACACCGCAATGCGCAGCAAGCTAAAAAAACCGTCTGACACTACTACTGTCGCTATCTTAAACAAATACACTGCGGTAGCGCAAGGAGACTAATGTTGGAAAACCTGCTCGAATTTTTGGTCAAAGCACTGGTAGATGAGCCAGACCAGGTGAACATCACCGAAGTACAACAGGATCAGGCCACCACATATGAGGTGCGTGTGGCACCAAACGACTTGGGTAAGGTTATTGGCAAACAGGGGCGTATTGCAAATGCTCTTCGCACTGTAACCAAAGCCGCTGCCATGAAACACAAACGCAAGGTATACGTCGAAATCATCGCCTAACTCTGCACCTCCCGTCTAGTGCAGACCATGGTCTCCTGACTGATAAGCGCTTTCAGGAGAATGGGTTGTTTGCGTGCTGCCCGGATGCAGCAGAGTGCTTCCCGGCAAACACAACTATCCGCTGATATACTCAAAATTCGCCTCCCGCGTATACCTCCAAACTGAGCAAAAAGAATGCAACTGCCCGACTGGTCGCTCACCATTGGTGAAATTGTGGCCCCTTTTGGTCTGAATGGAGAAATGAAAGTGCGACTGGAAACCGATTTTCCAGCGCGGTTTCAACAACTCAAGGAAATTTGCCTGCGCAATACAGACAAAACCGCCTCACTGCACCAGATGGTAAGCGCCCGCCCCCATAAAAACCAGGTGGTTATCAAACTGCTGCATATTAACCGCATC
>DAIDHN010000045.1 GCA_027459665.1 Chthonomonadaceae bacterium | reverse complement strand
GGTGATTTGCACGGGGTCTTCTTGAAACAGGGCGTAGTTGGGCGAGAACGGGCCGTAGTCGCGGGTGAACCAGGGGGTGGGGTGGGCAGGGTTTTCGGGATGATCGAAGAGTGCGATGCCGCAGGGAATGCGCCCCAGTTTGCCAGAACAGTCGAGCCACGGCGAGCGCTGGCGGTAGGTGCCCCGCTCGTTGATCTGCCCTGCTGCATTGCGCAGTATTCCGCCTGCCTTTACGCTGAGGCTTTCGGCCACCCGTATATGCGGCAGCCCGGCTTCGTTGGTGGGGTGCAGCAGCACCGGCTCGGCAGAGGGGGCGCTCAGTATGATTTCAAAATCAAAATGCCGCGCCTCTGCTGGGGTTTCATAAAAGGTAAAGGTGCGCTGGTCGGTAAGCAGGCAGTTTCCTTCGGGGTCTTCCCACCGGCACTGCTGGGTGAATGCGCAGCTTTTGCCGCTTTTGCCTATTCTGGTGAACTGCTGGTGCAGTATGCGTCCGCAGTTGTGGCGTTCGCCCCAGAAATCCTGCTCATTCACTCTGCCATGCCCTACCCAGAAGCCGTGGTGGTGCCTGTGGTCGGTGGGAGCGTCTGCCAGCAGGGAAAGTCCGTTGACGGCTCTCAGAGGCAGGAGGCAGGGCTTCCAGCGTTCGGGGCCAAACTGATAGCGCGCAAATTCCTGCCCGTCTATGCGCACGATGAGCTGCGTTTTTTCTTCCAGTATCTCTGCCATGATTGTCCTCTTTCTGATCTGACTGTTATTTTACCTGCAAAAGCGCCTCAAGATTTCCGACAATTGCACTGTGAGCCACAATTGGAAAGAAACTCACTGCAACGGTTTCGTTGCACAAAATCCCTTTTTATGGAGCAATTTGCATGGAGCGAGGTCTTTATGCCGCAGCAACAGCAATGATGGCACAGCAGACCATTCAGGATACGCTGGCAAGCAACATTGCCAATGCCTCCACCATTGGTTTCAAGCAGGATGTACCCACTTTTCAGGCTCTGCACACCATGCAGCTGAGCAGGCTGACCTCAAACGGCAGCTCGCCCATTGGCCTGCTTGGCACAGGGGTGCAGCCGGGGCAGATTTACACAGATTTTCGCCCCGGTGCTTTGGAAACCACCCACAACCCGCTGGACATCAGCCTGGCGCCCGGCCAGTACCTGGCGGTTTCTACTCCGAATGGGGTGCGCTACACAAGGGCAGGCGCCCTTTCGCTGGATGGCAGCGGCAATCTGGTTACTGTTGCGGGGCAGCCTGTGCTTGACAGTTCGGGGCAGCCCATCTCTCTGACAGAGGCGAAAAACGTTTCGATTGATTCGCAGGGCAGTGTGGTGTCTCAGGGCAGGCCCGCGGCTCAGCTCAGCATTGTTACCATTCCAGACAGTGCGCTGCAGAAGCAGGGGGCCTCTCTGTTTGTGGTCAGCAATCCTGCTGTAGTGAAGCAGGCAGCCAGCCCGCAGGTGTATCCGGGCACGCTGGAACAGTCGAATGTAAACATTGCGCGCAGCCTGATTGAGATGATTATGGTGGAGCGCAACTTTGATACTGCCCAGAAGGCGGTTACTTCTCAAGACAAGCTGCTGAGCGCTGTTACCACGCAGGTAGGCTCTGCATAGCAGGCAGTTGTAAATCATGATATAGACGGCTGGACTGTCTGCGCCTGTCGCAGCGGAGGCCGTACTGCGCGCACTCTCCCCATGCCGGGGAGCGGGTAATTCCGCGCCGGCCTGATGGAATGCGCGCACCTTACCCGGCAGCGCCGAGCGCTGCCCTGAAGGAGTCGGCAAACTTATGGATCGCGCGCTTTTTACCGCAGCAACCGGGCTGGCAGCACAGCAGACCAACCTGGATGTAATTGCAAACAACCTCGCCAATGTGAGTACTGTGGGCTTTAAGTCGAGCCGTGCAGATTTTCAGGATTTGATTTATCAGCACATGGCGGCGCCCGGCAGCCAGACCAGCGCCAACACCGCTCTGCCTACGGGCGAGCAGATTGGTCTGGGGGTATCAAACGGCACTACCCGTACGGTGAATACCCAGGGTACTCTGCAGCAGACGGGCAACCCTACTGATGTGGCGATTGTGGGCGACGGTTTTTTCAAGATACTGATGCCCGACGGCAGCACCACGTACACTCGCGCGGGCAATTTTTCGGTAGACAGCACCGGCCGCCTGGTGAACCCGCAGGGCTACCCCATTCAGCCTGAAATTGTGCTGCCTGCCAACAGCAAGCAGATTTCTATCAGCCCCGACGGACAGGTGACTGTTATGCTGCCCGGCCAGACGCAGCCCCAGGTAGTTGGCCAGATACAGCTTACTACTTTTGTGAACCCTGCCGGCCTGCTGGCCAATGGCGGCAACCTGTTTACGCCAACGGCGGCCTCAGGACAACCTACAGATACCAACCCCGGCACGCAGGGGGCAGGCACGCTGCAGCAGAATATGCTTGAAACCTCGAATGTAGACATTGTATCTGAAATGGTGCGCATGATCATTACGCAGCGCGCCTACGACACCAATTCCAAAGTGATTACCGCGGCCAACCAGATGATGGCCACCACCAATTCGGTGGTGCAGTAGCCCTGGCATATTGGAGGCATTCTGCATGAACCTTCCTCGTACGGCAGCTCTGCTTGCTTTCTGGCTGCTGCCGCTGCCCGCCCTGTGTGCGCCTGCTATTACGGTACGCGCACTCAGTGTGGTAGGCGGCGCACAGTTTACCCTGGGCGATATTGCCGCCATACAGGGCGCACCGCCTGCACTTGCTGCAAAACTGCGCGCTGCAGTGATTGGCGTTTCGCCGCTGCCGGGCCTTACCCGCCAGCTTTTGCCCGGCGATGTAGTGATGCACCTGCGCGCCGACCATGTGTACAATGCGCACTGGCGGCTTACCCTGCCCCCGCTGATTCAGGTGGAGCGCAAGGCTGTGATGGTGACTGCCGCACAGCTTGCCGCCGCTGCCATGACTGCCGCACAGGGCGCAATTAAAAGCCTGCCCGATGCAAAGCTGCAGCCTGTGCCCGCCCTGGGCAGCTTTCCGGTAGCAGAGGGAAAGCTCACGCTGCTGCCCGGCGCGGCAGGGGGAGACCCGGTGCAGGGCACATTGTTTGTGCCGGTGAGCATTCAGGTAAATGGGGTAAGCGTTCAGACCGTGGTGGTGACCCTGCATGTGGTGCGCCATGAGCTGGTGGTGGTGGCCAACAAGGTGATTGAGGCGCATGAGATTATTGGCCCGCAGGATGTGACCCTGCTTGACACCGACCTGCCGCCCGGCATGGCTAACCCGGCTACGCATTTGCGGGCTGTGATAGGCAAGCGCACTACCCGGCGCATTATGGCCGGAATGCCCGTGCCCGCCGATGGGCTGGAGACCCCGCCCGATGTGCTGCCGGGCCAGGTAATTACCCTGCTTTGCGTGGTTGGCTCGGTGCGCATTACTGCGAGCGCAACCGCCGAGCAGAGCGGTCATGTTGGCGACATTATACGCGTGCTTACCTCTAGCACCAGCAAGATTCTGAATGCCCGCATTATTGATTCGCGCACTGTGCTGTTTCAGGCGGCCGGAACCGGCGCCTATGGAGACCATAGCTGATGAAATGCTGCAACTCTGCCTGCTTTTTGCTGGCCGCGCTGATTGGCGCAGCCGCACCTGCCGCCTCTGCGCAATCGCTGTTTCCTATCAAGGAAGCGAACCAGGCGCTGCGCGGCAGCAGCAGCGCTGACCCTGCCTCGCTGTTCAGCGACCTGAGGGCGCACAATGTAGGCGATGTGCTTACCATTACCATCAACGAAAACACGACCGCAACGGCAACCGCAACCACTAAACTCGCCCAGAGCGATTCGGTGAATGTGTTTGGCGGAACGGGCCTGTTTAGCACGCTTTTCGGAGGCCTGGGGATGACCGCGGCCAATTCGCGCACAGGCACCGGTGACGGTTCTACGGCGCGCACAGGCACGCTAAACACTACGCTTTCGGTGGTGGTGAAAGAAGTAGAGCCAAACGGGGTGCTGAAGGTGCAGGGCACACGCGTGGTAGACATCAACAAAGAAAGCCAGAAGGTGGTGTTTACCGGCCTGGTGCGCCCTGAAGACATAGGCGCCGACAACACGGTTCCTTCCAACCTGGTGGCCAACGTGAAGGTGCGCCTGGATGGCAAGGGAGTGGTGGCACATACCGAAACCGAAGGCATACTCTCTCGTATCTTTCACTTTTTGTTTTAAGGTGCATTTATGAAACAGACACTGCTTTTGTTTATGCTGCTGCTCATACCGGTTTCCGCTCTCTGCCAGAGCGGGCCGGTGGTGGGTGAACCTCAGGCCGCTGTCAGCCAGTCGGCCGGCATGTCTGCCATGCCCCTGGCCTCTGGGCTGGTGCGGCTAAAAGACATTGCCAATGTGCAGGGCGTGCGGGGCAACCAGTTGTTTGGCTACGGCCTGGTGGTTGGTCTGGAGGGCACCGGCGACGGCCAGTCTACGCAGTTTACGGTAGATTCTCTGGTCAATATGCTGAGGCGCATGGGCATCAACGCTCCGGCGGCGCAGGTTACGGTAAAAAATGTGGCGGCAGTCATGGTAACCACTACTCTGCCTGCCTATGCCAAGCCGGGCAGCCGCATAGATGTGGTGGTTTCTTCTATTGGCGATGCCAAGTCGCTGCAGGGCGGCACTTTGCTGCAAACCCCGCTGCGCGCTGCAAACGGGCAGATTTACGCGGTGGCGCAGGGGCCGCTTTCTATTGGAGGCTTCAACTACTCTTCTGGCGGCTCTTCGGTGCAGAAAAATGATGTGAATGTAGGGCGCATTCCCAACGGAGCGTATGTGGAGCAGGGCGTGCCCATGCCCATTTCACGCACGGGCGACACGCTTTCGCTTTCGCTGTTCACGCCAGATTTCACCACGGCAAATCGTGTTGCCGAGGCCATTCAGCAGCAGGTGCCGGGCGTGAGCGCTCTGGCCCAGGATGCCGATACCATTCGCGTTTCCATCCCTTCTGCCCTGCAGGATGACCCGGTGGCTTTTGTTGCCCGGCTGGAGCATGTTACCGTAACCCCCGATGTAGAGGCGCGCATTGTGGTAGATGAACGCACGGGCACGGTGGTAATTGGCGGCAATGTGCGCCTTGCTGCCGGAGCGGTTGCGCACGGCGACATCAACATACAGGTTACCAATACGCCTGTGGTAGTGCCCGCCCCGCCCATGTCGGTGAATGCACCGCCGCCTGTTGTGGTGCCCCAGAAATCTACGCAGGCCACAGAGAGCGGCGGCAAGCTGGCGGTGATACCCGCCACCACTACGGTAGCTCAGCTGGTGCATGCGCTGAATGCACTGGGAGTGACCCCCCGCGACCTGATTTCGATTTTGCAGGGAATGCATGCAGCCGGCCTGATACAGGCACAGATTGAGATTATGTAGGAGTTAGATTGAGATGACTAATTCGATAACAACCGCTGCCGCCTCTGCAGGCGCTGCTGCGCTTACCCCGTACCAGAAGCAGTGCGACAGGCTTAAGAAAGCCTGCCAGGAGTTTGAAGGGGTGTTTTTAGGCATGGTGCTGAAGCAGATGCGCCATTCTGTGCAGCAGGGCCAGAGCCTGTACGGCAGCAGCTATGAAGACAAGACTTACCAGGGCATGATGGATGCGCAGCTGGCCCGGCTGATGAGCAAGAGCGGATCGCTGGGAATGGCTCAGCAGCTGTACAGAGAGATGAAGCCCCTGCTGCCTGGCGCGCCTGTACCGGCCTCTCCTGGCGCCGCTTCGCCGCCGTCTGCCGTGCCTGCGCCCGCTGCAGCTTCTGTTCTGCCTGCGCCGGTTTCGCCCGCTTCTGTGGTGTCGGCAGCTGCACTGGCCGCCGATCTGGAGAAAGGAAAGTAATCGCAATGCCCCGTCCGCAAGTAGTGAATATCACCCCTCTGCTGCAGATACTGCAGCAGGAAGCAAAACTGATAGAGAAGCTGCTGGAACTGTCTGAGGCGCAGAGCGCTGCGGTAATAGAGCAGGATATTGAGCATCTGCAGGCCCTTATTGCCGAGCAGGAAACGGTTGTGCTGCAGTGCCGCGGGCTTGAGCGGGAACGTATTTCTGCAGCGCGCGCCATGGCCTGGGCCGTGCAGCTGCCGCCCTCCAGCGGGCTGCTTCAAATC
Source organism: Chthonomonadaceae bacterium (assembly GCA_027459665.1). Taxonomy (GTDB): domain Bacteria; phylum Armatimonadota; class Chthonomonadetes; order Chthonomonadales; family Chthonomonadaceae; genus DAIDHN01. Next base: position 27,123 of record DAIDHN010000045.1, on the reverse strand, counting down.
ATTGGTGCGCTTCCTTCGGGGCAGAAGCTGCCTTTGGCGCGTGTGCGCCACCATCTGCTGCAGCTGCAGCAGCAGCTTGCACAGGCGCAAAACAGAAACCGCACCCTGATAGAAAATGCACTGCACATTACCAAATTTCATATCAATCTGCTTACTGCCACAGCGCTTCAAACACCTGCCTACGGGTCGAATCTCACCCGAATCGTCAACCCGGCTTTCTATATAGACAGCCACGCCTGAAAACAAGACCCCGAACCCACGGATGGGTTTGGCAACCGACACTCAAGGAGAAGATTAAGAAATGCCATCCACATTCTTCGGGCTGCAGATTGGCTCAAGCGCATTGTCTGCCAATCAGACCGCCCTGGATGTTACGTCAAACAACATCTCGAATATGAACACCGCCGGCTACTCGCGCCAGCAGGTGAACCTTACCGAGGGAACACCCTATACTCTGCCGGGCATTGGTTCGCCTATGCTGGGGCAGCTGGGTACCGGGGTAGACCTGACCAGCGTGACGCGCATTCGCAACCAGTATATTGACCAGAATATCTGGTCAAGTACTTCAGACCAGAGTGCGCAGAATACTCTGACCACAGAGCTTACCCAGGCGCAGAACGCTTTTGGCGAACCAAGCACATCAGGCCTTTCGGCACAGCTCAACAATTTTTTCAATGCATTCAGCACGCTGTCGGCAAACCCGCAGGACATGGGCCTTCGCACCACTCTGCTCGATACCGCGCAGTCGCTTACCAGCCAGTTTCATTCGGTTTCCAATGCGCTCACCTCGCTTGGCCCTCAGATAAATCAGCAGATAGGGGCCAAACTGGGGCAGGTAAACCAGCTTGCCAGCCAGATTGCCACTCTGAACGGCCAGATAGAGCAGTCGCTGGCTTCGGGGCAGACTCCCAATGACCTGATGGATCAGCGGGGACAGATGATTACCCAGTTGAGCCAGCTGGTGGGTGTGCAGACCACCAATGAGACGAACCCGGTGACCGGGCAGACGGATGGCGCCATCAACATAAATGTAGGGGGATTTGCCCTGGTGCAGGGCAGCGGCACAAATGCACTGCCCACCACTACCTCTACCCACAACGGCGTATTTGGAGTTACCACTGCAAGCGGCACCTTTGTCCCTGTGCAAAGCGGGCAGCTGTATGGCCTGATGAAAGCCAATTCACTGATTACCGGTTATCAGAACCGGCTGGATACGCTGGCCAGCACGCTGATTACGCAGGTAAATTCAATACAATCTACTGGTGCAGGGCTGGATGGCAGCACCGGGATCAATTTTTTCAATGCTCCGCCGCCGCCGGGAACAGGCGCTGCAGCCGACATAACCGTGAACCCGCAGCTCATCAGCAATCCGGCCCAGATAGCCGCCGCCACCTTGCCTGCGCCGCCTGCTACCCCTGCGCCCGGCAACGGCGACAACGCCACGGCCATGTTCAATCTTGCCAACCAGACGGTGCTGGGCAGCGATACCATTGGCAGCTACTACAACAACACAGTGGCTCAGGTGGGGTCTGATACGCAAACCTACCAGAACCTTTCTAACAACACACAGCAGGTGCTGCTGCAAATGCAAAACCAGCAGTCTTCCATTTCCGGCGTGAATATGGATGAGGAACTTACGAAAATGCTGCAGTACCAGCGCTCTTATGAGGCGGCTGCCCGAGTGGTGGATACTGCAGATACGTTTGTAAGCATTGTGATCAATAACCTGGGCAGCTCTTCGCCCATTGGCCCGTAAATGCACAGGATGCAAGGCAATACGCCCGGCAGAGAAACGGAAGTCCTGCCTTTGCCTTGCAGGGACAACCCATACAGGAGGCAAAACAATGTCCGTACGTGTCAGTACATTGCAAATGACCAATTACGCCATATACAGCGTGAACCAGACTGCCTACAACATACAGAACGCGCAGCTTCAGCTTGACAGCGGTCTGAGCATCAATCAGCCTTCGGACAATCCGACAGGCATGGACCAGGCGCTTACCCTCAAGCAGCAGAGCGCCCAGATTAATCAGTACTCGAGCATATTGAACCAGGCCAACAGCTATCTTACCACTGGCGAGACTGCGCTGGGCGGTTTGACCTCGCTCATTCGTCAATCGCAGGCTCTGGCGATACAGGCTGCCAACGGCACGCTTGATTCTGCCACCCGCCTTTCAATATCGCAGCAGATAGGCGACATCATCAACCAGGTAGTGAGCCTTGCCAATACCCGCTATGGCAACAACTACATCTTTTCGGGGCAGCGTACTTCTACGCAGCCTATAGTTACCAGCAGCAACTCGTTTGCCTATCAGGGCGGCACCAGCGCCACGGGCGATGCCAATATCAATCTGGAGATAAGCCAGAACCAGAGCATAACGGTAAACGCCACCGCCGACAAAGTGTTTCTGCCTGCTCTGCAAAATTTGCAGCAGCTGCAGAATGATGTTGGTTTTGGTGCACTTTCAAACATATCCAACGCAGATCTGGCCAATCTGCAAAACACCCTGAATACCACCCTTACCTCGCAGGCGGATATGGGCGCGAAGATACAGCAAGTGCAGGCGGCGGCGCAGCAAAACACTCTTTCTCAGGAAAACGTAACCAGTTTTCTTTCTCAGGTAGAGGACGCCAACATTCCGCAGGTATCTATTCAGCTGCAGAGTGCGCAGACTGCCTATCAGGCGGCGCTGGCTGCCAACTCGAAACTATTTCAGATGAGCATGCTGAACTATTTCCCCTAAATTTATACTGAAGGAAACTGGAAACAACTTCAATGATACTGGACAATCGGATTGATACACCGACCATAGAGGTACAGATGGACAGCAATCCTGCGGCGGAGCCTGCAGCGCGCCAGACGGAACGGGTGCCAACCACCCGTTTTGGAACGCTGGAGGTAGAGCGGGACCTGGTTATCACCTTTCCGGAAGGCATGATTGGCTTTGAGAAGATGCGGCGGTTTGCTGTGCTTCACTCTGATTTGCAGAGTGCATTTCGCTGGCTGCAGTCACTGGATGAGCCTTCACTGGCATTTCCGGTGCTATCGCCGGGAATTTTCCGGTCTGGCTATTCGCCTACCATTCCAGACAGCGATGCGCGCTTTCTTGGCCTGGATCACAGCACGCCCGCCCTGGTGTTTGTAGTGGTCACTATACCACATGGCAACCCGCGCGAAATGACGGCAAATCTGCTTGGACCGCTGGTAATCAATCCGCTGACGCGGCGCGGAAAGCAGGTGATAGTACAAGATGAAGGGTACACCACCCGACATCGCGTGATGGATGAGCTGCTGATGAGACTCACCGACACTCCGGCCCCGCCGGCACTTGCGCCGGTGCGCAGCAGAGAGAAACGCGTGGCCTGAAGCCGCTGTGCAGCGGGAGAGGTTTTTCCTCTCCCGCTGTTTTTTTGCCTCTGCTGCTGCGAATTATGGTATAAAGCCAGAACTTTATTTTTCGGAGCAGATTATGGTCTCTCTTTCGCAAAGCGGCGCAGCATTGCGCATCGACATCTCCCTTCCTCTTGAAACCGGCGAGCGCGCGGCCTTTTGGTGGCTGGGACAGCATTCTTTTGTTGTGCGCACCGGCAAGCTTGCGTTTTACCTTGACCCGTGGCTGGCGCCCTGGCCCAGCCGCCAGTCTGCCGCCCCGCTGCGTTATGATGAGGCGGCCAGCGCCCGCTGGGCGCTGGTTTCGCATGGGCATGACGATCACCTTTGCCCAGAAACGCTGCGCGGCCTGGCAGCGGCTTCGCCCGAAGCGGGGTTTGTATGCCCCCGCACAGAGGCGCAGCGTTTGCGCGAGGAGGCGGGCATAGCGTCAGAGCGCCTTTACCCGCTGGATGCCGGCCAGACCATTGAGCAAAATGGGGTGCGCATTACCGCCATTAAGAGCAAACATGAGTTTTTCGACCGGCACCCCGATTTGGGGTTTCCTTATCTGGGGTATGTGGTAGAGGCAGAAGGAATTACCTTCTATCATTCGGGCGACACCATACCGTATGAAGGGCTGCTGACCACCCTGCAGCAGTGGCCGCATTTTGATATAATGTTTCTGCCCATCAACGGGCGCGATGCAGAGCGGTTTCGCCGCAACTGCATGGGCAACCTCACTTTTCAGGAAGCAGCGGAACTGGCTGGTGAACTGCAGCCCTCTTTGGCAGTGCCGGCACATTACGACATGTTTGTGGGCAATCAGGAAGACCCCGACCGTTTTGTGCAGTTTTTGCAGGCGAAATACCCCGAAACCCCCTGCCATGTGGGTTTGGTGGGAGAGCGGGTTTCACTGCGCTGAGGCGAAGGCTGGTAATATTGGCAGGCTGTGCGGGGCTGTATTTGATGGAACAACCATGTATGTTTTTACCGATTGGAAGGAAACAGCCATGCAGCTTGCATTAGACACAATGGGGCTTTCGTATGCCGAACTGCTCTCCTGCCTCAGTCATGCCCTCGATCTCACCAGCGCCCAGGTATCGGGGCACTGCCAGCGCACCTGCCTGATTGGCATGCGCATAGGAGCGGAGGCAGGTCTTTGTGAAGAGGAAATGGGCAGTTTGTATCTTGCCCTTCTTATGAAAGATGTGGGTTGTTCGAGCAATGCTGCGCGCATGGCACAAATTTTTGGCACCGATGAAATCAGTATGAAGCGGATGTCAAAAATAACAGACTGGAGCAATCTGCTGGAGGCAGCAGGGTATGTAGCTGCCAACACCCTTCCGAATGGTTCGCTGCTGGCGCGTGCCCAGCGCATTCTGCACATTGCCACTCACCAGAAGGAAACATCAGATGCCCTGATGCATGCCCGCTGCGAGCGCGGTGCAGTGATTGCGCAGAAGCTGGGTTTGAATGACGCCTCTATCGAATGCATTCAGGGGCTGGATGAGCACTGGAACGGCCGCGGCGGCCCGCTGCACCTGCAAAAAGAGGCGATTTCGATGCTTGCGCGCATTGCCAGCATTTCGCAGACCATAGATGCTTTTGCCTCTACCTTTGATGTTTCTGCCGCATACGAAGTGATTCGCAGGCGAAGCGGTAAATGGTTTGACCCGCAGCTGGTGAAGATAGCCGCTGTGTTTGAAAACGATACCGATTTCTGGCGCAATGTGTTTGAGAACACCGCCGATGCCCTGCTGCATATGCCTGTAGAAGCGGTGCTGGTTCGTGCAAATGAAATGCGCGTAGATGCGGTGTGCCAGGCGTTTGCCGATGTGGTAGATGCCAAATCAAGCTTTACGGCCGAGCATTCCACCCGAGTGCATCATTATGCGGTAGAGACAGCAAAGGCGCTGGGCTTTACCGGCGAGCGCCTTACCCGGCTGAGCCGTGCAGCTCTGCTGCACGACCTGGGCAAACTGGGCGTGCCAAACTCTATTCTGGATAAAAACGGAAAGCCCAGCGACGAAGAGTGGAACACGATACGGCAGCACCCGCGCCACACCAGCGAGATACTGGCTCGCATACCCGGCTTTGAGCCGATACGGGCAATTGCCGCAGCACACCATGAGAGGCTTGACGGCAGGGGCTACTACATGGGGCTGGGGGCAGAGCAGCTTACGCTTGATATGCGCATACTTTCTTGTGCCGATGTTTTTGATGCCCTTTCTGCCAAACGCCCCTACCGCGATGCCCTGCCCTTGAAAGAAGTGTTTGCCATTATGGACAAGGATGCAGGCAATGCCCTAGACCCTGTGTGCATAGATGCGTTCAGGCAGTGCTACAGTGGCGAATACGCGCCCTCTTTGCATGAGATACAGCCCGCAGAGCGCGCGCTTCCTCTTGCGGCCTGATGCCCTGCCGGGCATCCATCTCACTGTAGAAACTACTCATCTCAAAAAAATACATCTTCATCCTGTATTGGTTGCCAGTATTTGCCACCAGTGCGGTATTTACAGGTATTTTTGCAGTTTTCATGCTTTTAAGCATACTGTACACTTATTCTTGTAGCTGCCAGCAAAATAAAATACCTTTGGCAGTTTTTGGTGCAGAATGCATAAAGCAGAATGGCCAAATCTATTCCTGAAGCAGGAAGAAAGATATTATGATGAAACTGAAGCTTTCGCTCGTCTCGATGCTCGCCGCGGGTGTTTGCGCAGCTGCGCCCTCGCTGGCACAATCCAGCTATACCTGGAACTTCGCAACCAACTCATCCAATGGAGAACTTGCCGTATCGCAAATATTTTATGCGAATGGCAATACCAGCAATCCATTCATCACTGCCTATGGTTATGAAACCAGCCATGGGCCGTCGGGCACATCTATCGGCGATACCTGGAACCCCTCTGATGTAAATTCGGTGAACCTGTATGCAAAATACACCGGCGGCAATCCTACCGAAACCGGCCTGGGTCTGAACAACGATACGACAGGCAACCATGAAATTGAGGCGAAAGGCAATTCTGGGCAGAAGAACTATTCCTTTCTGCAGCTCAATGTTTCCAATCTGCTGAGCAACAACATTAAAAACTTCAACATTGCCATAGCAAGCGTACAGAATGGTGAAGGTTTTGACCTTTGGGGAAGCAACAGCCTGAACACGCCCGGCACTCTGCTTTCTAATGGCGGGTCTAGCACCAATGGCAAGTTTTTCAATGTGCCTGACTTTGGCACCTACAAATACTATACCATCAGCGCCTATGCCGGCAACGTGCTGCTTGAGAACGGGGCTACCTCGAATATACCCAACAGCCCTCCTCCGGCCCCAGAGGCATCTTCGGTGTTTGGCCTGGCAGGCATGCTGGGCGTAGGCGGTTTGGCTCTTCGCCGCCGCAAAACAGGCAGAACTGCTGCATAAGCCGCCTGTGATCTGTTTCCCTCCTCAAGTGCACCGCCCTCCTGTACAGGAGGGCGGTGCACTTTTACGGCTTAGGGCGTTAAATGCCTGTGCAGCCACTCGATGTTGCGCTTCAGCCGGTCTATGCGCAGATCGGGCGGGCCATTGCGCGACATGCCGTGCGAGCTTTCGGCTGGGTAGCGCACATATTCCACCGGTTTTCCCTGCAGCCGAAGCGCTGCAAAGTATTCTTCCGCCTGCCCTGCCGGGCACCTCATATCGCCGTCGCTGTGTATCAGCAGCAGCGGCGTCTGTACATTGCCTGCACTGGCAAGCGGCGACTGCCGCCACAGGGCTTCGGTGTCGCTCCAGGAATTGCCGCTGAAAACATACCCATGCTTCCAGGGAAAGTCGGTGGTGCCGCTCATGCTCACCATATTGGCTACCAGCCTATCGGCAATGGCGCATTTGAAGCGGTTGGTGTGCCCTATGGCCCATGCGGTCATGTATCCGCCATACGATCCGCCCAGAATGGCCATGCGCTGCGCATCTACATCGGGGCGTGCGGCAGCGTAGTCTGCAGCGCGCTGTATGTCTTCAAAATCTACGGTGCCCCATTTGTCAAGTATGGCTCGCGTGTGTGCTTCCCCATAGCCCTTGCTGCCCCGCGGGTTGGTGTACAACACCCTGAAGCCTTCTGCTGCCAGCAGCTGCATTTCGTGAAAAAAGACATCTCCATACTGTGCATGCGGGCCGCCATGTACGTAGATGAGCAGGGGCAGGGGCTCTGAACCTCTTTGCGGCGGATGCAGCAGCCAGCCGTGCAGCGGCGGCTCGCCGGGAAACTGCACCGGTTCTGGCTGCTGCAGGCTGGTTTGCGCCAGGTACTGCTCATTGAGACGCGTGAGGGCAGTTGGCGCACCGCCAGTGATTTCGGCAAGGTAAAGCTCTGCAGGCCGTACGGCATCTCCCCATAGAAAAGCGCAGCTTTCGCCATTTGCGCTTACATGAAAGTCTGCGGCGTCCCCCTGTTCATGCGAGAAAAGCTGCATCTGCCCATCGTCGGCAAAACGCATGAGGCGCACTGTGCCCTGCACGCTGAAGGCGGCCATTATCTGCCCGTTTGGCAGCCACTGCAGAGGCGGGTTCTGCCCGGCATCGCGGCAGTCGCTCAGCGTGCTGTATCCCAGACAGAGGTCGGTGCGGCCGGTAAGGTCTGCCGCCTCTCCTCCCGATCGGGGCATGCAGAGCGCCCTGCTGTTGCGCGTACCCCAGGCATCGCGGTCATCCAGACTGCCTGCCCAGGCAAGCCGGGCGCCATCCGGGCTGATGGCAAGGCTGCTTTTGGAGCCGGGCGGGGAGGGAATTTCGCGCAGCGGGCCGCCCTGAATATCTACTTCATAAATGCCGGTGTGGTAGGGAAGCAGGTCTGAGTCTGGCCGCCTGTCTGAGAGAAACAGCAGGGTGTTTTCGGGCGTCCAGAGCAGATCGCTGCATGAATAGGGGCCTTCGGTAAGAAAGCTGCATTTGCCTGTTGCCGTCTCCAGCAGTGCAACCTGTGTATATGTTCCGTCTATGTATCCGTCGCCATCCATGCGGTAGGGCAGCCTGGCATGGGTGCGCACTGGTGAGGATGCCCCTCGTTTCTCACGATCCTGTTTGGCTTCTGTGCGCCATTCGTCTGGCACTGCATGAAAGAGAAACGCGATGTGCTTGCCAGTTGGCGACCAGCAGATCGAGCTGATGCTCCCTTCTTGCTGCAGGGTAGTGAGCGCAGATGCCTCGCCGCCTGCCATGGGAAGCAGCCATATCTGGCTGAGAGGTTTGGTGCGATCTGAAAGAAACGCAATGTGCGCGCCATTTGGCGACCATCTGGGGGTATAACTGCTGCAGTCGGCGCTGGTGAGCGGGCGGGGTTCTGTGCCGGGTGCTGCCAGCCAGATGCGGGTGCGATAGATGTTTTTGGCGAGGTCTGTGGTGCGGACTGTGAATGCAACGCGCTTTCCATCTGGCGATGCCTGCGGCGCACCTGGTATGGCAATACAAGCAAAATCTTCCAGAGCAACCTTGCTGGTCATGGGGTTTCTCCTGTGCAGTAAAAGATGGTGACTGTTTCGCCCTGCTGACGGCTTTTTCCTTTTTCTATTGCTGTGCAGGCAGGAGAATGGGGGGAACTGCGCGAAACTTCTGGCATGGAAACTGTGTAAGGGGGTTGAGGAAAAGTGAGCGATGATTTTGAGCAGCAGGACTGGGTTCGTTTTGGGGTAGCGAACGAGCTGGCAAAACAGTATGCCACTGATCAGCGTGTATTTCTGGAGCGTTTGGCCAGCATGCTTTCTGCAGCTCTGCCTCAGGAGACGGAAGTGGTTCGCAAGGGAGGGCTGTTTGTGCGAAGCAAGCCTGTGCAGCGCATTGTGCTGCATTTGGGGGAGAACCGCTATACTTTAGAAAACCCCGGCTATGGCAACCTGCAGGCCAGTGTGACCCGGGTTGTGCGCGGCATAGCCCTAAAAACAGAGAGCCTGCAGGTAAGCGAAGTGCTGGAAACCCTGGGGGCCGAACTGGATGCCCGCGCCCAGGCGAGCCAGGCCATTCGCGAAGCTCTGGCACGACTGGTTGACTGAGAAAGGAGAACAGATGCCCAACAGCAACAATGTCGACCCAGCAGCCCTGGCGCGCATAGAAGCAAGTCAGCGCAGCATGGAGCAGGGAGGGCTGCCTCTGAATGCCATTGACCGTTTGCGCGATCAGGCGGCGCGCCAGGGTACTAGTAAGCATATTTTTACCAGTGACCTTTCGGTGAATGAGCTGCTGCTTGCCCGCACTGCAGGCTGTGAGCCGCTGGGGCAGGTGATGGGCAGCTCGGTATTTCATATTGGCTATCAGTGGCAGAACGCCTACTTCAGCGGCCAGGGGCAGGAGATGGATGTACTGACCCGCGCGCATTACAGCGTGCGTCATCTGGCGCTGTCGCGCATGCAGCAGGAAGCGGCTTTGCTGGGTGCCAGCGGGGTGGTGGGGGTGCGGCTGGAGCAGCGCAGCTACGAATGGGGGGGTAGCCTGCTGGAGTTTGCTGCCATTGGCACTGCCATTCGCGAAGTGAATTCACCCCCCTCGAAGAAAGTTCCCTTTTTATCTGATCTTTCTGGCCAGGAGTTTATGGCGCTGCGGCAGGCCGGGTATGAGCCTGCAGGGTTTTGTCTGGGCAACTGCACTTATTTTCAGATTGGTTCGTGGAGCACCCAGTCTGCAACAGGAAACAACGGTTTTTGGGGAACTGGTTTTGTGAACCAGGAGCTGACCGATTTTACGCAGGCGCTTTATTTTTCGCGCGAACTTGCCATGACCCGCATGGAGCATGAGGCGAGGCAGGCAAGTGCGGGTGGAATAGTGGGGGTGAAAGTGGAAATGGATGCCCGCCCCGTAGAACTGGGCGATGAGAACAACCGTCGCATTGCCATGATGTTTCATTTTACTGCTATTGGCACAGCCATTAAACCCTATGCTGATTTGCACAACCCTTTGCAGGTTGTGCCTGTACTCTCTTTGAAAGATGATGAAGGAGGCATTTCATGACGTATGTACCTGGTTCTGAGCAGGGACTGCCGGAAGCAGCACGCAAAAGACTGCAGTCTATGCGGGGCGGGCAGGGGCGTGCTGGGCTGTTTACCAGCGACCTTTCGGTAAATGAGTTTTTGCTGGTACGCGAGGCGGGCTTTGATCCGGTTGGTCTGGTGATGGGAAGCTCTATTTACCACATTGGCTACCAGTTTGCCGGTATGTTTCAAAGCCAGGAGATGACGGTGCTTACCCAGGCCATGTACCATGCGCGCGAGCTTGCCATGACTCGCATGGAAGAAGAGGCGGATGTGCTGGGCGCAGACGGTATTGTAGGCGTGCGCCTGATGGTGAACCGCTATGCCTGGGGAGAAAGCCTGGCGGAGTTTATGGCCATTGGCACTGCCATCAGGCATCGGCAGGGCGAGCATTACCGCACAGTAGACAACCGCCCGTTTACCTCTGACCTTTCGGGCCAGGATTTCTGGACTTTGCTGCGCGCCGGCTACCGGCCTGTTTCGCTGGTAATGGGAACCTGCGTGTACCATGTAGCCAAACAGGGCTTTATGCAGGCACTGGGGCAGGTAGGGCGCAATGTTGAGATGCAGAACTATACGCAGGGTTTGTACGATGCCCGCGAACTGGCGCTGTCGCGCATGCAGGCGGAAGCAGAGTCGGCACAGGCCGAGGGGATTGTGGGTGCGCAGGTTTCTGAAAGCAACCATGGCTGGGGCAGTCATGTAATAGAGTACTTTGCCATAGGCACTGCCATTCGCTCTATTTCCGATACTCACCAGATTCCCGCTCCCACCATTACCCTGCCTCTCAGCGGCTAGCCGGGCGCACCTCAGGCAAGCAGGGCCTGTATGCCCTGCTGCTCCTGGGCAGACCTGAACTGTTCGTTGTAGAGGGTTTGATACACGCCTGGCGCGGCCACCAGCTCTTCGTGCGTGCCTATTTCTACGATGCGCCCCTGATCGAGCACCACAATGCGGTCTGCATTCATGATGGTAGAGAGGCGGTGTGCTATTACGAAGCTGGTGCGCCCCCGCATAAGGTATTCTAGTGCGGCCTGCACATTGGCTTCTGTTTTGCTGTCGAGCGCCGAGGTTGCATCGTCGAGTATTAAAATGCGCGGGTCGGTGATGGCAGCGCGTGCAATAGACATGCGCTGTTTCTGGCCCACCGAAAGCTTGATTCCCTCTTCCCCTATTTTTGTATCGTAGCCATAGGGCAGGCTCATGATAAAGTCATGCATATCGGCATGTTTTGCTGCCTGCAGCACTTGTAAATCGCTGGCATCGTGAAAGCCGTAGCGTATGTTTTCTCTCAGCGTTACCGAAAAAAGCAGGCTTTCCTGGCTCACAATACTAATTTGCCGCCGAATAGATTCGAGGCGTACTTTTTTTAGTTCGTACTCATCAATGAGAATACGCCCCTGCGCCGGTTCATAAAACCTTGCAATCAGGTTGACCAGAGTGGTTTTGCCTGCGCCAGATGGGCCAACAATGGCAATTACCTCACCTGGTTCCACCTTTAGGTTGATGTCGTGCAAAACCGGCTGGCCTTTTTCGTAGCCAAAGGTAACGTGCTCAAACTCTACCCGGCCGTTCATCTGCCTCACCGGTATGGCGCCTGAGTCATCTACAATTTCAGGCAGGGTATCGAGGGTTTCAAACACGCGGTCCATGGCGGCTATAGTCCACTGCACGGTAACATTGAAGTCTACTATTCGCACTGCCGGGTCGTACAGCTGGTTCACCAGTGCATTGAAGGCGAGCAGGTCTCCAATCTGCATTTGGCGCCGCAGTATAAGCGCCCCGCCATACCAGAGTACAATGCCTGTGAATGCAGCGCGTATAATTTGGGCATTTGCACCCAGTTTGCGGTTGAGGCGCATTTGCTTCATGCCAATGTCAAAGTTTTCGCGCACTGTATGCACAAAGCGTTCCACTTCGTATTCTTCGCGTGCAAATGCCTTTACCACTGCAATGCCCGCCAGTTTTTCCTGCAGCACTCCCAGCATGGCATCCCAGCGCTCTCGCAGTTCCATGCTGAGCGGGCGAATGTGGCGAATAAAGAGCTTGAAGTTGATAACATAAAACGGAATGCCTGCCACGGCCACCAGCGCGAGCCGCCACTGCATGGAAAACAGCACAGCAAGAATGGCCGCCACGCTGAGCATGTCGGCTAGGAAGGTAACAAACCCGCCGGAGATCATCTGCTGAATAAAGTCTATGTCGCCCATCAGGCGCGCCATGATCTTGCCCGTCTGGCGTGAATCGTAGTATGCCAGCGAGAGGCGGTTGAGGTGCCTGTACGACTGAAATCGAAGGTCGAACACCACCCTCTGCCCCAGCCAGCCAATGGTGAAATTGAGCCAGAACGAGACCACGCCCCTGAATGCGTAGAGGCCGATGATGGCCAGGAACACGGCTGTGAGCGCATGCACATCGCGGCGGGGCAGGGCTGTGTCTACGGTGTATGCGATGAGCTTGGGCAGTACAATGGGGGTGAAGGTAATGCAGAGCAGCAGAGTTACCGCCAGCATCACCCTTTTTTTGTAGGGCTTGAGGTATCCCAGCAGCCTGGGGAAATGTCCCACTTTTTACCCTCCTATCCGGCTTCTGCGGCCTGCACAGCGGCCGCTTCGTGCTGTGCTTCCAGTGCAGCTTTGAACTGCTGGTTATACAGTTCGGCATAAATGCCTCCCTGCGTCAGCAGCTCTGCATGGCTGCCTGTTTCTCTAATCATGCCTCGCTCCATCACCACAATTTTATCTGCTTTCACAATAGTAGAGAGTCGGTGTGCAATTACGAAACTGGTTCTGCCTGCCATCAGCCTGTCGAGCGCTTCCTGAATGAGCGCTTCGGTTTCCGAGTCGAGTGCAGAGGTTGCCTCGTCCAAAATCAGTATGCGCGGGTTTGCAAGCACCGCGCGCGCTATGGCAATGCGCTGCTTTTCTCCGCCCGAAAGCTTCACGCCATCCTCGCCGAGCCGGGTATTGTATCCGCGCGGCATGGCTTGTATGACATGTGCAATATTTGCAATGGCAGCCGCCTCTTCTATCTCTTCATCGGTGGCATCCAGCCGGCCGTAGCGCAGGTTTTCACGAATCGTTGTGTTGAAGAGCATGGTTTCCTGAATCACCACTCCCACCTGCCTGCGCAGGGAAGAGAGTGTGATTGCGCGCAGGTCATGGCCGTCTATGCATATGCTTCCTTCGGTTACATCGTAGTGGCGCTGCAGCAGATTGACCATAGTGGTTTTTCCAGAACCAGAGGGGCCAACAAGGGCTATCATTTCGCCTGCTTTTACCTTCAGGTTCACCCCCTTGATCACCGGCTGCCCCTGCTGGTATTCAAACCAGACATCGTTGTAGCTCACATTGCCCTGAATGGTGGGCAGCGGTTTTGCCTGCGGGGTGTCTGATACAGTGGGCTGTGTATCGAGGGTGAGAAAGATGCGCCAGAGCGCTGCGTTGGTGCGCGCAATCTGGTCGTTGAGCTGAATCATGCGCAGGGTTGGCTGATACAGGTAGCCGCCTATGTAACCGTAGAATGCCATAAGTGTTCCTACAGTTTCCTGCCCTCTCATCACCTGCATGCCTCCGTACCAGAGCAGAATGGCAGTGCCGATGGCTCCTATAAACTCCGCCAGAGTCCAGAGTGCGGTGCTGAGAGTGTTTGCGCGTACGTTGAGAGAGAGCAGGCTGCGGGTTTCTCCTGAAAACGCCCTTACTTCAGAGCGTTCGCGCGCATACGATTTAACCACCTGCACCCCTGCCAGTTTTTCTTGCAGGTCGCCGTAAATTATTTCGCGCTGTTCCCGCACATCGGCGCTGGTGTTTTTGATGCGCCCGATAAACACCAGGTAGTTCAGCACATAAACAGGGTACACCGAAAGCGCTGCAAGCGCCAGCTTCCAGTCGAGGTGAAACAGCAGAAACAGCACTGCGATGAGCGTCACGCTGTCTTGCAGTACGTTTACAAAGCCGCCGCTGATGAGCTGGTCGAGGGTAGCTACATCGTTTGTGATGTTGGACATGAGCTTTCCCGTTTGGCTTTTTTCAAAAAAACCAAGGGAAAGGGTTTGCATATGCGCGTAGAGTTTGCGGCGCATATCCATTTTGAAGCGCTGTCCCAGCAGGGTAATGCTGTAGGTAAGCCAGTAGCCTGCCAGCGCTCCCAGGCTGGCCAGCAGAACATAGGCAAGAAAAATTTGCGGCAGATGGGTTGGTTTGTGCTGCTGAATGGCAGAAGGCAGCAGGCTGTCTGTGAGAATTTTAATAAGGTAAGGCGGCGGCAGGCTGGCGGCCGATGTAACCAGCGTCAGGCAGGCGATAATACAGAGCAGACGCCAGTAGGTGCGCACTTCTTTCAAAAATCGTAAAAAGTTTCTCATGGTCCGGTATCCAGTGAGAAGGGTCTGGCCCTTCTGGTTCCTGAGACACAGCCGTAAGTACTGCGCCAAAAACAAAAGCCTTTACAGCGTCCTCTGCTGCAAAGGCGTATATTCATATCAATTCAGATTGAAACAGTATACCCGCCCCTAGTGTATGTTTTTGGCATATGCGCATTAAAAAAACTGTTTTTTTTCTCAGGCACCTCGGTCTGCAGTATTTTGCATAGTGAGCATGCTTTCTTGTTTATGCAGCAGAATGTGCAGCTGGTTGTATTTTTTACGAACTACTGCACTGTATTGGGGGCAAGGATTACAGAAAAAGTTAACACATAAGAAAAATATTGCGTATTCTATAAAGGCATACACTGCAACGCATGTATTGCGGGCACGCGTTTTCAAACGTGTGCATTTATGTGGAAAAGGTATTTTCTACCATGCAATGGTTTCGTTGCAAAAGCGTTCAGACCCCGAACGCTGCACTAAAACGAGAAGGGTGACTATGAGTTGGACACACCAAATTTAAAACGCCGCAAATATGTTGGCATTGGGGGGGACGATATCCCCTCTTTGGGCGTACTGGAAGGGGATATCCTGAGGATACTCTGGGATGCAAAAGCGCCAAATTCATCTGTAGAAGTTTATGAGGCCATGTTTCACATGCGCCGCAGGGAGAACAGGGAGATGCAGTCTCCCTCTACCATAGCCGTAACGCTCAGCAGAATGGTTGAGAAAAAGCTGTTGACTGTAGAACGTCGTCCTGGTGGTGGAAAAGGGTACTATTATCCAGCCTACACCCGTGCGCAGCTGGTTGCTCACATGATGGATGATGTTTCCCGCCGTCTTACCGGCCACACGCTTGGGTACGTACTGCATTTGCTGCACAACGGTCAGCAGCAGGGCGAGGAAGACCAGTCTTTGGCTGAATTGGTGAGCGAATTGCATCTCAGGGAACAGAACCTGCTGGAAACTGTTTCCTGACTTAATCGTTGTGCAGGGCCGGAGGGGTCTTCCGGCTTGCTGCGCTCAACTTCAGAATTGGAAGCTTATGTATTTTTTTCAAGTGAGTCCGCCACAACCTCCGCCAGTTATGCCCGCGCCTTCTGCCTCGTCTCCCCGGTACAACTATCCCAAACCCTGGGTGACCTACACACTGCTTGCGCTGATTATTGCTATTTTTATACCTATGATGCGGCAGGGGCATGGCACGATTACCGATGCCACCGCTCTGCGCTGGGGAGATCAGTTTGCCCCTCTGATTAAAGCCGGGCAGTGGTGGAGGCTGATCACCTCTATTTTTTTGCATGGCAGCGTAGAGCATATTGCCATGAACGGGCTTTCGCTTTATCTGTTTGGCGCTTCGATGGAACGCATTTACGGTGCTCGGCGTTACCTTATCATTTTTCTGCTTACTGGTATTGCCGGCAACCTGCTCAGCTACGAGGTAACACTGCATTCGGCTCACCCCAATGTAGCCTCACTGGGGGCAAGCGGCGCCATTTTTGGTCTGCTCGGTGCTGGCATCACCTTTCCATTGCGCTGGGGATCGCTTATGAACCCTCGTGCGCGCAAATCTATACTCTCACAGCTTTCATTTTTTCTGGTGATCAATATTGCCTTCAGCTTTACGCCAGGCATAGACAAGTATGCGCACTTTGGCGGTCTGATTGCCGGTGCGCTGCTGGGTTTGCTTCTGCTGCCCGATGTGCTGGATGACAGGGAACAAAGCCCTGTGCGCGAGGCGGCATTGTGGTTTGGCTGCGCAGCGCTTACAGCACTTACCGCAGCAGCCGGCCTGATGCAGTGGCGCGTGTATCCCCATGAGCAGTCTGCGAGCGTTGCACTGGTTCGCTATGCCCCGTCAAACCACTGGTGGCATTTTGATTTACCTGCCAACTGGAAGCAGATTTCAGCAAAAGGGAGTGTAACCGTATGGCGCGGACCTGAGCAGGAAGTACTTTTGATTGATCTGCCAGCGCATGTAAACGATGTAAACATACCTGAAGCCACTCGCGAGCTGACAAAACAGGGAGGGGTTTGCCGCACCTTGCAGGTAGGCGGCCAGCCTGCTCTGCTTGCACATTTTGCTATGGCTGCCGGTGTGCAGGATTTAGTGATGACCAGTGCATACAACCGGGTGATTACTGTAACGGTACAGTCTTCGCGGGCAGCGTGGCCGCAGGCTCACAGCGTGCTGATGTTAATACTGCAGAGCATACGCTTTGTGCATTCGCCAAAACCGTAGTCATCTGACTGCGGTGGAATCAATCTGCAAAAACGGCAGTTGCAGTAAACCGCCAAAAAAGGCTACAATAGTAAAGAGGCTTTTGCTTGAAAGCGTTGAGAAAGGATTGAATGAATGAGTGCATCCCGTTTGTGGAAAGCGATGCTGGCGTTTGCCGTACTTGGCGCGCTGACCGGCTGTGATGCTTTTCAGGTTCCGCATTCCACCCCCGGCCCCGAAAGCGGTCTGATTGTAGAAAACTCCGGCTATGGTGCACAAAGAGGCGCCGAGGGCAGCGGAGTAAAGCGCATCAGCCAGGCAGGGCCAGTAGTTTCACGCAGCGGCAGCAGCACAGAAGTGCTGAGCACGGGGTTTACCGGGGTGATTTCCAGCCCGGGGCCGAATCGCCAGGGACGCTAAACCGGTTTACCTGTTTTTCATCTGCAGCGCTTTTGCCAGCGTGTCTACCCTTTCTTCAGCTTCGGCTAGAACCCGACTGCTGCGCAAGGGCGTTGCCACCCCGTCGGACAGAAAGCGAAAATCGCGAAATGCTGTAGTAAGCAGCTGAATGGCCCGCGGGCTGAGCCGAATATGGGGCATAAATCGTATCTGCAGTTCCACCCCTTCGCAGCGTATCGAGGCGATTCCTACTTCCTGGCATTTCAGGCGCAGCCGCATTACATTCAGTGCCTCCCATACCGGTTTGGGCGGGTCGCCAAAGCGGTCTTCCAGTTCTTCCTGCAAGTGCTTTATGTCCTGGTGGTTTCGCACTGCGCTCATGCGTTTGTAGAAGAATATCCGCTCTGCCTCGCTGGGTATGTAGGTATCTGGCAGCAGTGCGGTGACGGGCAGGTCTACTGGCGGCAGCAGGTGCTCCACTGGTTCTTCCCCATTGAGTTCCTGTACTGCCTGCTGCAGCAGCTGGCAGTACATATCAAACCCTACGCTCACCATGGCTCCGCTTTGTTCAGCGCCCAGCAGGTTTCCTGCCCCGCGTATTTCCAGGTCTCGCATGGCAACGCGGTGCCCGCTGCCCAGTGCGCTGAACTCTTTTATGGCGGCCAGTCGCTGCTCTGCCGTCTCGTTGAGCAGTTTGCTGCGCCTGTAAAGCAGGTAGGCATATGCCTGCCGCGTAGAACGTCCCACTCTTCCGCGAAGCTGATAAAGCTGTGCCAGCCCCAAATGGTCTGCATTGTCTATAATAATTGTGTTGGCATTTGGAATATCCAGCCCGTTTTCTATGATGGTGGTGCAAAGCAGTACATCGGCTTCATGGTGGTAAAACCTGTGCATCACATTTTCCAGGTCATCCTCGCTCATCTGCCCATGCCCGATTTCTATGCGCAGGCCCGGGCAGAGCTTTCGCAAGTGCTGCTCTACATGCGTAATTGATTCTATGCGGTTGTGTACAAAGTAAACCTGGCCGTCACGCTCCAGCTCCCGCAAAATGGCATCGCGCACCATGTCGTCTTCGTATTCGCGCACTGTGGTGGCAACAGGCAGTCTTCCTTCCGGCGGGTCTTCTATTACACTCATATCCCGCAGGCCGGTGAGTGCCATCGAGAAGGTGCGCGGAATGGGGGTTGCCGACAGGGTGAGTACATCTACCGAGGTGCGCAGCTGTTTCAGGCGTTCTTTGTGGGCCACTCCAAATCGCTGTTCCTCGTCTACAATCACCAAACCCAGCTTGTCAAACTCAACATCCTTGCCAAGCAGTCGGTGCGTGGCCACTACCACATCCACGGTTCCTGCCTTCAGGTTTTGCACAACCTGTAACTGTTCCTGCCGGGTGCGAAAGCGCGAAAGCAGTTCTACAGTGATGGGGTAGGGGGCGAGCCGCTGACTGAATGTGGCGTGGTGCTGTGCCGCCAGCACGGTGGTAGGGCAGAGAATGGCCACCTGCTTGCCATCCAGCACTGCCTTGAACGCAGCGCGTATGGCCACCTCGGTTTTTCCAAAGCCAACATCGCCGCACACCAGGCGGTCCATGGGCTGTGGTTTTTCCATATCTTTTTTCACATCGCGTATTGCTCGCAGCTGTGAGGGGGTTTCCTCGTAAGGGAAGGCATCTTCCATTTCCTGCTGCCAGGGTGTGTCTGCCGCAAAGGGAGGGCGCTGCGCCGCCTGTCTTGCCGCGTAGAGCTGAATGAGTTCTGCCGCCATTTTGCGTGCCTGTTCGCGCACTTTGCGGCGTGTTCTCTGCCAGTCGGCGCCTCCTATGCGGTTGACGGCCGGCGGGTTGCTGTCGAGGGCGTGGTAGCGCTGCAGCCGGTCGATCTGGTCGGCGGGAACAAACAGGCGGTCGCCGCCCTGGTATTCTATCAGCAGGTAGTCTCGCTCATTGCCTTCGCTTCTGCGTTTCACCATGCCTCTGTAAATGCCTATGCCATGATGAATATGCACCACATAATCTTTTTCTCTCAGGTCTAGCACCGATGAGATAGCGGTGCCGCCGGCCACTTTTCTGCGAGTTTGTATGGGGCGGTCTGCGCCAAACAGTTCTGCATCGGTGAGCAGGTAGAGCCGCAGTTCATCCAGTTTGAATCCGCTTCGCAGACCGCCTTCCAGCACATGCAGTGCGCCGGAACTGGAGAGAGGGGCGTTTTGCGGCTGGAGCGGCAGGTTCATTTCGGCGCATATTTCACGCACCCGGTGGGGCTGTGCGCCGGTGAGCATTACCCGGCATTCGTTGGAGAGCCATGTTCCAATTTCATCTGCCATGCCCTTCAGTCTTCCCCGGTAGATGTCTGCCGGTACGCTTTGCCATTCGAGGTGGAGGCTGGTGTGTATTCCTTCTGCGCGTGCGCCGAGCATGGCGAGTGTGAGCAGCGGGTGCCGGTGCATTATTTGCAGGCTTTGCTCCCAGGTGAGAAAGGCGGGCGTTTCGAGCAGCAGTTCACCTCGCTGCCAGTGCTTTTCCCTGGCCGTCATCAGGTCTGTATAAAAACGTTCCCAGTGCAGTGCATTCTGGCGCGGCTCATCCAGCACCAGTATTCCGTTGTGCGGCAGGTAATGCAGCGCGCAGCAGGGTTCTTCCAGCAGCAGGGGCAGGTACTGCTCCATTCCATCAAAAAAATCGGCTTGCTGCAGCAGTGCAATATCGCGTTCCACTCGTTCTTCCAGGCGCTGTGCCGCTTCCCTGCCGCCTTCCAGATAGAGCAGTGCTGTTCTTTGCTGCAGTACTTGCTGTATGCGCTGCAGGCCGGGCTGCATGCCTTCCATGCGCATTTCGCGTGCCGGCGCTACTTCTACCATTGCCTGGCGTGCAATGCTGCGCTGCGTGGCTACATCAAACAGTCGTATCGATTCGATTTGATCGCCTTCCCATTCAAGGCGCGCAGGGTGTGTTTGCGTTGCCGGAAAAAGGTCGAGTATGCCGCCGCGTCTGCTGAACTCGCCTGGCTGTGTTACGGTGTATGCATGCACGTAGCCCAGTTCTGCAAGCAGTTTGGCCACCTGCTCAGGCTCAACTACTTGTTCGGCTTCGAGTACAAATGAGCGGGGCAGCAGTGCAGAGGGCGGAGTGGTGTACTGCAGCGCTCCTTCGAGGGGCGCCACAATGACACAGGGCTGGCCGGAGGCAAGCAGGCTGAGCGCGGCGATTCGTTCTCCGGCTACCCGCGGGTCTGCGGCTTCATTTTCCAGATGCATGCTGCGTGCCGCCGGCAGCAGTGTCAGGGCCTCTTCGGGAATGCCAAACTGTGCGAAATCGTCGCACAGGCGTCTGGCCTGGTCATGCGAATAGGTAAGCAGCAGCATGGGAGCAGCTGCTCTCTGCCAGAGGCGTGCAAGAAAGAAAGCCCGTGCAGTGCCTGCCAGGCCGTCTGCACGAACTCCGCCTCGGGCCTGCAGGGTTTGCAGCAGCAGATCAAAGCCGGGCAGGGCATCTGCCAGGGCAGGCAGGTCGGATAGTCGCATGGTATCTCCCAGAGCAAATTTGCAGCACATGCTTTTTGGCCGGCGCCTCGCAACAGGCCCGGCATGGTGCAAATACAAGACTCTTATTGTACCCTGCCAGTTCACTGCCTTTTTTCTGCGGGCAGCAGCAGAGCGTGCGCAGAAGGCGCTTCAGCGCTTACCATATGTCAAAATCGGTTTCAGCGCCTGCGGCGGGCAGCGCAGAATGGTGCAGCATGCCTCTTCGGGTACTATACTTTTATGCATACAACTGCGCCAAATTTCACCTTGCAGCAAATCACCTCCCTTTTGCCGTTAGAGGTACGCGCGCAGGCCAGGCCGGCAGAGCCAATGAGCGCTCACACAACCCTGCGCGTGGGCGGTTTGGCCGACATGTTTTTCAGGGCGGAAGATACCAAAGCACTGGCCGCCGCCGTGCAGGCGGTGCAGCGCGCACATGCCCCCTGCGTGCTGCTGGGTGAAGGCAGCAATGTGTGCGTGGCAGATGCCGGGGTGCGCGGGCTGGTGATACAAAATGCCTGCGCCGGGCTGCAGCTGGGGCAGACTACCCTGGTGGACTGCGGCTTCAACATGATGCGTCTGGCCTTTCTCGCTGTGCGGGCCGGGCTGGGCGGGCTTGAGTGGGCCATTGGCATACCCGGCACGGTGGGAGGGGCGCTGGTATCTAATGCAGGCGCCTACCGCGGCAACATTGGCCCGCTGGTGAGGCGGCTGGAAGTGGTGGAACAAGGGGAACGAAAATGGGTGGGGCCGGAATGGATGGAGTTTTCGTATAGAAACAGCAGGCTGCGCTGCCCGGATGCACCCTTTGCCGCTTTGCTGCAGGTAGAACTTGCGCTTGCTCCCTGCGATTCGGCGCTGCTGCGCGCCCGCGCCCGCGATTATCAGCGGCAGCGCATTGCCAAACAACCCTGGATTCCATCGGCGGGCAGCTATTTCAAGAATATCAACAGCAGCCCTCTGGCCGCTTCGCTGCCCGGCCTGCCTGCTGCTCTTAAGCAGGCGGGAGTGGTGCCTGCCGCATTTCTTGCCGAGGCGTGCAGCTGCAAAGGGCTGCGTATTGGTGATGCAGGGGTCTCGATGAGGCATGCAAACTTTATTGTGAATTACGGCAGCGCCGCTGCAGCGGATATTCGCAGGGTTGCCAATACAGTGAGGCAGCGCGTACGCGAAAGGTTTGGCGTAGAGCTGGAGGCCGAGGTGCTGAGCCTGGGAGACTGGGAGGAAGCAGACTAATGCGGCTGCCCCCTCCGCTCGCACCCGGCGCCTGCATTGGGCTGGCTGCGCCCTCCGGCCCCGTGCCCGGCAGGGAACTGCAGGAAGCAGTACACTACCTGGAACAGCGCGGCTACAGCACGGCAGTGGGGGCGCATGCCCTGCAGCGCGATGCGCAGTTTGGCTACCTGGCCGGCACAGACCACGAACGTGCCCATGACCTGCAGCAGCTTTGGCTGAACCCACAGGTAGATGCGCTTTTTTGCCTGCGGGGCGGGTATGGCGCCATGCGCCTGCTGCCTTTGCTGGATGTGCAGGCAATGCAGCGCGTGACCAAGCCTTTTTTGGGGTATTCAGACATTACAACCCTGCACCTGCTGCTCAACGGAGGCGGCCTGGCCACTTATTACGGCCCCAATGCAGGCGGTTTGCAGCGTTTGAATGCAGCAGCATCTGCCTGCCTGTGGGGAATGCTGGAACAAACCATGCAAGGCGTGCTGCCTGCAGAACCAGAGAGCATGCAGACCCTGCAGGGCGGCAGCACAGAAGGCAGGCTGGCAGGCGGCTGCCTCTGTCTGCTGGCCCATGCATGCGGTACCCCGCTGCAGCCGAACCTGGATGGATGCATTGTAGCGCTGGAGGATGTGGGAGAGCCTTTGTACCGCATAGACCGCTTTATTACCCAGCTGCTGCTGAGCGGTGTTTTGCAGAATGCAGCCGGATTTGTGGCCGGCACTGTAACACGATGGGAAAACGAGGAAGCCAGCCCGCGCCCCGACAATTTGCTGCAGCTGTGGCTCGACAGGCTTGGCCCGCTGAACAAGCCCATACTGGCAGGCTTTCCGTTTGGCCACGAGCCAGACCCGCTTACCATTCCGCTGGGAAGGCGCGCCGCGCTAAATGCAGATGCGCGCTCCCTCACGCTGCTGCCGGACTGACGCCTGCACGCGCCTGCTTTTTCTGCCTCTGTGAAACAATTCTTCTGTTTCAGCAGGTACATTGTAGAGAGCGTATACCGCTGATACATTTCTCGATGGAGAAGGAGACCAATAACATGCCTGAATTCACTCTGCCTCCCCTGCCGTATGCATATGAGGCTCTGGAGCCTTACATTGATACGGATACAATGCATTTGCACCACGACAAACATCATCAGGCTTATGTGAACAACCTGAATGCTGCACTGAAAGACCATCCGGCGTTTCTGGAAAAAAGCGTTGAGCAGATTCTCGCCGACATACAGTCGGTGCCTGAAGCAGTGCGCACTGCAGTGCGCAACAACGGCGGCGGCCATGCCAACCACACCCTGTTTTGGGAGATTATGACCCCAGGCGGCAGCAAAGAACCCCAGGGAGCGCTTGCTCAGGCCATCACAGGCACTTTCGGCGGTCTGGATGCGCTGAAGCAGCAGGTGAACGACGCCGGTGCAAAACGCTTTGGAAGCGGGTGGGCCTGGCTGGTGGTGGAAAACGGCGCACTGGCAGTGATTTCCAGCGCAAACCAGGACAGCCCGCTGATGGAAGGCAAAACCCCTATTCTGGGTGTTGACGTGTGGGAGCATGCCTACTACCTGAAGTACCAGAACCGCAGGCCCGACTATCTTGCAGCCTGGTGGAATACCGTGAACTGGGATGTAATCGGCAAGCTTTATCAGTCTGCGCTGGGTTAACACCTCATTTCAATTTGCCTTGCAGCGTCCCGGTCATGGCACCGGGACGCTGTTTTGTGCAGGAGCAGAATGTCGCAAACTTCTTCTACCCTTCGCCGCGGAGAAGGTGCGCCCGAAAGCCTGATCTGGCTTTCGGCACTTGCCTGCGCGGCCGTTGTGGCCAACCTGTATTACTGCCAGCCGCTGCTCGATCAGATGGCGCGATCGCTTTCGGTTTCAGATACGGCAGTGAGCGCAGTGCCCATGCTTACGCAGATTGGTTATGCGCTGGGCATTCTTCTGTTTGTGCCGCTGGGCGACCGCATGCGCATTCGTCCGCTCACGCTTTGGCTGCTTGCCGCAAGCGTTGTGCTGCTCACCGGGGCAGGCATGGCGCGAAGTGTGACTGCCATGGCCCTGTTCAGCCTGGGTATAGGGGTTTCTTGCGCTACGCCGCAAATACTGCTGCCTGCCGTAGCGCGCCTTTGCAGGCCGGAACAGCGCGGCCCGGCGGTGGGGCGCATTATGAGCGGGCTGCTGCTGGGCATTTTGCTCTCGCGCACTGTAAGCGGCTGGGTGGGGCATTTGCTGGGCTGGCAGGCTGTGTTTCGACTGGCGGCGCTTGGCATGACCGGGCTGGGCATTTTGCTCTATCTGGCGCTGCCCAATACCGGCGGCGAGGCAGAGGAAGCATACAGCGCCCTGCTTGGTTCTACTTTGCGCCTGCTGCGTGAAGAACCTCTTTTGCAGGAAGCATGCCTTACCGGGGCAGTGTTGTTTGCGGCTTTCAGCGTGTTTTGGGCAACGCTTTCGTACCTTCTGCACTCTTCCAGCTATCACCTGGGGTCTGAAACTGCGGGCATGTTTGGGCTGGTGGGCGCAGCGGGCGCGGGCGCGGCGCAGGGGGCCGGCCGCATGGCCGATACGCTGGGGGCGAGGTTTCAGGTAGGCATGGGCATGGCCGCCATTCTGCTTTCGTTTTTTATGCTGCTGGCAGGAGGGCATTCGATGGCATGGCTGGTGCTGGGGGTGATAGTGCTCGATTTGGGAGTGCAGGGCGGCCATGTTTCGAACCAGACACGCGTGTACAGCCTGCGGCCCGGCTCAGAAAGCAGGCTGAATACTGCATACATTGTGAGTTACTTTATTGGCGGTTCACTGGGAACTCTGGCAGGCACTCTGGGCTGGGAGAGAGCTGGCTGGACTGGAGTGTGCGTGACCGGCATGGGCATTGCACTATGTGGTCTGCTCTGGACACTTTGGATGGCTTACCGTGCCAGGCAGAAACAGTAAGCTTCTGCCTCTGCAGGGGTACAATAATGGCAGTCATGTTGAAGCCCTAAAGCGAAGGAGGGGCTATGTGGAGCAAAGAATATCTGGTACAGCAGCTGCAGCAGCTGGGGGTTCGCCCCGGCATAGTTTTGCTGGTGCATACCTGCCTGCAGTGTATTGGGCCGATGGAGCAGGAAGTGCAGACTCTGCTGGAAGCACTGCTGGAAGCGCTGGGGGCAGAAGGAACTCTGCTTGTACCGGCCTTCAATTTCGATGCTGTCGATCCTCTTGAACGTCTGCCCGAAGCAGCCCTGCAAGATGGCCTGGAGAGTATGCGCGCCCGCGTTCCGCTTTACGATGTACAGCTCACCCCTGCAGCCCCGGCTCTGGTTGGCGAACTGCCGGAATGCGTGCGCCGTCACCCGCGGGCAGTGCGCAGCATGCATCCCCTTTTTTCTTTTGCGGCCATTGGCCCAAAGGCTGAAGCGCTTACGCGCAATGTGCCGTTTCACTATCCACTCGGCTCGCAAAGCCCTCCGGCACGTCTGCATGACCTGAACGGATATGTGCTGCTTGCCGGTACCGGCCACCGCCGCAACGCATCACTCTATCTGGCCGAAGTATGGGCGGAAGCACCCTATATACACCGCAGGATTCGCGTGAAAACAGGGGAAGACGTGTGGACCGAGATGGAAGGCAGCCCTGAGTGCAGCGAAGGGTTTTGCCGTATTGAGCCGCTTTTGAAGCAGGCCAGGGTGCAAAAAAACGGAACGCTGGGCAATGCAGAAGCCTGCCTGATGCCTCAGCGCATGCTGCTTTCGATGGCTGTGGCAATGCTGCGGGGAGACTCTAAAAGCCTGCTCTGCAGCAATCCTGAATGCGCCTGGTGCTGCCGGGCAAGAAAACTGTGTGCGGAGGTAGAACCTTGAAAATAAAGAAAATGGGGCGCACCGGCCTCAAAGTATCTGAAATCTGCCTGGGAACCATGACTTTTGGGCACCAGGCTTCAGAAGAAACCGCATTTGCCATTATGAACCGAGCCGCTGAGGCGGGCGTGAACTTTATAGACGTTGCCGATGTGTACCCCGTGCCTGTGACGGATGAGAGGCGCGGCAGCACTGAAGAGATTGTAGGCAAGTGGCTGAAAGGCAAACGAGATCAGTTTGTGCTGGCCACCAAATGCCGAGGGCGCATGGGCGACCGCCCATGGGATGAGGGGCTTTCACGCAAGCACATACTGCATGCTGTAGAGCAGAGCCTGAAGCGCCTGCAAACCGACTACATCGACCTGTACCAAACGCATTCTCCCGATGCAGATACCCCGCAGGAAGAGACGCTGCGCGCGCTGGATGACCTGGTGAGAAGCGGCAAGGTGCGCTACATTGGCTGTTCAAATACGCCTGCGTGGCAGCTTGCGCTGGCCTGCGGGATAAGCGAGCGCAAGAATATGGCCCGCTTCGACTGTGTTCAGCCGCGCTACAACATTTTGTTTCGCCAGATTGAAGAAGAGCTGCTGCCGCTTTGCATGGCCGAAGGGATAGGCGTAATAGTGTACAACCCTCTGGCAGGCGGCTTTCTTACCGGCAAATTCCGCCCGGATGCGCCCCCCGAAAAAGGCTCCCGTTTTGAAATTATGCAGCAGGGAAGCCTCTATCATCAGAGATACTGGCAGCAGGCGCAGTTTGAGGCAGTCGCCGAACTGCACGCATTTCTGACACAGCGCAGCCTTTCTATTGCACAAACCGCTCTGGCCTTTACGCTGCGGCAGCCTGCTGTTACCAGCGCAATTCTGGGGGCAAGCAGACCTGAGCAGCTGGAGGAAACGCTGGATGCGGTGAACCTGGCGCTGGATGAGGAGACGCTGGCAGCATGCAATGCAGTTTGGTACAAAATTCCGCGGCCTGCCGACCCCGGCATTGCGCTTCGCTGACAAGATACTGACTGCTTCCTGATTATTGTTGCTGATACCGCGATGGTTTCATTTTGTATGCCTGACTGCGAAACCCTGTTCTGACACGCGCGGTCGGCTGTTGCACGGGATTGAAACCCCGTGCTGACACGCCAAGCCCTCTTCGAGGGCTGCAGAACTTGCTGCCGGGCTGTACCAGCCTTCTGCG
>DAIDHN010000044.1 GCA_027459665.1 Chthonomonadaceae bacterium | reverse complement strand
CCGAGGCTGCTTCGTTGCTAGAGAGCATTGAAGATGCCTCTGTGCTGGAGGCTATGATAGAGAAAGCGCTGAGCGCCACAACCTGGCAGGATGTGCTAGGCTAGACGGCTGTGCATGTGTACTGGGGAGTTAGGGGTAGGGCTGCATTTAAGCAGAAAGAGGCGCGCTAGGGAAAACCTTTCTGCATCAGTTGCCACCCCAAACCGGTACACCTTGAGGCAGCACTGGGTACAAACAGTTCGCAGGGAGGGTAGGAGGCTGCAATACAGGTAAATTTGCCTGCTGTGCGAAAAAGCACGTTGACAGCACTGGCCTTGCATGATACAATAAAAGAAAGCAGGGCCTTGCCGGGCCGGCCTCTGCAATCAACAATTTTGGCCCGAAGGACGATATCAGAACCCTATGGAATCTGCATTACCGGAGGGAAGCGCCCCGGGCGAGCCTCCCTCCAATCAGTTGCGTCTGATAGGGGCGCATATGCCCTCCTCAGGGGGACTTTCCTCCTGCCTGCTTTCTGGCAGGGAAATCGGCTGCACAGCAGTTCAGCTTTTTACCGGCAACCCCCGCCAATGGAGCCATCCCCCGCTTGCTGAAGAGGAAATACGCGCTTTTCAGAATGCACGGGAAGAAACGGCTCTGCCTTTTCTCTGTGCACATGACTCATACCTCATCAACCTTGCTGCACCAGATGCCGATGTGCTAGACAGGTCGCGCAATGCGTTTCGCGGAGAACTGGAACGCGCACATGCACTGGGAATACCCTGGGTAGTGACCCACATGGGAGCGCACCTGGAAAGAGGCGAGGAAGAGGCTGTAGCGCGACTGATTGAAAGCCTGGTGCGCATTCTGGAAGAGACAGATGCGGCCGGATGCACTGCCGGAATAGCGCTGGAAACTACAGCAGGGCAGGGCACCGGCCTGGGCTGGCGTTTTGAACAGCTAGGCGCAGTGCTGAAGGGGGTAGACCACCAGCAGCGTATTGGAGTTTGCATGGATACCTGCCATATCTTTGCCGCCGGCTATGACTTGCGTACGGAAGATGCCTGGGAAAATACCCTGAAAGAATTTGATGCACAGGTTGGTCTCTCTGCACTGCGCATCATTCATGCCAACGACTCTAAAAAAGGGCTGGGCAGCCGTGTTGACCGGCATGAGCACATTGGCAAGGGGGAAATAGGCCTTAAACCGTTTGCCCGGCTGGTGCGCGATGCGCGTTTGCAGCATGTGCCTGTGGTAGTAGAAACCCCTGATGCACATACTATGCATCAGGTAAATGTGGCACTGCTGCAAAGGCTTGCTGCCGGTGGCACTGGGGTTTTTGTGGAAGTAGAATTGTGCGGGCATTTTAGCGAGGCTGGCCCTTTGCTGCAGATGGAACTGCCCGAAAACACAAGCCTGCAGCAGCTGGCTGAAATTCTGGAACAGAAGGATGCCCGCCTGGCAGGGCTGTCTGCCTGCTGCCAGTTTGCCGTGAACCATGAGTTTGCTGAACGGGGAACCCTGCTGTGCGAGGGAGACCGCGTTGCAGCGCTGCCCCCCTCCAGCGGAGGATAATTGCAGAATGGCAAGTGCCGAAATTGTAGATACCCCATTGAACAGGGATGCACTGGAAGCGCGCATCGCGCCGGACGAACATGGGGCGGTGTGTGTATTTATAGGGCAGGTACGCAACCATTCACGCGGAAAGCAGGTGGCCTCACTAGAGTATCGTGCCTATATGCCTCTTGCAGAAAAACAGCTGCTGCGTGTGGCAGAGGATGCTGAAAAACGCTGGGGATGCCAGGTAGCGTTGTGGCACCGCCTGGGCATTATGAAACCGGGAGATGCCAGCGTTGCTGTAGCCGTGAGCGCACCGCATCGGGCAGAGGCTTTTGAGGCGTGCAGGTACTGCATAGATACCCTGAAGGCTCTGGTGCCCATATGGAAACGGGAAACCTGCCCAGACGGAACATGGTGGATAGAAGGAGAAGAGGCGTTTCCGGCTTCGGAAGAGAGGTGAGGAAGGAGTAGTGCGTGAATAACGGCAGTGCGCGTTCCCTGCTCTCCCTGTTTTTATTGAGCATACTTGCCCTCGCTCTTATGCTGCTTACCGCACTGGGCGTTTATTATATTGCCGCCCCCTGGTTTCTGCCCCGCTCATCTTCTGCTTCTGCACCGCCCGCTGCATCTCTCTCTGCCGGCGCCGCCGCCCCAACCCCCGCCAGTGCTGCACCTGCTGCTGGCAGCGCTTCTCTTGCAGTGCCGCTTACCTCGGCGCAACAGGCACAACAGCAGCGCGAAGACACGCGCTTTCCATTTTACAGTAAACTGCTGCAGCAGAGTGCAGGAGCCATTAACAGCGCGCAAGAGCAGAAAGGAGAACCAGCCACACTGCAGCTTTTTTTTACTGGCAGCAATCCTGCCGTGGTGCAGCAGGCCCTGAATGTACTGGTTTTGCCAGATGCCTACCAGTACGGATTCAATCATATACGCATCTATCTGCCAGACCCTTCCAATCTTGCAGAAGGAGACAGGCTCTATGAAGAAGCAAACCGCAGTGCAGACGGATCATGGCAGCTGTTTTTAAGATGAAGGTTTTGCCAGACAATGCGCCGCCGCGCGATATTTGGTATGAGACCAGGCATTTAACGCCAAGCCGATGTTTGAGAGGCGTGCTGCCTGCTGCCATGTTATGTGTGCCATACGCAGGGTTAGACAGGTATTGTATGATACATCATATCAGCATATACTGAAAAACAGTACAATGTGTTTTTACCGTGCGATACAAAGGAGGCTGTGTTATGCAAGACAATGAGCTATCTGCTGCACAGGGTGCTGGCATAAAGCCGGCATGGGTGTTGGCAGGCTTGGTATTGATTGCCGTCGCACTTGGGTACCGATATGTTCAAATGCATCATACTAAAATCAATCCACTCTACGGCAACAGCGAGCAAAGCCCCAATGCGCTGAGAAAGCTGCTGCACAAAACGCCCCAAGCCTCTCGCCTGTCTCTTTTACTGAACCTTGTGAACAGCCCGAGCGCAGGGCTGCGCTACGCCGTGATTGATGAATTGGGAAATATGTATCATCAGCCGGGCAGGGCCAGAGTTCAGCCTCCTCCGCAGGTGTTGCAGGTGGTGGAGCAGGGATTGCAGGACGACGATTCGGTGGTTCGCAAGCGTGCCCTGGAGGTGCTGCCAGTACTGAATTTGCAAAAAGGGCTGCAGACAATAATGGCGGAAATCAACGACCCCGACCCCTGGCAGGCAGAAGCGGCATCCAGTCTGGCGGTGCAGTGGGTTGAGCGGCACAGAAAAAGCCCAATGAACCATAACCTCGTACCAGGGCTGATGAACGGGCTGCAAAGCAGAGATGGCGATGTTGTGCAGTTTTCTACCATGGCGCTGTGCATTGCGACCGGCAACAACTGGCATGTTTCCCGCCTGGCCCCTGTGG
Source organism: Chthonomonadaceae bacterium (assembly GCA_027459665.1). Taxonomy (GTDB): domain Bacteria; phylum Armatimonadota; class Chthonomonadetes; order Chthonomonadales; family Chthonomonadaceae; genus DAIDHN01. The sequence goes on along the minus strand of DAIDHN010000044.1, from coordinate 30,147 downwards.
CGCAGAGGGCGGCTGTTTCTGAAAAGTGGCTGCAGTGGTGGCAGGGCAAAAAAGAGAACTGGAAAACAGCGCCTGGTTTTGAAAACCTTGTGCCGCCGCCTGTAACGCGCACCCAGCCCTGCCCGAATTTTTCTGCGGTATCGGTAGATGGCAGGGTCATCAACCGGTCTAGTTTGAAAGGCCGGGCCGTGCTGCTCTATTTTTGGGGTGTTGGGTGTGATCCATGCAACCATGAGATACCTTCTATAGAGGCTGTTTACAACCAGATTAAAGGTCAGAATGCAACTGTGCTGGGTGTGGTCACAGCAGCAAACGGCGATAGCAGAGGGGTGAAAAAATGGTGCAGGGAGCATGGCATTACCTTCCCGCAGGCGCTTGCAGACAGAAGAATACTGCGCCAGTTTGGCAGCATAGAAGATGTGCCCGATACGGTTTTGATTGACCCGCAGGGCAGAATTACCCATATTTGGCAGGGCGGGCCGCGCACTCCTGAGCCGTATCTTGCAGCACTTGCTCAGGCGGAAGGCAAATCATGATGAAAATGGCGGCACTTACAGTGAGCGACAGGTGTGCGGCAGGAGAACAGGAAGACCGCTCTGGTACGTTGCTGGTGCAAATGCTGCAGGAAGCAGGCTGGCAGGTGGTGGAGCATGCTGTGTGTGCAGACAATGAAGACGGCATTGAGATGCTGCTGCGCAAATGGGTGGCAGATGGGGTGGCGGCGGTGTTTACTACCGGGGGCACAGGCTTTGCTCCCCGCGATGTCACCCCCGAGGCAACCCGGCGGGTAATAGAACGGGAAGCGCCCGGAATAGCCGAAATGCTCCGCCGTGAAGGTGGCAGGCGGCAGCCTGCTGCTGCGCTTTCCAGAGGAGTGGCCGGCATAGCAGGCAGCACATTTCTGGTGAATCTGCCCGGCAGCCCAAATGCAGTGCGTGAAAACATAGAGCTGCTTTTACCGCTTCTGCCCCATGCGCTCAGCCTGCTGCAGGAGCAGCCGGCACCGCACCCGGCAGCGCGCCCTGACCTCGACAGTACCGATATGGTAGAAACGCTGCAGGCTAATCTGGACGATTTTTCCCCTGAGTTTTATGAAGAGACAATGGCAAGGCTTTTTGCAGCAGGGGCGCTGGATGTGTTTTTGACCCCGGTGCAAATGAAAAAGCAAAGGCCGGCTACCTTGCTTACCGTGCTGGCGCCGGCAGGCAAACGGGAGGAACTGATACAAATTCTGTTTTGTGAAACCACTACCCTAGGGGTGCGGTGCAGCGCTGCCCAGCGCGTGGTTTTGAAGCGCAGCTGGCACACCGTGCAAACAGAATACGGCCCTATTCGTGTGAAAACAGGCATGTACCGGGGAGAAGAAACTACTGCCTCACCCGAATATGAAGATGTACGCGCTGCTGCAGTGCAGCACAAAACGCCCGTAAAAACCGTCTACCTTGCAGCACAACTTGCATACCTGCAGCAAAACCGGCATTCTCCAGAATGAGGTGCATGGTTTTCTGTGTCACTGCCAAATCTGAAATACTCTTGATACAACTTTCTATGCAGGAAGATGCCTCTCTTTCTGTCATCTTCCTGCATGGTTTGGTTTGAACAAGCACTTTCGTACTAGGGCGTCCAGTCTATTTCCGGGGTGATGCGCTCTACAAAACCGGCCATCAGCTGTGCGCCATGCACTATATCCTGCAGCGACATAATTTCGTTGGGGGTATGCATATACCGCAGTGGCACGCCTATCAGCCCGGTGGCCATGCCTGCCCTGGATATTTGCATGGCATTTGCATCGGTGCCGGTGCCGCCGGGCGCTGCCTCTACCTGATACGGAATGTCCAGGCTGCGTGCGGTTTCTACCATAAGCGAAAATACTTTGGGGTTTATGTTGGCGCCGCGTACAATGGTAGGCCCTTTTCCCAGCTTGATATCGCCTACTTTCTTTTTGTCTGCACCGGGATAATCCATTGCATGGCATACATCGGTAGCTATGCCCACCAGCGGATCGATTTCAAAGGAGGCGGTGCGGGCGCCTCGCAGACCCACCTCTTCCTGCACGCTTGATACGCCGTAAACCGAGCAGCGCAGCGGCTTGTTTTTCAGAATGCGCAGGGCTTCTGCCACCAGAAAGCAGCCCATTTTATTATCAAAACTGCGTGCTGTGGCCCGGTCGCCATGCAGAAGCTGCAGCTGCTGCGCATAGGTAATACAGTCGCCAATTTGCACCAGCTCTTCAACTTCGCTTTTGCTGGCGGCTCCAATATCTATCCACAAATCATCTGTTTTCGGCACCTTGTCGCGCTCTCCTGCCTCCAGCAGATGCACAGCCTTGCGTCCGAGAACACCGGGGATGGGGCCTTTGCTGGTATGTATCTGCACGCGCTGCCCAACGGCAACCACCGCATCGTGCCCCCCTATCTGGCCAAAGTAAATGCTTCCATCCTCTGCAATGTAGCGCACCTGAAAGCCGATTTCATCTGCATGACCGACCAGCATTACCCGCACTGCACTACCCGGGTTGAGTATGGCCGTTACGTTGCCCATAATGTCGGTTTGTATCTGGTCTGCAATATCCGCAAGCTCTTCGCGAAACACTTTCTGCACTTGCTGTTCATAACCCGATGGGCCGGGCGTATCAACCAGACGCTTTAGAAACTGGTACGATCTTTCTTCCAATCAGTTATCCTCCTGAAATAGAATAATACAGAATAGCAGGCTGCCTCCCATACACACTGGTCACAGTATTGAGATGCAGCCTGTTGAACAGTTGCCAAATATTTTGTTGTTACGAATGAAACCTGGAAAAATTTGCAAACTCATCATTCACGGCCTGCAGCAGGCTGGCATGCAGCTGGGGGTTGGCAGCTGCAATGAGAGAGCCGAAATTGCCTTCAGAGGTATCCATCAGAGGCCAGTTTTTCAGGCTGCTGCCCCAGGCGTCTGTTACCACGCATCCGGCGGTTTCAGCAATCATGGCTGCAGCGGCCACATCGTAACCATACAGCGAGAGCAGGCGTCCGCCTCCTGTCTGTATAAAGCGGTTGCGGGTATTTGGAAAATCTCGCAGCAGTCTGCAGCGCACGTCCAGCACCGCACTCATCTGCCCTGTCACCAGCCTGGTAAGTTCAAAGGCGCTGCTGTTTAGTACAAAAAAGCCGCCGCGCACCGTGGTGCGTGAAACCAGACCGCCAATTGCCTGAAACAGCAGTTCCAGCGGCGCTCCCACAGTTCCCAGCGATATGCCTGCCTGGTCAATTTCTGTGATGGGAGAAAGCTGAACATCGGCAGCAGTGCCGCCGGCGAAGAATATCTCTACCTTTCCGCCCCGTTCTGCTACCAGAGTCTGCCCCGTTTTTATCTCGCAGATTGCACTGTAGTGTACATCTGAAAAAAGCGGTGTTTCTACCGCATCACACCAGGCAACAGATACCACGCACGACTCGAGACCGGCGATTGCGGCGCGTGTGCCGTCTATGGGGTCTATAATGAGAATGCCCTGCAGTTTCTGCACGCCCTGCGGCGAAATCAAACCCCTGTCTTCAGAGTAGTAGGCGACTGCAAGAGAATTTTGCTCTATAAACTGCACAACCGCCTCTTCTGCAATGTCATCGATGCTGAATGTGGCATCTCCACTAGATGCAATGCCGGTTACTTTTCGTGAGCGCCATGCTCCCATATGCGGCAGCACTGCCGATCGCACATGGGCAGCCAGCTCGCGAATGGCTGTTTGCGGGTTCATAAGCCGAGGTTACTCCTTTATAAATATCATGTTGTGCAGATTAAAGCATACCCGGTAGAGGGGCAAGAACCTGTGCGCTTCGTGAGGGCAGGTATATTTGCAGCGACTGCGCCCTGCCGTAAAGTGGGATGCTCTGCATGGGATATACCTGTTTTTCTGCAGTTCGCCCATGCCCGTTGAAGTCTGTAGAGTCGGTATCGAGCACAACCTGGTAGGAGACAGCATCTGGCACAGGAATGCGCAAGCTTGTGTAAGACTGTTCAGGATGAAAATTGAATGCGAATACCAGCGGGCCGCGCCGAAAAACAAGCTGGCGTGTGTCTTCGTGCAGGGCAAGCTGCTCTATCAGTTTATCGGCCAGCAAATGGTAGCGCATATCCAGGTGCTGCATGGCACGGTCAAAATTTTGCAGATACTGGTATCTAAGGTGAGAATGTTCGGCCAGCGACCATTGGCGTCGTGCATGCTGATAAGAGTACCCGTTGCCTTCACGCGGAAAATCTATCCATTCGGGGTGCCCAAACTCATTGCCCATAAAGTTGAGGTAGCCTTCGCCAGCCAGAGCAAAGGTAATGAGGCGAATAAGTTTATGCAGGGCAATGCCTCTGTCTATCACAAGGCTCTGGCTGGCTGTGTTCATATTCCAGTACATTTGCTGGTCCATAAGGCGAAACGCCAGGGTTTTGTCGCCTACCAGAGCCTGATCGTGCGATTCTGCATAGCCAATGTGCGCTTCACTGTGCCTGCGGTTGAGCAGGGTATGGTAAAGCTCTGCTATGTTCCACTCCTCATCCCGTTTTTCTTTCAGCAGCCGTATCCACATATCTGGCACGCCCATGGCAAGCCGGTAGTCAAACCCCAGCCCGCCCTCTGAAACAGGCCGCGCCATGCCGGGCATGCCCGATACATCTTCTGCAATAGTAACCGCCTGCGGATTTACTGCCCGTGCCGCCTCGTTTGCCAGCATGAGGTAGCACACGGCATCTGGGTCAACGTTGTTATTAAAGTAGTCATCGTAGCTGGTAAAGTCACGTATGCCGTGGTCCAGGTAAAGCATGCTGGTTACTCCGTCAAACCGATAGCCGTCGAAGTGAAATTCTTCCAGCCAATACCTTGTGTTGGATAGCAGGAAGCGGAGTGTTTCGGTTTTGGAATAATCGAACAGCAGCGAGTCCCAGAAGGGGTGCTGTCCCCTGGCGCCGTCATGAAAGTACTGATAGGTGGTTCCGTCAAAATGGTTGAGACCTTCCAGCACGTTTTTTACAGCATGTGAGTGAATAATGTCCATTATCACTATCAGGCCCATGTGGTGCGCTTTATCGATGAGCGCCTTCAGTTCTTCCGGCGTTCCAAATCGTGAGGAGGGGGCAAAGAAGCTGGAGACATGGTATCCGAACGAACCATAGTAGGGGTGTTCCATCACGGCCATCAGCTGCACTGCATTGTAGCCCAGATTTGCTATGCGCGGCAGCACTGTTTCGGCAAATTCCAGCCAGGTGCCAGTTCTTCCTTCTTCCAGAGCCATGCCGGCATGCGCCTCGTAAATGCGCAGTCTGTCTGGTTTTGCCGGGGCAGGGTGCTGCCACAGATAGGGCTGCGGGGGCTGCCAGTACTGCCCCGTAAAAGGACCGCTCTCTCCTTCCTGCACTACTCTGCGTATGTAGGCGGGAATGCGGTCCATTTCTCCTGATCGTGAGGAGACATGCACCTTTACGCGGCTGCCATGCGTAAGCAGAGAATCATACTGGCTGTCTGGCAGAAACAGTGACCATACGCCAAACTCATCCCGCTGCATTGGGTGCGATCCTCGGTTCCACTGGTTGAAATCTCCCGTGAGGGCAAGAGAATGCGCTCCCGGCGCCCACTCCCGGTACCACACTCCGTTTTGTTCGTTGTGCTGCCCCCGGTTCAGCCCAAAGTACTGGTGCCCCAGCGTAATGGAGCCGCGCATGTCGCCTTCGGGGTCGACAGCCCTTCGGCGGTGCATATAAAGATGGCAGCGGTGGCGCAGTGCGTCGGTGTAAGGTGCGAGCCACGGGTCAATCTGAATCAATGCGGAACCATCTGGTTCCGGGTAAGGGTGCTTCATGAGGCATATGGCCTTTTACAGAGGTTAATGCTGTAATGTTAACTTCCTCGGGCGTAAATGTCAAGTCTGCCGCGCATTGCAGCAACTGTTTCATTTTTTAATCTGCCCCGCCTCTGCATGCAGAGGGTAAAAACAGGCACAGTTCAGTTCTGGCCGGCAGGCGTGAGTACAGCCTCTATTCGGGCAGCGCATACCTTGAATTCGGGCATTTTAGAGATGGGGTCCAGCGCAGAGTTGGTAAGCAGGTTGGCACAGCCTTTTCCTGCAAAGTGAAAAGGAATAAACAGGGTGTCGGGCCGAATGTCTGTGGTGATTCGTGCTTTTACTTCGATAGTGCCTCTGCGCGTAGATACGCGCACCTGCCCCCCTTCGGGTATGCCATGCTGCTGGGCAAGTTGAGGGTGCAGCTCTACAAACGCTTCGGGGGCCATGTCATGCAGTGTGCGTACGCGTCGTGTTTGTACCCCCGACTGGTACTGTGCCATGATTCTGCCAGTAGTTAGGTAAAGGGGATAGAGTGAACAAGGCTCTTCGGCGGCGGGGCGGTAGCGCACAGCATGAAATTTCGCCCTGCCGTCTGGGTGAGCAAAGCGGTCGAGAAAAAGGCGGGGTGTGCCGGGATGCGACGGGGCGGGGCAGGGCCAGAAAACGCCCTCTTCGCGCTCTATTCGTTTCCAGCTCAGGCCGGCGTAATCTGCCAGCCCTCCTGCCGATGCCCTGCAAAGCTCTTCAAACACCGCTTCGGCATCTTTTGGAAACTGTGCCCGAAACCCCATGCGCTCAGCCAGTTCTGCAATGAGGGCGGCATCTGCAGGAATGCCGGGCGGGGGCGGCAGCGCCCGGCGGCGGCGAATCACTCTGCCTTCCAGATTGGTCATGGTGCCCTCCATTTCAGCCCACTGTGCCACCGGCAGCACGACATCAGCTTTTTGAGCGGTTTCAGAGAGAAAGAAGTCTGCAACGGCCAGCAGGTTCAGCTGCTCCAGCCGTTTCTGCACCACCCCGGCGCTTGCAGCAGAGACTGCTGGGTTAGAGCCTATCACCAGCAGCGCTTTTATGCCGCCTTCTTCTCCAATGCCTTCCAGCAGTTCTTGTGCAGAAAGCCCCGGTCCGGGCAGCGCATCCGGGTCGATTCCCCACACTGCGGCCACTTCTGCGCGGTGTTTTGGGTTGGCGAGTGAGCGGTACCCAGGGAGCTGGTCTGCTTTCTGGCCATGCTCACGTCCTCCCTGTCCGTTTCCCTGCCCTGTTATGCATCCCCATCCGCTGCCCGTTTTGCCGGCATGCCCCAGCGCCAGCGCTACATTGATGAAGGCCAGGGCATTGTCTACCCCTTTGCTTTGCTGTTCCACTCCTCGTGCTGTAAGCAGAATGGCGCGCTCTGCATGGCCAAGCATTCTGGCGGCCTGCTGAATCTGCGCAGCAGGCACGCCGGTGATTCGTTCTGAGCGTTCTGGCCAGAAAGCAGCAATTTGTGCTCGCAGTTCTTCAAAGCCGCTGGTGCGCTCACGTATAAAAGCATGGTCAAGCAAATTTTCTCTGGAGGCGATGTGCAGAATGCCATATGCCAGCGCCATATCGGTCCCCGGCACCGGCTGCAGGTGCAGTGTGGCCATGGCGGCGGTAGCGGTTCTGCGCGGGTCGCACACAATGAGTGTGCCGCCTCGCGCTTTTTGCTGCTCAAAATACTGCATAATGGGGGGCATTGCTGCAGCTGGATTGCCGCCTGCCAGCAGTACAACCTCTGCCTCAGCAATATCGGCAACAGGGAACGGCATCCCTCTATCCAGCCCGAAGGCGCGGTTTGCCGCCGCAGCTGCAGAAGACATGCAGTAGCGCCCGTTGTAGTCAATGTGCGGGGTGCGCAGAGCTACACGCGCAAATTTGCCCAGCAGGTAGGCGCTTTCGTTGGTGAGGCCGCCTCCGCCAAACACCCCTGCACTTTCAGGGCCATATTCCTGCTGAATATGCTGCAGGCGCTTCACCAGAAAATCGAGAGCATGCGGCCAGGATACCTGCTGCAGGGGCGCATCTTTTTGAGTGCGAAGCAGCGGAACTGTCAGGCGGTCGGGGTGTGCTAGCAGTTCTGCCGAAGTCCATCCCTTGCGGCAAAGCCCTCCCTTGTTGGTGGGAAACTGGCGTGCCTCTACCTGCACCGCGCCATTGCGTTCAACCAGATACATGCCGCATTGCAGGGCACAGTAGGGGCAGTGGGTGGGGGTGGCTGTCATGGGTTACTGTGTGCAGATTTCCAGCAGCCCTATGTCAAGCACAATTGTTCCACGCAGGGCCAGGGGTGCTGCAAAGTTCATTTGAATGCGGCTTCCTGCCCTGTGCCTCTCTACAATAGCCAGCTCGATGTGGCATGAGGCACCTGCCCCCAGTGGAAAGTAGCGCAGCGGCGCTCCATCTGCAGCCAGAATGAGGTAGAGCATTTCATCAGAAAAATTGCCTGCCCTTACATAGGTGATTTCTGCCTCGCATGCCGCCGGCGTGGTGTAGCAGAGCGAGTCGTCTACCTGTTCCTGCTCAAACAGACCGCGGCCAATAAAAGGGAACACGCCCTGCAGAAAGCGTGGAACCGCCTTGCCTGTACGCACCAGATGATCACGCCGGTTTTCAATTACTAAAGGGGGTTGTTGAGTTTCCATATGAAATGAATCTTTCTTCCTAATCTTCGTTTTTGAGGCAGTAACCCGAACCGCGCCTGGTTTCCAGCAGCAGCGCTGCCTGTGGGCTGAGCTTTGCACGCAGCCTGCGTATGTGAATATCTACCGTGCGTTCTCCTCCCTCGTAGTTCATTCCCCATACCAGGTCGAGCAGTCGGTTTCTGCTGAAAAGGCGCCCGCGGTAGGTTGCCAGAAAAAGCAGCAGGGCATACTCTCTGGGAGTGAGCGGCAGAGAGTCTCCTGCAGGGGTAAGCACCTGCGCAGCAGTAGAGTCGAGCGTAAGGTCGGCTATTTTTTTGAGATGAGCATGAGCCATTTTTTTTCGCCGCGCCATCAGCTCCAGCCTCGGCAGGGTTTCCTGCAGAGGGTAGGGGGGCAGCAGAAAATCATCCAGCAGGGTGTGCCATTCGCGCATTTGCAGGTGGCGCGGTGTAATAAGCGCCAGGGTGGCCGGCGCCTCGCTCACTTCATTGCGGCTGGCAAAGAGCGTGCGGAATACACGGTGCAGATGCTGCAGGGGCAGCAGGTCGGGACTGGTAGTTAGGTCGGCTACTACCAGGTCGGGCAGAGGCCCTCCGAATGCAGTTTCCAGTGCTTTTACCGCATTTTCTGCTGCGCCTTCCAGCAAAGGAGCGGCTACCAGATGCTCTGTTTGGCGGAGCATGCTGGAAACCGAAGACATGACTCTGGATGGACTGCGGGGTGAAAAGAGCAAAATGCGAAGCATGCCTGCCGCTAACCTCCCGTAATCTGTGGCCATTTCATCAAAATGTATCCGCTGCTGTCTGTTTCTACATGGTACGTTTGTATGCTGCAGTTTTGCCCTTTGCCTGTTTCGAGGTTGAACTTCCAGCCGTGCAGCGGGCAGACCAGCGTATCTCCCCCTGTCAGGCCGTCTGCAAGGGGGCCGCCGCGGTGCGGGCAGTCTGGCTGTGATGCATATACCTTGCCGCTGCGCGCATGAAAGATAGCAACGGGTACGCCCTCTACCAGAAACACGCGGCCTTCGCCAGCCGGTATTGACTGCAGTGCGGCAATGCGTACCATTCTCGTATCTTTAGTAATCATATTGTGCCCTCCGCAGTAATCATTTCTGCAAACTGATGCGGCGTATGGGTCTGGTGCGCTTCCTGCCACGGGTCGCGGTATGCGTCTATGCCTGCCTGCATAGCCTCATCCAGTCTTTTTGCAATGCCTTCCCTGTCTTCTACTACCACAGCGCGCACTTTTTCTATGCCAACCCGCTCCAGAAAGCCATAGGTGCGTTCCAGGTATTTTGCGTTTTCACGGTAGTACTGCATGAATCTACCCATCATTTGCAGCACCTGTTCATGGCTGTCTGCTGTGCAGAGCAAGTCGCCCTTGCGCACATGCGCTCCGGCGGCTCCCCCTACATAAATCTCCCATTTACCTCCTTCTACTGCCACCGCCCCTACATCTTTCACCATTGCTTCAGAGCAGTTGCGCGGGCAGCCTGCGGTGGCAAGCTTCAGCTTGGCGGGGCTTTCCAGCCCCTGAAAACGCTTTTCTATCTGTATGCCTAAAGCAGTGCTGTCGCCCAGGCCATAACGGCAGAACTCTGTGCCCACACAGGTTTTGCAGGTGCGAAATGATTTTGCATAGGCATGGCCAGAGGGCATCCCCAGGTCTTTCCATACGCGGGGCAGGTCTTCTTTTTTTATGCCCAGCAGGTCAATGCGCTGCCCTCCTGTGATTTTGACCATGGGCACTTCGTATTTTTCAGCCACTTCGGCTATGCGGCGCAGCTGGGCAGGCGAGGTGACGCCGCCATAGATGCGCGGAACAACCGAGAAGGTTCCATCGTTCTGAATGTTGGCATGCACCCGGTCGTTAATGAAGCGGGCGTCTCTTTCGTCCTCATACTCGCCTGCCCATATTGTTTTGAGCAGCGAGGCAAGGCCGGGCTTGCTGCCGGGGTCTTCTTTGCCGTCTGCCAGCGCGTTGAATACTGCCGAAACCGATTTGAGTTTCTGGGCCAGTACAGCCTCTACCAGTTCGGGTTTTGCCAAAGGCACTCCCGGTACATAGTAGTGTACCGAGGGGTCTTCTTCCAATCTGCCTTCACACGCCCACTCTACAATTTCCTTTACCAGTGGGCGGCACGAACCGCATCCCATGCCTGCGCGGGTGGCTTCCATTACCCCTTTTACCGTGCGTATGCCGCTGAGGGCGCATTTGCGCAATGTTCCTTTGCTTACCCCGCTGCAGTTGCATATCTGTGTTTCATCCGGCATTTCCAGCAGGGGAGGGGCGCTTGCTGCGGGGCCAATATCGAAAAGCAGCTGGGTGCGGTCTTCGGGCAGTTCCGACTGCCGGTCGAATATCTGCATGAGATGTGCCGCCTTTCCCGAATCTCCCAGCAGTATGGCTCCGGCGAGCTGGTTGCTGCGCACAATCAGTTTTTTGTAAATGCCCCGTTTCGGCTCAGAGTAAACCACCACTTCATCCTGGCTGTCGGAAGCTTCTGTACAGCCCATCGAGGCGAGTTCCACCCCCATTACCTTCAGTTTTGTGGCTATGCGCGAGCCGGCATACACGGCAAACAAATTGCGCCCGGTAATGTGGTCGGCCAGAGTCTGCGCCTGTTCCCATAAAGGAGCCACCAGCCCGTACACCTTGCCACGGTGCTGTGCGCATTCTCCCACCACATATATATTGGGGTCATCTACCGAGCGCATGGTATCGTCTGCAACAATACCCCGTTCTACAGTAAGCCCGCACTCGGCAGCAAGGCTGGTGTTTGGGCGAATGCCTGCAGAAATCACAATCATTTCAGATGAAAGCTGGGTTCCGTCATCAAATTCCAGCCCGGTTACGGCATCTTCTCCCAGCACTTTCGACGTATTTGCATTGAGGCGAAAGGCAATACCCATTCGTTCCAGGGTGTTTTGCAAAATTGCCGCGCCCTGTGCATCCAGCTGTGCGTTCATCAAGTAGGGCATGTTGTGCACTACGGTAACATGTGCGCCATAGTTCAGCAGCCCGCGCGCCGCTTCCAGCCCCAGCAGCCCGCCGCCTATTACTACTGCGCGCTTGCATTTTACTGCATAGCCTGCAATGTGAGTACAGTCATCCAGAGTGCGAAATACATACACTCCATGCCGCAGGCGTTTTTCTTCTTCATACAGGTTCTTAATGGGTGGCACAAATGGGCTGCTGCCTGTGGCAATAAGCAGCTTATCATAGTACACAGTGGTTCCATCAGAACCAGTTATCTGCTTTTCGTTTCTGTTGATGCGTGCTGCGCGCACGCCCGCATACAGTGTAATGTTATTGCGGGCATACCAGGGCAGCGGGTTGAGAAAAATGTCGGAGGCATCCTGGCTTCCGTTGAGAACGTTGCTGAGCAAAATACGGTTGTAGTTGCCATATGGCTCATCGCCAAAAACGGTGATCTGAAATTGTTCTGCTCCGCCTCGTTCCAGTATCTCTTCTACAGCGCGCATGCCTGCCATGCCATTGCCTATGACTACCAGGCGCTGTTTGTTTTGTGCGTTCATGTTGTTCCTTTCTACCCTGCCTCGGCGGTGGCAGGGGCAGACTGCACTGCGGCGTATTCAGGCAGTTGTTGTGCACGGGCCAGTTTGAGCAGCAGCTGGTTCCATACCGGCGCTGCAAGTTTCAGCGTGATCAGTGCGGCTATGGCAGTAGTGCCGAATGCAAGAAAGCCCGCAGCGTAGCTGTGCGAAAGCTTGTGCAGATGCCCCATAGCCATGTTGAGATAGAAGCCGCCCTCACCGCCTGCTGCACCTACAATGCCGGTCATGATGCCGATTTCCATGCGAAAGCGCAGGGGTACCAGCTGAAACACCGCCCCGTTTCCTGCGCCAAGCATGCCCATCATGCAGAAGAGGATAACTGCCGAGAGCGCAAATGATGTGAGGAGAGCAGCCATAAGCAGGCAGCAAAGAACAACGGAGGCATACACGGCGTACAGCACCCGTATTCCGCCAAAGCGGTCGGCCAGCGCTCCGCCTACCGGCCGCAGAAATGAACCAAGAATGATAAAGGGAGCAGTGTAGAGACCTGCCTGTGCCATGGGAATATGGTATTGGTCTACAAAAAAGGTGTTGAAGAAAAGCGACATGCCTACAAAGCCGCCAAAGGTAACAAAGTAGAGCAGGCAGAAGCGCCAGGTATCGGCCTGCTGCAGCAATTTGCCGAAAGCGGCGGCAGTAACCGGTTGTTTTTTAATAGGCGGCTCTTTAGAGAGTGTAACAAATGCAAGCAGAACCAAGGCTACAGGAGCCATAAGCATGCCTAGGGCAGCGTGCCAGCCATAATGCTTTGCCAGCAGTGGAGCAAACAGCGTGGCCAGCACCGTGCCCGAATTGCCTGCGCCCGCTATGCCCAGGGCCACCCCCTGCATTTGCGGCGGATACCAGCGCGAGGCCATGGGCAGCGCTACTGCAAAAGAGGCGCCTGCCAGCCCCAGAAAGAAGGCTGTGTAAAAAAGGGAAGAGTACGAATTGGCCCAGAGCCAGCCTGCAAGAAGAGGCAGCAGAGTGAGCGCAAGCGAGGCGGTTCCTACTGGTTTTGCGCCATAGCGGTCTACCAGTATGCCGAGCACTATTCTCCAGAATCCTGCAGAAAGAGCGGGTACGGCAATGAGAGTCAGTTTGGCTGGAATGGAAAGGTGCAGCCCTTTTGCTATAAACGGCATGAGTGCGCCCAGAATTACCCAGACGGCAAACGATATATCGAAATGCAGAAACGCACTGAGCAGCGTTGGCGCATGCCCGCTCTCTTTGAGGTCACGAATTCTCACGGCATTCTCCTGTGCAATATTAAAAGCAAACATTGTTGGGAGGCAGCAGTGCCGTGTTTGCCCACAGCGTCATGCTGTGTGCCGGAGGAGAAAAGCCGTGGAAGTGGCCGGCAAATGCCTCTCCTCCCGATGAATTTGGGTTGAGGCGGCATCGCCAGAGGGAAAGCTTCAGTGCAAAAGATGCAAACCGCAGGCTGCAGCGCGCATGGAATGCATATATTTTATATTTTAGCACTGTATTGTTTCCGTTGCATTTCAGCAATAAATTATTTTTCGTGCCTGCACACATTTTCTAGAAGTACACAGAAATTGCACTAGAGGCCCATAGTGATTCAGCCGCGGCTGAAAATAGCAGGGAAAACAAGACCTGCCGCAGCATTTTTGTAAAACAGGCAGGAGCATAAGCATTTGGTGTGGAAATGAAACAGTACAAGACTACCGTGTGCAACAGGGAGCGCGAATATGATGCGAGTGGCGCTGGTGGGGGCTGGCGGAATGGCAGGAATGCATGCCGCATGCTATACCGCAATGGAAAATGCCCGCCTGGAAGGAGTGATGGATATCCGGCTGGAGGCAGCAGAAAGCCTGGCTGCAAAACACGGAGCAAAAGCCTATCACAGTTTTGAACAGATGCTTACCGAAGTGAAGCCTGATATTGTAGATGTTTGCTGCCCTACCCCGTGGCACGTAGATTATGTGCTGGAGGCAGCAAAAAGAGCAGCAGAACTGGGCATTCGCGGCATATCTACAGAAAAACCGATGGCGCGCACCCTGCACGACTGCGAAAAAATGCGCGATGCATGCGCAGCAGCAGGAATACCGCTGTTTGTAGCCCAGGTGGTGCGCTTCTTTCCAGAGTTTCTGCTCGCACGCAGTCAGGTGCAGCAGGGAGCAGTGGGCACGCCCGCCTCGGTGCGCACGCACCGGGGAGGATATATGCCGCATGCCTGGGACGACTGGTACGGAAAGTTTGAGTGGAGCGGGGGATGTGTGCTTGACCTGATTATTCACGATTTTGACTGGCTGCGCTGGACTTTTGGCCCGGTAGAGCGCGTGTATGCAAGAGGGCTGGCGGAAAAGCGTCTGCCCATACAGGATTTTGCACTGGTGACACTGCGCTTTCGCAGCGGAGTGATTGGCCACGTAGAAGGCACCTGGAGCGACCCGGCAGGGTTCAAGGTAACACTTGAAGTAGCGGGAGATGCCGGCCTGCTGGAATACAACTGCAATCAGCCAGTTGCTGCTCCCCTCAAAATAGCGCTGTTTGGCGGAGAAAGCTCGCGAGAGGCAGTGGCAGTACCAGAAAGCCCCACCGATTACAACCCGTATCAGGCTGAGCTGGAACATTTTTTGCAGTGCGTTGAAACGGGCACAACCCCTTCTATTACCCCGCAGGATGGCATAGAGGCGGTGCGCATTGCCCTGGCTGCACTGCAGTCTATACAAACCGGGCAGCCTGTTACTCTCACCGATGCGTGCTAACAGAGCGGCTGCCTTTGCAGCATTGCTTTGCCTGGCGGTATCTGCATCTGCAGATACTCTTCGCCTGCATGTAAACCATACACAAATTGGCATGGGCTTCTCGGTGCTGCTTTCTGCACGGCTTACCCGGGCTGGCAGACCTGTAGCGGGGGCCAAACTGCAAACCGCATGCAATGGCAAACGCTGGGGAGCCGACTGCATTACCGGCGCGGACGGCAGGGCGGAACTGCCTCTGCCTCTGCCCAACCCGGGCACGGCACGACTGCAAATGCGGGAAGCGCCTCATGCACACAAAGCAGACTGGATATGGGGGGCGCAGGTAACAGATCATCAGACCCTCTAT
This sequence comes from Chthonomonadaceae bacterium, assembly GCA_027459665.1. Taxonomy (GTDB): domain Bacteria; phylum Armatimonadota; class Chthonomonadetes; order Chthonomonadales; family Chthonomonadaceae; genus DAIDHN01. The sequence continues at coordinate 15,039 of DAIDHN010000044.1, read as the reverse complement.
TTTGAAAAAACCTTTTTTCTGCCACATTCCCCCCGCAGCGCCCATCTCTGGATAACCTGCGACGACTCTTTGCGCCTTTTTCTCAATGGCAGGGAAGTAGCTGTAAAGCAGGCGAGTTTGTTTGAAATACGCTCTCTCAGCCACTTGGCAGCATATTTTCACAAGGGCAGCAACACCATTGCCGTAGAGGGAAACAATGGCACAGGGCCTGCCGGTTTGCTGGCCCTGCTGCACATTTCAGAAAACAGAAAGCAGAGCTTCAATCTGAGTACAGACCCTGGCTGGCAGGTATACGGCACCGCTCCGGCAGGCTGGCCGAATCGGGCTGAAGTTCAGGGGGAACCGGCGGTTTCAGAAGCGCCCGCAGGGCAGGGGGTATGGGGCAGTGCGCTGCATGGCTGGCCGGGCATGAATGGGCCGTTTGTGGTGGGGCAGCCGCTTGCTTCGGGGGGCATACGCTCGAATATCGTGCAGGTGCGGGTGCTGCGCGTGCCGGTGCTGAGACCGCCGCAAAATTCGAAGCACCTGGTGATTATGGACTGGGAAGAGTGGTTCGGGCCGCTCAACGCACGCTGGGATACGGCCGAGGCAACCCCGGTAATAGGAGACTACGCCTCAAGCAACCCGGATGTTATTCGTCAGCACCTGCTCTGGCTCACCCGCGCCGGGGTAGATGACCTGCTGGTAGACTGGTCGAATAACCTGAGCGGGCACACCAGCTGGAGCCAGATGGGGCCGGGCGTATTTGAGCTTGCCCACAATACCCGCACCCTGCTTCAGGTATGCGCACAGATGAGAAAACAGCATATTCAGGTGCCAGGCGTGGTTTTGCTGTTTGGGGTGAATAACCTGCCAGACAATACCCCAGTCGAAGACCAGCAGCTGGATTATGCGGCCCGGCGCTTTTTGCAGAATTCCCGGTATCACGATCTCTGGCTGCGCTGGCATGGCAGGCCGCTGGCCATTGTGCTGAATGGGGGCGGTCCGGCGTACCAGGCAAGGCAGAAACCGCTGCAAAACCATGCATTTACGCTGCGGTGGATGTGGACCCAGGATCAGATGGTACATTACAACAGGCAGGGGTACTGGTCGTGGATGGATGGCAGTTTGCACCCGCGGCCAACCATGCATGCAGGCAAATGCGAGGCGCTTACCATTACGCCCGCTTTTTTTCCGCCAGACGGCTGGCTTGCCCCCGGCGCCTATGGCAAAAGAAATGGCTGGACCTACCTGGTGCAGTGGCGTGATGCAATGAAACTGCGCCCCCGGTTTTTGCTGCTGAACCAGTGGAACGAGTTTGCAGGTCAGCCTGTCGGCGGCGGCTACGGACCAAAACACGATGTGTATGTGGATATTTACAGTGAAGAGCTGTCGGATGACATGGAACCGGTTTCAGTGCAGCTGCCGGGGCTGCGCAGCAGGGGCGGGGAAGGGTACAGAGATTACAACCTGACCTCTGCGGCAATCCGCATGTACCACGGCGAATACCCCTCCGACACAATACTGGCGGTCTATTCGCCCGATATGCTTCATCCAATGCATTCCCGCACCCTGCATCTGCAGTGGGCCTTTCTGGGCAGAAAGCCTGCCGGCTGCACTGTGCTGGTAGATGGCAGGGTGGCAGCAAGAAATGTGCAGGGAAATGGAGTCAGCATACGGCTGCCCTGGCTGAAACCAGGAGTACACAGGCTGACTGTGAAAGCAGAAAAAGCATACACGCATTTTGAAATTGCACGCCTTAAAGAAGACGTGCCGCTAAAGCATGCCGAACCTGTACTGGTGAAACGGCGTTTTCTGTATCAACCGATTTTCAAAGCGATAGAGGCACAGCCAAAATAACTCACAGCGGGCATGGCTGCCGGCGGCCTCCTCTGCTGCCATTACTCTGCACAATGCCACACTTGCGGGTATTCTGAAACAGATTATGCTGTACAGGAGCGCTGGATGCCGGAGGCTGCCGAACAACATCGTGAGACTTCAGGAAGATTGTCTCGCCTGGAGATTTTGAAGGGGCTGAAATACTCAACCGGAGATGGGGCTTTTGCCACCATTTGGGGTACGCTCACTTCGGGCGCATTTCTCACGGGGTTTGCTCTTTTTCTGGGCGGAGGCAGCCTGGCTATCGGAATGCTGACGGCAGTGCCTACGCTGGCGGCGCTGGTGCAGCTCATTTCTTCGTACACCACCGAAGCTCTTCCCGAACGCAAAAAGTACGTTTTCTGGTATTCCCTGCTGGGCCGCATGCTCTGGCTGCCCATTCTTCTACTGCCCTTTCTGTTTTCTGCCCGCTGGTCGCTTTCCCTGTTTTTGATGCTGTTTACCATCTCATTCATCATTGTCAACCTGCCTGCGCCTGCCTGGACTTCCTGGATGTCTGATATGGTGCCTGAGAGTACAAGGGGGCGCTATTTTGGGCAGCGCAACATGGTTGCCGGCATAGCGGGCATGGCAGTGAGCCTGCCGGCAGCATGGTATCTTGATGCAATGAACAGGGCGCACAGGGAATCGATTGGTTTTGCAGTGCTGTTTGGCCTCTCTCTGGTGGGAGCTCTGCTTTCAGGCCTCTGTATTCTGCGCCAGCCCGAACCCCCTCACCGCACCAGCCGCGCAGCCCGAACCCCCGGCTGGCGCGCACTCATAGCGTATTACAAGGCGCCTTTTGCCGATAAGCCTTTTCGAAGCCTGCTGCTTTTCAATGTAGTATTTGGCTGCGGGCAGAACATTGCAGCACCGTTTTTTAACGCATATGCACTCGAGGCGCTGCATCTTAGCTACGTATGGCTGCAGATACTGGCGGCGGTTACTTCTGTGTTTTCTCTTGCCTCCATGCCGTTCTGGGGGTATCTGGCAGACAAATTTGGCAACCGGCCGCTGCTTATCATAGGTGTGTGGGGGGTGCTTACTCTCCCTGTTTCCTGGATGTTTTCGGTTTTATCGCACCCATTTTTAATGTGGCTGCTGCTGGTGGAGATTAGTGTAGGCAGCGGCATTTTCTGGGCTGTGGTGGGGCTTGCACAGTTCAACTTGCTTATAGGCGGCAGCCCGCCCGAAAAAACAGGCATCTACTCTGCCACTATGTCTGCACTGGTGGGCCTGGCCAGCGGGCTTGCGCCGCTGCTGGGAGGCTTTCTAATGCACCTGCTTTCGGGCTGGCACTCTACGCTCTGGGGATTTCCCATGGGCAACTACCAGATTGTGTTTCTGCTGGCAGTGCTGCTCAGAATGGCTTCTCTTCCGCTGCTGCGCCCGGTGAGAGATGAACGGGCGCGCAGCGCCAGAGAAGTGATCACAGAGGTAGGCGCTGCAAGGCCGCGCGACTGGCGCCACATACGGCATTTGCAAAAGCCTGTACAGCCCGAAACCCGTCTCAAAGCCACCGGGGCGCTGGCGCAGTCGCGCCCGCGGCTGGCACTGGATGAGCTAATGCGAGCACTGCATGACCCCAGCGCACCCGTGCGCGCAGAAGCTGCACGGGCACTGGGAGAAATAGGAGACCGCCGTGCGGTAGAACCCCTGCTTGAAACACTGTCACAATCTTCGGCAAATGTGGTTGAAGAGGCAGCCTTTGCACTGGGGCGCATAGGCGACAGGCACGCAAACCCTGTACTCATCGAACTACTGCTCGACCACCCTGCCGTGCTGTCGGAAGGCGACAGGCTTGCCGTATGTGAAGCGCTTGGCATGCTGGGGGGATCGGATGCAGTAGATGCACTGATTGCCTTGCTGCAGCAAGAACCTGAGCCGGCGCTGCAGGAGGCAGCAGTAGAAGCGCTGGGAAGAACCGGCGCGGCGCGTGCACTGCCGGCGCTGCTGGCAAAACTGCAGCAGCCTCGCTCTTCTGCGGGCATGATAAGGACGCTTGTAACCGCACTGGGAGAAACAGGTGATGCCGCGGCGGCCCCCGCACTGCTTCCAATGGTAGCGCAGGCAGATACAGAAACGCTGCTGCCTGTGCTGGCAGATACGCTTGCCCGCCTGCGCAGCGTAGAAGCTGCGCCCCTGCTTGCAGCACGACTGCCCGCATGCCGCACCGCTCTGGCGCGAAGGCAGACAGCCCATGCCTGTGCTGTTCTGCTTGGTGCGGGCGCCTGCCTGTACAACTTGCTGGGTGCAGAAGAGATGGAGCGGGATGCTGCACTTGCACGCATGCTGCTGGATGCGGGAAAACAGCAGCCTGCCGGAGAAAGCGCTGCGCGCAAGGCAATGGCCGCACTGAGCGAAGGAAAGTACTCGGCCTGCCTTCGTTTAATGGAAGAACTGCTGCCCTATTCATCTTCCAGGGCAGTGCGCGGCCCCATTCAGCAGACGCTTGCACAGCTGGTTCACAATCCGCCCGAGCAGGCTCCTGTAGAGATGGCGGCTCTGGCGCTTTGCCTGCTGCGCCCCAGACGCCGGCCTGCCTGAATGCGCCCTGCAGCAGAGCAGGAGTTTGCCACGCAGATGACGTATGTAATGATAATCAACTTTGATATATCCTTATAGCAAAGGAGCATTACATGCATTACCAAACGCTTACTCACAGTGAAGTGGAGCATTTTATCGAAAATGGATGGGTGAAAGTGAATCAGGCCATCCCGAGAGAAAACGCACTGGCGGTACAGAATACAATCTGGGAAAAACTGGCAGAACGGGGCGTGGACAAACAAGACCGATCTACCTGGACAAAGCCCATGGTACACATCACCGAAAATTACTCTGGCCCGGAATTTGATGCCTGCCAGACAGAACGCCTCACCGGCGCCATGAATGACCTGGCAGGAGCCGACAATAGGCTTATTCCCACTCAACCGCCTGCATGGGGGTGGTGGCCTGTGAACTTTGCCGTAGGAGCCGACAAAGCGTGGGAAGTGCCCGGCGGCGGTTGGCACTGGGATGGCATACATTTTCGGCACTATGTAGATGCCGGCGATCAGGGGCTGCTCATGCTGCCCAACTTTTCCGACATTGGCTCACAGGGCGGAGCAACTGTTATTGCCGAAGGGTCGCATAAAATTGTGGCCCGGTATCTGGCCGAATGCCCCGACGGATGCACGCTGAATGAGGGAATTACCGCCTGCAGTCTGCAGCATCCCTGGCTCGCCATGCTTACAGGCAAAGCGCCGCTGCCAGAGGGGGAGAGCAGAAACAGCTTTTTTATGAACCAGCAGTACCGCGATGCAAAGGGTACCAGCCTGCGTGTGGTAGAAGCCGTGGCAGAGGCGGGAGATGTGTATATATGTCATCCTTTTCTTTACCACGCTGCCGCCCCCAACCTGAGCGGAAAACCGCGTTTTATGTGCAATAGAACAGTGCCCCTGCGCAGGCGCATGCGTCTGAAGGGAGACTACCCCGACCTTTCTCCGCTGGAACAGAGCGTGAGAAGAGCACTGCAATAGAAAACAGCCTGCACACAGGGAAAAACAAGGTGCAATGGCAGGATTTGCACCTTGTTTTGCAGAACAAATGAATTGAAAAAAGCATATCGCAGGCATGCCTGACACATAGTAGTAAACAGAAAACGCCTGGAGAAAGAGAGATGCAAGATGGCTGAGAAAAAAATACGATTTGGCGTGGTGGGAGTAGGAGGCATGGGGTCGGGGCACTGCAGCATGATACCCAAAATACCGGAGACCGAGCTTGCAGCGATCTGCGATACCGAACCCTCTACCCTGGCGCGCATGGCAGAGCAAACTGGCGTACCTGCTTATCACAGCCATATCGAACTGCTGGAAAGCGGTTTGGTAGATGCGGTAGTCATTGCTACCCCTCACTATTTTCATCCGGTAATAGCTGAAGATGCATTTGCACGCAAGGTGCATGTTCTATCTGAAAAGCCGCTGGCGGTAACCGTTTCACAGGCAGACCGCATGGCCGCCGCCGCCGGCAAATCGGGCTGCGCTTTTGGCGTTATGTACCAGATGCGCTCTGAAGCGCAAAATCAGGCTGCGCGCTCTATTGTAGAAAGCGGCGTGCTGGGAGAAATCTATCGAACCAGTTTGGTTATGGGCTGGTACCGCAGCCAGGCGTACTACAATTCCGGCGGATGGAGGGCAACCTGGGCGGGCGAAGGTGGGGGAGTGCTGATCAATCAGGCCCCGCACTACCTAGACCTGTTTACCTGGCTGGGCGGTCTGCCTGCCTCGCTGACAGGAGAAACACGTACCCGCCTGCATGACATTGAAGTGGAAGACGAGGCATTTGGTCTGCTTGAGTACAAAAACGGCGCTCATGGCTATCTGTACGCAAGCACTACCGAAGCGCCGGGCTACAACCGCATTGACATATGCGGTGACAAAGGGAAGCTTACCCTGCAGGATGGCAAGCTCTCGCTGTTTAGAATGGATGGCTCTATACGCGAATTCACGCACAACTCAACCGAAATGTGGGCATCTCCCAACGGTGAGTGGCTGCCTGTAGATTTGCCTGCGCAGGGCGAAATACGAGGCCACAGCGCAATCACCAGCAACTTCGCAAGGCACATTCTGCATGGTGAGCCTTTGATTGCTCCGGGAACCGACGGCCTGCCTGCAGTAGAACTGATCAACGCACTAATACTGGCGGGGCATACCAAAAAACGCGTGACCCTGCCTGTGAACCGGGCCGAGTATGATGCCCTGATTGATGAACTGGCAGCTTCTTCAAAAACAAAGTCCATGGTGGTTGAGCAGAGAGTTACCGATCCGAACTTTGCCCGATGATTTGCACCGATCCTGAAAATGGCGTGCTGCCTGCACGCTGGATACGCGAGTCGCTTTGCAATGGAATCATTACCTGCCCCGATGTCATGCCGGGGCAGGTACAGCCAAACAGCCTGGATTTGAGGCTGGCAGATACAGGCTGGCGGGTTCAGTGCAGCTTTCTGCCTGGCGAAGAGGGTGTGGCGCGCAAGTTGGAACGCTATGCATGGTACCAGTTTCCGGTGCCGGCAGAAGGGGTAGTGCTGGAGCGCAACCAAATTTATCTGTTTCCGCTGCAAGAGGGGCTGCATCTGCCCCAGCATGTACGCGGCTGCGCTAACCCAAAATCTACCACAGGCCGCCTCGATGTTTTTACCCGCCTGGTAACAGAACGAGGCATCGCATTTGATGAGGCGCCGGCAGGCTACCGGGGAATGCTCTACCTGGAGGTGGTGCCGCGCTCTTTTGCAGTACGCGTTCGCCCCGGAGACACTCTTGCGCAGATACGATTTCAAGTGGGCAGCCCGCACCTTGCCCAGGCTGAAACAGAAGAACTGCTGAATGAAACCGATTTCATACTCAACCCAGACCTGGCAACTCTTCGTTCGCAGCACCTTTCTACCAGCAACGGTATAGTGCTTTCGGTGCATCTGCCCCGCCGCATTGAGCAGCGGCATCAGCCCACAGTAGGATACCAGGCCAGGCGCAATACACCGCCTGTAGATTTACGTGCACAAGGAACCCTTTCGAGGCGCAGATACTGGGACCGCATTTATGCAGACAGCAAACCGGTGATTTTAGAACCGGATGAGTTTTATATTTTTCGCAGCCGCGAACTCATCTGCCTGCCAGCGCACATCTGTGCCGAAATGGTGCCCTTCGATGCGGGTAGCGGCGAACTGCGCACGCACTATGCAGGCTTTTTCGACTCTGGGTTTGGCTACCACTCGCAGCTGAGCGCAGAAGAGAGCGCTGCTGCCGTTGTGCTGGAAGTGCGCAGCCGCGATGTCCCCTTTCTCATAGAAGATGGACAGCCGCTGTTTCGCATTCAGCTGCTGCGCTGTACCGAATGCCCCGATACGCTGTATGGTTCGCAGGCAGGCTCGAACTACCAGTCGCAGCGCGATGTGCGGCTCTCTCGGCAGTTTTCAGGTATACAGGATGCAGAAGAGGAAGCAGAAGACCTGCAGCCCCGTCTTTTTTAACAGCACTCTGTTTATACGCTCTGCCTGCTTTAAGAGCCGGCAGAAATTTAAAGATTGAAAGGATGCGGCGGGCGTACTGCGTGCGCCCTCGCCTTTGTACAGAGAAGCATGAAAGCATTTGCATGCATTGCGCTTTTGCTGCTTGGGGCAGCCGCCCCCATACTGGCGGCAGGCAAGCCGAAACCGCTGCCGGTTTGTACGGCGCATTTTTATTTGCAAACCGGCATAGTGGGGCAAACCACCCAGAATCAGCCCAGAGTGCTGGGCCTGCTGCCAGTGCCGCCTTCTGGCGTAACAGGCACGCCCGCCTACATGCTTCATCCGCTGTACGGGCAGCTCAGCATGGGGCCGTCTGCGCATCCTACTCTCTTCAATGTAGTGCTAGATTATCCGCAGAGCCAGCCTCCTGTTATGCTCATCACCCGCTCTTCCAACCTGGCCAGTGTGAAGCCCGTGGTGTGGCACACAGAAAAAGTAAAGGGTTTTCAAGGTAAAATAGGGCTGCGTTATTCGGTTGTGGTGTCTCTGGCGGTGCATTACAGCAGTGGTACGGCACGGCTTCCCCTGCTTATCACGCTGCCCTCTACCGATCCTTCCAACCTCAATGCTGCTGCAGAAAAAGATGCAATTGTCTACATGCCAGACTATATGCGCAAAGGCGAGCTTACGCTGGGCGGCAAAACCTACACCGCCATGCTCTACGATGAGTACTGCCGGGGCGACTTTGAAACCCCTGCCAATCCGCTGTTTTCTGGAACATGGCTGCTGATAGATGTAAACCACAACGGCATTATAGACCCCCGCGGTGAAACCTACGATGCGCACAAGCCTTTTAATATTGGCGGAGTTACCTATCGGCTGCGCGTACTGGGGCCGTCTGGCAGAAAGGTGGAAGTACTGCCCTCTGCAGTGAGCGTGCCGCAGATACTTCCGCCTCCCATCCTTACACCGGGGCATCTGGCCCCGGCATTCACGGCAACAGACATGGCTGGAAAAACCGTGCAATTTCCTCAAGACTACAGGGGCAGGTATGTGCTGCTCTATTTCTGGGGGTCGTGGTGCGGAGACTGTTCACAGCAAAATCCCTACATGGTGCAGGCATGGAAGCAGTATCACAGCAAAGGGCTGGATGTGCTGGGCATTAGCATAGACTATGCCAATTCTGCCAGCCAGGTAACAGCCGATATGCAAAAGCTTGGCATGCAGTGGCCCAATATATACGATGGCAAACTCTGGCAGGCGCAGCTGGCGCAGCTTTATTTTATACGCCTCATACCCACTCCGCTGCTGGTAGATGGCACTACCGGGCGCATTGTGGCAGCAAGGGATGAACTGCTGCACCAGAATTTGGCGGCTACCCTGCAGCGCATACTGAAAAACAAACCATAACCTTTTTAGAAGGATGTACTGTGCAGCTTAAAAAACTTCAGCTACTTGGCTTCAAAACCTTTGCAGACCGCACTGAAATTCATATAGACCAGGGTCTTACTGCAGTGGTTGGTCCAAACGGGTCGGGCAAAAGCAACATAGTAGATGCCCTTCTCTGGGTGCTGGGAGAACAAAACCCGCGGCTTTTGCGCGGCGACAAGTCGCAGGATGTGATTTTTGCCGGTTCAGAACAGCGCAAGCCGCTGGGCATGGCAGAAGTGCGCCTTGTGGTAGACAACAGCGATGGAATGCTGCCCATTCGTTTTGCAGAAGTACAGGTAACCCGCAGAATATACCGTTCGGGTGAATCAGCCTACCTGCTCAATGGCGCAGCCTGCCGCCTTAAAGATATTACCGAACTGTTTTTAGATACCGGAATGGGGCAGGGCGCTTATGCAGTAGTAGGGCAGAATGAGGTGGATGCGGTGCTTTCTGCCCGCCCTGAAGACAGAAGAGAGTTGTTTGAAGAAGCGGCAGGAATCAAGAAGTACCGGGTGCGCAAACGGGAAGCCCTGCGCAAACTGGAAACAGCCTCTGCTCACCTGCAGCGTGTGCATGACATACTGCGCGAACTGGAGGAACAGCGCACCCCGCTGGAAAAACAGGCCGCTGCGGCCCGCCGCTACCTTGGTGTGCAGGGGCATTTGAAAGAATTGGAAGTAGAACTGCTGGCCTCTGAACTGCAGCGTGCCGACTACGAACAGGAAGCCGCACTGCAGGAACGCGAGCAAGACCTGAAGCGTCTGCATGCCAGCGAGGCAGACCTCGCCCGCCTCGACCGCCTTGCAGAAGATGCCTCTCAGCGCATTGCAGATGCAGAGAGTGAGCTGGATGCAGCCCGGCAAAGGCTGCAAAACGGTACAGCAAGGGTAGAACGCCTGCAAAATGCTTTTATTTTGATGGAGCAGCAAATCAGCGCCGCAGAACAGACCAGGCAGCAGCTGGAAACCGAGATAGAAGAGGCGGAGGCAGAGCGGAAGAGACTGCAAACCTTGCTGCAGGCCGATACCGAAGAAAAGGAAGCACTGCACCAGGAGGAGGCTAGGCAGCGGGAAGAGTGGGCCGCTGCAAAAGTGATTTTGCAGCAGAAAGAAGCCGCATGCGCAGCTGCCTTGCAAGCCATAGAAGAACAGCAGAGCGTGCGCCTGCAGCGAACCAGAGAACGCGCCGAAGCGCAGAATGCCCTCAATGCAGCAGGTGCGCGCCTGGAAAATCTGCGGCTGCAAAACGGGCAGCTGCAGGAAAGACGCAGCGCTGTTTTGCAGCTGCAATATGAAACAGCCAGCCGCCTGCAGGAGTTGCAGCAGGCTTTGCAGCTGAAAGAAGAAGAACAGCAGTTGCTGCAGGCAGAACAAACACAGCAGGAATCGCAGCGTGCCGGAACCCGCGCTGTCCTGGCTGAGGCGCGCTCTGGGCTGGAAACTGCACGGCGCATTCTGGCGGAACAGAGCGCAAGGCTGAATGCCCTCACAGAGCTGCATCGCAGCCATGAGGGGTTTTACCAGGGAGTGCGCGCCCTGCTGGGAGGCGTGCAAAAAGGTGCGCTGCAGGGGCATTACCGACCAGTAGTAGATTTGCTTACTGTGCCAGACCGCTACAGGGTGGCCGTGGAAGTTGCGCTGGGGGGCAGCCTGCAAGATATTGTTACCCGCACAGAGGCAGAGGCACGCAGAGGAATAGACTGGCTGAAAAAAGAACGCGCAGGCCGTGCTACCTTTCTGGCCCTGCCGCTGCTTCGCCCGGGGCAGCCGTTCAAAAACCCCGGTCTTGCTGGGGTAGAAGGCACTGCGCTAGACCTGGTGGGCTTCGACGAGGAGTACGCCGCTGCCGTGCAGCTGCTGCTTGGGCGTGCGCTGGTTGCCTCAAGTCTCGATACCGCACTGACCGCCTCTCGCCAGCTTACAGGCTGGGGACGAATAGTTACCCTGGAAGGGGAACTGCTTTCACCGGGCGGCGCACTCACCGGCGGCTCTCTGCAGGGACGCGGGGCGCACCTGGTAGGGCGCAAGGGAGAAATGGATGACCTGCAGCAGCAAATTCCCCTGCTGAAAAAAGCAGCAGAGGAAGCAGCCATACAGGTAAATCAGCTCACTGCCCTTCTGCAGAAGCAGGAAGAAGCTCTGGGCGGCCTGCAAAAAAAACTGAGTGAAAACCAGGCCGCACGCGCTTCGCTGGAGGGGCGCCGCAATGCTGAACTGCGCGAAAGTGCGCGGCTGCAGCAGCAGCTTGAAAATGAAGAGAGCCGTCTGCAAACACTGGAGAAACAGGCAGAGCAGCTGCAAATGGAACTGCAGAAAGCCTCGGCGCGCCTGGAAGCCGAACTGGAAGAAAACGAAGATGCAGAAGATGTGCTTTCGGTAATGCAAGCAGAAAGCGCACAGATGGCAGCAGCGCGAGACCAGGCAAGAATAGCGGTAGTCGCCCTGGAGGTTTCGGTGAGTCAGTGTGCCGCACGCCAGCAGGGGCTGCTGCGCAGCATAAATGCAGGGGAAAGCGCGCTGCAGGCGCTGAACAGCCAGTACGCACAGAAAACCGCCCGCCAGAATGCCATGTGCACAATGGAAGGGGAGCGCGGGGGAGAGAAGGCGCGGCTTGAGGCGGAACAGAAAGATGCTCGTGCTACGCTGGTTCTGCTGGAAAAAGACCTTGAGCAGCAGCAGAAGCTGAGGCAGGAAGCGCTGGACAGCGGTTTTCATATGAATGCCCGTATGCGTGAACTGAATGTACAGCGGGCTTCTATTACCGAATCACTTCATGAGGTGGAACTGCGTTTGGCGCGTATCGAGGTGCAGTCGGCGCAAACCCAGGAAAGACTGCAGAGCGAGTACGGCATTACATTGGAAGATGGTCTTCGCATGCCGATACAGAATCTGCCCGACCGCCAGACCGCACAGGAAGTAGCCCGCATGCGGCGTGAACTGCGCGCAATGGGGCAGGTGAATACGGGTGCGGTAGAAGAATTTGAACGTCTCACAGAGCGGTACAGCTATCTGTCTGAACAGCAGGCAGACCTGGAAAAAGGCCGTGCCAGTTTGCTGGAAACCATATCTGAAATAGACAGCAGCACACGTGAGGTGTTTCTGGAAACGTTTGAGCAGATAAAACGGGAATTTCAAACTCTTTTCGCACGGCTGTTTGGCGGCGGCAGCGCTGAACTGAAGCTTACCCGGCCAGACGATTTGCTGGAGACGGGGATAGATATCACAGCGCAGCCGCCTGGCAAGAAAGCGCAGAGCCTCTCGCTGCTTTCCGGAGGCGAGCGCTCTCTCACAGCGACAGCGCTGCTGTTTTCGTTTCTGGCAGTGCGTCCGTCTCCTTTTGTGCTGCTGGATGAAGTGGATGCACCGCTGGACGGCGCCAGCGTGGAACGCTTTTTGGGGCTGGTGCGCGAATTTAGCGAGCGAAGCCAGATGCTGATCATTACTCATAACCCCGCCACCATGGAGGCAGCACCGGTATGGTATGGCATTACAATGCGCCAGGCCGGAGTGAGCAGCGTACTGAGTTACCGCGTACCGCAGGAAAGTGAAAGCAGCCTGCCTGAAAGCGCAGTGGTAATGAAACGCATGTAGTTCTTTTGCTGTACAAGACTTGGCACATTGAATGAGAAATGCAAAATAAAACCCTCCTTTCAGCAGAATGTGAAAGGAGGGTTTTGAGTGCGAAACAGATTTTAGTAGGCAGGCGGTGCGCCGGGTACGGCTGCTGGCGCTGCTTCCTTTTTCTCGGTGATCAGGCATTCAGTGGTGAGAATGAGGCCCGCAATGGATGACGCATTCTGCAGAGCAGTGCGCACAACTTTGGCGGGGTCTACCACACCCGATTTCACCAGGTCTTCGTATTCGCCGGTAGCAGCATTGAAGCCATGTCCATGCTGCATATGTTTCACATGGTTCACCACTACGCTGCCTTCATGACCTGCATTTACGGCAATCTGGCGCAGCGGCTCTTCAATGGCGCGGTGTACAATGTCAAGCCCGATTTTTTCGTCGCCTGTCAGGTGCAGCTCGCGCAGTACGTGCTGTGCGTTGAGCAGCGCTACGCCGCCGCCGGGCACAATGCCCTCTTCTACTGCAGCACGCGTGGCATGCATGGCATCGTCTATGCGGGCTTTCTTCTCTTTGAGTTCGGTTTCGGTAGCAGCTCCAACCTCAATTACTGCCACACCGCCAGCCAGTTTTGCCAGGCGCTCCTGCAGCTTCTCGCGATCGTAGTCGCTGTCTGTTTCCTGAATCTGGCGTTTTATCTGGGCTACGCGCCCCTGAATGACAGATGCCTCACCAGCGCCGTCTACAATGGTGGTTTCATCTTTTGTCACCACGATGCGGCGTGCTGTGCCGAGCATGTCTGTTTCGATATTTTCCAGTTTGAAGCCAAGGTCTTCGGTAAGAAAGCGTCCGCCTGTAAGAATGGCGATGTCTTCCATCATGGCCTTGCGGCGGTCGCCGAAGCCTGGAGCCTTGATAGCCACGCTGTTGAAGTTGCCTCTAATTTTGTTGACTACCAGTGTAGCCAGGGCTTCACCGTCTATATCCTCTGCAATGATCACCAGTGGGCGGCTGGATCGTGCAATTTTTTCCATCACCGGCACCAGATCGGCCACCGCGCTGATTTTCTTCTCAAAAAGAAGAATGTATGGATTGTCGATGACGGCTTCCATGCGCTCAGAATCGGTTACAAAGTAGGGGGAGATGTAGCCCTTGTCAAACTGCATTCCATCTACAACTTCCAGGCGGGTAGAGGTGCCTTTGCTCTCTTCTACGGTAATTACGCCGTCGGCGGTTACTTTCTCCATAGCCTCAGCCAGCATGCCCCCAATTTCGGCATCGTTGGCAGAGATGGTGGCTACCTGTGCAATGGCATCTTTGCCAGAAATAGTGGTTGCATTCTTTTTGACTTCGGCTACCAGGGCTTCTACTGCCTTGTCTATGCCGCGCTTTACCATCAACGGTTTCGCACCTGCTGCAACCGCCTTTAGCCCCTCTTTCACCATAGCCTGCGCCAGTACGGTTGCACTGGTGGTGCCGTCTCCGGCAACATCGTTTGTCTTGCTGGCTACTTCGCGCACCAGCTGTGCCCCCATATTTTCAAAAGGGTCTTCCAGCTCTATGTCTTTGGCAATAGTAACACCATCGTTGATGATGCTGGGGCTGCCAAACTTCTTTTCCAGCACTACATTGCGCCCTCTGGGGCCAAGCGTGACCTTTACAGTGTCGGCCAGAGCGTTTACTCCCCGCTCAAGAGCGCGGCGGGCTTCTTCATTGAATAATAATTCTTTTGCTGCCATCGGTTCGCCTTTCTCCTAGTTCTTGATTGCCAGCACATCGTCCTGGCGCAGAATCACATACTCTTCAGAACCCAGCTTGATTTCGGTTCCACTGTATTTGGCGTAGATAACGCGGTCTCCGGGCTTCACTTCCATAGGAACCAGTTTGCCATTGTCCAGTGTTTTGCCTGGTCCAGTTGCAATCACTTCGGCTTCCTGGGGCTTTTCCTGGGCGCTGTCCGGCAGAATGATGCCGCCGGCGGTCTTTTCTTCCGGGGTGACAGTTTTTACAACCAGCCGGTCATTGAGCGGTTTCAAAGCAGGCATTTTGTTTCTCCTCTGTCTGTGTTTGCTTACGCAGTGCGCCAGCTTTGGCGCGGTGCAAAATTCTGGCACTCTCATAGTGCGAGCGCCAATTTCGTTATTAGTGTACCACTGCAGAATAAATGGGGTCAAGAGGATAGGGTTGATTTTTCGGCAGAAT
>DAIDHN010000043.1 GCA_027459665.1 Chthonomonadaceae bacterium | reverse complement strand
TTTGTGTCGGTGGCCTATAACTGCTGGGCTTTTCGCAGACTTGGCATTCGTATTGATGCCGTTACAGGTTCTCTATCCCGGTGGCTTTTTCTGGATGAGAAACCTGACCATATGTCTGAGCAGTCTGGTTTGCCGCTCACAGGAAAAGAGATACCGCTGCAGCTTCCATTGAGCGAGTCAGATGTACGCAAGCTGAGGGTGGGGGATGTGGTACTGCTTTCGGGCACAATGTATACTGGCAGAGATGCGCTGCACAAGTATCTGATGACCCATGAATCGCCAGTTGATTTGCATGGGCAGGCTATTTATCACTGCGGCCCGGTGATGTTGAAAGATGCCGAAGGGAATTGGCAGGTGAAGGCTGCGGGGCCAACCACCTCAATTCGCGAGGAACCCTATCAGGCTGAGATATTGAGAAAATTCGGCATAAGGGCAGTGATTGGCAAAGGTGGAATGGGCAAAAAGACACTTGCAGCATTGCAGGAATACGGAGCGGTGTACCTGAATGCAATAGGCGGTGCAGCGCAGTTTTATGCTCAAAGCGTTGAGAGCGTTGCAGGAGTATATTTTTTGGAGGAAATGGGTATTCCTGAAGCAATGTGGCATCTGCAGGTACGTGATTTTGCAGCTGTGGTAACAATGGACAGCACCGGCGCCAGCTTGCATTCTAGTGTAGAAGAGGAGAGCGGCAGCAGGCTGGAACAGATAATTCAGCCAGTTAAATAAAAATTGGGAAAGAACTGCCTCTACTATTCCGATAATCCTGCAGGGAAGTACCCCGAACCCATGGATGGGAAAACAACCAAATAGAGGAGTATTGGGAATTCATGGAGGAACATGGATGGATGACCGACACCCAGATTATTGTGTCGGCATATCTCAACCCGTTTGTGGCGCAGTTGTGCCTGCTTCCTTTGGGAGAGACTACAGTGCTGGAGCAAGTAGCAGCGCGCTGCAGAGCAGCCTGGCCATGCGCTCGTGTGAGCGTTCTCACCCCTGCCAAGCCTGCCTATCTTGGAGTGTCACGGCTTTGTGAGCGTGCGGGTTTGAAAGTGCATAGTTGTGAAGGCAGTGAGCTGGACGGTCTGCTGGAAACCGCCTGGACTGAACAGGCGGAGATTACTGCTCTGGTGAGATGCAGCCAACCACTGGTAGACCCCGGCATGCTGAAAGCGGCAGTGAGCTATCTGGATGAGAGTGGGATGGATTGTTCCACCGTGCAGCAGCTGCCGGCAGGAACAGCGGCAACTGCTTTCAGCCTGGAAGCGCTGTCGTTGGCGCATTTTGAGTACGGCGCCGATCCGAAGGCAAACTCTTCAGTACTGCTAAACCGTGACAGATTTGAATGTGCAGCGCTTCCTGCCCCGCCGCGCCTTAGCACGCCCTATATCAATCTTGAGATAGAGTGCGAGGGAGATTACTGGCTGCTCAAACATCTGTATGAAACCCTAGAACTAGATGAAAACGGAGTGCTGAAACTGGATGCAGCCATTGGCTATTTGCGTGCGCACCCCGATGCCTATTTTGAGCATTCGGGAGGGTATGCGGTAGTACGCGAGGATGCTGCCTGATGTGTTGTGCTGCAGCTAGCTTGTCAGATGAAAACCATTCCCGCTGATCTCTATCCTGCCAGCGGGATTCTGGGTGAGCAGGCCGATTGCGCCCTGCTGAAGCAAGGCAGCATGCATTGCCGCTCCCTCTGCCAGCAGCGAGGTAGAGAAAGCCTCTGCTTTTTCTGCCAAGTCAGTGATGACGGCTGCGGTGAGCGTATGTGAAACAGGTCTGCCCGTTGCGGGGTGTATGATGTGCGCGTACGAGCCTTCTGAAGTGTTGATGTATCTGCCATGCAGAGCAGAAACCGACAGACTGGTGTTGGTAAGCAGAGCATAAACTTGCGGTTGAGAGCATAGGGGAGTAGACAGAGGAATTTTCCAGCCTGCCTCATTTAGCGGGCATCCTATAGCTGTGATTGAGCTGGACCCTCCATGCAGCAAAGCAGCGTCAATCATGTGAGACCTAAGTATATTTGCAGCTCTCTGCAGGGCATACCCTTTGCCAATTGCACCGAAGTCAAGCTTCATATCAGGGCAGTCAAAGTATACGGTGCTATCCCGCTCATTCAGCACAATGTGCCTCATTCCTGTTTTGAGAAGGCATTTTTCAACATCATTCTGTGAAGGCATGCTGCTGTTCGCACTGCGAAACCCCCAAAGCTGCATGAGTGGACCAACAGTTATATCAAATGAACCATTGGTTTGTTGAGAATAGGCATTGCATTGCATCAAAAGTGAATACAGCAGCGGGGTGACTTTAACAGGGTTTTGAGAAGCACAGGCATTGACTGCATACACCTCGCTGCCTGGCAGAAATGGGCTGAGCCATTGTTCAACCTCTCTTATTTCTCGCAGTGCCTCTTCGGCAATAGCGCGCAGTGAGGCTGTGGGGCGCTGTGGTATAAAAATCTCGAAGCGGACTGCCATGGCTTCGCAGGCAGTGAGTAGGTGTTTTTGCTGCATTGTCAGCTGCTTCCTCAAAAATGAGACAGCCTCTCTGCTATTTGGCAGAGAGGCTGTGTTGCGGAGTGTTTTTGCTAGATCACACGAAGCTTTTCCGGGTCGAAGAGCATTTCGCGGTTTTCGCGGTACGCTCTTGCTCCCAGAGAGATGCAGACTTGTGTGATTGCTGCAAGTTCGATGGGGCAGTTTGTCTTTTTTGATGGGTCTCTCACAGCATCCAGGAAGTTTTTTTCATGGTGGTCGATTTGCTCACCAGCGTTTGGCACATGCAGATTCGATTCCTGAATTTGGTCGGTGATAGACTGCGGTGTAATGTGTACCTGTCCGCCGCCGAACATGGCAAACTGTATTGTTGCCAAATGTGTGCGTATGGTTGGCGTAAGGCCCGTTTCGTTTGTAGTGCAGCCTGCCAGCATGAAGGTAAATCCTGATGGAAATTCTATAATCTGGTGGACAGTATCCGGCACTTCACGGTCTTTTTGAATCAGCAGGTCTCCTGTGGAAACCACACGCCGCGGGAACTCATTCACATTCATTGCCAGCAGAATGGGTGCTATGACGTGTGGGAAGAGATCACCTTGTATGCCATTTGAATAAGACCAGAATTTTCTCCATCTGAAGAAGCGCTGTTTGTCGAATTCATGCTTGTGATGACATGGCTCTTCAAACACTTTCCAGTGTGTATTTTCTGCAGTTGCCTGCGGGTCCAGACCGTAGTAGTTCCATTCACCATCTGTAGAGTTGCGGCAGTAAGAGCCCTGCGCCCATACAATGGGGCCATATTTTCCACTGGCAAGTTCTTTGGCGATGTAATGGTAGGTGGGGTCGGTAGTGCCCTGTGCGCCCATTTGGAAGACCACTTTGGTACGCAGCGCTGTTTCCCGCATTTTCAGCGCTTCTTCTACTGATTTGCAAAGCGGTTTTTCGCAGTATACATGTTTTCCTGCTTCCATAGCCGCAGTGGCATGAGCGAAGTGCCAGTGTTCCGGCGTAGTAACCCATACCACATCGATTTCAGGTACTTTTTCCAGCATTTCACGATAATCCAGAAATGCTCGGTTTTCTGGCAGCCCGATGTGCTGTCTGGCATGTTCCAGGTGGTAGGTGTAGATGTCTGCAATGGCGGCATACTCAATGTTCCAGTCTTGTTTATGCTGAAGAATGAAGCGAGTATGCACACCGCCCTGACCGCCCCAGTGCGGGCCGATATGACCTACATGAATTCGGTCGTTGGCGCCGATTACCCTTGCCATTGCATGAGCGGTAGTGGGCATATAGGGCGATGCAAACGATGTTGCTGCGCTAGTAAGTGCTGCAGCCCCTACAGCTGCCGTGCCAACTGTTTTGAGAAAGTCGCGTCTGGTTGTTTCCTGAACTTCAGGTTGTTCAGAGCTTGCAGTAGTTTGTGTCATGACGGCTCCTTTGCTTTGTACTCTAGGGCAGTACTTTCTATGCGAGCGAAAGCATTTCCTGCCTGATTTCTACACGTGAATTGGTGTTAACTGCCTGATTTGCCAGCAGTGCGACAACTGTGGCCTTGTAGCCTTCTTCCGGCCCAGCGGAAGGCTGTTTGCCGGTTTGTACAGCAGTTGCAAATTCCTTGAGAGCGTAATGCAGCATGGTTTTTGCGGGGGCAGCGGCTCCATCCTTACCAGGTATTTTCCCCAGTGCCAGTAATTTGCTTGCATCTGCCACCAGCACCACACCCACCGAGTCGTTCACAGGTTCTTTTCGGGCATATACAATCCAGCCGGCCAGTTGTGCATCTGCCTCATTGATCATCCACGCTTTTTCACCTCGCATAAAGAAGGCAGAATCTGATCCATGCATCACGTCGTATGCATCGTCAAAAGAGTTGACCAGGGTGGCATCGTATCCAAAGCGCACCCCGTTTGGATATTCGATCATACATTGCATTGTGTCTGGCACATCTCTGCCATCATTCCAGTGAATAATGCTGCCGAAGCCAGTCACCGCACTGGGAAGCGCGTTGAGGTACCAGTTCATGAGGTCTATGCTGTGTATTCCCATTTCCCCCACAAGCCCTGGGGAGGTGAGTTTGGAGAGCCTCCAGTTGAGCATGATTTCCTGGTCGTGATTGGGTGATGAGCGTCTCCAGCTTGTTTTGTTGTGCCACTGCGCCCGGCAGTATGCGGCATCTCCCAATGCACCGGTAGTGAGCAGCTTGTGAACATGCAGGTACTGCGGGTTTACGCGCCTTTGCAGCCCTGCCTGAAAGATGAGTTTGGGAGATGCCTGTTTTCCTGCTGCTGCAATTATGTGCGCATCATCTATGGTATGGGCAATAGGCGCCTCGCAGTACACGTGTTTCCCTGCCTGAAGCGAGTCAAGCACAATTTGCTTGTGCAGATTGGATGGCGTTGCGATAATGACGGCTTGTATGGATTTGTTGTCGAGAATTTGTTTGTAGTCTGTAGTGGTTGATGCTTTGGGGGCATGTTCCAATGCTCTTTTGATGAAAGGCTCATACGAATCGCAGATGACAGCCAGGTTTAGTTCTGTCATAGAGGCCAGTTCACGAAGCATCTGAAGCCCACGGTCTCCCAGGCCAATAACCGCACATGAAACAGGCGCAGCCGCCTGTGTTTGTGCGATGACTGGTTCGGGATACAGAATTTCGGTGATGCCAGGGGCTACCGCACTGAGCATAACGCCAGCCGCTGCAGCATCCTTGAAAAAATCTCTACGGTCCATAATTGACTCCTGTGCCTAATTCACACCGCTTAGATTGCCGCCAAGATGCCCTGTAACTGCCAGCAGCAGGGCCGTGAGCAGTGCCGCGGCGATGTAGCCGCTGGTAACATCGGCATTTTTTCTTCTTCGAACTGCAAGTGCGATCATAAAGATGGTTGTTGTGGTAGCAAAAAGAAAGTGATAGAGGGCCATTCCACTCAAAGGAATAATGGTTTTGCCTCCAAAGGCGTAGTGGTACGCCAGCAATCCAGTGATATAAGAAGGCACTGCGGTTACTGCTGCCCCCAGCAAACAGTAGTAGCCAGCCTGAATAAGGTTATCGTGTTTACCGTATACCCCAAACAGGTCTAAAAAGAGACCGAAGATGAATAGTGCAATAGGAAAATGCACCAGAACCGGATGCTGTGCATGCTTAGGAAAAAGGAGTTTGAGAATTGCTGCTGCAATGCCTCCGTTTTGAGTTGCAGCGGCAGCGCCTGCTGAAGCATTGGAAGCGGTTTGTGCCGGATGTGCGGGAGGCGGCGGGAAATGGCCGTCACCTGGGGGCACGTCTTCTGCAAATGCATCTGCAACCGTAAAGCCGGCACTGTCGAGTTTTATGTTATCAAGCGAGTGTAGTATTGCCGGTGTAATTTTGGAAGCCCCAGCAGTTTGCAGTGCACCTCTCACCAGTTTGCCGTAAGGGTTGAGCGTGGGCGGACCGCCCAGGTGGCAAAGCAGACAGTTGTTGAGTTCGGCATCTATTTTACCGTTTGATTTTACCTGATATGCCATTCTTACTATTGGAGGGAAACTGGGTTTTGCCATAGCCTGCAATGGAAGAAGAGTGAGAATAGGGAGCAAAAGCAGATAAAACAATTTTTTCAAGTGTGACTCCTGTTGAGACCGTGTAAGCGCATGCATTTGCGATGACATAGAGCATGCAGAGATAACTACACAGTTAGAGTGAATATTTTGACAAAAGAAACATACTTTTCGTACGCACTATTTGCGTGTATACCTTCTTGCTCCTCTGTATGCACGTTCATAGTATGCTTCACTCAGACTGTCTACTCTTACGCCACCCAAGTTTGGGCTGGAGGCGTGAATGAATTTGTCATTGCCTATGTACATACCTACATGCGATATGCCTGGTGCTACCGTATGAAAAAATACCAGGTCTCCCGGTCTTAGATGCGATTTACTTACCGGTGTACCCATATGAAACTGGGCATCGGCATTGTGAGGGAGATAGATGCCTTTTTTACGATAGATATATCGTGTAAACCCTGAACAATCGAAGCCACGGGGGGAAGAGCCTCCAAATACATAGGGGATGCCGCGGTAGGCGAGGGCGGTACGAATAAGACCTCTATGGTAGGCAGTGTGTTTGGCATAGGCAAGGTGCGTTCTTCCATGCCAGTGGTGTTCTTTTTGAGCGAGGCGCAAAAGGTGAAGCTTATGTAGATGCTCTTCCTTCAGATGCAGTCTGTGCAAATGCTCCAGATAGAGGCGCCTGTGATGTGCAAGACTTTCCCGGCTGGTGCGTGACGATGCAATACGCACCTTGCGGTGGCTGCTGGCTTCTTTTGCCCTGCGCAGCGATGCGGCTGAGGCATGGAGCATATCATCACGAATCCAGCCTAGTTTGCCGTCAGCAAGGTGAATTTCCGACCAGCCATCTCTTCTGCGTACAATGTGCAGCTCATCCCCTGCGTCTATCAGTGTTTCCCGGTGGTAAGATTCTCCCGGCCCCATACGTACGGCAACCCTGTTGCGGGTCACCTTCGCTGCAACCCTTTCATTTCCCCTCAGCCACACATGCTTTTCTGGAGGAGGCAGACGAAGCAGCATGTGGCTGGGCAGCTGGGTGGGGTTGTGAATGTGATTCACTCTCTCAAGTGCGCGCACTGTGGTGTGGTATCTTCTTGCGAAATTCCATAGAGTTTCGTGTGTGCGAAGATGGTGAACACTGGCATGGGAAGCAGATGAAGAAGATGCCATGAGAGTGGAGGTGGCGAGCAGCGACAGGCGGGCCAGAGTTTTTGGGGAGCGTGACAAAATAGTTCTCCTCTATTTATTGATCAATCTGTGCAGGGAGAGGTTGTGTGAGAGACTGCATGCTTCTGTTACGGGAAAATAGAGAAGTGAACTGCCTCTGCTGAATGCTGCATCCAGATTTTTTAATAGACGAATAATCTTAACAGGTTTCGACAGGAAAGTCAACCATTTATAACACAATTTGACAGGAACTTTATATACCCTGTGGGGGTATATAAAGTTGAGACTGGAGGATAGCATGATGATTTCTGATACGAAGCTGATGCTCAAAAAGCGTTTGAGGCGCATATCAGGGCAGGTCACAGGCCTGGAAAGAATGGTTGATGAGAACAGATATTGTGTAGATATTCTCATACAGATTGCTGCGGTACGTTCTGCCCTCGACTCGGTTGGCATAGAATTGCTCACCAGTCATTTGCAGGGCTGTGTGGCTGGGCATCATTCACCATCAGCTCATATCGAGACCCAGTGCAAGAGTGAGGAAGAACTGTATGCAGAAGTGCGAAAGGTGCTGAAAAACTTTTTAGGCTAGCAATGGAGAACAAAATGAAGACTGTACGATTGAACATTGGCGGAATGATGTGCGATGCCTGCAAGGGGCATGTTACACGCGCCCTGCTGGGAGTAGCCGGCGTTGCAAATGCGCAGGTTAAACTGGAAGAGGGAACGGCTATAGTAGAACTGGATCATGAGGACGTTTCTGCAGAGGCATTGATTGAGGCGGTTGTTGAAGAGGGATATACTGCCTCAGTACTTTAGCTAAGGGGAAGCAGGGTGGTGCAGCATGGAAACGCAGGTACGTGAAAAAAATATAAAAGCATCGGAAATTGATTTGGAGATTGCAGGTATGCACTGTGCATCCTGTGTAGCGCGTGTAGAGCGCAGCTTGAGAAAGGTGGCTGGGGTTCAGGAGGCTGCGGTTAACCTGGCGACCAATCATGCCCACGTAAAGTATGACCCGATGCTGGCAAGTTATCCTCAGGTAGCAGAAGCGGTGATTCGTGCGGGATATAGCGTGATAGAGAGTGAAGATGAAGAAGCAGAAGAGCATAAAAAGGCTGCCAATACTCATGCTCAGCTAGTCAGGTTTATTGGCGCCCTGGTCTTTTCTGTACCGCTCGCCGTGTTTGCAATGTTTTGGCGAAACCACCCTGAGGTATTTGACTGGGTGAATGCTCTTTTGAGTGCAGTGGTTGTGTTTGGCTTTGGAGATGGTATTTACCGGTCGGGCTGGAGAGCATTTGCTGTGGCCCGCACTGCCACCATGGATACCCTTATTATGCTGGGAAGCGGAGCAGCGTGGTTTTTCAGCATGTATGAGCTTGTGTTTGGCAGCAGAAGCCAGCTGTACTTCGAAACTGCCGGCGTGATTATAACCCTGATTTTGCTTGGTAGACTGTTGGAGGGACGTGCGAAACAGCGTGCAGCAGATACCATTCATTCTCTGGCAGCTTTAGCACCGCCTGTAGTAACAAGAGTAGACAATGACGGTGAGCATGAAGCTGCATTGAAAAGCATCAAGCCCGGCGACAGCCTGCGCGTGCGGCCGGGGGAGCGTATTGGCGTAGACGGCATAGTGCTTTCTGGAACATGTGCAGTGGATGAGGCGATGCTGACGGGTGAAAGCGTGCCTGTAGAGAAGACGGCAGGAGATACGCTGACCAGTGGAACTCTGAACAAATCGGGGTCTGTGTTGTACAGGGCAACAGCAACGGGCAAAGCGACGGTGCTTGCCAGAATGATTGCTCAGGTAGAAGAAGCACAGTCTGGCAAGGCTCCTATACAGCGGCTGGCAGACAAGGTATCTGAAGTATTTGTACCTGCTGTACTGATTACAGCTCTTCTGACCTTTGCGATACGTTTCATACTACTGCGTGAAGGCGCCATAGAGGCGATGCTGCCAGCCATTGCAGTGCTGGTGATTGCCTGCCCCTGTGCATTGGGGCTGGCGACCCCTACCGCGATAATGGTTGGTACGGGGCGCGGGGCGGGTTCGGGAATACTTATACGGAATGGTGAAGCACTTGAGCAGGCGCAGAAGATTACACTGCTGGCATTAGACAAGACTGGCACAATTACCGAAGGCAGGCCGGTTGTGACAGACATGTTTACTGCCTCAGACTGGAATAAAGATGAACTGCTTGTGTATGGCGCAGCTGCCGAGCGCGGCTCTGAGCATCCCCTGGGTCGAGCGATTGTTGAACACGCCCTGCAAACCACTCCTCTGCCTGAGGCGGAGGAGTTTGCCAATCATCCGGGAGCCGGAGTGAGCGCTTTGGTCAAGGACAGGCGCGTGCTGGTTGGCAATGCAGATATGCTTAAAGCTGCCGGTGCAGTCATAGAGCCAAGCATGCTGCGACAGATGGAGGCTCTGGAAAGCGTTGGCAAGACTGCCATGCTGGTGAGCATTGACGGCCAGACTGCGGGAATAATTGCCGTTGCCGATACGATTAGGGAGACCAGTGCTGAGGCAGTTGCTGCTTTGCGGAACATAGGTTTGAAAATTGCCATGCTGACCGGTGACAGCGAAAAAGCAGCCCGCTTTATAGCTGAAAAGGCAGGCATAGTAGAAATTGCCGCTGGTGTAAAGCCTGAAGGCAAAGCATCTGCTGTGCGCAATTGGCAGAGCAAAGGCTATGTTGTGGGTATGGTTGGAGATGGAGTGAATGATGCGCTGGCACTCACACAAGCAGACACGGGAATAGCAATGGGAAGCGGGGCTGATATTGCGCGGGAGGTTGCAGGCATTACACTGGCAGGAACAGATTTACGGGGAGTAGTGAATGCCCTGTCTTTGTCACGTGCCACAATGCGTATTATACGCCAGAATCTTTTCTGGGCTTTTGCATTCAATGCCACTGGCATTCCACTGGCAGCCATGGGGAAACTGAACCCCATGCTCGCGGCCTTTGCAATGGCCATGAGCAGTGTTACGGTAGTTTCCAATTCACTTCGCCTGCAGCGTGTGCGCCTGCCGTTTTGAAACTAAATTCCTTTGGCGAGCAGCGCTTCATCCGCCAGTTTTTCTGTGAGGGTAAGAGACGTACCGGGAAGCAGTTCTATTGCTTCTGCGAACTGTATCAGAACATCGGTCAGGTTTTTGATTGCTTTCCGGTCTGATATTTCTCCGGCACGCCTCCATTCAAGAGTCTGCAGTCGTATGTATACTTCTACATCAGCATATCGCAGAAGCTCTTTTGCAGCATCGGCGTTGAGCACATTGTTCAGGTGTGAAGCCATATTGCATACCACAAAAAATCGCTTCTGAAATTCTTCACTACTCAAGTCGAAGCCGGAGGGAGTGTTTCTAAACTGCACTTCTTCCAGCATGCTTTTTCTTCGCAGACCTAGAATAAACCCTGCTTTATTACGCAGGGGCATAACGCATCTGGTGTGAAAATAGGGCGTCTCTTCTTCCATGCTTATGGCAGTTTCGAGAATGAGCGGTCTACCCTTGTACGTGCCGGTTACAGCATCCGGCTGAAACTGATTTTTTGCCTTGAATTCGCCCTTAAACTCATCGGCCAGTTTTTGCCACGAGCGCAGAGCAGTTCTGCGCATCTGCATCCATATGCCAAGCAGCAGCAAGGAGAGCACTCCCAAGCCTGCCAGCACAAGCAGGAAGGTAGTGAGTTCTCTATGCGAGGCAGATACAGGAGGCATTTTACAGTTCTTGCTTGGAAAGCAGATCGCCTTGCGAGTTCATAGTGTACACAATGGGAATGCCGTTAGGGATATTGAGTGAGATAACCTCTTCCTCGGTGAGTTTGTCAAGGTACATTACAATCGCTCTCAGGCTGTTGCCATGTGCAGAAATCAGAATATTTTTGCCATCTTTTACTTCGGGCAGAATGTGTTTTTGAAAGTATGGCAGTGTACGTTCTGCAGTATCTTTGAGGCTTTCGCCCCCTGGGGGACGCACAGAGTAGCTTCTGCGCCAGATTTTAACCTGTTCGTCTCCAAATTTCCTTGCAGTTTCATCCTTGTTCAGACCCTGCAGGTCTCCGTAATGTCTTTCATTCAGAGCCTGGTCATAAAGCACTGGAATATCTTCCTGTCCGCAGGCATGGAGGGCAATTTTGAGAGTATCTATCGCCCTCTTAAGCACCGAGCAGTATGCATTCTGCAAGTGAATACCAGCGATTTTAATTTTTTCGCCTGCTTCTCTTGCTTCTTCCATACCTTGCTGGGTGAGATCTATGTCAATCCATCCGGTGAATCTGTTCTCCAGGTTCCATGCAGATTGACCGTGCCGCAACAGCACTAGTTTTGTCATGTGTTATCCTTCTAGTATTATTTATCCGAGGTTTTTGAAAGCAGCCAGAAAGTCTTCCTGCTTGAGTTGTTTTGGGCTTTCAGGCTCTGTGTCTGTGAGTCGAATGAGAGCTATTAAGCCTGCTTCATTCACCAGCGCCTTGATGTCTGCGCCGCTGTAGCCTGCAGAACCACTGGCAAGCTCTTCAAGCGATACATCGCTGCAAAGGTTTGTGCTGCGTGTGCAGAGCTGAAAAAGCTGCAGTCGTGCATTGTAGTCTGGCAGCGGAATTTCGATTTCTCTAGAGAGTCGCCCGCCTCTGCGCACTGCCGGGTCAAGCATGTCTGGCCTGTTGGTAGCCCCAACCACAAACACTCTGGTATTTGGCGTGATGCCATCCATTTCCTGCAGGAACTGGTTTACCACCTTATCTGAGTGAATGGCTACCCCTCCTTGTCTTACAGGGAGAAGGGCATCTATTTCGTCAATAAAGATGATGCATGGTGAGGAAGCGCGTGCTTTTGCGAATATGTCACGCACTTTTTTTTCGCTTTCACCTACGTACATCTGATTGATATCTGCAGGTGATATAGAGACGAAATTGCATTGCGCCTCATAAGCGAGTACTCGTGCGATGGTAGTTTTGCCTGTGCCAGGCGGCCCCTTTAGCAATATTCCTGTTGGAGGATGCACACCAAGCTCACGCGCCATGTCTGGTTTTTCGAGCATGATTTGCATTTGGCGCAACTCTCTTTTTGTGCGCAGTTCAAGCACAAGCTCGTCCCATGTATGGGGAGTATTAGCCATGCTCTCAGAAGATACTGTGCTGGATGGGGTCGTGCTATCGAAGTTTTGTGCCAGATTTGTATACGCCGCATTTGCCGGTTCAAGCTGAGCTGCTTTTCTTGCCGCCTGTTCTGCATCAGCTTTCTGATCGAGGGCAAACAGCGCCTTTGCCAGATAATGCAGCGCTCTTGCGTGGTTGGGGTCTTTTTCAAGTACAGAGTTGAGGTAAAAAACTGCATCTTTGAGAAGCAGACGGTTATTCTGAAACCTCCTGCGGCCATCTCTTGCTGCTTGTTCAAAACCAAGCACCTGCGCCCCATATACCATAGCCATGTCTGCCAGAGAAGGCTTATCGGCCTCAGCCTGATTGCACAGCGCCCATCCCAGGCGGAATCTGGCCTCAAGTGATTCGGGGTCTACAGCGATGGCACGTCTGTAGTGATCTACCGCTGCAGACCACTGGAATGAGCGTGCATACTGCATACCGGTGTGCATAATCTCTTGAAAAGTACTGATAGGTAAATCTGGCATATACTCAATTGTACCAAACCGTTTAACGATGAAGTGACCGTTTGAATGCTGCTATTTCTCAATACGTTCAGTCAGCATATTGCAGACTAGATACTATAGATTATCACAAAAAAGTTGTTTCCCGCATAAATATTTTGTGATGCGCCCTTGAAGGCAGCTTGCTGCGCTGCATATTTGCCTACCAGCGGTTTCTTGTATTACACTAGAGGGTATTCTTATTGGCATGCAGTGATTACACATTCTAAAGCGTTAGAAAGCAGGATGTTATTATTGGCCACCGGAACAGAAGCCGTAAAATATGCTTTGCGCATGGAGGGGATTACTCATGCTTTTCCGGGAGTGCTGGCAAATGATCACATTCATTTAGCTGTGCGCCGCGGTACTTTTCATGCAGTCATAGGCGAGAATGGAGCAGGCAAGTCTACCCTGCTGAACATTTTGTTTGGCAAGTTTCCGCCTGATGAGGGTCGTATCTGGATTGAGGGTGAGGAGGTTACAGGCAGGTTGAACAGCTCGGCGGATGCGATTAAAAGCGGCATTGGTCTGGTGAGCCAGCACTATTCGCTGATACCGGCGCTTACTGTACTTGAGAACCTGCTGCTTGGCGCAGAGGAACAGTGGATTATTCCATTTGCCAAAGCTGTTGAACCGGGTAAGAAACTGGCTGAACAGCTGGGAATGGAGGCACTGGATTTTTTTCAGCCTGCCTCACAGCTTTCGGTGGCATCGAGGCAGAAGGTAGAGATATTGAAAGCGCTTTACAGAGGCGCGAAAATATTGCTGCTGGACGAGCCTACTGCTACCCTTGCACCCTCTGAGTCGGACACACTATTTGCGCTTCTGAAGCGGCTGAGAGACAAGGGGATTACTGTTGTATTTGTTACCCACAAGCTGCGAGAAGTGATGACACACAGCGATGCTGTCACTGTGCTGCGCAGTGGGAAAAATGCAGGAGACTTTCAGACAGCCCAAACCACCCCTGGTGAATTGCTGAGGGCGATGATTGGTGAGAAAACCGGCCCTGGTAACCGGCGGGAAAGCAGTATAGAAGCTACAGAGGCGAGAGTTTTACTTGAGATACGCAAACTGAGCGTGAGTACTGGCGGCATAAAAAGACTGCATGAGGTGGATTTGCAACTGAATACAGGCGAGATACTGGGTATTGCAGGTGTGGATGGCAGCGGGCAAAGCGAACTTGTGGAAGCTGTACTGGGGCTGCGTAAAGTAGACAGCGGTGAAATCTGCCTGAATGGGAGCCCGATAAACTCTATGAACACTGGCAGGCGGCGAGAGGCTGGTTTAGGCTACATAGCCGAAGACAGACATGACAGGGGTATGATTGATACATTTACGGTGGCGGAAAATTATGTGCTGGGGCTTGAGCGGCGGAAAGCGTTTGGCGGTGGTTTGCTGCTGAACTGGAGAAAGATTGCTGAAAAAACGCGTACTATGCTGACTGAGTATGATGTTCGGCTGGGCAGCGACGGCGCGCTTACCCGTGCCGGCTCGCTAAGCGGAGGCAATCAGCAGAAGCTGGTTGTTGCGAGAGAACTGGACGCCCAGCCCAGTGTGCTGCTTGCCTGCCAGCCAACACGGGGACTGGATGTGAACGCCTCTGCCACAGTACACCAGCGTCTGCAGAATGCAAGAGACAACGGAGTGGGGGTAATGCTGTTTTCACTTGATCTGGATGAAACACTGGCGCTTTCAGATAGGATTGCAGTGCTTTACAACGGAAGGGTGGCAGGGGTACTGGCAAGAAAAGATGCGACATCTGAGCGTGTTGGCGCTTTGATGACAGGTGCCGTGGATTGAAAAGGGCAGTGAACATGCGTTTGCACCAGATAGCGCTATCGCTTCTGCGGCCTATCGGCATGGTAGTTACAGGGCTTGCGTGCATGTTTCTGTTTCTTGCCTTGTCTGGCTATGCAGCTGGCCCATCGTTTTCTGCGTTATGGGTAGGCGCTACGGGGCTGCAGTTTTCACCTTTTCAGTTTGATGCTTTTCATGCAGCACAATCGCTTGCGTATGTAACGCCGCTCTTGTTTACCGGCCTGGCAATATCACTTGCGTTTCGGGCAGGTCTTTTTAACATCGGCGCACCTGGCCAGATGACTTTTGGGGCTTTTTTCTGTGCTGTAGCTGCGGCTGCCCTTCCTGGCATCAATGGAGCAGTGCATATCGCTCTTGCCTTGGCGGCAGGCTGTGCTGCCGGTGGAGTATGGGGCTGGCTGTCGGGCGTGCTGAAAACCCGCTACGGCGTGCATGAAGTGCTGAGCACCATAATGCTTAACTACATTGCGGCTGACCTTACCACCTATCTGGCCAGTCACAATTTCAAAGACCCTTCGTACCAGGCACCGCAAACCAGAGCGATTGCCAGCTCGACGCACCTGCATTCTATTGCAGCCGGAAGCAGCTTGAATGCCGGCTTCTATCTGGCGATATTCTTTTTAGCGCTGGTTACATGGGCAGTGAGGAATACATCGTTTGGGTTTCAGATACGAGCAGTAGGGCAAAATGAAGAAGCCGCCAGAGCATCTGGCATGCCAGTTGATCGGGTTGTGATGGCAAGCATGTCTCTTTCGGGCGGACTTGCAGGAATTGCAGGAGCAGTTTTGGTACTGGGGCAGCAGCACTGTTTTGTAGCTGGTATTGCAGGCAATTATGGGTTTGATGGAATCGCAGTCGCTTTGCTTGGAGGTGCCAGCGGTACTGGAATATTGCTGAGCGCTCTGTTTTTTGGGGCATTGGCCCATGGTGCAGAGTATATGCAGATAATAACCAATGTGCCAAACAGCATCGCTCTGATTGTACAGGCGATGGTGATACTGCTGGCAGGAGTGCGCACCTGGCGCAAAAAACGGGTGAGGTTAGCTGGCCAATCTAATAAAAGCAATTCTGATAAGAATGATGGAGCATATTCCACTCAAATCAGCTCTGGAGAGGAGGTGGGATGAGCCTTCAGGTAGTGACAGGATTTGTACTTGCCGTACTCTATTTCTATACCCCGCTCGCACTGGCCGCGATGGGGGGAATACTATCAGAGCGCAGCGGCGTGGTGAACATCGCATTGGAAGGATTTATGCTTTTTGGAGCATTTTTTGCTGTGTGTGCCGCTGACCTTTTGCACCACGAACCAGTGTGGCTGGCTGATGGTGCAGGGTTGCTGGCTGCTGTACTTGCAGGGGCTGTTTTTGGTTTGCTGCACGCAATGTTTACACAGAAATATGGTATGGATCATGTTGTGAGCGGATTAGGCATAAACCTGCTTGCCAGCGGGGTCACACGTTATTTTTATTTGCACTTGTACCCCAATGGTTTATCGGTTGCCGGCATGCCACGCGTATTTTTTGTAGTGCCCGCATTGCTGCTGCCCTTTTTGGTTTACTTGTTTGTGAAGCGCACAAGAACCGGCCTGCGAATACGTTCTGCAGGAGAGAACCCGGAGGGTGCAATGATGGCAGGCGTCAACGTGAAGAGCGTGCGTTATTTTGCTGTTGCCTGCTCGGGTGTTTTTGCTGCGCTTGGCGGAGCCTACCTGACACTTGCCGATGCGCATAACTTCTCTACCGACATCTCTGCTGGTAAAGGGTATATTGCACTTGCCGCAGTAATTTTTGGCAAATGGAATCCGCTTGGCGCTGCGGGAGGCGCATTATTTTTTGGTCTCTTTTTTGCCTTGCAGACACAGCTTGAAATACATAATTACAAACTCGTTCTACTGGGAATTCATCTTACAAACCCTATGTGCCTTGATACACTGCCCTATTTGATGACCATTCTTGCACTTGCTGGTCTTGTTGGCAAAAGCAGACCACCAGCTGCATTGGGAAGGCAGGAGAAAGGGACACTGTGAGAATACTTGGCATAGACCCTGGTACTGCCATTACTGGCTATGGCCTGCTTGATAAAAAGCCGGGTAAGCTTGTGCACGTTGCGCATGGAGTAATTCGCACACCTGCAAAAATGCCATTGCCAGAGCGCTATTGTATGCTTTACAATGAACTGAATCTGCTTTTGCACGAATATCAGCCTGAAGTGCTGGTTACTGAAAGACTGTTTTTTTCAAGCAATGTGAATACGGGAATCGCAGTGGGAGGAAGTATTGGAGTGGTGCTGCTGAGCGCTGCCCAGCGGGGTATTGCCTGGCATGAATACCGCCCTGCAGAGGTAAAGCTTGCAGTAGTGGGCTATGGCGCTGCGGAGAAGCAGCAGGTGCAGTACATGGTTACACGGCTTTTGAATTTGGTAGAAGCGCCCAAACCAGACGATGCTGCAGATGGGCTGGCTATTGCAATTTGTCATGCAAACAGTATATCTCCCGGACAGAAGTAGCTGCCCGGGAGATAGTCATGCTTTACTTGCCCGGCGTGGTGCTAGGGCGCGGGTTGAAGTCTGACGGGATATGATTGTGTATTCCCAGGGCGTAATCGGTGGGCACAATTCCCAACTGCTTCAATCCGTAGTGCAGATCGGCTGGCTGCGTGAGAACCAGCTTCTCTGGAATGATTGCATACGATGGGGGCAGCATGGGCGCTCTGCCAGTCAGCCTGGCTGGGTCAAAAGCCTGCAGCAAATCGGTAACAAGCGGACTGTCATCTGTAGGGCCTTCATTTGCCAGCCCTTTTTTCTCACCGATGCGTATGCCCTTCTGTTCATCTGGCAGCTTTTGCAGCGGTATGAGATTGAATACCTCATCTACGAATCGTACAACCGTAGACTGACTGCCTACAGCATGGTCTATGTAATGTGTTTTGCTCCAGGGAGAGATGAGTAAAAATGGCACCCTCGGGCCATCTGTGAGCTGCTTGCCATCCGGGCCTGTAGTGATTGCAGGAGGTGGCACATGGTCATAGTCACCTTCAGAGTCGTCCCATGTGATGATGATGGCGCAATGTTTCCAGTAGGGGCTTCGTGCGATGTCGTTGACTGTCTCAGCTACAAGCGATTCACTAATGCGTGAGTCGGAATAGCCGGGGTGGTCATCATCGCCCAGAAAATTCTGCTGCACTTGCGCGGCAGGGTCTTCGGGTTTGAGATTGAACTGGTTGAGCAGTCCCCCCTTGATATAAAAGACCCCCTTGGCTGGCAGAGTATGATGCTGCACCGCCATAAAAAAGTCATGCATGCCATGCAGATGAGAGTACATCTGCGGGTTGTTTGAGATGTATCCAAAGTACTGCGGGCCATTGTGGTGTGTGACATATGCAGCGTGCGTACCTTCCGCATCTACAGGGCCGCTGTTTTCATCAGTTGGCTCTTTGTCGAAGCCTTCTTCATACCATCCCCACGGTATCACGGTATCTTCAGAGTGTGTAATTGCAGCAATATCACTTGTGATGTCTTTCAAATCACCCTGGGGGTCTCTGTCGGTATGAACAATTTTTGCCAGCCTGTTTCCTGAGAGCGTGAGCGGCAAGGAAGCGTAGGTAAGGTTGTACTGCGGGGTATAGTGCGGATTCTCTCCAGGGTTCCAGGGCATTCTGCCGGTTTTTGTATGATCTTTTGAAGAACCCCAAAATGGATTTGAGTCGTTGATTACCGGCACTCCCGGCCCATAGGGCACCTTGCCAAAAGCCTCATTTGGATGCAGCATCCATTGTGTAGCACCGGTTTGGGCTGAAATGATGGCAAGGTTACCAGGGGTGGACGGCCCTGTGATTTGCTGAAATATGTGATCGCACAAAACAAAGCGGTTGGCGTATCTCCAGAGGAATGGAATGGTGTCACCATCTTCGTAAGCCATAGCAAGTTCCCCGTACTGTTTAGCCTTGAGCGAGGGGTTGCCTGTCGGCGAGAAGCGACGTTCTTCGGTTACAGCAAAACGATCCATTTTTGCCTTTGCACCCTCCCCATCCATTTTAGTGGTAATGGAAAAGTGTGAGTGGTCAATATCATCTGTGTCTGCTGCGAAGAGCGATGGCCCAATTCTGAAAGGGTGAATTACGCTCGCAGTGCCATCTGTATTGATGATGCTCTCATAGAAGCCAGGTGTTTTTGCTGCCGGCTGTGAAAACAGTCCGTCTGCCCCAGGGAAAGTACCAAAATACGAGTCGAATGATCTGTTTTCCTGGTAGATTACAAACACATAATGTATGTGTTTGCGGATGAGCTTCAACAGTGCCTCGTGAGAAGGATGAGGTTCATGTGAAAGAGGTATGTAGTAGCTTCTGAGAGCCGGATCGGGTTTGAGAGCTGGGGTTTTTGCCCATGCTGCTGCAGAAAGAGAGGCGAGGGCAATGCCTGGCAGCAAAAGACCGGTGTTTCGCCAGCGAGGAACGGTCATGACGCAAATCTCCTTTAGGTGCGCAGAATGCAACATTCTTGATAGAAAACTGAATAGTAGATTGTACACCCAATTGATGTTAAGGAAGTATTAAGCAGCCAGCACTTTTTCTGTAGATGAAACTGATTATTCACGGGAAAGATGTGAGGCAGAGTACTGCAGGAATCGTGAGCCTGCCTGCCGAAAATACTGACTATAATCTGAGGAGGATGTAGCCATGAACCCAGTTGGCATTAACCGCTGGACACTGCCCGGAAAATGGACTCTTGCGGAATGTTTTATGCAAGTGCAGGAGGCAGGGTTTGACTGCCTGGAGTTGAATCTTGAAGAGAGTGGGCCAGTTCATCGCTCTATGTCTGAAAAAGAGGCTGGGGAAGTGCGGGATGCAGCGGACAAAGCTGGTATTCATCTGTACAGTCTTTCTTGTGGCCTTGGTTGGAAATACCCCATGACATCTCCCGATTTAGAAGTAAGGTCTGAGGGGAAGAAGGTTGTACGCGATTTGCTTCAGAAGGCTAGGTGGCTTGGTGCAGATACTGTGCTAGTGGTACCCGGAGTAGTGAATACTGAAATCAGCTATGACGCGGCCTATGCAAGAACCAAAGAGGCGCTGCTTGAGCTTGCAGATGATGCAGCTGCCGAGCAGGTACACATTGGTCTTGAGAACGTATGGAACAAGTTTTTGCTCTCGCCACTGGAGTTTGCCGCCCTGCTGGATGAAGTAGGCAGCCCGTGGATTGGCGCTTATTTTGATGTAGGCAATGTACTTGCTTTTGGGTACCCTGAGCAGTGGATTCGCATACTGGGCGCACGCATTTGCAAGGTGCATGTGAAAGATTTTAAGACCGGCATTGGCAATATCAGCGGCTTTTGCAACCCTTTGCAGGGAGATGTGAACTGGAAGGCCGTTTCAGATGCTTTACAGGCAGCGGGTTATACAGGGCCTGTTACTGCCGAGGTAGAAGGTTATCGGGTAAATCAGCCGCTTGGCTTGAGGCACATTGCTGAAAGTTTGCGGAGTGTGTTTCAGTAAGCCTGTTATTCGCTGCATAGAATGCGGTATTCGCATGTTCTGCAATTATGTTCATCGGGGTTTGTTGGGAAGTGCCCGCTTTGGATGTTTGAAAGAGCATCGGAGAGAGTCTGAAGCGGGTTGTGCGGCGCTCGCTTGTACCCAGCCTGCATGGTATCGCCATTGTAGAGAGAAACTATTAGAATTGGCAGGGCGCCTGGGTACACTGCATTCGCCGCCTGCTGCAGCAACAGCAGCCTTTTTTCGGTGTGGTCTTCTTTTGGCTTAAGCGGTCTCATATGAAAGCGATAGATTTGTATAGCTCCATCTGGTTTTTCTTCTGCGAGATGTATTGGTATGGATATTTTGCATTCCATAAACGAAGCATCCAGAAAGTCGAGTTTAACTAGTTTTCCATTGAATGGATAATTTATGCCATTGAGCAGAAGGTTTTCTGCATAAGACAGCAATGCTTTTTTTTCTTCAGAAGCAGCATCCTGGTTATCGCCAAACCGCATTGTAAAGCTAGTTATGGCCTGCTGGTGTGACATTGGAACGCCATTTGAACGAGCTGAATGGATTTCACGAATCACCTGGATTAATGAAGAATGAAATTGCTTGTAAAGCGTATTTGGCGTGAACAGTTCTGTGGCAAGAATTCTTTCATAATAATACTGTGCTGGGCACCTGGAACACTGTTCAAGCTCTGTGATCACCAGTCTCTTTTTGCTTTGAATGTTGGTGGCGGGGACCGACTCTTCTGCCAATTTTTCTGTTTCTGGTAGCAGCTGCGACGACACGGGCGTTATATTGAGCCTGCTCAGCATGGTGAAGGGGGTGAGTGATTTATTCTTGCTGAATTTTGGCGACAGCAGGATCAGCCTAGTCTGTGCCCGTGAACAAGCTACGAAAAATAGATTGTCTGTATCAGAATCGGTGTTTTGCAAAAAAAGTGGTATTTGCAGCAACCCTCTCCCGCTGTTTTTGAACTGTTCGTTAGTGAGAGATGGCAGATAGACAACAGGAAACTCTAGCCCCTTGGCCTGATGAATGGTAAGGATATGCAAAGCATTGGTGGAATGACTCTCAAGATTAGGGGAAGTTTTAGTTTCGTGCTGCATAAGCTGTATGCGCTGTATATGCTGCAAATATTCATTTCTGTTTGATGCCGCCTGTTCGACATCATCGTTTTGTTGTGTGAAAAACAGTCTGGCTTGCGCTATATCGAGCAGCTTAACCAGTGCGTTGCACGCTGCAATTCTTTGCGGCGCCTCATACTCCAATATCTGATTGAGATATGTACGCTGTTCAAACAGATATTTTGCCAAAAACATCCAGGGTGATTCGGTGAGCAGAGGAGCAAGGTCTGCGCAGAGTGTTTTCCAGCCTTTTGCGCCCTCTGGAGAAAGGTCTGGCGGGGGCTGACTGGTGAGCAGCTTGTAAAATGGTTCGGGTGCTGCATCGAGCAGTATTTGCACATCCGAGTGGGGGATATTGTAGCGGCTGTAGTGTGCGACACGGTACAGCGCGCCTCCCTTGCTTTGTGAAGTGATTGTAAGCAGCGCCAGCATATCCTTCACTTGCTGGCGCTTGAAAAGCATGCCGTGATGCATCACAGGTATGCCTTTGCTGCCCAGCTCTTCTGCCAGGGCAGCGGCTTCCAAGTTGGTTCTGCAGAGTACTGCCTGCTCTGACAACAGGAATCCGTTGTTTTGCATCTCTCTTATTTGCTGACATAGAATATGCTGTTGATGGCTGTGATTTTCTGGTGTGAGCCATGTAATGCTGCGATTCTGCTGGTTATTCAATACCGCATTCCAGTTGTGGCTAGCGAGCGAGTTAAGCATTTTTACCAGGCTTGCTTCAGATCGATAGTTGGTGTTGAGGTAGAGGGTTTTTGTGAGTGGAAAGGCAGTCTGAAGTTTCTCAGCCATGTCGCTGGCAGCGCCCTGAAAACCATAAATCGACTGTTTGAAGTCACCAACCGCCCAAAGCTTCTCTCCATTTCCTGCTATCAGCTGCAGCATTCTCCAGAGGGCGGGCGAAATGTCCTGAAACTCATCAACCAGCAGGTACGGATAGTCTTGCTGCCAAGATTTGAGCACATCTGAATTTTTTTCAAATAAAAGAATGGTTTTCATAATCAGATCACCGTAATCCAGACAGTTCTCCTGTTCCAGCAGGGTTTGATAGCGTGCATAGACATCGGCTGTCTCCAACGCTTTTGGGCGGTCTTGTTCAGACGCGAGCAAACCGGCCTGTATACGGTAGTCATCGGGATACAGTAGCCTGCTTTTGGCAAGCGATATGTTGTTCAGAATGGCGGGCAGATACAGAGAAGGGGTTGATGGGTTGAACAGCAAGTGCAGGGGCAGTGAAGAGATATGGCTGGTAAGAAGTGCAAGAGCATCGGGAGGTTCCAGCAGTCTTGGAGTAGTTGAGAAGCCGGTGTATTCAATGCTTTTGCGCAGTATTTCCAGTGCAAAAGAATGAAATGTTCCTATCCAGGGGAGAGAGCCTTGAGGCCCAAGCAGCTTTTTCAGCCTGGAGCGCATCTCTTCTGCTGCCTTGTTAGAAAACGTGAGAGCCAGTATGCTTTGGGGCGGCGCCTGCTCGTTTTGTATCAGGTGAAAAATGCGTGCAGTGAGCGTTCTTGTTTTGCCTGTTCCTGGCCCTGCGTCTACAAAAACCGGCCCATATACCGACTCTGCAGCAATCTGCTGCGACATATCCAGCTTGATTTCAGCTCCATCCTGCTCAGAGGGTTCTGCTTCCTTGCCGGTTAGTTCAAAAGTAGCAAGCAGTTTTGTGAGCTGCGACACAGCACATGCCAGAGAGACCTCTGCACGCTCTGCTATCTGCGTGAGGGTGAGTTTATCTTGAAGGAATGCTTTGCGCAGGGCAGGCAGAGGCAAAAGCAAATCGGCAGCCAGGCTGTTGGCTTCCTGTTCTCTCTTTTCCTGCGGGCTATAGGAGATGAGAGATTGCTTATCTTGCGTGACAACAGCAGACTGATACTGCAGCTGCGTAAAATTGTCATGACGTATATCAGGATGCAGCATCACATGAGCATACTCATGAGCGAGCGTGAAATTTCTTATGTGATCTGGCAGAGATGAGTCGTAGTATATTTCTTGTAAGTCCCGGTCGTATACAGCCATCGCCCCATCGAGTATTGGTTCGCTATGATCGCATGGTACCGCCTCTACCCCCGTTTGTTCTTTTAACAGCAAGATGAGCTGGTCTGCCTTTTCCAGTGTTTCGCGCTGCAGCAGTCTGTTACGTTTTTCTGGCACTGCCAACTCCGTTCATGATAGATTCAACCATTCGGATTTTTGTGCTTCTGTTAAGGAACTGTCGGATTGGATCATATATTCGAAGCTTATCTTTTCTGCTGCTGCGGGCCGGGCAGATGACCGGTAAGATGCATTTACTGCCACATTGGGCGGCCCCTGCATATATGCGAGCAGGGCTGACTCTGAGGTTCTGAGGCTGAAGGCAATTCTGCGCAGCATGCGGTGGAACCTGACATCATCTGGCTTGACGAGGCGCTGGTTGAGGTACTTGAGAATCTTCTTGGTAATACCTGTTTCACTGGCAAGTTCCTGTGGGGTATAACCCCCTTGTTTGATTGTCTCGAACAGGTCTGTGATTGTTTCAGAGTTTGAATGTGCAGCAATGGGGGCATTCAGCTTCTGCAGTATGCTTACTTTCACCCTTTTCTGTATTTCAAGCCACTGGTGGTCTAGCGTCTCCTGTTCTTCCTGCACTGCTTCCTGAAGAGTGGTGTAGGCGTGCCAATCCAATATCTGCGTGGTAAACTGCGGATAGCGTTCGAGCCATGTTTTGAGTGTGGAGGGATTGCCTGAAGACCGGTCCTCACTCCACTCCTGAAAGCAGCGATCAAGCTCTTGCTGCTGATTTGGTATGGTACTCATGTTTTACTCCGTAACTGCTGATATATTTCTGGTATTGGTGGTATGATTTGGGTATAGTTTTGCCAGCCTTCTTCTGGCCCTGCGCAGACTGTTGTTGTACTCATTGTCAGTGATGCCAAGCTTGCTTGCTGCCTCCTTAGCGGAATAATCTGCATAGTGCAACTGCATAGCTCTGCGTTCGGGGGCATCGAGTAAAGCGATCATATCAGTTACATCCACTTCTGAATACTGATCACAAGGGCCTTCGAGCGTATCAGATAACTCATCAAGGTTTTTAGACTCGCTTGACTGTATGTTGCTTGCCTTACTAATGTTCTTTGATATTTTACGAGATACAGATGTAGTAAAATTTATCTCGTAAAACAGACAAGTTGGTTTGATTATATCCAGCATAATGCCGGTTATATAATCCTCTGCTGTCAGCTGCATATTCTTGCTGAAAATCATTCTAGTTATTAAGCGTGTCAAACGCTGAATAAGTATATCTATCAGCGCATCTCTACTACTGTTATCATTGTTAGCATGGAAAAACCTTAATAATGTTACCAGCGTCTCGTTGTCTAGGTAGTCTGGGTGAGAGCGTGGTTGTTTCGCCCAACCCAGAACTTGCGATACGCTTGCTTGCTGGCATCTGTACAAACACTGCAAGGTTGCCTCTGTACGAGTATTATTGCCAAGATTTGGTTTTACGACCATTCTCGATAGATGCTGCATCATTCTTTTGATCTCCGGTTGCATTTGGAATGGCCATTGAAAGAGACATCAGGGTGGCCAGTGTTTGATGTCTGTAAAAAAATTGTGGCATCTTTTTGCAAGAAAGATGCAGTGGACCTGTTTTCACATTGGTCTCCATACTGTTTTCAGAAATAGCGTAAGCATTTATGAACAGTACCTAGTTGAGATAAGCCGCACAGATGCCTTCGCATTCTTATTTCAGAATCTAATTCATCGGCGCTATATAATTACTGTGCGCTGGCAGAGCATTTTAACCACCATAAATACCGGCATTGAAAAAATCAGCATTATTACTATCAGCTTCCAATTTTACATGCTGCGGCCAATTGGAAGAGAGGTAATTTTGTAGAGGTTTACATCTCGATTGGAATATATTTGTTCAAGGTAGGGGGGCAGGGAGACCACGTCTCTAAACATGGGTGCAAGCTGATCGGCAGACGGGTCATCCGAGTCTTTTTGAGAAAATAGCAGGTACCCAACTTTCATTTTTTTCAGCAGGGCGATTCTCTGTGCATCGGTGGTAGATGGAAGTGCAAAATCTTGAAGCTGCTGCAGTTTATGGGGATAGCTGGGGGTTTCTCCCCAATGGCCGCAATAGACAGGGTGTGCAGTTAAACCTGGCAGAAAGCATGCAATAGTCATGTCGCGTGCTGCAATAGAGGCTTTGCCGCTCACAGAAGCGCTGAGTTGTACCCAGGGCATGGGTTGTATGGCTACCTTTGCAGGTATGTGTTTCTTTACCCACTGAATGGCTTTCCACTCTCCCGGTTTGAGATAGGGACGCTGTTGAAATGTCTGTACAATATTTTGCTGATCATTGAGCACATCACGTGTAAGAAACCGAATATTTGAAATAGAGAGCAGTGTTGTTAGAGCAATGACAGCCGGGAAGAGTGTTTTTTGCCTGAGAGGAGAGCGCGGCAGGCGAAGCAGCCAGACGGTACCCGCAGCGGCCATAATTGCAAGAGGAAAGTGTTCGCCCTGCAGCATCTTTCTCTGAAATGCTACGGGCAGGTACGCTGCAAGGAGCTGTGCTAAAGCCCATAGAATGATGAGTAGTGCAGCAGTTTTCGTGCGAAAGAGGCTTGTGCTGTCATGCCTGTCTGCATCGGCGGCCTTGTTTTTGTTGTGCAGTAAAAAGTGTACTGGGACAAAAAGGGCCAGTAGAAAAATGAGACCATATCCAATAAGTATGTAAGCAATGGGTGCCGAAAGGGTGGGTACTGCTGCACGCTTGTTGAACAATGCATCTGTGTGAAGTTCCCAGGCTATCACAGCAACCCCAGGAAGCCCAGCTGCTGCTGCCATCGCAACACGAGCGCATGCCTTGCGAAAGAGCGTGGCATTTGTTTTGGTAAAGGCAAGAAAAACCAGAAATAAAACCCAGGTAAGAGCCAGGCCAACCACATCGTAAGTATGTGTGAGGCCAAGAAGCGTTACCAGAATGCCGGCCAGCAGGGCATCTTTCATGCTGTTTGTGTGAATTGATTTCCAAAGCAAAAGCTGCACAGACACCTGCAGCAGCATTGAGAAGGCGAACAGCGGACTGAGATAAAGAGAAAGAAAGGTAACTGCCTCAGGCTGCCATGCATCTATGGGTGTATGCATAATAGAGATTCCGCCCTGCGGCCACAAGCCTGGCAGCCACCCCAGCCCTGCTGAAAAACAGACAAACAGCAGGGCGGTTTTTTGCGCCAGGGTATCTTGCAGCATTTCTCGAATGAGCTTCCATACCACAAACAGCAGAGCGAAACCTGCTGTGAGCCGGGCAAGGTGATACACTGCCAGCATCGGTAAATGCGTGATGCCAGCAAAAAGGCCCAAACACCAGAAGAGCGGATTGGCGAGCATTGGGTGTTGTGGAGAGGTGGAGAACAGGTTATACTGCCAGATTGAACCGTGCACTGCCTGGCGCATCCATGACAGGTAAACGCAGCTGTCGTCAAGGTTGTAGCCCAGCCACATGTAGATTCTGTTGTTTGCGAGTGCCTGGCCAATTAAATAGGGCACCATGGTAAGCGCCAGGGTGATCAGAATCACGGTATAAACAAAACGATTTGACACTGCCTTATTCTGCTCGGAATCATTCACTTGCAAATAGCCCTTTCACCTGCCTGCTCTGGTCTGTGAGAGCGCTGCAATATTCTCTTGGCCTGCAATGATTTCCAGTTCCAGATTATAACTGCGAATTTCGCCTGGCTCAATATTTTGCAGCCCACCGCTATCTCTTTCAGCGCTTCTGCCAAAAACCAGGCAGTTTGCCGGCTCCATGCCAACCACATATGCCCCCTGGCCCATCATTTTCCATTCGATGAATCTGGGCAGCTGGTTTTGCTGAAAGCGGACTGCCAAAGCAAGGCCAGTGAGGCCATTCACTGGAAGAAGAGGATTGACTATGGCAGTTTGTACTGTATGCATATCTGCTGGAAAGCTGTGAAAGTATACCTTTTCTTTATAACCGGGGCTTGGCTCATGAAAGTCGGCAGCAGTTTCCAGGCCAATTACTGCCTCTGCGTCTCTTGGCATGACAGTAGTTGAGGGTGAAACCAGGTAAGAGTGTTTTGTAACTAGAGGGAAACCGACGTTGATGTGGTAGAGCATCATATGTTCTGTAGTTTGATAACCCAGGTTGGCTACCTTGTCGTTGATGCAAATAACATTACTACCCAGCTTTGTAGTGATGGTGCGGTGCAGTTCCAGGTTTTCGCCAAATACTACTGCCTCTCGAATACGGCCTTCTACGGTGAGCAGGTAGTCGTTTCCCTGCCATTCGCCTTTCCATGCAACATTGTATGCAGGCGTGTTGGCAGCCCTGCCATGCAGGCCATACATCCTATCTCCGTCTTTGCCTGCTGCCCCTGCATACGTAAGACCGCAGGTTGTAACTAATCCTCCGTAAAACGATCTTAGCCAGCCTGTTCCGTTTTCGCCTTCATGGTCAAAATAAGCGGGATGCGTCTCACCGGTTGGGGAAAGCCATGCCAAAGAGCACCCGCAGAATCTAGCCGATGCAATATCCAGCCCTCTTCCTGCCAGAACAGAAAATTCCAGACCAGAAGCATTGTAGACCTCGATGGAATGCAGCTGGTCTTCTCTGCCCTCCATTCTTCTTACCGGCATGACTCGTGCCACCTGTGAAATATCACCCACATGCTGCAGCAGTTGTTCCCGGGAATACTCGCTGCCGTACACCTGTGCCATACTCTGCCTCCATTGAGCTAGTTCAACAGATATTCTGCTTGTTTTCACGATACTCCTTCTGTTTGACAGGTAAGAATCAAAAGGGTATAATAGGAACTATATACGGGGACTATGCCGCCCCATTTTTTGTTGTCTGCCTGCTCTACTGCAGTGCGGCGGCAATCAGGGAGATTTTCCAGGATGTATGCAATTGTAAAAACAGGCGGAAAGCAGTACCGGGTTTCTGAAGGTAGCATGCTGGTTGTAGAAAAGATTGAGGGCGAGATTGACACCGATGTGAATTTGCAGGAAGTGATGATGCTGCAGGGCGACAACGGTCTGCTGATTGGCGCTCCCCTGGTAGACGGCGCTCATGTGGAGGCGAAAATAGTGGAGCAGGTGAAAGGCCCTAAAATCAATTCTATCACCTTCAAGCCTAAGAAAAATATTCGCCGACGCTACGGTCACAGGCAGCCGCTTACCAAGCTGCAGATTACCGCAATAGTAGCGCCGGAAAGCGCATAGAGGAGAAGATATGGCACACAAAAAAGGGATGGGCAGTTCTCGCAACGGCCGCGACAGCAAGCCCAAATACAGAGGCGTGAAAGAGTTTGGCGGCGAAACTGTACAGGCTGGCTACATACTGGTTCGTCAGTGTGGCACAAAATTTCACCCAGGTAAAAATGTGGGTATGGGAAAAGACTTCACTCTGTTTGCCCTTACCAACGGCATAGTACATTTTGAAGGCAATGGGCAGAAGCGCAAGGTGAGCGTACGCCCCGCACCAGAACCTGTAGCAGAAGCGCTGGAAGCAACGGCATAGGTTTTACCAG
This sequence comes from Chthonomonadaceae bacterium, assembly GCA_027459665.1. Classification (GTDB taxonomy): domain Bacteria; phylum Armatimonadota; class Chthonomonadetes; order Chthonomonadales; family Chthonomonadaceae; genus DAIDHN01. The sequence goes on along the minus strand of DAIDHN010000043.1, from coordinate 5,722 downwards.
CAGAGCATGATGTGCAAAAGGGAGAAGCCATTCGGCTTCTCCCTTTTGTTTTTGTAGCTTTGATGCAGGCGATGCTTTTAGAACTTTTTACAGATGCAGAAGATTAGCAGGCTTATGAGATAGTATGCAGCAGGGAGTTATCTGCTTTTGGCGCTGTGGGAGCAGCTACTCTGCTGTTTTGGAGCGCAGGAGCATGCCACTGTGTTTTTTGGGCTGGGATACCATGCCAGGAAGAAAATGCGGGCAGAGTTTCGCCTTTCATAAGCAGAGAAAGACCTTCCAGAGAAGAACCTTCTTCCATATTTGCACTGTACAGAATGACAGCGACCTCGCCCAGAGTGCAGTTTTTACCAATGTGCAGAGCATCCATCTTCATAACACGGTCTTCAAACAGATGTGTTTGAAGAGTTACGTTGAGGTTGATGCTGGCGTTGTCTTCAATGTGCACCAGATCAAATTCTGAAAGGTGTATGGTGTCAATCCATGTAGATTTTCCAATTTTCGCCCCAAAAAGTCGAAGACAGAAGGGAAGAAATGGTGTACCGGTGAGACCACCCAGAAGCGCCGGAACCGCTACATTTTCATACAGTGCGGTGATTAGTTCTGTACGCCAAACAAAGTTGCTCCAGAGTGGCATTTCTACAGGTTTGTATTTACCCATTACCAGCCATTTTAGCAGTACTACGATTAGAGCAGAGCCTGCCGCAACAGACAGCATTGCCAGAGGCGCCAGCAGCAGCCAGTGCAATGCATTGTCGTGATGTACCAGCTGCTTCAGCAAAACCAGCCACGCAATCAACCCAGTGTAAGCAAACATGGCCGGACCGGTAACCCGAAGCGATTCGATACAGAAGCGCAGCAAGTAGAGCGATCTGGTAGGCTGATAGGTTCTTTCAGGAGAGAATGCTTTCGATTCTTGTCTGCGCGGCAAGAACATGGCAGGCGAACCAAGCCATGAAGTGTTCTCCTTTGCCCCCTGCTGCTGATCGGGGGGTACAGACATGACTCCAATGAGAGAACCGTTTGCCAGCTGGTATCCCTGAGGTATGAGAGCGCTGTTGCCCACAAAAGCCCTAGAACCAATGCTTGTTTTATGAATGTTCAGCACACCATGTTCAATATGCATGGCTCCAATGCAGGCGGCATCTGCAATAAAACTGGATTCACCAAATTCCAGCAGGTCTGGTATGATGTGCGAGGCTGTAGATACCTCTGCATGTCGTCCAACTTTAGCGCCCATCATACGAAGCCAGGGAGGCATGAAGATAGTCGCATACATTGCCTGGTTCATATTCAAATTGATGAGCATGATTCTGTCTAGCATCCATCTTTTCAAATATGAAGATCCATAAAGCGGGTATCTTCCTGTGGGCACTCTTCCCAATGCACGTCTTATGACTGAGGCGAGTATGCACCATGAAGATACGCCAATGACCGCCATGATTGGTGCAAGAGCGAGGGCTGTGAAAATGCCCTCGCTGCGCAGTATAAGGTACGCTGCCAGAAGGAAAGGCAGGCCAAAGAGCGTTAGTATGCTGTCGAGCGCTGCCAGCAGCAGGAACGCGTAGAGGCTGAACAATCGCAGTCTGGCACGCGTTGCAATGAGAGGGGAACTGTGCTGATATGCAGAAACAAAGGATGCGGGTGAGCCGCTCCAAACCTCTTCGTTAGGAATCGCAGTATTTTGCATGAGCATAGACTGCTCTTGCAGAGTAGAGAGTCTGCCGATTCTGGTATTGGGGGCAAGTACTGAGTTGTGCCCAACCGTTGCATGGTCGGCTATATAGATGCTTCCAACTATAAACGTCTGCCCCTGCACTGTGTATCCGTTGAGATGCGCATCATATCCGATGGAAGCGCCCTGGCCAATGTGCAGCAAGTCAAATGCAGATACAAAACTGGTAGCAATGCAGGCATCTGTCGCAATATCAGCGCCCATGCATTTTAGATACAGGTTGTAGAGCGGGGTACCAGTGAAGAAACCTACCGGTGCAAAAGCCTGCATCCTGCGTACCAGCCACCAGCGGAGGTAGTAGCTCCCCCAAAGCGGGTAACGCCCTGGTTTGTACCTGCCAATGATAATCCATTTTGCAGCCACTGCCATAAGGGTGTTGAACAGGGGAAGCAGCAACAGGGTAATGAAAAGCGTGAGCAGGTATAGTATGCGTGCTGCGCCCTGGTGTTTCCATGACAGCTCTATCATTCTCAGCGGAATGCTCAGCTCTGCTGCAACCAAAGCAGAAAGAAAAAATATTGCAGCTGCCTGCAGAATGCCGGCAGTGATTCGCTTGTGAGAGTCTGATGAATGTGCAGGATTATCTGTTTCTGCAGACGCTTCAGGCGCAGCACAGTCTTTGTTTGCTGCAGTTCGGTTTTGTATTTTTGCGGCGAGTTGTCTTACACTGGGCGCTGCATAGATATCTGAAACAGCTATATCTGCGAATACAGCTGACTTGCGCAATTCTGATACTGCCAGCGCTGCCAAAAGCGAATGACCCCCTAAATCAAGGAAGAAATCTGCATCGAGGCTAATAGAATCACATTTCATCAGCTGCTGCCAGCACCGTGCAATTTGAATCTCCATTGGCCCGGCAGCCTCAATTTTTGGTTCTGCTGTAGAGGCGGCTGGCTCTGGAAGCTTTGATCTGTCTGCCTTCCCACTGGAAAGGGTTGGTATTTCCTCAATTTGCATGATATGGGAAGGGAACATGTAGGCAGGAAGCCTGCTTCTAAGAGATTCGCGAATTGTAGACAAATCGAGTGTCTGATTGTTGCAGGAAGTGATGTACGCAGCAAGCAGTTGAATGCCGTTTTCACGTTCTTTTAATGCCACAACGGCATTGGCTACACCGGTCTGCTCTCGCAAAACAGCCTCAATTTCAGACAGCTCTATGCGATACCCTCTGAATTTGACCTGACTGTCTACTCTGCCGAGGAAGACAATGCTGCCATTATCATCCCACATGGTGAGGTCGCCTGTTTTATACAGCCTTTCATGCCCCTCAGCATGGGAAAAGGGATTCTGAATAAAGCGCTCAGCTGTAAGCTCTGGTTTACCCATATATCCTCTGGCAATACCTGCCCCGCTCAAATGCAGTTCGCCTGGTACGCCTGCGGGGCAGGGCTGCAGCAGTTCATCTAGTATGCACGTGCCATAGTTGGGGAGCGGCCGACCAATTGTAACAGGCTGAGCAGGATGGCATTCAGTCCAGGTTGCAATTACTGTTGCTTCTGTTGGGCCGTATGTATTGAGCATTCTTCTGTTGGGCGACCACCATTTAGCAACAAGGTCTGGCGGGCAGGCTTCTCCCCCCAGTATAAGCAGACGCAGCGTTGGCACGCTGGGTGCAGCGGTTGCCAGCAGCGTAGGGACACAGGAGAGTACGGTTATTTGCAGCTGGTTGAGAAGTTCGGACAGGACTGGACCAGAGCGCATGGCTTCACGCGAGCCTACAATGAGTGCTGCTCCAGAGGCGAGCGCAAGCCAGACTTCTTCTACTGCGGCATCAAAAGCAATTGAAAATCCCTGCAGAACTCTATCGGTTGGCACAGGCTGGTAAATGCATGCAGATGCCCTCACCAGGTTGCATGCATTGCGATGTTCTACCACCACTCCTTTGGGGCGGCCTGTAGAGCCAGAGGTGAAAATGACATAACAAGGGTCTTTCCAGCACTCTGTCGCGCTGAGCGCCTGCGGAGAGGAGCCGGGGGAGGCAGCAACTGCTTCAGCACATTCATCCAGCAGAAGCATAGGTGTTGCAAAAGGAATATGAGGCGCCATGGCTCTGTTTGAAGAGAGCAGGAGCGAGGCTTTGCTGTCTTCCAGAATATCCTGAATGCGCTGTGCCGGATAATCTGGGTCTAATGGAACATATGCAGCACCTGTTTTTAGTACAGCGAGAATGGCTATATAGACATCGTTGCTGCGTTCAAGAAGAATAGCAACAAAATTTCCGCGGCCAATTCCCTGCTGTTTCAGGTAGTGTGCGAGGCGGTTTGAGGCAGTATTGAGCTGTTTGTAGGTATAGGCTCCATTTGAATCTTGCAGTGCAAGATTGTCGGGATAAATTTCTGCCGTGTTTTCAAAAATATGGTGCAATAGCTCGGGATGACAAAGTTCTTCAGAAAGCTCAATATTCATGCTTTCTGAATTAAAACTCGTAATAATGTTGTAAGGGTTCATACGTTTTAAGAGACGAAAAGTTTTGAAAAGTGTTCCAGTGCCGACGCAGATGTTTATCTAAGAAGATAAGGAAAAACAGTATACCCTACCAGCTTTCAATAGTAGTGCATTGCAGGGCATATGAGGCGGTTAGGTTGATAACAGCGGGGTATTTTGGGTAAGGCGGAGAAGAGGAGCCGACCAGAATCGAACTGGTGATCGCGGTTTTGCAGACCGCTCCCTTAGCCACTTGGGTACGGCTCCATGAAATCGGAAGGAATGATGCAAGCGGGAGACGAGACTCGAACTCGCGACATTCAGCTTGGGAAGCTGACGTTCTGCCACTGAACTACTCCCGCAAACTGAATAGAGTATATGGTAAAAGCTGTCAAAAAGTCAAGTGTACATTGAATGGAAAACTACTTTGAGAGCAAACAGCACTCATCTCTACGGAGGTATCTGAAATCTTAACACGGGGCATATTTGGCGAGAGTAACATATTTCACCATGTGTATTCAACAAGGCAGCACTTGAGCATCTTTGCGGGTTAGATGAGTGCCAGGCGGGTTGCATTGCCGAGATTTTGGAACTACAGATTAAAAAAGTGTAAAGTATTTATAGAGAAAATTAATTTTTTGAAAAAGTGAAACTTCTCAGACAAATGTACTGTCTATGATGGTGAAGAGAATGATGTGGTGAAGACACGGGAAAATTACCAGGGAAACTGTTGATACAGATTGAACCCTGCAATAGATTCACCGATAATGGTACTGAAGTTTATCAGTACACAGTGTGGCTCGAGAAGGGTTGAGGAGCGTATGCTCTGGAGCCAAACTGCCCAACGGCGGTTCAGCCTGGAAAGGAGTTTATGTTGACTGCTTTAATGACTTATGAGAAACAGATGAGCCAGACGCATTCTTTGCGTGAAGCAGTTCGTGAATCTGCCCAGCGTGAGGGCTTGGCGCGCTTGTTTAGAGCGCTGGACCCTTTGGCAGATACCGAAGATGTTTTGGATGGATGTTCAGGCCCAAATGGTGTTACCAAACGCCTTGGACAATTGAGAGCTGCACGTGCGCGCTATGCGCTTCAGACTTCAGATGGTCTTCTTAGCGTAACAAAAGCACAATCAAAATAAGCGGTACCAGGGTTTTGCAGTTCTGGATATACCAGCGCCGATACTCATAACTATGAGTATCGGCGCTGTTGTTTACTGGTTCCAGCCAAGTCTGCCGTTGATGGAAACACTGTAAGTAGCCATATTGTGATGTGTCATGGAATAGACAGCCCAGATGGCTTCTGCACAGAATTCGGCCAGAATGATACCCAGGGCTATCTGATGCAGTCTGTCATGCCCTTTTAAGCCGTAGTATCTTTCAACGAATAGTTTGATGAAATACACAATGAGCAGACCAAACCAGAAGTAGTCGAGGCCGAAGTTCATAGCCAATGCATATCCCATGGGGTGTAGTGGAAAGCCTGGCATTTGAAAGCGTATGAAATCGAGCAGCAGCACCACCGAGAAGCCAATAATTACAAATAATATTGCTGTGATATTGAGCG
>DAIDHN010000042.1 GCA_027459665.1 Chthonomonadaceae bacterium | reverse complement strand
CATACAGATCAATTACATCCTGGTAGTTGCCTATCAGCATGTCCATCCAGACCCTGTTAGAGTTGCCATTCTGCCAGAACTTTTCTGCCGGAGTGGCGAGATTTACATGTATATTGGCAATGACTTCGCCGAACAGTGGAAGCTGTTTTTGCTGCTTCTGACCAGGATCGGCAAACACTTTGCAAGACACCAGCAGCAGGCAGACAGTGCAAAACATGGTTGTTGTTTTCATAATAGCGTACTCCTTCACGTTACGGTGCGATATAAACGTTCTGCCAATTCGGATACTGGTTTTTTATGCTTGGGCTTGTTGCCACAGGATTACTGAGCGCTCCCTGGTAGTTTGTCCAAATGCCCTTCGAAGACGTTACAGTGTTGTCCCATGTCAGGTTTAGCATGGCGTCGGCTGGGCATAGAAAGTTGCAGGGCGGCGCAGGCAGCCGCAGGGGGCAAATGTTAGTCATCGGCTATTCTCCCGGCGCCTTCCTCCAGGAGGCGCCCTGCAGCGACTAACAGTGAAGAACTGCATGGGCAGCGTTTTCTGCCAGCAGTGAATACACTATAAACAAACCTGCGTATTTTGTCAACAGCTTTTTTGCAGTCGGTGCGCAGTCTGTTCGCACAACAGGGCCGAAGCAGCCAAAAACGGCTTTCGATATGCCTTCAGGAAGCAGAGGCAAACCTTGACGTTTTTTGCCCTGCCGTGCTACACTGTACAGTGTTTAAGCGGGAGTAGCTTAATGGTAAAGCCTCTGCCTTCCAAGCAGATGACGCGGGTTCGATTCCCGTCTCCCGCTCTTGCTCGCCTTCGTAGCTCAGAGGATAGAGCAACCGCCTTCTAAGCGGTTGGTCGCAGGTTCGATTCCTGCCGGAGGCAGGTTTACCTTCCCTACTAACTACTGCCAGTATTCCCCTCTCTTTTTGCCCCGGCTCCGCACACAGGAGAAAGCATTGTCTGCTCTTATCGAGGTAGAAAACCTTACAAAAACCTACACCATTTCCGAGCGCCGTGAAGGTACCTGGGGGGCACTGCAGGGGCTGATACAGCGGCAAACCAGAAAAGCGCCTGCGCTCAGGGGGGTATCGTTTTCTTTGCAGCCCGGAGAAATGGTGGGGTACATTGGCCCAAACGGCGCAGGAAAATCCACCACCATCAAAATACTCTCCGGCATTCTTGTGCCAGACAGCGGAACCTGTCAGGCTTTGGGCTGCACCCCCTGGCGCGACCGCAGACGCTATGTGCAGCAGATCGGCGTGGTGTTTGGCCAGCGCACACAGCTTTGGTGGGACCTGCCCGTGCGCGAATCTTTTTCACTGCTGCGTGAGATTTACCAGATAGACGACCATGCCTTCCGCTCTGCTATGCAAGAACTGCAAAGCCTGCTGCAGCTGGAGGCTCTGCTCAATACACCCGTGCGGCAGCTCAGCCTGGGGCAGCGAATGCGATGCGACCTGGCAGCCTCTCTGCTTCACAGCCCGAAACTGCTTTTTCTAGATGAGCCTACCATAGGGCTAGATGCCGTTTCCAAGCTTGTTGTGCGAGAATTTATTCGCACTCTCAACCGGCAGCGGGGCGTTACAGTGATACTTACCACGCACGATATGGACGACATCGAGGCGCTTTGTTCACGGGTAATAGTGATTGCAGAAGGCAAAATTCTGCTGGATGGGCCGCTGCAGCAGCTGCGCAGTGCAGCAGGAACAGAACGCAGACTGCTGATTGAGATGGAAAAGCCCGGTGAAACCCCTGCCGATGAGGAAGCCAGGCTGGTAAGCTGTGAAGGAAACCGCATCTGCCTTGCTTTTGATCCCGAACGCACCCCTGCTGCAGCACTTATTGCCCGCATTGCAAAAAAATATGCATTCCGAGATCTGCTGGTACAAGAGCCTTCTATAGAAGAAGTGATTGCCCGCCTGTATGGAACGTACCCCGAATGAACAGCACCTTTCGTGCTGCAAAGGCGGTGGCAGGGGCACGCGGCCGTCTGCTGATGCAGTACCGATCGGCAGCTCTGTTCGGTATAGCTACCCAGATGTTCTGGGGCATGGTTCGTGCCGCGGTATTCACTGCCTTTTACCAGGCAGGCAGGCACACTGCATCACTCACCCTGCCGCAGACCATCGCCTATATATGGCTGGTGCAGGCTACCCTGGCAATGATGCCCTGGCGAACAGACCCAGAAATACAGGAAATGGTGCGCAGCGGCGCCATCTCCTACGAGGCGCTCCGCCCGGCAGACCTGTACAGCATCTGGTATGCGCGGGCACTGGCAGGGCATGCCATTCCAACCCTTATGCGCGGCATACCCCTGCTGCTCGCGGCATTTCTGCTTTTTCATCTGCTGCCCCCGCATGGCGCCGCGGCATGTGCACTCTGGCTGTTTTCTCTCTTCTGCACCCTTCTGCTGGCCGCTGCATTCACCACCCTGCTCAATGTATCACTGCTCTACACACTGGCAGGCGACGGGGTACAGCGTTTAATGCCGGCTCTGGCCAACGCTTTTTCAGGCATGCTCATTCCGCTGGCGCTGCTTCCACGCAGCCTCTGTCTGCTGCTTCGGCTGCTGCCCTTTGCCGGCCTCATAGACACCCCCATGCGCTGCTATCTGGGGCAGATTTCAGAAGGCAGCGCCCTAACTGCCCTCATGCTGCCTATAGTATGGGCAGCGGCGCTGATTTTTGCAGGACGCATGCTGCTGCTTCACGCACTGCAAAAAATGATGATACAGGGAGGGTAAACAGCCGTGACACTGCGTAAAACACTCCGGCTTGTGCGCATATACACAACCCTCTCATTTCGCAGCCAGCTGCAGTACAAAACCTCCTTTTTTCTGCTCACTCTGGGAACCCTGCTGGCTACAGGGCTGGAATTTGCTGCCGTATACGCCCTGTTCAGCCGATTTGGCAGCCTGCACGGGTGGAAACTGCCCCAAACCGCCCTGCTCTACGGGTGCATCAGCGTGAGCTTCGCCATTGCAGAAGCAGCAGCACGCGGCTTTGATACCTTTTCCCGCCAAATCAAAAGCGGCAGCTTCGACAGGATTCTGCTAAGACCGCTGCCTCCCGCTTTTCAGATAGCCTGCAGTGAAATACAACTGATGCGTTTTGGCAGGTTTCTGCAGGGGCTGGCTGTGCTGGGCTGGGCAGAATGGAAGCTGCATTTGAGTGGAACAGCGCTCATGATGCCGCTCTGGATGGTTACGGGAGGAATTGCTCTTTTCTACGGTGTTTTCGTATTGCAGGCAACGCTGGTTTTTTACACAATAGAAACCCCCGAAATTGTGAATATTTTTACCTACGGGGGAGTAGAAACCGCACAATATCCGCTCAGCATCTATCCCTTCTGGCTGCGCAGTATTTTCACCTTTCTCATTCCGCTTGCCAGCGTCAGTCTCATTCCTGCACGCGCACTGCTTGGCACAGGCAGCGCTTCCCTGCTTTCACAGGCAGCCCCGGCGGCAGGTTATCTGTTTCTCATCGCATCATTGCACATTTGGAAAATCGGAATAGCACACTACACATCTACTGGCAGTTAATTTATTTTTGAAAGAATATAAGATAAAAATATTTTTTATCTTATATTGTTAAAGAGAAGGATTTATACCCTACAATAATAGAACCTGTACTATCCAGGTACTCTATATCAATAACTCAGCCACGTTGTACTAGTGTCTCTTTCTCAGATCCGAAAGGAAACGCTGATGAAAGCCCTGAAGCAGGAAGAACGCAGTCATCTGCTTATTGTAGATGATGAACCACAGCTTAGCGAAATGATGCAGCTTTACTTCCAGCACCACGGTTACGCCATTCATGTAGCCGCCAATGGAACTGAAGCGCTGAACTGTGCCGAACAAACTCAGTTTGTTGCCGTGCTTACCGACCTTACCATGCCAGATATGAGCGGCACAGAACTTGCCAGGCGCCTGCAGGAACAACAGCCCGGACTGCCGGTGATTCTGCTTTCAGGCTATGACCTGAAAGATGAGCATCTGCCTGAAAACGTTGTTGAAGTACTGCAAAAGCCATTCCGAAACAGTGTGCTTATGGCTGTGGTGCAGCGGGTTTTGAAACCAGAAGAATAACCGGCGCTACATTTTGCCTGCAAAGGCCGCCAGGGAGATAAACTGCGCATCCGGGGGTGCCTCATCCGGGCCAAAATGCGCTCCGCCTGCTTCTCCTAGTGCGCCGTCTGCTACAGCTTCCAGCAGCTGTACAGGCACAATTTTGCCTACCAGGTGCGTGCCGCCCGCAAACTGTACGCGAATGTAGTTTGCCGTGTACCCCGAAAGCAGGCGCGCAGGTTCTTCAATATGCATGGCCACCTGCTGATTTCCCTCATTGCCGCCTCTGGCGTCCTCCTCATTTTCAGGGTGCGCCTGCTCCTTGCCTTCCACCAGCACATGCATGGTGCGCCCCAGATAGCGAGCCACAAAGCGCTTTTGGGCTGCAAGGCATGCTTCGGCAAGAATACGGCTGCGCGCTTCCTTTTCCGCTTCCGGTACCTGATCGGCATAATCTGCTGCAGGGGTGTTTGGGCGCGGTGAATACCGAAACAGATGCGCCCGGGCATAGCCCGCCTCTTCCACCATGCGCAGGGTGTTTTCAAAGGCAGCGGCATCTTCCCCCGGAAAGCCGGTCATAATATCTGCCGTCAGCGCTACATCCCGAATTCGCTCTCGTGCAGCAATGCAGCGATCAAGATAAAACTCTCTTGTATAGGGCCGATTCATACGCTGCAGTACCCTGTTGTCTCCGCTCTGCAGCGGAATATGCAGATGCGGGCAGAGGCGCGGTTCCGAGGCAAAGGCATCCAGCAAACGGTCGGTAACCTGGGTAGGCTCTATCGAAGAAAGGCGCACACGTTCTATGCCGGGCACATCTGCCAGCTGCAGCAGCAGGTCTGCAAGATCGGGCCGCATATATTCACGAGTATGCTCCCAGCGGTACGGTTTTCCTCCCGAAGCGCTGTCATCCTGGCCGTATGCCCCTACCAGCACCCCGGTTATCACCAGTTCGCGGTATCCCTCTTCTGCACGCCTCACCGCTTCCTGCAGCAGCTCTGCCATTGGGCGCGAGGCCATTACCCGGCGGGTAAACGGAATGGAGCAGAATGTGCAAAATACGTTGCACCCATCCTGCACTTTCAGCGTGGCGCGGTTTCGTGCGTGCCAAGCACCCCGAGCAGGCCGCTGATCACGCTGCAGCGCCTCTTCGAGGTGCGGAAATGCGCTCATTACCTTTTGCAGGGTATCCAGCTTGCATGAGTTGGGAACTACCAGGTGAGCTTCTGAAACCTCTTCACCGCGCAGAGCGGCCATTTCGCCGTAGCAGCCGGTCAGCACTATGAGTGCATCCGGATTGCGATTCGCCAGCCGGCGCGCCATATACCGCGACTTGCGTTCAGCAGCCTGGGTGACCGAGCAGGTATTGATGACATAGATATCTGCCGGTTCGTTGAATTCGGTGATACGAAATCCCCGCGCTTCAAAGTCTTCCAGTATGCGCTGTGTTTCGTACTGATTCACCTTGCAGCCCAGGGTTGCAAATGCGGCCGTAGGCATATTGTGCGCTCTCCTGCACGCAGACAGCTTCACTCAATAGCGCCTGCTTAAATTTGATGAATAGGTATTATTTTACCATGCCCGGCGCTTTATGGCAAAAAAGGGCGGGGCGCAAGCCCCGCCCTTTCTATTGTGCGCAGCGTTCTCAGGGCTGCATATCCGGGCCAAGTGGCATAATCTGGTTGGCTACCAGATTTTTGCTGGTGATTGGCTCCTGACCGAGTATCTGATTGAGGCTCACCTTGTAGGTAAGCATCAGCATTCTTCGCGGCTGTCCAAACTGGTTCCACTGCAGGTTTTTGCCGTCCCAGTTGGGGCCGGTTCCGCCAAATCCATCTATGAATTTGGTAGAAAGCACTCCGGGCGAGTCGTCGGTTACCAGATGTCCGGGTTGATCGTCGGTCATCCCTTCTCCGCTCCAGCCAAAGCGGTCCTGAATAAAGGGCGCTGTGGTGCGCGGGTCGAAACTGACCACTATACGGTAGTATTTGTGAGCAAAGCTGTACATTTTGGGGTCTTTGCTCATGTCCATTTCTCGGTCGTATGTATCTTTGCGCACTGCAATAGAGTCCATCAGAATAGTCTGGCTCGGGTCTACTGCAAACCCTGTGGTTGAGGAGGCGTCAATGTGGGGCGTATAGTCCCAGTCTTCTATCAGAACATCTACGCGTGCGCCGTCTGCGCTGTTGAAGGTTCCTGTAAAGTGCAGCACCTTGGGCCGAACTACCTGTATATGGCAGGTAAGGTGTACATCCCATGGGCCGGGTTTGTTGCTGCCTCCAAACGGCCAGCTTACGCCGGGCAGCTTAGAGGTGTTGTTGTGATCATGGTTGACTGCGGTATACCGGTCGTAGTATCTGGCCCAGTTTTCTTGCAGGTTGTGCTTTTCTGCAGACACCAGTTCGAAGTCTGGAAAGTCTTTCTTTTGCCCGCCTCTCATGGCCAGTTTTTTCTCACCTATGCTGAGCGCAGTCTGCCATTCGGCAATGGCCTCGGGTATGTTGGCTTCGCGCTCATAGGTGTGCGCCAGAATGTGCCATGTTTTCAGCGGTGCGCCCCACGGATAGTACTCTGAGCCTTTGACAGGTTTTGTATTGATAGAATCTTGAAAAGCTGCCGCAGCTGCTGGGTAGTTTCGTATCTTGTCAAAGTTTTCCCACCCCATTTCAAACTTCACATCGGGAATGAATTCGTTGTTGCGAACTCCTTCCTTCAGCAGGTTCTGCGAGGGAATAATGTAGCGCCTGTCGGAGCGCTCCTGCGAGTCGGTAAAGTTGTAGGCCATGTGCCACGCCCCTGTGATGTACACATTGGAGTCGTGGGGGTCAAGCCAGGTTATTACGCGCACCAGGGGCAGAATAGCATCGTACTCGCCGCTGTCGAAGAACTGATCGCAGCGTACCCAGAGCAGCCCTGCCGCCGCCTCTCGAAAGCCGAGCAGCGGCAGAAGCAGAAACTCGTTGTTGAGACCGCCCAGTGCCTGCGCTTCCCGGTTGCTCTGCAGCAATTCCTTGTGAAACGGGTCGTGCACAATCACGTTCTGCATAAATGAAGAAAGCAGAAAGAGCACTGCAATAAGGCCGCCCAAAATACCGGTGTTTTTGTTTACACGGTTCGGGTAGATTTTACTTTTGCCTTTTGTTGGGCTGAAGTTGGAGGTTGTCATGCTACTCAAACCTCACGGTGATCGAAGATCACAATAGCGATTGCCAGCACAATAGCCGAGTAGATCACTGCATAAATGATGTTGTGCATGATGTACACGTTCAGGTTCTGAATATCCTGTTCAGGGTGGATGAGCTGGTTCTGTACGTTGAAGTTGCCAAACTGCGGCAGAATGTAGTAGATAAAGTTGCCCACCCCTCTGGCCAGTGCGCTATGCGAAGTAGTGAGGGTATCGGTGACCGAGCTAAGGTTGCCCACCAGGAAGATGCCGAACGAGAGGAAGAAGTTGACTACCGGCGTGGCAAAGGTAGAGAAACAGATAGAGATGGCTGCCAGCAGCATGAGCTGAAAGAAGGTAAGCATGACACCGCGGGCCATTTCGAGTACATGCCCGTCATGCTGAAATTTGAGCATGAGCAGAAACACGGCTCCCATGGCGGCAATGTTGATAAAAACCGTGAAGAAGCCCCCCAAAAATTTCCCCAGTACAAACTCATAGCGCTGTGTGGGTTTGGAAAGCACAGTATAGATGGTGCGGCGCTCTATTTCTACCGGTATCAGATAGATGCAGGTAACAATGGAGATAAACAGGCCGGCCAGCAGAATGGCCGCAAGGCCGAGGCTTCGGAGAATAACAGGACTGTCTTTTGGGCTGAGAAAGCCAAAGATAGGGCCGAGGCCAATAAGAAAAACTCCGATGATAAAGAATATCTGCATAACACGGCGTCGCAGCGCTTCTCTTACTGTTTGATATGCTACGGCGTAGATGATGCTCATTTAAGCCTGATCCTCCTGTCGTACCGTTTCTACGAATACTTCTTCCAGTGTGCGTTTGTGCGGCACAATGGAAATAACTTTGCCCTGTACCCCGCGTACCAGATCGATGACTGCGGTAATCTTTTCATCGTCATCGCTCAGAATGCGCAGCGTCTGGCTGTCTTTTTGTTCAATATTGGGCAGTATCGAGCGCAGCTGTTCCAGCGCTCCATTGGCAAGCGCTTTGCCCTGCACTACCACTTCGGTGCTTTCCCCTGAAACCAGTTCTCGAATAGAGCCGGTTTTGAGCAGCTTGCCCCGGTGAATGATAGCCACTCGCGTACAAATCAATTCCACGTCTGCCAGTTGGTGTGAAGAGAGAAAGACCGTCTTGCCTTCGTCTTTCAGACTGCCTACAATGTCACGCAGTTCTGCATGTGCAATAGGGTCGAGGCCAGAGGTAGGTTCGTCCAGAAAAAGCAGTTTGGGGTCGTTGATGAGTGCCTGGGCTATGCCTGTGCGCTGCCTCATGCCTTTGGAATATCCTCGAATGTTGCGTCTCCACGCTTCCGGCTGCAGACGCACTTTCTCCAGCGAGAGTTTGATTCGGCGCTGACGTTCCGGGTTGGGAATACGGAAGAGCCTGCCATAAAAGTCCAGCAGGTCCCACGCAGACATCGAGTCATAAAAGTAGGTTTCTTCCGGCAGATAGGCGATCTGGTTTTTCACACCGATATCGCCCATAGGCTTGCCTAGTATGGTGGCATCGCCAGCGCTGGGAAAAACAAGGCCGAGGAGCATTTTGATGGTGGTGGTTTTTCCGGCTCCGTTACGGCCAAGAAAGCCGAATATCTCCCCTTCTTCCACCTCCAGGTTCAGGTTGTTGACGGCCACAACCTCCTGTTTTTGCCAAACATCCACATACCTTTTGGTAAGGCCCTGGATAGCAATCGCAGCAGCCATAAATCTGGTTTCCTCCCTCACGTCGTGTTTCCCTGTGGTTGGCACGCGTGTAAACGACTAGATGTATTAAAATGAAATTAACACCCGCAGGCAAAGTATACTCTTTCTGCCTCCACAGAATACAACGTTGCAGGGAGTTTTGTCACTGGCGCGATTGCGGGTTTACTATAGTGATATTGCCTTTTCTTGTACGCAGAATATGCTCTTGTTCGTTACAAAACAGGTGTAAAATTCAATTTCAATTCATTTTTGCACTATCAAATGAGTTTTAGCCTGCAGCAGTCGTGTTAGAGCGGCTCCGTCTGTGCGCACGGCGCCGGCATTCAGCAGCAGGCGCGCCATTGCCGCATTGTGCTGCACAACAGCGATATGCAGCGCAGAAAAGCTGTGAAAAGAAGTATTTGCGTTTGCGCCATAATGAATAAGCGCCCGGGCAAGCGTGATGTTGTTCTCCAGCGCCGCCAGGTAGAGAGGTGACCTGTGGTCATAGTCGGTGGCGTTTACGTTTGCACCTGCCTGCAGCAGTTCCAGCGCACTCCGGTTGTCGCCCATCAGCAGCGCCCACGAAAGGGCTGGCATGTGCATATCATTCTCTAGGTTAGGGTTGGCTCCGTATGCCAGCAGCAAATGCGTGATGCGCGGGTTCATGCGCGAGATGGCCATGATAAGCGCCGAAAACCCGTATTCATCCTGAGTATTTACCAGCGCGCCATGCTGCAGCAGCAGTTTCGCCTGTGCCTTATTGTTTGCTATTACCGCCAGCATAAGGGGCGTGGCGCGGGGAGTGCGCGGTTTGCTGAGCGGCCAGCGCAGCGCGTTGTGAAAATAGACAGCAGGTGTGGGTTTGCGCGCTGGGCCATCTACCCATGCATTCACATTTGCACCGTTTTTTAAAGCGCTTTTCAAAGCGCTCAGGCTTTTCTGCTTCAGTGCATTGAACATAGTGCGGTTTACATTCCAGCGCCACACAGCCGGCGCAGACGCTGCCGCTGCCACGACAAGCAAAACAACTGGCACAACCCATTTGATGCGAATGGGCGCCTTGCCGGCAGGTATTTGGGCAGGTATGGCCTTTCTGGCCTGTCTCATGGCGGTTTCTGTCACCTCTTGTTATTCTCCCGGGGAATCTGTTTCGCGCCCCAGCAGCAGTTTCGCCAGCATGCCGCGCTGCAGTTCGCTCACCGCACGGGGGGCGGGCATTCCCAGTTTTTTCAGCAGAAAGCGGGCCGCTGCATGGCCGCTGCGTACAGCGCCTTCCATAGTAGAAGGCCAGCCGGTGCGAGTCCACTCGCCAGCCAGCACCAGATTATCCAGCGGGGTTTGCGGGCCTGGGCGCAGAGCATCTACCCCCGGGCAGGGGGAAATGGTGGCACGGGGCCAGTGTACCACCGCATGGCGCACCAGCTTTGCATTTTTGGCTTCTGGCAGTGCTGCCTGCACATCTTCCAGAGCGATTTGCACAATCTCTTCCCTGCTTTTGTCTGCATAGCTTCGGGATGCGCTTACCACAAGGCTCAAAAAGGCCGGCTCATCTTCCGGCTTTCCGTACAGCGCTCCCCTGTTGAAAACCCACTCCATGCGGCGTTCGAGCAGCGCCAGCGCAGGCGGGCACTGAATGGGTTTGTCGAACCAGAGATGCACTCCAAGTATGGGTACGGTATCTATGCCTCCCGCGCGTTCCCAAAACGCAGTATCCGTGGTAGTTTCGGCAGGAAGCAGACGCAGCAGCAGGTCTTGCTGCAATGCACTCACATAATGCGCTGCCCTGACAAGCTCACCGTTTTTCATGCGTATGCCGCAAATTTGCCCGTTTTCCACTTCCAGTGCGCTGATAGTTGCCCGGTTTCTTACTTCCGCCCCATGCTGCCGCAGGGCGTGCAGCGAAGGCTCGTGCCACAGTGAGGCGAGCGGCATGGCAGGCACGCCAAAATGAAACCCCGTGCGTGTAGCAAGAAAGGCATCGCGAAACACCTTGAAAGCGTGTGTGCATGATATGGCTTCCGGTTCTTCATTGCAGGCGCTTACCAGCACAGGGCGCCAGAAGCAGGAAACAGAGCGTTCTGTTTGGCGTGTGCGCACAAACCAGTTTGCCACGCTTTCCCTGTCTTGCCATTCTGCAGGACGTGCGCGCATCAGCTGCACCATGGCGCGGCCTATAGAGGCTTTATCTGCCAGACCAAGCGCACGAAACCTCAAAAAAGAAGGGGCGGTGTGAAAAGGAGGCGGCAAAAAACTGCCGCGTATTTCAGAATGCACCCCGCGTGCGTCTACAAACTGCATGGCGTCAAAATATCTTATCTGCCGCTCTATCCCCAGCCTCTGCAGCAGGTCGGCAAGGTAAGTGCAGCAGCGCAGCGTGCCATGCTGGCACTCATCCACCCTCTCGCCCGTGCGCGCATCCAGATAAGAAGAAGCCCGCCCGCCCAAAAGCGGTTTTTTTTCAAGCAGCAGTACTTTCAGCCCCGCTTCGGCAAGCAGCAGAGCGGTTGCTATTCCTGCCAGACCGCCCCCCGCAATGGCTGCATCCAGCGCTTCCCCTCTGTTTGCAGTCTGGTTTTCAGAGTTCATGGCAGCATACTGTACAAATGAATTATCCACGCAGTTAACAAAAAGTTTATCCTGT
Source organism: Chthonomonadaceae bacterium (assembly GCA_027459665.1). GTDB lineage: Bacteria > Armatimonadota > Chthonomonadetes > Chthonomonadales > Chthonomonadaceae > DAIDHN01. Next base: position 23,808 of record DAIDHN010000042.1, on the reverse strand, counting down.
TGTTTTGCATAGTGTACCGCAAAGCAGGTTCTTCTTTACACCCCTCAGCCACTGCCTTCAGAAAGACCGCACACGCCCTGCAGGAAGGATTTGCGGCTGTGTATGGAGTATTGTAGACTGCCGGCATCTACTGTCGGGTAACAAAACCGCCCTCTCGCCGTCTCAGTAAGTACAGGAGTAGTTATGAAACCCTTTTCGTACAGTGCGCTCTGTCTAGTTCTGCTTTGCAATATAGTGCCAGCCGCCGCCAGGCCGCGTCCCGTTGACCCCGCCCTGGCCAGAGCGAAACAGGCGGTGAACAAGGGCATTGCCTATCTGCACAGAATAGAGGAAAAAGATGGTTCGTGGGGGCATTATACCGGCACTACTGCGCTGGCGCTCATTGCCCTGCTGCGCAATGGGCACACCGAAGCCTCCGACCCCGCCATAGACCGGGGGATACACTTTCTGCTTCGTTTTCAGCAAAAAAACGGTTCCATCTGCGATCTGCGAGACCCTAACCTTGCCCTGCCCAACTACAACACGGCGCTTTCTATTACTGCTCTTGCGCTCACAAAAAATGTACTGTACCGCCCTGTTATTGTGCGTGGCCAAAAGTTTCTAGAAAACCTGCAGTTTGGCGTTACCGACGGCATGAAGCCTTCTAACCCGCTCTATGGAGGAATCGGCTATGGCTCCGACCCCGATGACCACCCCGATCTTTCTAACCTCGCCACTGCACTGGAAGCGCTGCGCACCACCGGAGTTCCCTCTACCGCGCCGGTATTCAAGCGCGCAATATTTTTTATACAGCGTGTGCAAAACCGGGAAGCAAGCAACGACCAGGCATGGGTGAAGCAGGGGCCGAACGACGGCGGGTTTGAATACGACCCGGTAGGCGATACCAAGGCTGTTTCCGGGGCGCATACCTCCACAGGTTCCATGACCTATTCGGGCATAGAGAGCTTTATTCTCTGCGGAGCGAACCGAAAAGACCCCCGCGTGCAATCCGCCTGGAACTGGATTCGCGGCCATTACACAGTGCAGAGCAACCCCAATCAGGGCAGTCGCGGGCTTTATTATTATTATCAAATTATGGCCAAGTCTTTGGCGGCCTACGGTCAGAAAGCCGTGTTTGACTCACATGGGCGCAAACACCTCTGGCAGAACGACCTTGCCGGCAAACTGGCAAGTTTGCAGCACCCGGATGGTTCCTGGTTCAATACCAATCCGCGGTTCTGGGAAAATCAGCCCTCGCTGGTCACTGCCTACACGCTGATCTCGCTTTCATACTGTCTGCATCCCTGAAAAAACCTGTTTGCAAGGAGAGAAACATTACATGACTGTGCCCGTACCTTCTACCGCTACCGAAGATGAAGCCCGTCTTCAGCAGCTGCACAAAGGCTACCAGACTATTCGCGAGCAAATAGGCCGGGTGGTGATAGGGCAGGAGCGGGTAATTGATGAGATGCTGATGGCCATTTTTGCCCGCGGGCACTGCATTCTGGTTGGCGTGCCCGGCCTGGCAAAAACCCTGCTGGTTTCTACGCTGGCAAAAGTGCTTTCGCTCTCATTCAAGCGCATACAATTCACGCCCGACCTGATGCCTGCAGACATCACTGGCACAGAAATCATTCAGGAAGACCCTGTTACCCGCGAAAGGCGTTTTATTTTTCTGCGCGGGCCTCTGTTTGCCAACATGATTCTGGCCGATGAAATCAACCGTACGCCGCCAAAAACCCAGGCAGCGCTGCTGGAAGCCATGCAGGAGCACAGAGTGACAGTGGGCGGACAGCCGCATGCGCTGGCAGAGCCGTTTTTTGTGCTTGCCACGCAAAACCCCATTGAACAGGAAGGCACCTACCCTCTGCCTGAAGCGCAGCTAGACCGGTTTATGTTTATGGTGGTAGTGGGCTACCCTTCTGCAGCAGAAGAACTCGCTATTATGAAGGCAACCACAGGCGCTGTACACAACGAACTGGCAGTCACCCTTACCGGAGAAGAAATTATGGCGCTGCAAGACACCGTGCGCCGCATACCGGTGGGCGACCACGTGTTTGAATACGCCGCGGCACTTACACGTGCTACACGCCCTGCAGAACCTGAAGCGCCCGACTTTGTGCGCAGCTGCGTAAGCTGGGGGGCCGGCCCACGCGCCTCGCAGTACCTGATACTGGGGGCCAAGGCGCGTGCAGCGCTCAGCGGAAGGCTGTATGCAACCACACAGGATGTGGCAGAGGTAGCGCTGCCAGTGCTAAGGCACCGCATACTCACCAACTTCAATGCAGAAGCAGACAACATTACCCCCGATATTGTGGTGCAGAAGCTGCTTGAGAAAATTCCGCGGCCGGCAGGAGACCGCTAGTCCATGACTGCTGCAGACCCGCAAATGCTGGCGCGCATCAGCCGCCTGGAATTACGTGCCCGCTCTGTTGTAGAGGGAGTGCTTTCGGGCCTGCACCGAAGCCCGCACAGAGGCAGCAGCGTGGAATTTGCACAGCACCGCGACTACGTTCCCGGCGATGAGATACGGCACATAGACTGGAAGGTATACGCCCGCTCAGACCGGTTTCATATTAAGCAGTTTGAAGAAGAAACCAATTTGCGCGCCACCCTGGCCCTCGATGCAAGTGCCAGCATGGAGTACAAAGGCGAGCGCTCTGCCCTCAGCAAAAAAGAGTATGCAGCAGTGTGCGCTGCTGCGCTTGCCTCGCTGTTTCTCAGACAGCGCGACCCTGTTGGGCTGGCGATTTTTGACGAAGGAGTGAGACAGTTTCTCCCCGCCTCTTCTACCCCTGCCCACCTGCGAATACTTATGCAAAGCATGGAAAAAGCCGAAAGCAGACCAAAAACAGGGCTGGGAAACACCCTGCATGACCTGGCGGAGAGAATGAAGCGGCGCAGCATGGCCCTGGTATTCAGCGACTTTCTGGATGACCCCAGCGAAATTTTGCGCGGCCTGCAGCACTTTCACCACAAACGCCACGACATGGTGCTGTTTCAGGTGCTTGACAGGGATGAGATAGAATTCCCGTTCAAGGATGCTGCCCGTTTTGAAGGAATGGAAGGAGAAGAAGCGATTCTGCTGGAGCCGAATGCCCTGCGCAAACAATACCGGGAGGCATTGCATGAGTTTACAGAGAAGCTGAAAAAAGGCTGCCAGGAACTCAACTACGATTACGTGCTGCTTCCCACCGATGAACCGGCAGACACTGCACTGGCACGCTACCTGGCGCAGCGCAGCACCCGGAACAAATAGAATGTCGTTTCTTGCTCCCATTTTTCTGGGTGCGCTTGCACTCATACTGGCCCCGCTGCTTATTCATCTTCTGCGGCGGCGAAAAATGCCGGTGGTGCGCTGGGCAGCCATGGAGTTTTTGCTGCAGTCGCAGCGCAAACAGCGAAAAAGACTGCGCATTGAAGAACTGATACTGCTTGCCCTGCGCATTTTGCTGGTGGTGCTGGCAGTGCTGGCATTTGCACGCCCGGTACTGCACTCGCTCACCGTGCCCATACTTTCGCAAAATGCTCGCATTTATGCAGTAGTTATTGTAGATGACTCATTTGGAATGGGGCAGACAGAATCCGGGGGCAAAACCGCCTGGCAGCACGCAAATGCAGATGCCGTGCACCTTATTACGCATGTGCTGCAGCCCGGCGATCAGGTTTCGGTGCTACTGGCAGATTCCAGCCCGGCAGCACTGCAGCAGCAGCCCAGCTTCGATCTGCATGCTGCAGCCCGCAGGCTTTCACAGGCAACGCTGTCGGACAGAGGCCCCGACACGGAAAAGTCGGCGCAGAAAGCCCTCGATCTGCTCGAACGCTCAAAAGCACCTTACAAGGAAGTGTACTGGTTTACCAGCGGACAAAAAGATGCGTGGCCAGCGCAAACCAACTCTGCTGCGCATACCGTATGGAGCAGGCTGGGCAGAGAGGCACGCATTGTCTGGGTAACAGAAGGCCCTCCCTCTAACCAGCGCGGCAACCTTTCTGTGCGTGTACTGCCCCCTGCGCGAGAACTGGTTACGCCCAACCTGCCGGCACGCATTGAAACCAGAGTGAGCAACTTCAGCACGCAGCCCCGCAGCGTAACTGTGCAGATCGCACTGGATGGAAACGCCCCCGCAGCCCCGCAGACGTTGAAGATTGCACCCGAAAGCTCACAAACGGCAGTATTTTCCCCCTACTTTCCTACACCAGGCACGCATATAGGCGTTGTAGAACTACAAGACCCTGCCCATGCAGATTCTCTGCCCATCGACAACAGCGCCCCCTTTGTTATACAGTCGCGAGACCGCATTCCAGTACTGATTCAAGACATGTCGCCTGCAGCAGACCCCACACAATCCTCCTCATTTTTTCTGGATGCAGCACTGCAGCCAGGCAGGGGGCTGCATGTATTCGCCCCGCAACTGCTTACTGCAAACCGGCTGGGCAGCATCAACCTTCAATCGTACGCGGCAGTGGTAATTACCGGTCTGAATGCACTGAGTGCAAACGAATACCAGGCGCTTGCCAGTTACGTGCAGTCTGGCGGAGGGCTGCTGATTTTCCCCGGTACGCACACACCAGCGGCTGCGGTGAACAAAGACCTGCAGGCCGCTGGCCTGCTGCCCGCCCGACTTGGCCCTGTGAAGTCGTTTTCACAGCAGAACGCCCCTACCCTCGATTCGGCCAGCATTCACAACGACCCCGCCCTCAGCCTGTTCAAAGACTCGGCCATACTCAACCTGGGCAGCGCCCATTTTACTGCCTACCGCACTCTCACTCCTCTGAGCGACCCCATGGATGCTGCTTCTGTGCATGTTATGCTGCGCCTCAGCAACCATGAACCCGCATTGGTAGAGCGCAGCATTGGTACAGGTGAGGTGATGCTTTTCGCCTCTACCGCAGATACGAGGTGGAACGACCTGCCCGCCCGCGGAGCCTGGCTGCCGCTGCTTTACCAGCTTCTCTCGCAGCTGGCTGCCGGCCCAAACGCGCACCGCAACCTGCATGAAGGCGAACCGCTGCGTCTCTCGCTGCCGCTTTCGCAGGCAGGCAAACCTGTGCGCGTTCTGCTGCCCTCAGGCAAAAGCCTTGTGCAAAGCACAGTACTTGGCCCGCAGGGCGTTGCACTGCAGTTCAGCCAGACAGAAGATGCAGGCTTTTACAGGGTAGTTACTGCAGGCAGCCACACCCCAAAAGTATTTGCAGTGGGCCTGCCGGCAAACGGCTCCAATTTGCAAGAGGTGCGCGATCCGGCAGCACGCCTCTCTGCTGCCGGAGTGGATACCAGTAAAATAACAGTGGTGCATAACCCGCAGCAGCTTGCATCTGCCGTGCAGCGTGCCCGCTATGGCTCGGAAATTGGCCGCAGCCTTGCCATGTTTGCCATTGCACTGCTTTTTCTTGAAAGCCTGCTGGCACGCTGGTTTGGCCGAAGAGGCTAGCTTCAGCTGCACCGCCCTGCGGCTTGGGCATGCACACTCAGGTCTTTTATTAAATTTCTGTTAAGAAACCGGTTTCTGGCAGGCGGGCAGGGTACAGTAACCTATCATGAATTGAGTTTGAGAGGGAATATGAAGTACTACCGCCTGCTCCCACTGCTGCTTTCCGGCGTGCTGTTTCCAAAATGCACGCTGGCTCAGCGGCCTGTCATCACCGACTCTTCTGTTTTGCATGCCGTGGTTCCCGCTTCCAAAGAACCCCGCCTCAGTCGAAAAAAACTGCTTTCACTGCTGCAGCAGCATGTGAAATACCTGTTTGTGCTCTATCAGGAAAACCGCTCTTTCGACTCGTATTTTGCTGCCTTTCCCGGTGCCGACGGCCTTTACAACAAGCCTGCCTCTCGCATATTGGGTTTTCGGCAGCCCCTGGAAAACAGCGCCGGGCAGATTTTTTATGTGCAGCCCTTTCGCATTGGCCGTAAACAGTACGCCGCCGATTTAGGCAGCGTAGGGCATGCGCACCCGCTTACCCTGGCGAAAATGCACCTGGTGCATGGCAGGCCCGAAATGAATCGCTTTGCAATGGCAGAAGAAGCAGATCATACCTGGAAAAACGGCAAACCCACCTTGAAAGCCATGCGCTACGGAGAGCTGGAAATGGCCCATGAGGATGCCGACACCATTCCTTTTCTATGGAGATGGGCCAACAGATTTGTTTTATGCGATCATATTTTTGAAGAGATGAGCGCAGACTCTACGCCCGGAAATCTCTGCATTATCGCAGCACAGTCGGGAGCAACACAGTGGGCGCTGCACCCAAACGAGGCATTTCACGGCAACGGCGGCAGCGGGCCGGGCGTGCCGGTGGTAAACGACTCAAACCCCTACTGGGGCTCTGCAGCAGATACCGCTCACACCGACAAAATGCCGTACAACCCAAAAGACTATAAAAAAACGGCCCGTTCACCCCAAAAAGTACAGCGCAACCTTACCTTTGCCACCCTGATGCTTACTCTTACCGGCCGCACGCTGCCACAGGCAGTACGCACCGACAATGCGCCAGGAACAGACCTGCGCGATGTACAGCAGGATATAAAGGCAATAGCAGCAAAAGAAAAAAACGCCTTTTCATGGGGGTGGTACGAGGAAGGCTACGGAGAACCTGTGAACCCTCGCAGCGACCCGAAAGATGCAGACGGCCTGCACATTTCTTACGTAACCCACCACAACGGCCCGCAGTATTTCGGCTACATTGCCAACAACCCTGCCATGGCTTCACACCTGCACGGGTTGAGCGCCTTTTTCAGCGCAGTAAAAGCCCATGCCCTCCCCGGCCCAGGCGTATACTATGTGAAGGGAGGCAAAAAGAACATTGCCGGCCTGAAGCCGCTCAACCCGGCGCTGCACGGCACCGGGCGTTTTGAAGGCGATGACGACCACCCAGGAGACTCAGACTCGCAAATCAGCGAGGCCCTGCTGGCCCGTACCGTGAACGCCATTGCACGCAGCCCCTACTGGAAACAGTGTGCCATAGTGATTACCTGGGACGACTGCGAAGGAGACTACGACCATGTACCGCCCCCCCAAATCAATACAGGGCCGGACGGCAAACCTCTCTCTCTGGGACCGCGCATACCGCTGCTACTCATCTCTCCCTATGCCCGCGCTCATGCGATAATGCACAGCACAGGCTGCACAGCCAGCGTAGTGCGTTTGGCAGATCACCTGTTTTCGCTGATTCCGCTGGCAAAACTGCCCGATGAGCTGCATGGCAGACAATTGGGCCAGCAGCAGTTTCACAGTAAAAACATTGGCCCGCTGGATGCCCTTACCCCAGGCATCACCGGCTTGCTGGGCTGTTTTGATCCGGCGAGGCTGAGCGGCAGAGCAGAACCGCTGCCCGCTTCATGGGCTGAAATACCAGATGCGCTGGTTCGTTCTCTCAAAAAACAGAATGCGCTCGGATGGCAGTGGGCAGGCATAGAACCGCTAGATCTGCAGATGCACATTGCAGAACCGCTGCCTCCGCAGTTCACTCCGCGCCCCAACCAGTAAGCAAAAGCCCTGCAGAGCACTCTGCAGGGCGACAAACAACACGTGCAGTGCAAGCGCGGCTACTTCTTCTGGTACACCCGTATCCAGTCTATATCCATACTGGCAGGAAAATGGGTAGATGCATTAGGCATACCCGGCCAGTCGCCGCCCACCGCCAGGTTTGCAATAACGTACATGGGCACATGTGGTATGTTTTGGGTGGTCTGGTAGCGCACGATGCCGTCTACATACCAAACCAGGCTGGAAGGGGTCCACTGCAGTGCAAAGGTGTGATAACCTTTGGAGAAATCGGGGCCAATGTAATTGCCGCCCAGACCTGCTGGCCGCCCGTTTTGCGAATAGTGGTTGGTAAGGTAAACCTTGTCTGGCTGATCGCCCAGTATTTCGAGAATGTCTATTTCGGGCGGCCATGAGCGGTCGGAAGGCAGCAGCCAGAAGGCTGGCCAGAAGCCCTTGCCTGCCGGAAACTTTGCACGCATTTCAAACCAGCCGTACTTTTGCGCAAAGTGCCCGTACGAGGCAATCATGCCAGATGTGTAGGGCATGCCTCCCTCTGCCTGCCTGCGCGCAATCAAATGCAGCGCCCCCCCATACTCTCTGTATCCCTGCGGCGAATAGTACTGCTGCTCGTTGTTGCTGTGTGTTCGCACTCCACCAGGGTAAGAGTCTATCCATTTTTTGCGGTTGAGATGATTGCCGTTGAAATTGCTCTCAAATGTAAGATGGTAGCCCAGCTCCTGTGGAGTTACCGGGTGTGCCCTTCGAGTCGAATGCATTCGAGAACTGTGCTCCACCCCTCGTTCTGTATGATGCGCCGGGGCTGCCATCGACCCCGCAGTCTGTACTGTCAGCCCAGCAAGCAAAGCCAGCAGCGTTCTGCCGGTTTTACCGGTCTGTTTCATTGTTTTTCACTCCTCATAGAGAATGCTGAATTTGTTTCTCGTGTATTTGATATACGGTACACCAACATGAATTGTTTGGCGCAAGCGCCAGTCCCATGCATTGACATACAAGAGGCAGAAAGCAGAGATGTGCGGCATGCCGCCCGGCAAGCCGTGCTGCCGCCTAGTCGCAGGGCACGTTGTCGCTTTCGTTCACATACTTCTCCATCATGTCGCGCAGCACACTGTAGGGCTGTTCCGCCACCCACTCTTCTGTAAACATCCAGGTAGGCACATTCCATACGCCTGCTGCGTGGGCGGGGTCGTCAAATTCCACTACACTCTCCCGAAACTGCCTCTCTTCCAGCGCATGGTTGAAGCGGCTCACAGAAAGCCCTGCGCTTTCGGCTATGTCGAGCAGAACCGCACGGTCGGCAATGTCGCGGTCTTCTTCCCAGTATGCCTGGTACAGCGCATCAAGATATGCTTCCTGTCTGCCTTCCGTTCGTGCATACTCAGCCCCTTCCAGCGCCAGGCGCGAGTTGCATACATCTCGCTCCCGCTTTGGCAGCACCAGCCCTTCGGCGGCCAGCATAAGCTGAAATCGCGTTGGGGTACGCGGCTTTTTTTCGGCGTCAGGGTTTGCCGGATGCGAGGGATAGGGCAGCCCTTCGGGCAGCAGCTCATAGCCTTTCCAGAGTATTTGCAGGCTTGGAAACTCTTTTTGCAGGCGTTTAGCCTGTATTCGCCCCACCCAGCACCAGGGGCAGATCACATCGTGAGCAACTATTATGCAGGTCATTTCTTTCTTCTTTTCTCTGCGACAGTTTCGCAGTATGTGCAGTAGACGTTGGTTACGACAAACGCTGCAAACAGTATGAGTACCAGTTTAGCGACGGGTGCTGCGCCGAGTATAAAATGTTCAAGTGCCAATTGTTTCCTCCAGCTATTGTGCGTTTTCTGCCGGCGTTTCCAGAAGCTCGAGTGTGGCTTCCATTACCTCACGCGTTTGTGCCTGTATAGTGTAGAACATAGCCTCTCGCAACAGCCGCTGCGCGGGGTTGTTCAGATTGTTGGAAGCTCCACTGCCGGCAGCAACCGCGGCCTGTGCTGCACGCAGGGCAAACAGCAGCACACGGGCACGCAGCTGCACTGCAGCGGCAAACAGTTCGGGGGTATTGCTCTTGGTTTCCTGCACCTCCTGCCTCAACAAAGCCAGTTCGCTTCCAAAGCGCTCGGCAGAGCGTGCTACGGCCGGCATGCCCCGCAGTTCCGCCAGGCGGCAAAGATGCCGCACGCTGCCTGCCGCACACCCCAGGGGCATTGCCGTTGCCCCCAGCACCCCATTGCGGTCGTTGCGCCGCATGGTTTCTCTGTCTGAAAAGTTGAGCGCATGCTGCTCAGGCACCCAGAGGCTGCTGCAGGTGAGTTCTACCGTGGCCGAGGCATTCATGGCGCAAATGGGCAGCGGTTTGGAAGCAGAAAGCGAACCTGGCTGACCATCGGGGGCAAGGCGCCCTTCAAACAGTTCGGGGAAATCGCTGGTGCGTGCAGGCGCCCAGAGATAAACAAAGCGCTCATCTGGTAAAACAGCACCAAAAACCACCTGGTTCATCAAGCCCCATCCTGTCACCCAGGGGGCGGTGCCGTTTAGTCGGTATCCGCCGGCAACAGGTTCTGCGCGCAGTACCGGCGGCCCAGGCCTGCGCAAATGTGCAAAGCTGACAGCACAGAGCATGCGACCGGAGGTAAGTTCGGGCATAAGTATGCGTTTGAGCAGCTCGTCCTGCCCGCCTGCAATCATGCGGCAGGGGCCATGGTGCTGGCTTTGCACAAATGTGGTGACGCCGCACCCCGAAGCAAGCATTTCGGCAGCGCTGCGCTGGGCTGCACCCGAAGCATCCAGCCCGCCCCACTCGCGTCCCACTGCCATGCGGGGCACACCTGCCTCGGCCAGAGCGCGAAAGTTTCTTCGGTTCGGTCCTGCTGCCCGGTCGCTCTCTTCAGCATGAGGCAGCAGCACTTCTTCAGTTACCCTGCGCACGGCCTCAAGAAAAGCGGTCTCATCGGGATATTTTGTCTCATGCTCTCCTACGGGCAGACCAATGGCATCTGTTCCACAGTCGGGGCATCCGTTTTCGCTCATACGGTTTCTCCTTCAAACACATACCTGCATTCAGTTTACCTTACGAAGCAGGTGGTCAGAATGGCGTATTTTGCGCTAAAAATGCAGCGGCCAGCCGTCTGTTCCGCTGCATACCGCTTCGGCCAGAGCATGCAGGTGAGCATATACCGCATCTGGCTGGGGAGAAGGGAAATGCGCAGGAAGGTAGCCTTCTGTGTGTCCGCTCAGCACAAGCGCTGTTCGGCAGCCTGCCGCACTGCCTGCCGCTATGTCTCGCGGGCTGTCGCCGGCGGCCATGCACTCTGCCAGGTTCAAACGGCGCTCGCGTGCCGCCTGCAGCAGCATGCCCGGCAGCGGCTTGCGGCACATGCAGTTCGCTTCGGGGGCGTGCGGGCAGGCATACACCGCCTCAATGCAGCCGCCCGCCTTTTCTGTTTCGCGGCGCATGCGGTCATGTATGGCTTCCAGGGTGTGCAGCGTCAGTTCTCCTCTGCCCACCCCTGCCTGGTTGGTAAACACCATTACCCGAACTGCATGCTGTTTCAACAGGGCAAGCGCCTCCAGCGCACCGGGCAAAAAGCAGAGATCGTCAGGCGAAGTCACATAGCGTCCGCCTTCCACGGTAATCACCCCGTCCCTGTCTAAAAAGAGCGCTCTTGCCGGCTGTGTCAAACTGCTGCATCCTTTCTGGCAAATTGTACACCATAATACCTTGCGGCCTCAGCATACATGCACCTGCATTTACATGGTGCCAAGAATTTCCTGCGCGGTTGTTTCCCCCTGCTCTGCAGCCCTGCGCCACCATACAACTGCCAGTGCATTATCCTTAGGCACATCCCGCCAGCCGCTGTACATTACCGCCAAGGTTGAACTGTGCAAGCACACTCCCCTGCTCTGCCGCCTTGTGCCACCACTCAGCTGCCAGTGCGTTGTTCCGGGCAACGCCAATGCCGTCACGGTACATCATTGCTGTATTGTACTGTGCATCTGCAAGCCCATGTTCTGCCGCCCTGCGCCACCACTCAAATGCAAGTGCATCACTCTGCGGCACCCCGCGCCCCAGCTTGTACATTACCGCCATGCTATGTTCTGCCTGAGAATGTCCCTGTTCGGCAGACTTGCTCAGCCATTCAACTGCCAGTGCGTCGCTCTGCTCAACATCGGTACCGTAGTGGTACAGCATGCCCAAATTGTACTGCGCCTCTGCATCACCCTGCTCGGCAGCGCTGCGATATGTATCTGCTTTCTCATCCTTGGCAGAGGCGTTTTTCATATTGCGCCTCATAGCAGAGAGGCGGGCTATTTCTAAATGGGTCTGCCACTGCGAATCCTTCTTGCCGCCGTCCAGCTGCAGTGCAGCAGACCATTGCTCCACGGCCCATTCTGCATTCTCCTGCGCCATGCCATACTGATCTGCAAGAATACGCACACACTGGTTTATGGCAGCCGCCTGGGGCTGCCTGCTGTGTAGTGCTGCAAGCCGATCTACAATGCCTAAATTTATACACTGTATCAGCAGATTGCGCTCAAGCACGTGCTGGCCGGTACAAAAATCGCTTAGCAAATCATCCAGGCGCGGCGCATCGTGAATCAGCGTACTATCCAGCACAATCAGCCTGCACAGCGCTTCGCCGCATTGCTTGTCCATCTCTTCCCTCCTTGTTCAGTATAACAACATAACAGCCTTTCCGGCTTTTGCCGCCTTCTGCTGTTTGCTAAAAACGCAGCAGAATGCCATATTTTTCAAACAGGCAGTGAATTATGGCCACATCAATGGTAATCTGATAATGATTCGTTCTCATCTTCTCAAAAGATTGTCGTTTAAAGCAAGAGTCATTTGCTTGTGAGAGGTGAGCTGATAAAGCCAAGCATGGTTCTCAAACTAACTGAAATCAGTACGCCTGATGCAGGATTTTACATGAAATAAAGGAGACAGGTGCAGTGGAGGAACAAGCCGAATCCCTGTTTGCTGAAGTGCGTTCAAAACTGAAGGCGAGTGACGCTGCAGGCGCAGTAAATACAATATGGCCCTACGTTGCAGAACACCCTGAAGATGGCAGTGCCCGTTCGCTTTACGGCCTTGCGCTCTGCATGGCCGGCAGCAGAGAGCAGGGTATCTCTGAACTTCGCAGCGGGGTGACCCTGCTGCCGGAAGACCCTCAGGTTCGCTTCAATCTGGCAGTAGCCCAGTTTCAGGCCGGAAACCGAGCCGAGGCGCGTGCTGCAGCAGAAGAGACCCTGCAGCTTGACCCCGCGCATGAAAAAGCGCAGGCTATGCTGCAGCACCTGGCTTCTTCCCCTGCAGGCCCTGCTGCCCCATCGCCTCCATCGTATCAAGCCGGCGCCTCCAGACAGCCAGGCATGCAGAAACCGATACCCGGAATGGCCTATCAGCCTGCCGCAGTGCAGCCCTATTCATCGGGTAAAAGAGCGTTGCTTGGGCTGGCATGGGGAGCCGCGTATTCACAGTGGTGGACGCTCTGGAACATTGTCTGGATGATGGTATACAATGCCTCCAGCTCTAAATCTGGTGAGCTTATTTTTATGTCCCTGCTCTATTTTGCGGCCTGCACGGTGGTGGGAAGCATTGCAGGCTCTATTGTGTTTGCCATACGGGGCAACCGCAGCACCGGCATGATAGCGGGTGTTGCCGGGGGTATGCTGCTTATGCTGGGCGAATACCTGATTACCAGATCGAGCACAGAGTTTATCAACGTTATTTTCTGGTATTTCACCGGCCGGCTAGTTGGCCGCCTTATTGGCATACGTTCGATGAGAACTCCCTAAATGCCTGCCGCCAAAAGATTTATGCAGATGTGCCCTCACTGCGGCCGCAGCAACCTGCCTCAGGGTCTGCGCTGCGCATACTGCGGCGCGCTGTTTCCTGCTGTGCCGCCTCCTGTGCAGCGGCAGGGCAGCACGCCTGTCTCCACCGCTGCCAAGGCAAAGCGGGGGGGAGTTATAGGCTCCCTGCTTTTGCTGCTTGCCAAGCTCAAGGCTGTGCTGATATTTCTCAAGGCCGGCCCTCTGCTGCTTACGCTCTCTACCATGCTTATCTCATATGAAGCGTACGCGCATTTTTTTGGCTGGAAGTTTGGGCTGGGCATAGTGCTTTCCATTTTTATTCATGAAATGGGGCATGTGGCAGTGAACAAGGCAAAGGGCCTAAAAACCTCTGCCCCCGTGTTTCTGCCGCTGATGGGAGCAGTAATTTTTCTTAAAAACTTTCCAGATAACCCTACTATACAATCTGAAAGCGGTGCAGGCGGGCCAGCAGCCGGCGGGCTTGCTGCATGTGTCTGCTTTGTGATTGCGCTGGCTACTCACAGCGCTTTCTGGATGGGCATAGCAAACTTTGGCTTTCTCATCAACCTGTTCAACCTTGTTCCGTTTCCTCCGCTGGATGGCTCGCACATCAGCACAGTGTTCTCGCCAGGGATATGGAACACGCTGCTGGCGCTGCTGCTGCTGGCCGCCATCAAGATGTCTACCCCCATTCTCTGGGCAGTAGTGCTGATTGGGTTTGCCATGCGCCTGGGGGCGCACAACCAGAACCGCTACCTGCTTGCACTGCCTTCTGTACGCATACGCATGGCTGTTTTGTACCTGGTGATGTGCCTGGGCCTTTCGGCAGGTTTTCAGGCTACCCGCTCAAACAACGTACCGTTTAGCAGGGCCACAGCCAGGCATGCCGCAGTGCATACCGTACAAAGTGCGCCCCAGACGCTTACCCTGGCGCAGCAGAAGAGCAGACGAATATTTCGAATAGCCCTTGCTGTGGCGATGCTCGCTTTTTACAGCCTTCTCTGGCTGGCAGCCTCTCTGCTGCTCTGCCGGGCAGCAAGAGTGAAAATGCTCTCTATCAAACCGTTTCTGTTTCCGACTGCCTTTTTCCTCATCGGTCTGTTTTACGCTGGCCTGCATTTTGAAGCTGCAGTGATAAGCAGAGGCACGCTGTTTTTGCAGCTGTATGCGCTGTTTGCCATGAGCGCCGCCGCCCTGATCTACGGCGGGTGGAGCGCAGTGTACCGCGACCGTTTGCAGGCGCCTGCCAGCTACCAGGAATATACAGGCCGGACGCTGCTCTGGAGCGCTGCCGCTGGGCTGGCAGCTGCATTTGCCGCAGGCAGTTTCACTCTTGTTCTGCTGCCCGCCGCCCTCGCCGCTCTCTGCCTGTTCACCCTGCCCTGGCTGATTTCAGAAATGAAGTCTGAGTATTACGCACGCCAGCAGGAATACCCGGCACTGCTTCGCGAAACAGGCAGAGCGCTCTCATACAATCTGCCGCCCGAAAACCGGCAGGTAATGCTAATACGGCTCGCAGAAGCAGCACTGGCAGAACAGCAGGGCCGAAAGGCACTTGAGTACCTTGAGCAGACAGTAAGCCTGCCCGGCACGCCTGCACGAGATGCACTTTGCCTGCAGATAGGTGCAAAGGCGCATATTTTACAGGAAGAATATTCGCAGGCGCTTGAAAAAATGGAAACTATGCTGCAGGCGCAAAACCAGCCCGCCCTGGTAGGGGTGTGTCTGCTGCTGGCAGACATGGCCAGGCACAGAGGGTGGTATGATGATGCCGAGGTGCGTTTGCGCTGGCTGCTCTCGCTGAAAGCAAAGGCGCTCATTGCCGCCGAGGCAGGGCTGCATATTGATTTGGCAGCAACGCTGCTGGATGCAGGCAAAACTGCCGAGGCGGAAGCAGAACTGAACGCCATGGAAAAACTGCCCATGGAGGCTCCTCAGCGCCGTAGATGGAAGATACTGCAGGCAGCATGCACCGCACGCTGTGGAAACAGCGCGGCTGCCAAAGAACAGATGCAGGCTTTGCAGGCAGGCACCACGGCGCTAGAATACCGCTATCGGCTTGCCAGGCTGCAAAACGATGTGGGAGATGCAGGCGCTGAACCATGAGTATCCGCAGGAAACCTGGGGACGCAAGGCGCTGCGCATTCTGCAGGGAGAGATGGAAAACCAGCCGCTGCCAGACAACGGCTTTCAGTTTGAGTTCGAATGCTAAACGGCAGTGCACACGTGCAGATGTACCTGCGGCAAATGGCTACTGCAGTTCATCCAGAGTGCCAGCACGCATATGCGCATAGATAGGGTTGGGCATTGGGGCGGCATACGTTTCTTCCCCATCCAGCCCCAGCGCGAAATAGAGAGTGGAAATCTGACCGCACTTGTAAATGGTGTTTTGCAAAATATGCCCTGTAAACCCCATCACTGTCATAGAGCCGCCCCCAAACTGCAGGCGCGGCTGCACCAGCTCTTCAGGCGACAGGTTTTCTATCAGGGTGCGCCAGGTTTGCGCTTCTGCCTGCAGCAGACTGCACAATTCCTGCTGATGCAATGGAAGCGGTATGTCTGCATGCTTTTGTGCATCAGGCTCTGCAATATGCTGCCGGTCGCATACCAGCCAGCTGTAGCAATGTTCTCCCAGCATGCGCGCAGAAGGCGCAGAGGGAGTAACCTGCCATTCCCATCGGTCTGACGGAAAGCGGCTCAGCATGGATGCTATAGCCAGAATAAAATGGTAAAGCAGCTTTGCATTCATCTCGTTCCAGTTGGTATCGGTCATAGCCCTGAATTCTCCTTTACAATGCTGCACGGCTCAAACCCGCCCATGCTGTCTGGCTGCAGCAGTTCTACAGCATCTACTGCGCCAACATTGAGCGCGCCGTAAATGTGGGGGTAAAGCGTACCGCTTTTGCCCGGTTCAAAGCGCAGCGGCGCTGTGAGCAGACTAATGTTTATGCGCAGTGCAAGCGCATCGGTGCGCCCGGCATAAAACTGGCAGGCGCATTTCATAAACTGCCCTGCCGCCGCCGCGTGCAGAAAACCCTCCTCATTCAGTGAAAGCGGCTGATAAAGCCCAATGTTCACTGCCTGCTGCCACAGCGCCTGCGGCACAGTCATATAGATATATTGAGGCAACCTTTTCGTATCTCCCCCTGTCGGCTACAATCCTGCCTGCACCAGATCGTTCACACGCAGCATGCCTACACACAGCCCGTGCTGCAGCACGGGAGCTACAGACACCGGGCGGAGCCTTTGCGTCATTATTTGCAGCGCCTCGTACGCCAGCTGCCCGGGCGCAAGAGTTACCTGCGGATGGGCATTCATTATATCTGCTGCTGTAAAATCAAATCCGTTTTTCATCCCGTTCAGCAGAGCTTTGTGTACATCGCCTTCAGTAATAATTCCCAGCATTTCACGTGTTTCGCCGCACACGCACACCGCCCCCATATGCCCCGCCGAAAGGCTGCATACCACTGTTTCAAATGTAGCAGCGGGGGCAACAGAGGGCACATTTTCACCATGTACAGGCATAACATCGCGTACGCAGAGCGTAAGACGCCTGCCCAGCCTGCCGCCAGGATGATTCAGCGCATACTCTTCTGCGCTGAGGCCGCGGCGTTTTTGCAAGCACATGGCCAGTGCGTCGCCTACCGCAAGCGCCACAAGCACACTGGCAGTGGGTGCCAGGTTGAGCGGGCATGCCTCACGCTCCACCGAAGTATCCAGTGTAATGTCTGCCAGGCGCGCCAGCACAGACTCTGCATTGCCCGTGAGCGCTACAATCGGAGTTTTGCGGGCGCGCAGCGCGGGCAGCAGCGCATTCAGTTCGGCGCTTTCCCCGCTTTGAGAAAGCGCAATTGCCACATCGTCTCCGGTCACCGCTCCCAGGTCGCCATGCAGCGCCTCTACAGGGTGCAGAAAGAAGGCAGGAGAGCCTGTGGAGGCAAGGGTTGCGGCCAGCTTGCGTGCCGCTATGCCCGATTTGCCCACCCCGCTCACAACTATTTTGCCGCTGCACGCTGCCAGAATACCCAGCGCCTTTTCAAAACCCTCACCCAAACGGCCGGCAGCGCGTGCAATTGCATCTGCCTCCATCTGCATGGTCTCAACTGCAAACTGCAGTTCACTATTTTTCTGCATCTTCTTCCTCCCTGGCGCGCCAGTACTGCAGCAGGTCGGCGAGTGTCTGCTGCAGAGCAATGCGCGGCTGCCAGCCTGTTGTACTAGCCATGCGCGACGGGTCTCCGACAGCACATACAATAGCTGCAGGCCGCATGCGTTCAGGGTCGTTTTGCACCTCAATTTTGTCTGGGCTGAGCGCAAGCAGCATCTGCAGCGCATCGTACAGCATTGTTGCCCTGCCCGTTGCAATGTTGTACGTCTCCCCTGTCTCTGCCCGCCACATCAAAAGCCGGTATGCCTCTACCACATCACGCACATCGAGCAGGTCGAGCAGTGTTTGCGTATTGCCCGTTTTGAGTACGGGCGGCATCCGTTTTTTTTCTATGCGGGCGGTTTGCTGTGCAAAACTGGAAAGCGCAAAAGAAGGCGCCTGCCCGGGGCCAATGTGCAAAAATGGGCGCGCAACAATAGCTAGGGCACGGTACCCTCGCGCCACGCTTTCCATTTCAATTTTGCTGTCGGTGTATGCCCCAAAACGCCACAGCGGCCCAATGGGGTCTTCTTCACGTGCAGGGCGGTGGGGGCTGGTGTTGCCGTACACATATCCCGAAGAGGCAAGCAGCACCCGCGGGTAGGGCTGCAGAGATGCTGCGGCATCCAGCAGGCAGCGCGTGCCTTCCACATTCACAGCAAACACCTCTTCCCGGTTTGCCGCTCCTCCGGCAGAAATAGCTGCCAGATGATAAATTTGCTCAGGCTTTTCGCGAGCAATCAGTTCCTGCACTGCCGCTCTGCTGCGGATGTCGCAGGCGACTCTCCGTACGCCTTCGGGATAGCTGCGATTTTGCCCGCTGCTGTTCTCCAGAGCAAGCAGTTCGCTCTCCGGTTCCACTTCTCTCAGCAGTGCAATAAGATGCTGCCCCACAAATCCCCCTGCACCGGTGATAAGAACACGCATTCTGGTTACCCTAACTTTCTTTCTTCGCTTTTCATCACACAATGATACCCTGCCGCCGCTGCTGAGGAGATTGTTTACCCGGGGCAGTTTTTGGAACCTGCACCGCCTGAAAATAAAAAAAACACTGCTAAACAAGTACAATTTCAGCAGCTGCGGCGCACCGGGCAGCGTTTCCGCTGCGCCATAAAGAGGAGTATTATGCAGATTGCAGGTTTGATACCCGTGAGGCTGGCGGCCACCCGCCTGCCGCGCAAGCCTCTGCTGGAGATTGCCGGCCGCCCCATGGTTTGGCATGTATGGAACCGGGCTGTGCAGGCTGAAGGGCTGACGGCAGTGTACGTAACCACCCCGGATGCAGAGATTGCAGAGGCTGTAGAACAATTTGGAGGCAAAACCGTACTCACCAGTCACGACTGCCGTACCGGTTCAGACCGTCTGGCCGAGGCAGCGAGGCTGCTGGGGCTGCAGCAGGATGACATTGTGGTGAATATGCAGGGCGATGAGCCAATGCTCGACCCTGCCGCCATCAGCGCTGTTATACAGCCGCTTCTGAAAGAAAGCAGCGTAGTGATGAGCAGCGTACACTGCCCCTGCCCGCCCGAAAGCTACGAAGACCCTGCTGCAGTGAAGGTGGTATGCGCCCAAAATGGAGATGCTCTTTATTTCTCCCGCTCACGCATTCCTCACCCCCGCCTTGAAGGGCATTTGCTGCCCCGCCTGCACCTGGGTTTGTACGCTTACCGGGCAGGGTTTTTGCAAACGTTTGCGGCGCTTCCGCCTACCCCGCTGGAACTGAGCGAAAGCCTGGAGCAGCTGCGCGCCCTGGAACATGGGTACCGCATACGCATGGCAGAGGTGGAAAAGCCCTCGATCGGAGTGGATACCCTGTCTGACCTGGAAAAGGTAAGAAAGCTGCTTTCTTAAGCCGAAGCTAGGCAGAAAGCTTCATGCTTTGCCTGGGCAGCAGGGCTGCAAGGGCCAGCGTTACCAGCACGGCACAGCCTACAAAAGGCAGTTCATGTTTGACCACCATAAACGGCCCCAGGGCAAAGGAACGCATTTCCCACAGCTTTCCTCCTGCTACCACCCCCAGCAGTGCGCCAACGCCCTGTGCAGTGCCGATTGCCCCCACCGCACTGCCCCTAAGCCGTGAGGGGCAGTGCATGGTGACAATTGCAATGAATGATGGAAAAGCGGTTACAAACCCCACGCCTATCAATGTGCCCATAATCAGCAGCGTCCAGCGGGAGGTAAACAGAATCAGCGCCCAAAATGCCGCAGTGCAGATAGCCAGTCCCACTCGAACAGCCAGCGGCCGGCCTATTCTGTCGCCCATGCCTCCCAGCGGTGCAGAGAGCGCTGCTATTAGCAGGGCCGGCGCAATCAGCATATTGCCAAAGCTGCTTTCACTCAGCCCGTACCGTTCCATTGAGAAAAGCTTGACGTAAGGAATGATCAGGCCTATACCTCCAAACAGCAGAAACACTGTTCCCAGCAGCAGCGGCATTGCATTCAGCATAGACCAAAATGTTTTCAGGTTCACCGCCTCGCCATCCTCATGGTGCACGGCTCTGCCGCCTGGCAGCAGAAACACGGCTACGGCCAGCATAATAGCAAACAGAACAGCTGCCGCATAAAAGGTTGCGCGGGGAGTATGAAACTGGTCGTCCAGGTGGCCGCTGATGGCAGGCCCAAGCGCCACTCCTACCAGATATGCCATGTTGAAGTAGCTCATGCCAACCGCACGCCGTTCTTCAGGAATACGATCGGCAATCAGACTGAAAGTTGCCGGCCAGAGTGCTGCCGCGGCCACGCCATCCAGCAGCCTCAAAATCAGCAGTAAAATTGGGTTGTGAAGATGCACGGTGGCAAGCGCAGTGAACATTGAAATGCATGGTGCAAGCAGAATGATGGGTTTGCGCCCTGTGTGATCGCTCAGCAGACCCATGGGCGATTTAAGAATGCCTTCTGCCAGCAGAAAAGCTGCTACCAGATAAGATATCCACACAGTAGAGAGATGAATATCTTTTACAAATACCGGCAGCGCCGACGTGTTCACCATGTTGTACGCCAGTTCTCCCATTCCAGAAACCAGCACTATGGCGTAGAGCATACGCTTTTCTGAAGGCAGCAGGCGAGTGGTTTTTTCTTTTGGCTCTGCTGGAGAATTCGATGGAGTGGTGTTGTCGTTTTCAGGCAATAATGAGCCGCTGTTGGCGCTTTCAGACAAAAAAAGACCCTTTCTGGTTGAATAAAGCAAGCGGTTTGAATACACAGTATGCGGGCGCGTTCGCTCTTCTATACGCAAAGTACGCGCCCGCAGGTTTCAGGCTTGGCTCAGGCGATTTTTACTTCGCATCCTTCTTCAGAAGAGCGATAGATAGCATCCATGATGCGGGCGACCATCAGGCCGTGTTCGCCAGTTACCAGCGGTTCTTTGCCATCGCGCACACACTCTGCAAATGCCTTCATTTCAGCGTGGTGCGTGTTGATGTTGTTTCCGCCAGGTATTTTGGGTTCATAGGTAAACACGCTCTTGTGCCTTTCCTGGGTGATGCTGAAGGGGTTGGTTTCCGCCCCGCCTTCGGTACCAAGCAGAGTAAGGTTGTGCGCTTCCTGCCGCAGATTGGCCACAAAGCTTGCTTCCAGCACAATAGTGGCCCCGTTTTCGAAGCGTATGAGCGCAGAGGCAAAGTCTTCTACAGTGAATTTGGTATGATCCCACTGGCCCATAAAGCCCACTACATCGGGCCGCTTGCCAAATTTCTGGTAGGTAATGCCGCTGGCAGCCACAGGTTTCGGGTGCCCCATCATCCAGAGGGTGAGGTCTAGTATATGCACGCCAATGTCTATCAGAGGGCCGCCTCCCTGCTTCTCCTTGTCTATAAATACGCCCCAGCCGGGAATGCCGCGTACGCGCAGCGCCTGCGCCCTGGCATAATAGATGTCTCCCAGTTCGCCTGCCTCTATAAAGCGTTTCAGAGCCTGGTTAGAGGGCTGAAAGCGGCTGTTGTAGCCTATTTGCAGTATCTTGCCGTTTTTGCGCGCCACGCTTACCATTTCTGCAGCCTCTACTGCATTCATGGCTATAGGCTTTTCGCACAGCACATGCTTGCCTGCCTTGAGCGAGTTGACAGTGGTCTCGAAATGCGCATAGTTAGGTGTGCAGACCGAGACTGCATCTATTTCCGGCATTTCCAGCATTTTTCGATGATCATCGAAAAGATGCTTTATATCGGGATATTTTTCCGAGGTGTTTTTAAGTGCGGCCGGGTCTATGTCGCACAATGCCACTACCTCACAAATATCAGGAATTTTGGAGTAGCCAGGAAGGTGTGCCCCATTGGCAATGCCTCCGGCGCCTATTACACCGATACGTACTTTCTTTGCCATTCTGGAAGATTTCCTTTCGGATAGATTGAGGTTGAAAAACCTGCATAAAGGTTATTCCCCTCGCTTGCACCGTGTTCCTGCCTTACTTTGCACCTGTTTTTATTTACGGGGCTGGCCAATGCGGCAGAGTTTGAAAGAGAGAAGGATTTGCAAGCCCGGCTAAGCAATATATCCGGTGCATCTGCACACTGCATATGCACGTTGACCAGCATCTCTGCCCCTGATAAATTACCCAGGAGAAATGAGGAAGTATGAAACGTTTGCTGCCACTTCTGCTGTTTTTGGCGCTGCCCGTAGTTTGCCATGCTGCTCCTGCCCCGGCTTCCATCGCACTCACGGCAGTAAATACCACTGCGCAGGAGGGCGGGCTTGCCGCCTTTCTTGCAGTTACGCAGGACCAGGCTGGCAAACGTCTTTCAGACGTAACTCTGCAGCCGCTGATGGATGGCAGGCCCTGGTGCGCGCCGGTAACAACCAATGCCTACGGTCTTGTGCGCTTTGTACTGCCCATGCCTCTCACAGGCATGCACAGCATTCAGATGCAGGCGGGAAAACTTGTCTCAGCGCCTGCTGCCATTCAGGTGAAACCGCGCGTTTTTCACATCATCACCGACCCAAACCACCTTGTAGGCATGGACCTGGAAACCTGGTTCGGCCCGGGATATGCGAAATGGGGGCACCAGGAAGCCACTCCTCTGCTAGGAGAATACTCCTCTCTCGACACAAGGGTGCTGCGGCAGCAGACTCTCTGGATGAACCAGTTGGGCATCAATTTTGTTCAGCTCGACTGGAGCAACAACCTCAACGGCCCCTGGGCTACTCCGGTTGCACGCGAAATGCGCGATTCTACCAATCTGCTTTGCAATCTGTATCTCACCATGAAACAGCACCCGGCTATTGTGCTGCTGGTCGGCCCCGACAACAATCGATGGGGCACGCCGAACTTCATGAAAGAGATCAACTACATTTACAAACACTACCTGCAAAACCCGCGCTACCGTAAACTGTTTCTTACCTACCTGGGCAAGCCCCTGCTAGATGTGTATATGGGCGGCCCAACTACGCGAAAACCACCCTCTTGGACGGATTCGCGGTTTACCATACGCTATGTAAACGCCTGGCTTGAAAGCACGCATGTTGCAAAGTACGGGTACTGGTCGTGGTACGACCGCGTACCGCAGCCTACCTACTTTCACGGCAGGGTAGAAGCTCTTACCACTGTGTTCGGCTACCCCGGCAACATTTCAGACCCTGCAACCGGCAACTACGAAACTACAGATGCCGGCGGAAAGGATTATGGCGTTACCTTTCGCATGCAGTGGCGCAAGGCTCTCAGGTACAAACCGCATTTTCTCTTTATCTGCCAGTGGAATGAGTTTGAACCACCCGACCAGTGGTCTCAAAATATGAGCAACGACATAGAGCCAACCCTGCACCGCGGCTTTGGGCGGCGCGGCACCGGCGGCTGGGGCTTTGAATATTTTGACCTGTGCCGCAGGCAAATACGCCGCTACCAGCAAGCGCTGGGCAACCTGCGTGAAATACGCCGATTCGATCGCACTTCGTCGCCCTGATGCCTTGTTGCAGCAACACGACCCTGTGTGCACTGCGGACATAACATGATCCGCCTGTACTCGCGTATAAAAGCCCAGTCGGGTCGAGCCTTGTCAGCGGGTTGTTGTCGCAGTAGCTGTACCAGTTGGTTCCCGCCTGTGCCGGGTCGCTGCTCAGAAACCGCCCTATGTTCGCATCGTAGTACCGGTGACCCAGCAGCATCAGCCCATCGCTGCCCTAACGGTACCCGCTGCCGCCTGCAAACAGCACGGGCGTGGGCGTGCTGCCTGTGCGAGTGAGCGTGTTGCCAAACGCGTCGTACTCCACTGCATCGGTGGCTGCACCCGCCGCCGTTATCCCCCGCGTGCTGCCCAGGGCGCCGGGGTGGTACACATAGCTCACACCGCCCCGCTCCTCGCTCAAGCCAGGGGTGTACGTCGCACTCCCGTCCTCCAGCAGGGGGCTGCCGGCGCTGCTGCCCTCGTACAACTCATTCTGCAGCGAGCCGCCATT
>DAIDHN010000041.1 GCA_027459665.1 Chthonomonadaceae bacterium | reverse complement strand
ACAACTTCAGGTCTTTTCTGGCGCATAAAAACGGGGTAAACAGTCTTGCTCTGTCTGGAGACAGGCAAACCATGATTACCTGCGGGATGGATGGCACAGAAGCGCTTTGGAATGCAGGCAATGGAAACCGAATGAAAACATGGACAGTAGGTAAAACCATGTTTTATGCGGTTGCGCTGAGCATGCACGGCAAAACCGCCTATGGAGGCGGCAGAGACGGCTATTTGTATGTGTGGGATACGTCAACCGGAAATGTGACACACATTCTGGCTCCGCCGCCGCTGCCTGCGCCGCCTCATGCTGCGAAAAAGCCTGTGCATCACCCAGTCAAAAAGTACATCAAAAAGAAATACATCAAAAAGAAATATGTGAAGAGGAATGGCAGATGAAGAACAAGGCGCTGCTTCGATTAGCTTTCTGCCTGGCGGTTGTGCTGCCTGGCAGTGCGATGGCACAGGAAATACTGAATCTGCCTACCATACAAACCTTTTCTCCGGCAGGGGCAAAGGCAGGCACTACGGTAGATGTGCAGATGCGCGGCAGCAATCTAACAGGGGCGCACAAACTGTTGGTGTATCAGCCCGGAATTACGGGGACAGTGCGCGATGATCAGAGCCACGTAGACACGCGGTTTGAGCCAGTGTGGAAATCGAGCTGCGGTACCTGCCACGAACTGCGTTCGCCAGCGAACCGCGATCTTTCTCCCCAGCAGTGGGCAGATACCGTACATCGCATGATCACCATGCATCAGGCCCCTATATCACCTCAGCAGGCTGATCAGATTATACAGTACCTGCAGAGCGCTGCCCGCGCCACCAAAGTAGTAGTGCATATTCATATTGCCCCTCAAACTGTTCCCGGAATTTATCTGCTGCGTGTGGTTACACCGCACGGGGTGTCTTCTGCTGCCCCCTTTGAAGTGGGCAGTCTGCCCGAAGTGACGGCTATCCCCTCCGGGCCAAAGCTGCTTTCCCAGCATGTTGATCTGCCTTGCGTTGTAAACGGATGTATTGCACAAAACTCCGAACTGGATCGATTCAACTTCCAGGCCGCACAAGGCAAACGATACGTGTTCGACCTGAAAGCATTTCGCTACAACAGAGACACCCAGCTATTTTTCAATCCTCAACTCAGGCTATACGACCCCAATGGCAACAAGATTGCAGAAAACAGCGGCTACTATGAACTTGACCCGCTGCTAGACTGGACCTGCCCCAAAACCGGTGTGTATATTCTGGAAGTGCGCGATTTGCTGGGGCACAGCAACCCCGCCAGTGTTTACCGACTTACCATGGGAGCACTGCCCTACAACACCCTGGTTTATCCTCCTGCAGGCAGGGTGAATCAAAAGGTGCAGGTACAGCTGATAGGGCAGGACACAGGAGGTCAGACCCCTGCATGCATTGTACAAACTCCCAGTGAAAGCGGTTTTACACAGGTTGCCACCCCCTGGGGGCCGCAGTCGTTTTACGTTACCCGTTCGCAGGTAGTCAGCGATACCGCCTCGGCAGGCATACTGCATGGGCCGGTAGTGCTGACCGGGCGCATTGTGCGGCCGGGCCAAACCGACAACTTTTCCATGCGGGGGCCGGGCGGATATGAGTTTCGCTTGTACGCTTCCTCTCTAGGTGGCAGCGGGGAAGTAGATATGGAACTGCTGAATGCACAGGGCAAGGTAGTGAACCGGCAGCATGACGGTGAGCGGTTTGATGCCTATCTGCCCGGTAATCAAACCTATACGCTGAGGGTAACTGCACCGCAGGCCGATGCCCGGCGCGTGTACTGTGTAAACGTGCAGCCAAATTCGCCTCTGCTGAAGGTTATGCAGCGGCCAGACACGGCTTTGCTGCAAGCTGGCGGTAGTACGGCGGTAGAACTGAGGGTAATGCGAAGGCAGGGAATTGCCGGGCCAATTACGATTACCGCCTCTGGTCTGCCGGCTCATGTACATGCAGCACCGCTGCAAATTGCTCCAGACCAGTACAGGGCATATCTGATACTTACCGCCTCTGGCAGCGCACCGGCTGTAATCACCCCGTTCCAGATTCATGCCGCCGCCTCCAATGGCCATGGTCAAACAGTTACGGTGCGCTGCATACCCCAGCAGCCTTACAAAATGATTTTCAGCATGTACTACCACACTCGCCCCACTGCCGTACTGGAGGTTTCCACTGCAGCATCCTTTGCAGCTTCAGTTACAATGCATGGGCCGCTGGCCATTCGTCAGCATGGCGGGGTGCAGGTGCCTGTGCATATCTACCGCACCCCTGGTTACTCAGATAACCTGGTGGTGCGTTTGGTAGGTCTGCCAAATGGATGGGTGGCGGATGCGCAGAACGTTGCTCCAAACCAGAATGAAGTAAACATACTGGTGCGCCCGGATGGCGGAAACCGCACTCCATTTGTGAAACGAAACAAAACCTGGCCGCCTTACATTGCAGTGGTGGAAGTATGGGACCATGGAACCCCTGTGATTGCAGCGACAATGCCCGTGACCCTGGCGCCTCCGCGCAAGATACAGCAGACAGCCATGCGGTGAAACAACATGTGCCGCCGGGGCAGCACCCTCTGGCGGTCTGGGCGGCACAGTGCTTCTAGCCGGTTTCGGGCATGAATGTAGGCATTACAATTCCTGCCGGCGCTCGCACATTGCCATATGCCTGGGCAAAGTGGAGTTCGCAGTTGCGTGCGCCCAGGCGGTACATTGCCTTCACCAGCAGCAAACAGTGCGCAGGAACCAGAAAAACAGGCTGGTGCGGATGGCGAAAATTCAGTTCTGCACAGATAAGGGCCTCTGCTGCCTCAGGCGTACGCATTACACCCGGCCCAAGCATGGCGCAGCCTGGATGAACTATTGAAACCAGAAAACCCTGCAGTTTCCCCTGGCTGTTTTCTGCAATGGATGTGTGCCACATGCCGCCCTGGTTCTGCAGAAAGAAGCGGTAGTCACCCGGCCTATGAATAAAAACCAGTTCCTGTTCCAGCTGCGCAATACGCTCTGCATCTTGCAGCGTACCCTCTCGAATGGTGAGTGAAGAGCCTGCTGAACTGTGCAGCCCTTCTGCAGGCACAGGCAGCACCATGTCGTGAAAGGTAGTGTGAGGGGTAAAGCCTGCACGTGTGTAGAGCGAGAACGAGTCTAGGTTCATTGCGCTTGAAACGAGCCTCACAGTTTTGCGTTCTTCTTCTGCCCGGCTGAGTATCTCCTGCAGAAGCCTGCGAGCTACCCCCTGACCGGCGCTGTTGGGATGCACGTTCATAATTCCCAGCGAGTAGTGAGTAGGGCGCGGATGGTAAAAACAGGAGCCTGCCAGCTCGCCGGTGGAACTGTTGCGGGCTGTGAGGCAGCATCCTGGGTCGAGGGCTTCGTACACCTCGCAAAAAAGGCGGGTTGCCTCAGCAGGGCCTGTAAAAATGGTGCCATGTCCGTGTGTTTCATACCAGTGGTTAGTGGATATGCGTATCAATTCTGCTACTGCATCCCATTCTGAAGGACGCATGGGTTCTATATGAATTTGTGCCAGCACACACCTCCCCAAACAAAATGACTTTTGTTTTTATTGGCTGATTGCAGCAAAAATTCCTTCTCAGCATGGGGTGAAACAGCTGTACACTCGCCAGCACAAGGAAGGAAATATACATGCCTTTGTACAAATAGTGTCTATTCTCCCCTTGTTTGAGCGAGGGATGGGAACTGGCAGGGCAATAAGGGCGGCAGTGTTTTTTCATCATACACAGGCATTGGTAAGCGAAATCTCTGCTGCACAGGCAGCTGACGGGCCACTCTTTTTTCAGTATTCTTCCCGAAAAAATTTTACCAACACATCTTTGTGAGAGGAGCGTGAAACGTTATGCGCAGAAAATGGTTAAGCATGGGGCTGTATGCCGCCTTGATTGCAGGCGCTGCAGTGCCGCTGCTTTTGCGGTCATCTGGTGCAAGTTTGCAGGCAGAAGGCCATTTTTATCCAGCCGACAGCGGAGCCATTCGTTATATGGGCAGGGTAGATTTCTCAAACCCGCTTCTGCCGCGCTTTTGGGCGCCGGGCACAACAGTGAAATTTGCCTTCAAGGGCACATCCTGTTATGCTGTGATTGATGATCAGGTGAAGTATGGCAACAATCATCAGTGGATTGAGGTGCAGATAGACAACAGCAAGCCGCAAAGAATACATCTCACAGAAGCACGAAACAACATCTGCCTGGGCAGGGGGCTGCCAGATACGGTGCATGAGGCAAGTATTTGTAAAGATACCGAGGCAAGCATTGGCTGGCTGCAGCTGGAGGGCGTGCGCTGCCAGAAACTGTTGCGAGGGCCAGCACTGCCCAAACGCAAAATAGAGTTTTTTGGCGACTCGATTACCTGCGGGTTTGGCGATGATACATCGCCTATTGCCTGTGGCAAGGGGCAGTGGTACGACCAGCACAACGCCTGGCTTAGTTACGGCCCCATTGTGGCCAGGCATCTGCATGCACAGTGGCATGTTACCGCCTATTCGGGCATTGGGCTGATTCACAGCTGCTGCAGCATGCAGTACACGCTGCCAGAGATATGGGATACCTACCAGATACGACCGGGCGGCACACCCTGGAATACAAGGCTGTATCAGCCCGATGTGGTGACTATCTGCCTGGGACAAAACGACGGCATTCAGCCGGAAGAGGCATTTGTAGGCGCGTATGTACGTTTCATACATACCCTGCGCCAGAACTATCCGAATGCGCAAATAGTCTGCCTTACCAGCCCAATGGGCGATACGCACCTCAACCCGGTATTGCAAAAATACCTGGCCGAAGTGGTAAAGCGATGCCATGCGGCGGGCGACAGCAAAGTGCATAAATTTTATTTTAGCCAGCAGTTTGGCGGCGGCTGCGGAGGTCATCCTGACCTGGCCGGGCAGCGCACCATGGCTAATGAAGTAACTGCCTATCTTGGCAGACTAATGCACTGGCAGTAACGGCCAGCAGGCAAAATCTGAACATACTCCCAGACTGATGCATGCAGATGCCTTCTGCAACAGGAAGGCGTCTGCATTGTGCAGGGCAGTATGCAGAGGGAGGGAATATGAAGGAACCAAACGTGCTGCTTATCTGCGTAGATCAGTGGCGCGGGGATGCACTGGGCTGTGAAAACCACGCCGTGGTAATGACTCCTCATCTGGATCAGCTTGCTGCCGAGGGTGTGCGTTTTACCCGTGCCTACTCTGCAGCTCCTACCTGTATTCCGGCACGTGCAGCGCTCTATACCGGCCTGTCGCAAACTTCTACCGGCAGGGTGGGGTATCAGGACGGCGTGGAGTGGAATTATCCTGTAACCATTGCTTCAGAGTTCACACGGGCGGGCTATCAGACACAGGCGATAGGCAAGCTGCATGTGTATCCTGAGCGCTCGCAAATGGGGTTTCAAAACGTGCTGCTGCACGACGGCTACCTTCACTTTGCACGTAAAAAGCCCCGCGATATAGAACTGATAGACGATTACATTCCCTGGCTGCGCGAAAAAACCGGCGACCCGCATGCCGATTACTTTGACAACGGTTTGAACTGCAATTCACAGGTAGCCCGTCCGTGGGACAAGAGCGAAGAGCTGCATCCTTCCACCTGGGTGGTGTCGCAGGCACAGCAGTTTTTGAAGCGAAGGGACACCCGCAAGCCGTTTTTCCTCTACCTGGGTTTTCACCGCCCGCATCCACCCTACGACCCTCCGGCATGGGCGTTTGAACAATATCTTTCGCTCAACATGCCGCCTCCCCCGGCAGGCGGCTGGGCAAAGCAAACACTGGGAAAATACAACGATGACTGGCGTGCAGACCCAAGCGTGGCAGAACTTTCGCCCCACGCACTGCAGCGCGCCAGAGCAGGGTACTACGGCCACATCAGCCACATCGACCTGCTTATCAACCGGTTTCTTGAAACCCTGGCAGAACACGGCCTGCGGCAGAATACCATTGTCTGTTTTGTATCAGACCACGGTGAAATGCTGGGTGACCACAATGCGTTTCGCAAGGCGCTTCCCTACGAAGGGTCGGCACGCGTCCCGCTGCTGCTGAGCGGGCCAGGAATACCTTCGCACAGGGTAGAGAGCAATGTAGTGGTGGAATTGAGAGATGTAATGCCCACCCTGCTGCATGCCGCCGGAGTGGATGTGCCGCAAGGGCTGGATGGCCGAAGCGTACTGCCGCTGCTGAATAATGAACACTCCGCATGGCGGGAATACCTGCATGGCGAACATACTGTGTTTGGTCAGAGTGTGCAATGGCTTACCGATGGATGCTGGAAGTATGTATGGTGGTCTGGTACAGGCGAAGAACAGCTGTTTCACCTTGAAAAAGACCCGCAGGAGCTGCACAATGTGTCTGATCTGCCAGAAGCCCTGATGTGGCGTGAGCGTTTGATAGAGGCATTGAAAAACAGGCCAGAGGGTTTTGTGCAGAATGGCAGCCTGCAGCCGGGCTGTTTGGTGAAACCGATGCTGCACACAGATGAAAAAAACTCAGGCAGTGTATGAAGAGCAGGCTGTTTGCAGGTATGCTGAAAAAATGAAACTCAGCGGGCACTTTATGCGTTTTTTTACAGGCAGTGAATACTCCCTGACCGAATACTATCAAAAACAGGATGAAATAATGATCAGAAAAAACATGATTGCCGTATGCACCGGGCTGACTGTTTTGGCGGCAGCGCCAGTACTGGCCGCTCCCAACGCCCGAACCATCATGACCAAAATGGCCAAAGTGTATAAGAATGCCAATACCTATCAGGCAACATGGAGTGTAAACACGCAGGTAATGGCTATGAAGGTAGACTCTATTATGCAGATGAAGCAGAAGGGAAAGCAGTTTCTCATGAACATGCATCCTGCCAAAGATGCACAGGGGCCGATGGCTATGGCCATGAACCAGCATGTGGTATGCAACGGAAAAAAGATTTACGACTACATTGCTTTGCTTAACAAATACACTGTGATTGACTTTCCTTCTGCTGCACAGGCAAAGAAAATGGGGCAGGGTATGATGCCCGGTATGACCGGTTCAATCAACTCTTTTGCTACCGTTCAGCCAGGTCAGTACAAACTATTGAAGGCTTCCAAGATAGGCGCTACCCCTGTGTGGGTGATTCTGTATCATCCAACTGGAAAAATTGATGTTACCAACTACTACTACATCAACCGTGACAACTACCACATTAAGATGCTGAGGATAGCTATGAAGCAGGGCGCAACCCCCATCAATGTGGAAATGACTGTGGTGAGCGAAATTTTGAACAAGCCAATTGCCAATACGCTGTTTCAATTTGTGCCCCCCAAGGGAGCTACCAAACTGGACATTCCTGCCGGGGCCATGATGGGGAAGGGGATGCCTTAAGCTGTATGGACCCTGAACGCCTTAGAATACTGCTGGAACAGGTGAGCAGAGGCGAGGTGGAAGTAGATGCAGCAATGCATACACTGCGAGACCTCCCCTTTGAAGACCTGGGTTTTGCCAAGCTGGATCACCATCGGGCGCTGAGAGGCGGTGCGCCGGAAGTAGTGTACTGCCCTGGCAAATCTACTGTTCATATTTTGGCCATTCTGGAAAGGCTGCGCGAACGGTCGGGAAGGGTGCTTGCCACTCGTGCTTCAGACGAGGTGATGGAGGCAGTGCGCCAGCGCTTTCCAGATACAGTGTGCCATGAGGCTGCCAGAATAATGGTGGTGCCAGGTCTGCAGGAAACGGTGCGACCTGCCCCTGGCGCTCCTGGCAGTCCTGTTGGCACGGTGCTGGTGGTTTCTGCGGGCACGGCCGATGTGCCAGTGGCAGAAGAGGCGTTTGTTACCGTATCAGAACTGGGCAGCCCGGTAGAAAGGCTGTATGATGTAGGGGTAGCCGGTCTGCACCGGCTGCTTGCACGGCGCGAGCAGCTGTTTGCCGCCAATGTGCTCATTGTGGTGGCAGGCATGGAGGGGGCGCTTGCCTCAGTTGTAGGCGGTTTGGTGGCGCGCCCTGTTATATCGGTACCCACCAGTGTGGGGTATGGCGCCAGTCTGGGCGGCATATCGGCGCTTCTCACCATGCTCAATTCGTGTGCATCGGGCGTTGGCGTGGTGAATATAGACAACGGGTTTGGGGCTGGCTTTCTGGCCCACCGCATCAACCAGCGTCCCTACTTTGCAGACGAGTTGCTGCCTTCAGTCGAAGAGTGAAGACACCGACTCGTCTGTATTTGCCCGGCTGATTGCCTCTGCAAACAGAGAGGCAACCGAAAGCGTTTTGATTTTGGGGTGCTGCTTTTCTTTTGGCAGTGGCAGCGAGTCGGTGATAACAATTTCAGTTATTTCGGGTCTGCTGCACAATCGCTCCACTGCATCGCGGGCAAGTATGCCGTGAGTGGCTGCCACGTGAATGTTGGGGTTGGAACCGTGTGTCAGCAGCGCATCCACTGCCTGCAGAATACTGCCTCCCGTGGTGATCATGTCTTCTACGATAATGGGGTTGCGGCCCTTTACATCGCCTGCCAGGTGTGTGACCTCGCTTACCATGTGCCCTGGGTGATGCTTGTACCCCACAGCCAGGGGGGCGCCCAGTTCATGCACTACCTTGCGAACTTTTTTTACCCTTCCTTCATCCGGTGAAACCACCACTACATTGTCGAGACCGTTTTTTATTTTTTCTCTAAAATAGTCGATAAACAGGTTGACAGCCGTGAGATGATCTACTGGAACGTTGAAAAACCCCTGAATGGCATCTGCATGCAGATCGAGGCACATCACCCTGTTTGCACCGGCATGTGAAATCATGTCGGCAACCAGTCTGGCAGTAATTGCTTCGCGTGAGAGAGTTTTCTTTTCCTGGCGCGCATAGCCGTAATAAGGCAGCACCGGGGTAATGCGTCCTGCTGAGGCTCTGCGCAGGGCATCTATGCTTGCAAGCAGCACCACAAGGTTGGTGTCTACAGGCGGGCCGGTAGGCTGAATTAGGTAAACGTCTGCACCGCGCACGCTTTCTTCAAAGCGTAAATAGTTTTCACCATCTGCAAATTGCGAGTAGTGCAGTCTGCCGGGCGGCACACCAATTTCGCGTGCAATTGCGTGTGCAAGCTCGGGGTTGCCCGGCCCGGCAAATATTTTTAAGGGTTCGTTGTCCTGTATCATGGGTGTATAAACTCTGGCCTGCTTGTCTGTTTTTACTTCGCCTTGTGACAAGAAGCGGGTATTCATTCTACCCTAAAGCTGTTGGAGTATCAGTCATTTTGCAGATGTGTCTGCAGAATCGCCTCGTGTGCAAACCTTGCTGCCGGGGTGTTTTCCAGCCCCTTTTGCGTGCTTGCAACATGATAGCAGCAGAGCAGTGTATACTGTTAGATGTACCTGCATGCAATACTGTTTCTGCGTGCGGCAGTTTTTGACCTGTCAACACTCTGTACCGCTCGGGAGGATACATTCGCAATGACCACAATGGGAAGACGTCTGCCCGCAATATCACTGTTTCAAAACCTCACCGATGTTCAGCTGCAGTACATACTGAGTAATTCGAGAGAGAGAACCTTTCGAGCCGGCACATCGATTATGCATCAGGAAGAACAGGGAGAGACCTTTTACATCATTCTGGAGGGCACTGTAAAGGTTTCTCTTACCCTGCCGGATGGAAGTGAGGTTTATCTTGCCGTGCTTGCCACTGGTGATACGATGGGTGAAATGAGCCTGATAGACGCATCTGGCCGGTCTGCCGATGTTACTGCTCAGGAAACCACCCGTGTGCTTATGCTCAACCGCAAGGTGTTTGATCAGCTGCTCACCGAGGGCACTATTTTTACGCGCAATCTTATGCGCATACTCTCCCGCCGCCTCAGGCTGGCCAATGTGCGCATACAGGCGCACTGCACACTGGATACCTATGGCATGGTTGCCTACCAGATACTGGAATTTGCCGATCTGTACGGCATTTCGCAGGGAAGCAGCACCTATATACCTATCCGCCTCACCCAGAGCGATCTGGCTACGCTGGTGGGAGCATCCCGCGAGAGAGTAAACCAGGTAATGGTGGCGTACCGAAAAAGCAGCCATATTTCAGTAGATTCCAGATACCACATCACTGTACTCAACCGGGATGCTCTCGAGAAGCGTGTGCGCCAGAGTTAGCTGGGCTGCACAAGCGGCAGCTTGAGCCAGAACGCAGCTCCGTCTCCCTCTACGCTTTCCACTCCCACCACGCCATGGTGAGCATCGGCAACGCTTTTTACAAACCGTGTGCCAATGCCTGTGCCTCCCGGAGTGGTGCTGATGGCTCTGGGGGTGAAGAGCGATTCAAGCACGCGAGGGGGAATGCCAGGTCCGTCATCCTGCACAGTGATCTGGCAGTATCCGCCCTGAGGAAATACCCCTTCGTTTTGAACGCGTACGCTGACCTGTATGTGAAACGGACGCATTTCCAGCTTCTTGCGGCGTACAGCATCACTGATTGCACCTAGTGCATTGTTGATGAGGTTGAACACCGCCCTGCCAATTAGACGGCTGTCAAATTCAAAGGCAGGCACATTCTCCAGCCCTTCCAGCGAGAGAGTCACCCTGCGGTTCTGTGCCAAAACGCGCAGTCTGCGCAGCCTGTCTTCCAGCACTTTACCTATGTCTTGCACTTCCATATGAGTAGACTGGGTTCCCTTGATATAGTCTGCGATCTCAGCTACCATTTCACGTATGTCTGCACATCCGTCCTGCACGGCGCTTCGGGCTTCGGGGTACCAGTCACGCAGGGGCTGCACTGCATCGTGCAGCGCCGCCGCCGCTTCGGTGTTGCTGGCTCTGAGGTTCGCCTCCACCTTGTCGAGGTCTTCGTACATCGGCTCTATAAAAGCCTCCACAGTGGTTTCCATCAGGGTATCAATTGGTGTAAGGGCATTTTTAATGTCGTGGCTCAAATCGCCCAATGCATGTGCAATTGCCGCCAGTTGCGCTTCCTGCGCCAGTCGAGCATTTACAATGGCCACAGCCGCAATGCCGCAAACGGTTTCCAGCAGAGAACTGTCTTCTTCATGAAACTCGCCGTTTCTGCTGTTGAGCGCCTGCATGACGCCTATCACAGAACCATCCGGGCTTTTGAGGGGGGCGGTGAGAATAGATTCGGTGTGGTAGCCTGTGGTGCTGTCAAACTTGCTGTTGTAGCTTTCTTTTTGTGTGTTGGTTATCAGCGGTTTGGCGGTTCTGAACACGGTAGCAGCTCTGCCATCCCTATCTGTTTCCGGGTCTATTTCCAGCCCTATCAGCCTGGCATCACCCACCACATACTGAAATACCAGCTTGCTGCGCTGTGCGTCGTACAGCAAGAGCGAGCCTGCATCGGCGTCAACCGTATTGAGTGCAGTGTGAAGGGTTTGTTTCAGCAGTTCATCCAGGCTGCTGCCAGAGCCTATGGCAATGCTGATTCGGTGAGCTGCTTCCAGTCTTCGCCGATACAGCGTTACCTGCCCCTGCAGCTCTTCTATCTGCTGTTCGTACGAATCGGCCTGTGATGTATTCATTCTCTCTTATTTATCCTCTTCGAGTGAGATCACCCTTAGATATTGTAGCACCCTGCCTTGCATGTTATGAAAGAGTGTGAACAGATTCACACAAGGGCAAACCCGCTGCCTGCCACAGTGTGTTGCCTGCGGCTGGCAGTATAATTTTTTAGCTTCAAACCTGCCATGCTTTGCAGGGCAGGTTTGTTTTGCAGAAAGATTTAAACCTATGTGCCAGACGGCCTCAACAGTGTAGCGGCATCCTGGTCGTCCGGGTTCCACAAATGTTCTGCATCGGGATAAAAAGAGATCATGGGCTGTGGGTCGTTGCTGCGGCTGTTCATTGTCAAAACCAGCCATCCACCCGGAACAGGCGTACGCCAGAGCGAGGCATGGTAAGTGTATCCGTGCTGACCGACTTCGCCCTCATGCAGATCATTCTTGCCTAAATACTGCCATTTCATGGGTTGGCTCCGTACTGTATGTATTGCAGTATTATTATGAACAAATATTTTTGCATGTTAGTTTCTATTTGGGCAAATACGCCGTAACGAGGATAGCAGAAAAAAGCTTATTGTCGTAAGATATGCTTATCACTTTGAAGGGAGCTGGCAGTGAAACAGGCGCTGGCAAACCAAAAAAAGGCTCGCATGCACCTCAGAATGAATGGTGTGGTGCAGGGAGTTGGTTTTCGGCCTGCTATTTACAGGCTTGCCCACAGCATGGGAATCGCCGGTTTTACAGCCAACAGCGGCCAGGGGGTAGAGATAGAAGCAGAGGCTGAACCAGAACTGCTGGAGATATTTGTTCAGCGCCTGGTAGATGAAAAGCCGCCGCACTGCATGCTGGAAAACATCGAGCAAAACTGGATGGCCTGCAAGGGCGGGCAGGGCTTTCGCATACTGGCTTCAGACAGCAGAGGCGCTGCCTCCACCCTGATTCTTCCTGACCTTGCCCCCTGCACAGAGTGTCTGCAGGAGATGAACGACCGCTCCAACCGAAGGTACCGCTATCCGTTTCTGAACTGCACTCTTTGCGGCCCGCGGTTCTCGATACTCTACCGGCTGCCCTACGACCGCTGCAATACCTCTATGGCCGACTTCGCCATGTGCCCCGCCTGCCTGGCAGAGTATGAAAACCCGCTCAACAGGCGTTTTCATGCGCAGCCAACTGCATGCCCGGTATGCGGCCCGCAGCTGTCGCTGCTGAATCGGCAGGGGCTTGTGCTGTGTACTGGGGAAGACGCGCTGCAGCGGGCAAGGGAGAGACTGCTGGCAGGGGATATTGCGGCAGTGCAGGGCGTGGGCGGTTTTCACCTGATGGCAGATGCCGCACAGCCGAAAGCAGTGCAGCAGCTGCGCGCCCGCAAGCACCGCGAAGCCAAACCCTTTGCCATGTTGTGTGCGAATGTGCAGCAGGCAGAACAGCTTTGCATGATAACCGACCTGGAAAAGAGAGCGCTGGAAAGCGTAGAACGCCCCATTGTGTTGATGCAGAGGCGAACAGCGGGCATGATTGCGCCAGAAACTGCACCGGGCACATCGCGGCTGGGAATCATGCTGCCGGCAAGTCCGCTGCAGGCGCTGTTGATGGAACCGCCCCTGGGGCCTATGATTGCCACCAGCGGCAATTTGAGCGAGGAACCAATTTGCACAGGGGTGCAGGAAGCCCTGCAGCGTCTGGCGGGCATTGCAGACTGTTTTCTTGTATACAACCGAGCTATTGTACGGCCCATAGACGACTCTGTAGTACAAACAGTGCTGGGCGGGGTTGCCGTGCTGCGCAGGTCGCGCGGGTATGCCCCTCTGCCTGTTCTGCTGCCAGCAGAAGTGCCTGCACTGTTTGCTGCGGGTGCGCACCAGAAAAACACCTTTTGCCTGGCTTTTGGCAGGCATGCGTTTTTGAGCCAGCATATGGGCGACCTCGAAACCGCTGCATCTGGCAGCAATTACCGGCGGGAGGCGGTAGAACTGCAGCATTTGCTGGGCATTCGGCCGCAGATGGCGCGCTGCGACATGCATCCCGATTACTTCAGCACGCGGCATGCCGAACAATGCGGCCTGCCTCTAAAGAAAGTGCAGCACCACATGGCGCATGCCTATGCCTGCCTGGCAGAAAACCAGGTGGAGGAAAATGCACTCTGCATTGCATGGGATGGAACCGGGCTGGGGGAAGATGGAAGCATATGGGGCGGAGAGTTTTTTACAGGAAGTTTGTACGCGCCTTTGCATCGCATAGCGACTCTGCGGCCGTTTGTGCTGCCGGGAGGCGATGCTGCTGCACGCTCTCCCCGCCGTTCTGCACTGGGTCTGCTATATGCCTGCAAAGGCGAAGAGGCATTTGAACAGAGTTGGCTGCCGCCATTTGCAGGCTTGACAGAGAAAGAAATCGGAATGCTGCGCGCCATGCTGCAGCGTGGAATCAACTGCCCGGTGACGCACAGTGCAGGTCGGCTGTTTGATGCAGCCTACGCTTTGGCAGGGGGCAGGCAGGAGGCGGAATATGAAGTACAGGCTGCCTTAGAGTGGCAGGCATTGGCAGAGAGCAGCAGCGATTCTGCCGCCTATACAATGCATCTTGAGCAAAAAGAGATACTTGAACTGAACTGGGAGCCGCTTGTGCAGGAACTGCTGGCAGATGTGAAGGCAGAAGCAGCTATGGAATGCATGGCCAGACGGTTTCACAACGGACTGGCGCAGGGCATTGTGCAGGTAGCGCTGCACGCAAATCGGCGGCGGGTAGGGCTTTGCGGCGGCTGTTTTCAGAACGTGTATTTGCTGGAGAAAACGGTAGCGCTGCTGCAGCAAGCCGGCTTTGAGCCATTCTGGTCTGTAAACACACCGGCAGGAGATGGAGGCATAGCACTGGGGCAGGCGGTGACTGCACTATGGAAAGGAGAAGAACATGTGCCTGGCAGTACCTGGGAGAATTAGGGATGTAAAGCCCGTACAGGAATGGATGTACAGCGGCACTGTGGACTTCGGCGGCGTTTTGCGCGAGGTGAACCTGAGCTGCGTGCCAGAGGCTGTGCCTGGCGACTACGTGCTGGTACATGTTGGAGTAGCCATCAGCATTCTTCCTGAAGAAGAAGCAATACAATGTCTGGCAGAACTTGAGCATGCAGGAGTGGAGTTTGAATATGAGGAGGGGCTGGAATGAAATACAAGGATATTTACCAAAAGCCGGAACTGGTAAAAGCAGTTGCCGAAGCCCTGCACCGAACTACTACCAAAAACTGGACCCTGATGGAAGTGTGCGGCGGGCAGACGCATTCCATTGTAAAGTATGGTCTGGATGCGCTGCTGCCCCCCCAGATTACCCTGCTGCACGGGCCGGGCTGCCCTGTGTGCGTTACCCCGGTAGAGAAGATTGACAGGGCCATAGCGCTTGCCAAAGATCACAATGTTATACTCTGTTCGTTTGGAGACATGCTGCGCGTGCCAGGCACAAAAGGCGATTTGCTAGCTGCACGCTCTGAAGGTGCAGACGTGCGCGTGGTGTATTCGCCGCTGGATGCTGTGAAGATTGCAGAAAACAATTTGCAGCGGGAAGTAGTGTTTTTTGCAGTAGGGTTTGAAACGACAGCGCCCGCCAATGCGCTTGCCATATTACAGGCGTATCGCAGAGAATTGTTGAATTTTTCTCTGCTGGTTTCTCACGTAATGGTGCCACCTGTGCTGCAGGCGCTTCTAAAAGAGCCAGACTGCAAAGTGCAGGGCATATTAGCCGCGGGGCACGTTTGTACCGTGATGGGCACAAGAATGTACGAACCGCTGGCAGAGAGATACCAGGTGCCCATTGTGGTAACGGGTTTTGAACCGGTAGACATTTTGTACGGCGTTCAGATGTGCGTGCGGCAGCTGGAAGAAGGGCGGCATGAGGTGGAAAACGCCTACCCGCGAGTAGTGAAAGAGGATGGCAACTTACATGCGCGCTACATGGTGCAGCAGGTTTTTGAAACAGAACAGAGGGTATGGCGCGGAATAGGCGCGCTGCCAGGGAGCGGCCTGGGTATTCGGAAAGAGTACGCAGCCTTTGACGCAGAAAAAAGGTTTTGCCTGCAAGAAATTCATTCAGAAGAGTGCCCCGATTGCATCAGCGGATTGATACTGCAGGGCCGCGCTTCTCCTGTAGACTGCCCGGTGTACAAAATTCAATGTACTCCTGATCATCCCCTGGGGGCGCCGATGGTATCAAGCGAGGGGGTATGCGCTGCATATTACCAGTATGGAAGAGGTGCGAAATGAGCGGGATTCTTTCAGGGTGCCCCGTACCCATCGAGAATCGCGGCAGGGTAGAGATGGCCCATGGCGGTGGCGGCAGCAAGATGCAGCAGCTGATAGAAGAAATTCTGCTTCCGGCTTTTGGCAACCCGGAGGGCGCTGCCCGTCACGACAGTGCGCTGCTGCAGGTAGAGAAAATTCAGCTGGCTTTCACCACCGATTCGTATGTGGTGCGCCCCCTGTTTTTTCAGGGGGGCAGCATTGGCTCACTGGCTGTGAACGGCACGGTAAACGACCTGAGCATGAGCGGCGCCTATCCTGTTGCGATTAGCGCGGGGCTGATTCTGGAAGAAGGGCTGCCGCTGGAGCATCTGCAGGCAGTGGTATCTGACATGCAAACTGCTGCCAGAACTGCCGGTGTGCGCATTGTGACCGGAGATACAAAAGTAGTGGAGCGTGGTCGGTGCGACGGCATGTACATAAATACTGCCGGCGTAGGTATAGTGCGCGACGGGGTGGATATTGGTCCGCACCGCGTGCAGCCCGGCGATGCGGTGATACTTTCGGGTGATATTGGCAGGCACGGCATTGCAATACTGGCAGCGCGTGAGGATATGCTGGACTACTGCGACACCGCCAGCGACTGCGCCCCGCTGAACAGTGCAGTGACCATACTGCTCAACAGCGGCGCCGAAGTACACTGCCTGCGCGATCTGACAAGGGGCGGCATGGCAAGCGTTCTGGTGGAAATTGCACAGGCATCGGGCACATTCATACACCTGCGCGAAGAAGCGATACCTGTGTCTGCTTCGGTGCGTGCGGCATGTGAATTGCTGGGGTACGACCCGCTGTACATTGCTAATGAAGGCAGGTTTGTTGCTTTTGTACCTGCTGCAGATGCCGAAACTGCCCTGAAAGCCATTCGCACCGCATCGGTTTCAGGTGAGGCGAAAATAGTGGGCACCGTGCAAAAGCGCGAGACGGCAGGGGTTTCGATCTGCAGCAAATATGGCACAGAGCGGCACATCTACATGCTGAGCGGTGAACAGCTGCCGCGCATTTGTTGAGGGAGCGCCAAATGCATGAAGCTGGTTTGATGGCGGAGGCAATGAACAAGGCAGAAACACTGGCCATGCAGTGTAATGCAGATGCCGTTGCAGGCTTGACACTGCGTGTAGGCGTGTTGAGCGGGGTAGCTTTGCAGGCGCTGCAGTTTGCATTTGACGCCATGAAACCAGGCACGGTTTTTGAACAGGCCGAACTTAGGCTGGAACAAGTTTTACCGCGCCTAAGCTGCCGTGACTGTGGAATGGAATATGCTGCGCAGGAGCGAGGCCAAAGGTGCCCTGTGTGTAAGGGCAGCAACACCAGCCTGCTGCAGGGAGGCGAACTGGAACTGGCAAAACTTGAACTGATTGTAAGAGAGGACAGGACATCATGACAGGGACACTGCTACATCAAACACTGGATTTGAGCCATTCGCTGCTGCAGCACAATGCTGGCAGCGCAGATGCAAACAGGGCGTTTTTTCTGGAGAAAGGGCTGACAGCCATCAGCATTGTTTCTTCACCAGGCGCGGGCAAAACCGCTCTGCTTGAACGCACGCTTACCGAGCTGAGGCAGGAAATTAGAATGGGAGCCATAACAGGCGACCTGCAAACTGAAAACGATGCAGAGAGGCTGCAGAACCGCGGCGCGCCTGTACTGCAGATTACTACAGGCGAAGTGTGTCATCTGGAAGCCGAGATGGTGGCAAAAGCAGTAGAGAAGATGGACACAGAAGGGCTGCAGCTATTATTTATAGAAAACGTAGGCAATCTGGTTTGCCCTGCCGCCTTCGATCTGGGTGAGAGATCGCGCGTAGTAATGCTCTCTATAACCGAAGGCGAAGATAAGCCGCTCAAGTACCCCGCCCTGTTTGCACAGGCCGAACTGGTGGTAGTCACCAAATGCGACCTGACCCATATTTTGGACTTCGATATGCACAATCTGCTTCAAAACATACGTCGTACTGCACCGCAGACAAAAGTGATTATGGTGTCTGCACGCACTGGGCATGGCATGACAGACTGGTATGCGTGGCTTCGCACGCAGGTTGTACCCGAAGGCTGGGCAGTAGTGCAGCAGGCGTAAACATTACGGAACAATAGGGCGGGTGGCATGCGTTTCGGTGCAGAACCACTCGCCCTCAAAAGCGCGCAGCAGCCCGGAATACACCCGCACTGCCAGGCTGTTTTTTCCTGCCTTCAGGGCAGAAGAAGGCAGCAGCAGAGTATAGGGCGTCCAAAGCAGAGGGCGCCATTCCTGCCCATTGATTTGAACCTCCATTGGCCCTTCGGGCAGCTTTGCAAGAGTGAATTCCAGCCGTGTTGTTTCTTTGGCCGGCGCTTCTTGCAGAGTGAATTCTGTAGTACACACAAGAGTTCCCGCATAATAGGGCAGTCCGCAGCCTTCCCAGTCGGCCCATTTGCCGTTTGAAACCGGCGGGAGCAGTGCGGCAGAAGGCGCATGTACTGCAAACCTGCCACTGAGGTAGAGCGTGTTGCGCAGCCCCTGTTCGCCGTTGGCTGCATGTACATGCACGCATATTTCGTTTTGGCCCTGTACCAGCAGAGATGTAATGTCTGCACCCAGCGTGCCGCGCACAGGGTGATGCACCGGCAAAAAATCAGATGCATGCAGAGGCGGCTCGCCATTGATCTGAATGTTCCAGTCTCCGGCAATCGAGTCTGGCTCCATCAGCAGCATAACCGGGCATGCATGGCATGCCTCAAAGCGGGCAGAGTAGCGTACCTGCATTTCTGGGTAGTGCAGCAAAGGCTGCAGTCCAAACCTCACTTCGGTGCGTGGAGCAAACCTGAATGCGCCCTGCCCAAGCTGATTTGCCAGCGGAGCCGGAGTTACCTGCGCGGTTTGCAGCTGCACGCCCTGTTCATCCAGCAGAGACATCTCCCAGTTTGAAAACCTGAGCAGATTGGGCTGTTCCGGCTCGATCTCCATATCTCCACCCAGTTCAATTTGCAGCACGGCTGCATTCTGCACAGCAGGCGGGGCAGGGGCAGAAGCAAGCAGAGCGCTTTCGAGAGGCTGCAGCAAGCGGGTGTACTGC
Source organism: Chthonomonadaceae bacterium (assembly GCA_027459665.1). Taxonomy (GTDB): domain Bacteria; phylum Armatimonadota; class Chthonomonadetes; order Chthonomonadales; family Chthonomonadaceae; genus DAIDHN01. The sequence continues at coordinate 18,342 of DAIDHN010000041.1, read as the reverse complement.
CAGCCGCCCTGTGGGTGCGGCACAGCGCGCAGGGCTGAGGGAGAGGCACTTTCGGCGAGATGCTGCTGCACATTTAGCTGCAGATGCACTGCGCTGCTGCCTGTATTCAGCAGGAAATAGAGTTCTCTGCCGTCTGATGCGCGGTGGCTGAGCCATACCTTTGCGGCATCACCCTCCAGCGCCTTCACTGCGGCTGCGTGCGTTAGCAGCTGGGCGAGGGTTTCCTCCAGGTTTTCGGCGTTCGGGTACACGGCGCTGCCACCCAATTCTGTGAACCGCTGCAGCCACTGCTGCAGTTCATCCTCCAGCCTCTGCATGGGCGGTACAATCAGCACATCGGCAGATATACCCCGCGTGCATATTCTCCCCTCTGAGATTTCAGCACTCTGCAAAACGTCGGTATCCACCAGTAAAAACTCAATATGATGTTCCATCAGCCAATACATCACCTGCCTGTATGTTTCTTTCTGCTGCCGTGAGGGCAGCCCCGAAGAAGGCTCATACAGCAGCACAGGGTTCACAGGCAGCGTGTGCATGCATGCTGCCGCAATGCGCTCCATATGTTCTGTAAGGTGGTGAAACAGCGGCCATGAAGGCATTTGAAAAAAGAAAGAGGGAGGGGCATCGTGCTTGCGTAGGCCGTGAGTAGAATAGAAAAACCCGTGCGGGGTGAGTATCTGCACCCCCAGCAGCATAAGCGCCTCCGAAAGCAGCTTTACATCCTGCAGGGTGGCTCCCCAGCCCATGCTGTGAAACGCCTCGCACAATGCGTTTTGCCTGCCGTAGAAAAACGCTGCAGACGCGGCGGCCCGCGCATTGCTGCGTATCTCTGCACCCAGCAAATCGGGCATCACCCCAGCGCGCGTGTGTGCGGTGTCGCATCCGGGCACATCCATATACCTAAGCTGGCTGAGGCGCAGTGAAGGCTTCTCACCTGTGTAGAGCAGATTGTGCGCGTGGCACCAGTTTTGCAGCGGCTCTTCATAACTGCGGCAGAAAAGGAGCAGCCGCAGCCGGTCCAGCCGCTGCCTTATCAGCAGATGATCAGGATGTTCGGCATCATGCAGGGCAGGCAGCAGAGGGAGCATGCTGCATCCATACTCCTGCTCATAGGCATCGGGAAGAATAGCAGACCAGCCAGCAGTGGTTTCATCGGTAAACACTGCAGCAATGCAGCCGCCCATCTCAGGCCCAAAATGCCGGGCGTATTTCTCATGCGTCAGGCTGATAAATGCCCGCACGGCTTCTGGGCGCAGCACATCGGTGAAATCTCCCCAGTATTTGTGCGAGGCAACCCGTGTTTGCACAGAAACATACAGCACACCAGCCTCATGCGGGCAGACAAGCTGCAGCACCGGGTGCGGCTCGCTGGCAAAATAGCGCTTGTGAGTATAGGCTGTCAGCCCCGTTTCGTTGTAAGACTCTGAAACAAAATGCATCCCCATGCTTTCCAGCACGCTCTTGCCCTGCATCCAGTCTGTTTTGCCATTGCGCACCGGGTAAAGCAGAGCAGAAAGTACTTTTCCCTGCGGCAGCACGACAGTATGTTCCCCTGCCTCTATGGTAAAGCGCTTCTGCCAGAGCGATGCAGCCAGCAGTGCCGGGTCGTTCTGAGTGACTGCTCCTCCTGCAATACCGCTGGGATAGGGATACTCATCGTAGAGGCAGACCAGCATATTGCGATGCTTTGCGGCGCGAATGGCAGTGCCCGCCATTTCAAAAAAACTGCTGGAAAGATAAGGTTGTTCAAGGCCCTGCCTGGGGTGCAGAAAGAAGCCGCGTATGCCCTGCTGCGCCATTTGCTCTATTTGCCACTCTATTTCTTCGGGGCATATTCTGGCATTCCAGAACCAGAAAGGATAGAATCCGGGAGAAAGCTGGGGCAGGTCTGGCATAATAATGTCCTCATGCTGCAAAAGATTGAGAAACCTTTTAGCAATGTAAAAGGCGTATAGTCTGTATGCTGCAGTGTACCACTCTTGCGGCAAAAGAGAAATCATCTATCAGGAGAAACACATTGATGTTTTGTCGAACACAGCTTTTGCTGCTGGTTCTGTTTATCACAGGCGTTCTGCCTGCCGCTACCGCCCAAACCGCGCCTTTGGGTGGTCGAACCCCTGTGCTTTATATCATCGGCGACTCTACCGTGCGCAACGGCGTGAAGGGACTGGAAGGCTGGGGAGATGCCATAGCACCGTACTTTGATGCCTCACGCATACGCATTGTGAACCGGGCCATAGGCGGACGCAGCAGCCGTTCCTACCTGACAGAAGGCAGGTGGGCGGCAGTGCGTGCCCTGCTGAAACCGGGAGATTTTGTGCTGATGCAGTTTGGGCACAACGACGGCGGCCCTGTGGAGCATGGCACAGGCAGAGCCTCGCTGAAAGGCAATGGCAGCCAGACCGTGACCATTACCCATGCAAAAACCGGAAAAAAGGAAGTAGTGCATACCTACGGGTGGTACATGCGCAAGTATATCACCGACACAGAGGCGCGAGGGGCAATACCGATTGTTGTTTCACCCATACCCCGCAATATGTGGCACGGCAGCAGGGTGAATCGCAATAACCGTGATTACGGCCTGTGGGCTGCCGAAGCGGCTCACCAGACGGGGGCATGGTTTATTAACCTGAACCGCATTATAGCCCGTTTTTACAACGCAATGGGGCCAATCTTCGTAAAGCATCTTTTTCCCGGCGACCATACGCACACCAGCCCGATTGGCGCCGCCCTCAATGCCGACTGTGTGGTGCAGGGGATTCGTGTGCTGCTGGGCTGCCCCCTGCAGGCATATCTGTTGAAGGAAATAGGTGCGAAGTATTGAATATAGTATGCATGCAACAGATGCACCGCCCGAACAGGCGTCTGCAGATTTTCTGAACCAAACGTTTTGTCTTGTTGAAGCAACAACGATACATACTTTCAATGAGGAGATTTATGAAACCTGGCTACCCTCTGCTGCTGGCTTCACTCATCGCACTGGGGTGCATACCAGCAAAAAAAGCAGCCGCTTCGCCATTCCGACCGCCTGCGGTGCCGCTGGTTACCAGCGACCCTTACCTGAGCATATGGTCTGAGGCAGACCACCTAACAGACGACGTGACCCGGCACTGGACGCATGCGCCCAATGCACTGGTGAGCCTGCTGCGTTGCGACGGCAGGTGCTACCGCCTGATGGGAAACGACCCCGAAAGCGTACCCGCGCTGCCGCAAACCGGCCTGCAGGTAACTCCCACCCGCACTATCTACCACTTCGCCAATTCCAGAATCGCGGTAACGCTTACCTTCACCACGGCAGCGCTTCCCAGCAACCTCACCCTCTTCAGCCGTCCGCTCAGCTACATAGCCTGGCAGGTGCATTCACGAGATGGCATGAAGCACAATGTTTCAATATACTTCAGCGCCAGCTCCGAATTGTGCGTAAACACCACCGATCAGGCCGTGGTGTGGAAGCGAATGCGCATGGGCCAGCTGGAGGCAGAACGGGTTGGCACACAGCAGCAGCCCATGTTCAGCCCCATGGGCGACGGCGTTCGTATAGACTGGGGATACGCATATGTGGCAGTGAAGCATGCGCTTGCAGCCACTGCCATTGCCAGCAACAAAACCGCGCTGCAGCAGTTTGTACAGCATGGAACCCTGCCTGCCACTGCTCACGACATGCCGCGGGCGGTTCAAAACGGCCAGCCAGTGCTATGCTGCCTGTTTTCGCATATTGCGGCAGGCAAAAACCCGGTATCGCGCCACCTGATAGTTGCCTACGATGAACTGTACAACATCGACTTTTTCGGCGAGCCGCTGCGCCCCTACTGGCGGCGCAACCACACCAGCTGCGCCCAGATGCTGGAGGCAGCAGAACGCGAATATCCTGCGGTGAGCGCACAGTGCGAAGAGTTTGACCGGCATTTGACAGCCGATCTTACCAGGGCAGGCGGCCCGGAATACGCACAGATTGCAGCCCTTGCCTATCGCCAGTGTGCAGCCGCCTGCGGGCTTTCTGCCGACAAAAACGGCAAGCCGCTTTTCTTTACCAAAGAAAATACCAGCAATGGTGATGTGGCCACGGTGGATGTGATCTTCCCTATGGACCCGGTGTGGATTCTGCTCAGCCCAACGCTGGCAAAAGCCTCTCTGGCGGCCGACTTGCAGTACGCCGCCTCCAGCCACTGGAAGTTTCCCAATGCTCCGCACGACATTGGCACCTACCCGGTAGTGATGGGCAGGGATGACGGCGGAGAAGGCATGCCGGTAGAAGAGAGTGGCAATATACTGATACTCTGCGATGCCATCTGTCAGGATGACGGCAATGCCAGGTTTGTGACCCCCTGGTGGAGCAAGCTGACACAGTGGGCAGTGTATCTCAAAAAGTATGGCCTCGACCCCGAAAACCAGCTCTGCACCGATGACTTTATGGGGCACCTGGCGCACAACGCCAACCTCTCGGTGAAGGCAATACTGGGGCTGGCCGCCTACGCAGACATGTGCCGTATGCGCGGTGACCTGCATGAAGCCCGCGTGTTTCACCGTCTGGCGCTGACAGATGCGAGGCACTGGCAGAAAGTGGCAGATGCAGGCAGCCATTCGCTGCTGGCGTTCGACAAGCCCGGCACCTGGAGCCAAAAGTACAACCTGGTATGGAACCGCATACTGCACCTCAACGTGTTTCCCCCCTCGGTGGCAGCAAAAGAGATAGCATTCTACAAAACGAAAATGCTTCCATATGGCGTACCGCTCGATTCGCGTACGCATCTTACCAAGTCAGACTGGTCTACCTGGGCAGCCGCGCTGAGCACCAGCAAGCAGGATTTTGAAACCCTGTTTCATCCTGTTTACGAATACATGGATCATACTACGGCACGCGACCCCGTGGCCGATTCGTACTTAACCGACAACATACACAGCAGCGGAATGCATGCCCGCCCGGTGGTGGGAGGGCTGTTTATTCAGATGCTGAACTACCCCTCTCTGTGGAAGAAGTGGGAAAAGGCAGGCAACATACCGGTTTCCGGCTGGGCCGCGCTTCCGCCTCCACCCATAGTACACACCGTAGTGCCCTGCGGAAAGGACGGGGTAGTAAACTGGCGCTACACCACTCAGGCCCCCTCTGACGGATGGCAGTCTGCCGGATTTGACGACAGCGGGTGGCAAACCGGTCAGGCAGGGTTTGGCACAGCTGGCACGCCTGCCATAGCCGTGCATACAACCTGGAATACAGATGACATCTGGATACGGCGCACCTTTGTGATGCCTGCCGGACACTACCACCACCTCGCGCTGGAGATATTTCATGACGAGGATGTGCAGGTCTACTTCAACGGCGTGCTTGCACAGTCGCAGGCAGGGTTCATTACAGATTATCAGCCCTTTCCCATTTACAAAGCGGCTCTGCCGCAGCTGAAACCCGGCGTGAAGATAACAGTAGCAGTACACTGCCATCAGACAACCGGCGGGCAGGGGATTGATGTGGGCCTGGTGGATGTGGTGAGACCATAGCCCTGCTGTGCTGCAGAAAGAAAAAAGCAAGGCTCTGAAACACAGTTTCAGAGCCTTTTGCCTTGCAGCAGAAACGCCAGGGGTTTGCTGCGACACGAATTGGGTCAGCATGCTGCACTCAGGTACACTGAATGCAGCGTGCTGCAATTCGTCACTTTTGAAACGGGGGCTACAAATGAAATCTTTGCTTGTGCTGCTGGCCTTTGCCGGCGTGGCAACGCCGGGCAGCCATACGGCTGGCCGTTTTGAGGGTGGCTTTCTGCTGCCCGACGGCCAGGTAATTCACCCTGCGGGCAGGGCAATTGTGCTGCCTGCCAGACCGGTAGACATTGCAGCATCCCCTTACGGCAGTTTGCTTGCCGTGAAAGACAACCAGGGCATAGAGATACTAAGCAGCAAAACATACGCAGTGCTGCAAAAACTCCCTTTTCCTGCGGGCGGCGGTTCGATGCACGGCATAGTGTTTAGCAAAAACGGCAGCACAATTCTGGCAGACAGCGCACAGAACAGCCTCTACATTGCCCGCCGCGATGGGAAGCGCTTTGTATGGAAAGGGAGCGTTGCCCTTGCCGGCCTGCATGCCGGCGGCGCCGCCATGCCCTGCGGCATAGCGCTCAGCCGGGACGGGGCGAGGGCATGGGTATGCAACTCCATTGCAAACACACTGGTATGCGTGAACCTGCGTACCCTCACGGTAGTCTCTTCCATTCCAACCGGTGCGGCACCCTGGACGGTAGCGCTTTCCGCTTCCGGCGGCACCGCCTACGTATCCGACTGGGGGGGCAGGCACGCCCGCAAGGGAGAAGCTTCTGCATTTTCTGCAGGCACGCCGGTGCCGGTAGACAGCCGCGGCATTGCCGATACAGGCGAAATATCGGTGGTGAACCTGCGCACTGGCAAAACAACCGCCCGCATACCAACAGGTCTGCATCCCTGCGACCTGCAGCTCAACTCACAGCTGCACATGCTCTACTGCGCCAATGCCAACTCGGATACGATTTCGGTGATAAACACCCTGCAGAAAAAAGTAGTGCAAACTATTGCCGTCCACCCCGTGCCGGGCATGCCGTTTGGCAGTGCGCCCGATGCACTTGCCCTCGATGCGCAAGGGCGCAGGCTGTATGTGGCTGCGGCGGGCAACAATGCGGCAGCCGTTTACCGGCTGAATGCCGGCGGCACCGTGCAGCAGGTAGAAGGCTGGATACCAACAGGGTGGTACCCTGGCAGTCTGGCGCTGAAAAACGGCGTCCTCTATGTTGCAGACGTAAAAGGCAGAGGAGCAAGAATGCGCCCGGCAGGAGCGAAAGGCTACAGCGTTTTTGATTATGCAGGCACTGTAGACTGCATCCGCGTGCCCAGTGCGGCAGCGCTGAAAAAAGAGACGGCACGCGTGCTGAAAGACCTCTGGCTGAAGCGCCGGTCAGCAGCAGACAGTGCAAGGCCCGCACCGCTGCCGCTGCGTGCGGCACAGCCGTCGCTGATACGGCATGTGGTGTATATCATACGCGAAAACCGCACCTACGACCAGGTGCTGGGGGATATGCGAAGAGGAAACGGCGACCCGAAACTGGTGGAATATGGAGAAAACATAACCCCCAACGCCCATGCACTGGCGCGACAGTATGTGCTGCTTGACAATTACTACTGCAATGGCACCATATCGGCAGACGGACACAGCTGGCTGACCGAAGGCAACTGCACCGACCATCTGGAAAAAGCGTTTGGAGGCTTCACCCGCAGTTACACCTTTGGCGATGACCCCGTGACCTATTCTTCCAGCGGGTTTATATGGGATGATGCGCTTGATCATGGGCTGAGCGTGGAGAATTTTGGAGAGCTGGACTATGCGCTGCCGTTTCCCGCGGCAAATTTCAGCACACTGTATCGGCAGTACAAACAGGGCAAACGCAATTTTTTCTTTGCCATGGGGCTGGGGGTTGCGCGTTTGAAGAGGCACAGCGACCCGAAATATCCGGGCTGGAACCTCTCTATTCCCGATCAGCTGCGCGCCTCAATCTATCTGCATAAGCTGCGCGAGTACGAAAAGCAGGGTAAAATGCCCGCCCTCACCCTCATCTATCTGCCCCAGGATCATACATCCGGCACACGGCCCGGCTTTCCCACCCCTGCCGCCATGGTGGCAGACAACGACCTGGCGCTGGGCAGAATCGTATCTGCCCTCAGCAAAAGCCGCTTCTGGAAAAGCACCTGTATATTTGTTACCGAAGACGACGCCCAGGACGGCCTGGACCATGTGGACGGGCACCGTTCGGTGGGCATGGTGATCAGCCCCTATACCCGCCGGGGCAGGGTGGTGAACCGTTTTTACAACCAGACCTCCATACTGCGCACCCTGGAGCATATGCTTGGGCTGCCCCCCATGAACCAGATGGATGCCCGCGCCCCGCTGATGACCGCCTGCTTTATGCAGAAGCCCAATTTAACACCCTACCAGGTGCGCTCTGCGCGAATACCCCTGGGCAGCCTGAATCCGCCTGCGCAGGCTCTGCACGGCAAACGAAAACAGATGGCGCTGCTGAGCATGGCGCAAAACTGGAGCGGCCCCGACGAGGCGAACGAGACCGAGTTGAACCACATACTCTGGGCGGAGGCCCGGGGAGTGAATACTCCCTACCCGGTATTGGCAGGGCATTAGGCGCCCGGCGGCGCAGAGGAAGGAAAAAGAAGAAATGGGCGGCGCAGAAAGATGGCGTGCAGACTGGGCGCTTACAATGAACGGCGAGCCTGCAGCAGATGCTGAAGTAGTAGTAGAAAACGGGCGCATTGCCGAAGTGCGCAGTGCGCGCCCGGCTGGAACAGACAGGGTGCATGATTTTGAGGGCTGCGTGCTGATGCCCGGACTGGTGAATGTGCATACGCACCTTGACTACACCGTGATGCGCGGTTTGCTGGAAGAGAAAGAGTTTTTTGCCTGGATTCGCGAGCTGACACAGCGCAGCCGCGATTTTACCAATGAAGACTGGCTTGCCTCTGCCATGATTGGTGCAGCAGAAGCAGTGGCGGGCGGAGTGACCAGCCTGGGTGACTGCACCCCCACCGGGTTTGCCGCAGATGCTGCCTGTGCCTTTTCGCTGGGCGGGGTGGCGTATCAGGAAGTATTTGGCATAGACCCGGCAGAACCTGTGTCTGAAATACTTGCACGCCTGCACTCATCTCTGCAGCGTTTGCAGGGCGTATGTGCGGGCAGCCGGCTCAAACCCGGCCTGTCGCCCCATGCCCCCTACACAGTGCGCGAGGAGCTGATGCGCGCTCTGGCCGGCCTGGCGGGGCAGAAGCAGATGCCCTTGTGCGTGCATGCCTGCGAATCGCTGGCAGAGATGGAACTGATGCTGCGTGGCCAGGGGCCGTTTGCTGCCATGCTGCAGCGCAGAAATATTGCGTGGCAAGCCCCCGGCTGCGGCACCGTGGAGTTTTTGGAACAGTGCGGCATACTAGGTCCAAATACACTGCTGGTGCATGGGGTGCAGGTATCTGCCGCAGACCGTGCGCGCATGGCAAAAGCAGGCGCTGCCTGGGCGCACTGCCCCAAGAGCAATGCCAAACTGGGCAACGGAATTGCGCCATTGGGACTGCTGGGCAGGCGTGTAGGGCTTGGTTCAGACAGCGTGGCGAGCAACAATACCATGGATATGTTTGAAGAGATGCGGTTTGGGCTGCTGATGCAGCGCGCTGCGCGCAGAAGCATTGGCGCTGCAGATGCCCGCACCATGCTGCAAATTGCAACACGGGGCGGAGCCGAGGCGCTGGGGATGGCTGAGGAGGCAGGAGTGCTGATGCCCGGCATGCGGGCAGACCTTTGCGTGGTCTCGCTGCAGGGGCTGCACAGCCAGCCTTCCTATTCGCCGGAACATGCACTGGTCTATTCTGGCCGTGCAGCAGACGTGGTGCAAACTGTGGCAGGCGGGAAGGCGGTGTACGACGCATCGCTTTCTGCCCACTGGGAAGAGCGTTTTGCAGGAGTGGATGTGGCAGGCTGGAAGCAGAAACTGAACAATGCTGCCGGGAAGATGCGCCGGTGGAAGGCAGAGTGAATCATTGGCGCGGCTAAAGGAAGCGGAAACCGGCAGAGTGGTGCTGAAAAAAGTGACCGCAGCCCGGTCGCTTTGGCAGAGGTCTGTGGGGCTGCTGGGGCGCAGCGGCCTGGAAGAAAGCGAGGCGCTCTGGCTGGAACCCTGCAGCGGCATTCACACCCTCGGCATGCGTTTCAGTGTGGATGCCCTGTTTTTGTCACGCGAGGGCAGAGTGCTGCGGGTTGCCGCGCACGTGCCTCCCTGGCGCATGCTGATGCCTGTGCTGCGCTGCCGCGCGGTGGTGGAGATGCCTGCCGGAGCGGCCGGCAGGCTGGGCATATGCGAAGGCAGCAGGTATGTGCTTGAAGAAGAGAAGCAGACCCTGTTGGCCCCTTGAGGTTTAGAAGCGCATGTTCATATCGTAGTTGCGCACCAGTCCGATTACCTTGCCCATAATCTTGCTGTCCTCCCTTTGAATTTCTATGGGCTGATACATTGGGTTGGCAGGCAGCAGGCGGCAGCCTTTTGCGGTGAACTCTATGGTTTTCACGGTAGCCTCGTCTCCCAGCAGCACAGCCACAATGTCTCCATTCGAAGCGGTTTCCTGCTGTCGTATCACCACAAAGTCGCCGTCCATAATGTGCGCTTCAATCATCGAGTCTCCCTTTACGCGCAGGGCAAAGGCATTGGGCTGATTGTCCACCATCTCCTGGGGCACAGGGATCATGGTTTCAATGTTCTGCTGTGCCAGAATAGGTATGCCTGCAGCAATTGCGCCTACCAAAGGTACAAAGCCCGCTTTTTTCTGTGGTGCGGTAGCGCCGGTTCTGCCGATGACCGTGATAGAGCGCGAGGTGGAGAGGCGCTTGATCATTCCCTTGCGTTCCAGGGCATCGAGGTGAACAGTTACCCCTCGCAGGCTGGAGATATTGAACTGGTTTCCGATTTCCCGAATGGAGGGCGGGTAGCCTTTTTCCTCCACGTAGTCCACAATAAAATCCAGAATCATATTTTGTTTAGATGTCAGGCCGCGTGTCATTGTGTTGTTCTCCCAGACAGGTATATATTTTCCTACATACTACCGTCTACTTTACTCCAGATTTGAGAGATTGTCAACACAATTGTGGCGTAAATTTGTACAGTTGCCAAAAAATGCTCTAAATTTGTACAGTAATTGCCTTTTTTAGGGCCAGATCAGTTCATTTGCCTCAAAAACCGGCCCTTCGGTACAGGCACGTGCGTACCTGAAACCGTTTTCGTGCAATGGCGAATGAATGGGGATGGCGCAGCCGTAGCATACCCCTGTGCCGCAGGGCATGGAAGTTTCTACAGAAAGCTGGCAGGGGGCGTTGTGATGCAGTGAGAGTTCGCCTATGCTGCGCAGCATGGGCATGGGGCCGCAGGCGTAAATATGGGCCGGCAGGTCATTGTGCTCTAAAAGCAGTTCTTTCAGCAGTTCGGTTACCCTGCCTTTTCTCCCCATGCTGCCATCTTCAGTGAGTGGATGCAGGGCGACCTTGAGTGCAGCAAACTCTTTCATGCCCACCAGCATGCTGCGCGTGCGCGCCCCGTTCAGCACCATCAGCGGATGCTCCATGCCCTGCTGGCGCATACTCTGCGCAAGAAAGTGCAGGGGGGGAGCGCCAATGCCGCCTGCAATAAGAATGTGGCGGCAGCGGTTTTGCGGGTGGTAGCGAAAACCCGTGCCCAGCGGGCCAAGCAGCGAGAGCGAATCGCCTTTTTTGAGGCGTGCCAGCCCGCTGGTGAAAGAGCCGCGTGCAAGGTAGACAATTTGCAGCAGCCCCTGCTGCGGCGAAGCGGAGAATATGCTGAAAGGGCGGCGTATGAGGGGCGAGCCGTTTTCACCGGTGAGTATTTCGAGAAACTGGCCGGGACGCGCCGCCTGCGCGATTTCGGGGGCATATAGCGTAATCTGGTATTCATTTTCAACAATGCGCCGGCGGGCGCGCACCTCCGCCATGCAGTCGAAGCGCGAGGGCAGGACAGTTGCATCACTCATAGCATCATTCTACCCTTTGCCGGCAGATAAAGTAATGAGCGCCTGGCGGCTTCCCTCTGGTATTTGCATCGAGAGGCGATACCAGCCGGACTTATGCACCAGCAGTTTGCCGGGCGTTTGCGTAATGCCGCCGGCAGAGCGGCTGATCTGAAACGAGACAGATGCGCTCACATGAAAAACCCCGTGGGGCAGCCAGGCCAGAAAGTCCTGCGAGCTGCCCGGCTGTGCAGGCAGGGGAGGGTGCAGGGTGAGCGTGGAAGCGTTTTCCAGTGCACGAAGCACCCCCTGGTAAAAATCGGGCGCAGTAATTTGCCCTCCCGGCGATGCGGGCGCAACCGCCTCCAGCGCGTTCAGGTAAAGCTTGTCGCCATACAGTGCGTCTACATAAACCGCCAGCCCGGTGTAGAAATCGAGCCCTGCGGTATCGGTTCTCTTGAGGGCGTAGGCGGGAAAGGCAGGCGCTTCTGCGATTTGCGCCATCAGCGGATAGACCTGAATGGCGAGGTATTCATGCAGCTGGCTGAGGGTGACAAACGGAATGCTTTCGGGGTCGATTCTGCCTGCACGGGCATCTTTGTAGAGCCAGTAGAGAAAAAGGCGCTGCCCCAAAAAACCGTTGGCCCAGGCCTCCGGCTGCAGAAAGCCTGTTACGCCCGGCAGGGCATAGTGGCCGTATTCGTGCGCAATTTCGCGCAGCCACTCTGCAGGAGATCGGCGGGCGAACAGATTGAACAGGTAAACCTCGCTGCGCAGCTGCTCTCCGCCGGCATCGCTGGCCAGCCCTGCAAGCTGATGATCGGTGATCCAGACCTTCAGTGTCTTTTGGAACGGGTGATCGAACTGCAGGCGGGAGTGGTCTTCGTTGTAGAGCATGCCGAGCAGCAGAGCGGTTCTTTTTGCCAGCGGCAGTTCAGACTGATGAGGCACGTATACCACAAATCTGGTTTGGTAGAGAGACTGGCCGCCTGCAGGAGAAGTATCTACCTTCACCTGCACGCCGGCATGGTAGAGGCTGCCATCGCGTTTATCCATTACGGGGGGTTGAAAAGCATGCACTGTGAGGTGCGGCGGCGGTAGTGCGCCGGGTTTTTGTGCGCGTGCGGCGGCAGGCAGCAGGCAGAGCGCTGCGAGCAGGCTGTGCATCAGAGCGGACGGCTTTATGATTTCCATACTGCTCCAAACGAAAAAGAGATGTCTGGCCCAATGTTGCTGAAGGCGGGCAGAGTGTAGTTGTGAATGTCTCCGTTTTCCGAGTAGGAGGCATAGAGCGCAGTGCGCGCATTGATCAGGTGGGTAAAGCCAAACGTTGCGGTTACAGCCGCCTGGTCGGCAAAGGCATTGCCCGTGCGCACTGCCAGGCTGTTGTAGTCGGTTTGCAGAATGTAGCGGTCGCGGCTGTTGGGGTGATATTCCAGTGCGAGCAGGCCCTGCTGCATGTGCGGCTGTGCGCCGGGTGCATGAGAGGCATGGCCGAGCAGCGCCTCTGCCAGGTTGATGTAAATATTTATATCTCGGCCAATGCTGTAGCGCGCATCCAGGTCTGCCCCGATGTCTGCATTTCCGCTGCCCAGAAAGAGGGCAGGGTTGCCTGTGGGCAGCTTGAGCGCCAGGCGCAGGGCCAGTGCGCTTCGGTGTGAAGGGCGTATGAGGGCATGCTTGTATGTGATGAGCGTATCGCTGAGGCCAAACCCGTTTGAGAAGCTGTAGCCGGCGCCGTTTTGCCCTGAAACCGCCAGCACCGACTGATACTGCGGCCAGTGGTCTCTGCCCAGCGGGTCATCGATGGCGTTGGCGGGTATGCCGAACAGGTGGTGCCAGAAGGTGATGATGCCATCGAGTATGCCTGCGTTGCGCCAGAGCAGCGCCGACATGATTTGCAGTTCGCTTCCGTGCCCCAGTCCGTGCCTCCAGGTAATAGAGAGGCGCTGGTATTCATTGTCTATATGCACCGATGCGCGCAGGGGCGCGGGCACAAGCAGGTTGTTGATGAGATCGAGTTGCAGCCGGTATTCGCTGCCTCCGCTGGGCAGCAGGTCTGCCCCCTGCGGTTCAAACTGCAGAAACAGCAGGTGAAACGGGTCTGGGTCTCGCAGGGGGATGGGGCCGCCCAGTGGAGTTTGCGCTCGCGCCCGCGGGGCGGCGGCAATGAGCAGTGCGCATGCAATGGAAGCATAGAGGACCTTGATCGACATGTTTTTCAGTTTCTGCGGCATGGTGTTATTTTCTCTTGGCCTGCGGCGGCGCATTATGAGCTGTCTGGCCGGCCCAGCAGCCTGCTGAGCAGAAAGTAGAGCGGCAGCGAGAGCAGGGCATTGTAGAGCGATGCACCCGCCATGTTTACCGCCCAGTGTGTTACCTGCTTTTGCGGGAAGAAGACAAAGAAGAGGCAGGAGGCGAGCGCAGTGCCGATGGCCGCCACGGGCGGCACGAGGAGCGGGAGGTCGCGGTAGAGGTTTTTGGCGAGCCAGCCGAGTGCAAAGCCGGTGATTACCCTGCTTACCACAATGCTTGCGAAGCCTGCTGCAGGCGGTGCGGCAAGAGAGGCGGCGGCAGTGCCTGTGCCGAATCCCAGCAGGGCGGCGGGGTTGGCATCGCAGAAAAACGAGCCTGTGGCAAGCAGCAGCAGCAGAAAATCGGGCTGCGCCTGCCTGATTTGCAGGGCATGCGCCACGGTCATTTGCAGCAGGGCAGCTGTAAAAAGGGCCAGTGTGAAAACAAGGGGCGTTTTCCAGGTGGAGTTCATTGCAGCACCAGCACATCATCCAGCCTGTTGAAGTGCGCTGCCGGCTCTATTTGCGCCACCTTGTTTACATCGCTTCTATCGGGGGCAACGCTCAGCACGGTGCCGATGGGTATGCCTGGCGGGTAGATGCCGAAGCCGGCTGTGATGATGGCGTCTCCGGGCTTGATGTCTGCGGTAGCCGGCAGGTCGATCATGGAGAGGATGGGGGAGAAGCTGCCCTTGCAGAGCCCGATGGCTCGCGAGTCTGGCCGCTGCACTCGTGCGCTCACCATGCCGTTTGGGTCGGTGAGCAGAACCACGCTGCTGGTGAAGGGGGTGGTCTGGTAGACCTGCCCTACCAGGCCGTCTGGAGTGATCACCACGCTGTGCACATGTATGCCGCTGCTGCTGCCTTTGTTGAGCAGTATGGTGTCGAAGTTGGGGTCGGGGCGCAGTGCAATGACCCTTGCGGCCACCGATTTGGGGTGCTGCTGGTAGAGTGCGAGCAGTTTGCTGAGGCGCACACCGCGGTCGGCTTCTGTTTGCAGGCTGTTGTTTTCGGCCTTGAGTGCGCTTAAGCGGGCCTGCAGTTTTCGGTTTTGTTTTGCCAGCGAATAGCCGTTCAGCAGCCAGCCTGTGTGCCGGCTGGTCCATTTTACTGTTGCGGTGGTCAGTCTGGCGGGCAGTGCAAGAATGTTTTGCACAAGCAGTATGGTGGGGTCTGGCTGGTGCAGTCGCACCGCCCGGTTGTGCAGAACTCCCAGCACAATGCCCAGCAGCATCAGCAGCGGCAGGGGCCAGTATCTCCAGCGGCTGCGCCATCTATCTTCCGGCATGGCTTCTCTTTCGTGGTGAGAAAGCGGGCTACACCGTGCGCAGAGCGCGCCGGAGCCTGGGATTGATTTCCAGCTCTTCGAGGTAGCGTCCGGTTCCGATGGCTACGCACGAGAGCGGGTCGGGTGCAATGTGTACGGGCATGGCGGTTTCCCGTGTAATCAGCCTGTCTAGCCCTTCCAGCAGCGCTCCTCCGCCTGCCAGCACGATGCCGCATTCATAAATATCGGCGGCCAGTTCGGGGGGGGTGCTTTCGAGTGTGACTTTTACGGCCTCTATGATGGCCCCAATGGGTTCTTGAATGGCTTCTCTGATTTCGGAGTTGGAGAGGGGGATGCTGCGGGGCAGCCCTGAAACGAGGTCTCTGCCTCTCACATCCATGGTCCTGTCCTGCCCGACCTGGAAGGCCGACCCGATGGCGAGCTTAACGTTTTCGGCGGTTCTGTCTCCAATAGAGAGGTTGTAGGTTCGTCGCACGTAGTTGACAATGGCCTCATCTATTTCGTCTCCTGCCACTCGAATGGATCGGCTGGTGACGATGCCTCGCAGGGAGATGACTGCCACTTCGGTGGTGCCGCCCCCTATGTCTACAATCATGGAACCAGTGGGTTCGTTTACGGGCAGTTCTGCGCCAATGGCGGCTGCCATGGGTTCTTCAATGGTGTAGGCTTCCTGCGCGCCGGCTTTTCTCGCTGCCTGCTTCACCGCCATTTCTTCCACTTCGGTTACGCCTGAGGGCACGCCGATGGCTACCCTGGGCGCCATAAACATGTTGCGCCGGTGTACCTTCTGGATGAAGTATCTTATCATCTGTTCGGTTTGGTCGAAGTCGGCAATCACTCCATCTCTGAGGGGGCGTATGGCCTGGATGGAGCCAGGGGTTCTGCCCAGCATTTTTTTGGCGTCTTCACCCACCGCCAGAATTTTGCCGGTTGCACTGTCTATGGCAACCACAGAGGGTTCGCGCAGCAGAATGCCTTTGCCTCGTACCTGCACGAGGGTATTTGCTGTACCCAGGTCGATGCCCATGTCTCGCGAGACGCGCCCAAACAGGCCGCGAATTAAACTCATAGCGGTGTAAAAACTCTCCTGACGGGGGAATGCCCCCCGGAAATTGGACGGGAATGGTACCATTATGACACATGCAGCGCCGGAAAGTGGTATTCAGGTTTTTTATATGCTTTATCTTGTTTGATCAAGCTGTTGAGAGATAGGGTGCGCTACAGTGTGACCGCTCATTACGGGCTTAGGTCATCTGGCGTATCTGGTTCCCGGCAGTCTGGATATACAGGAGCCTGCCACCATGCCGAACCCAAAAAAGAGTGGAGGAGGGGAGCAGCGTGCTGTTGGCTGGCATAGCGTATCACTGCTGTTGAAAAATGCCATGCTTCCAGAGGCTGTGATATGCCATAAAGCCTGCCGACACCAATTCGCTGCTGCCCGCGTATTCTGTTTGCTTAGACGGTGCAGTATCTGATTACGGATAACTAAACTGATTGCAAATATTTCCGCCAGCCGTGGGGTCGTCCGCAGTATTTGTACAACCAGGCAACGATTTGTCACACATATCATTCCAGGGGTAATTGTGAACCAGTGTGCACCCAGTGAGATTTTTACTGTTGTTTATTATTTCGGCAGAGAGCCATTTTGCGTGACCGTCAAGGAATGTGCAGTCAATGCCGCCGTCATGCCGGTTTCCTGCCAGCGCCATTCTGCCTGTAGCAGGCGCTACATTGAAATCACCGTTGAATGGCTCAACCCAGCAATCAGTGATGGGATCACCGTTGGCGGCCTTACCCCATTTTTCTGTAAGAACTATGCTTGACGCGGGTTTATCAATCTGCGAAAGTTGCAGGTCTTCAATGGGTCTCATAGCCACATACGTCCGCACGATAAACTTTGCACCATTGGCTGTAGGGCTAGGAGTTGGGTTGGCGTCATCTGGGCAGAGGAAAATATTTGTAGATTTGATGTAGGGCTGCAATAAATTATACCATAAGAGGCTGAAGCCACCTTTACTGCCCGCAATTGTTTGCGGGGTAGTGTTTGTGCCCAGGGCGCGCGAAAAAACTGATACGTTCAACGGATCGCCTCCAGTCCACCGAACACATGGAAAGAGCCTCTCGTCATAATCCTGCACATACATTTGCATAGCAAGTCCCAGTTGAAACTGATTGGACAGGCATTGTATCTGCCGTGCTTTATCTCGTGCCTGGGCAAACACCGGAAAGAGAATAGCAGCCAAAATGGCGATAATTGCTATTACCACAAGTAACTCAATGATAGTAAAAGCTCTCTTGGTATTGCGAATATGTTTTACAGGGGAGCGACTGACTAAACAGGCACAGGCAGTTGCGCAGTCCTGGTGTGTACTTACTGCGGATTTGGCGTTTAAGCAGTTGTCGTCGATTGTATGCGTTACTCCAAAGCCTGAGTGCACATCGCAGTGCATCTGCACTTCGAGTAAAGCATCTGCTTTTGCGTATCCAACAAGACCAATATGGTTGCAAGTCAGCATGGGTTTCCTCCATACCAAATGTATGGTTTCTGTCAGTAGCTACTGTTTCATCTCTGTCTCGGCGTCTGCCCAATTGGCCATTGTCTGGGCATTGGTACTCAAGAGATGCAAGTTCTGCTCTGGCGCATCATGCAGCGTAATGGTATAGTCTATGCACAACAAGGGCCATCTTGATACTGCCAGGTAAATCATACTCTGTAAGTTGTTAAGAAAAAATTAAGAAAGTGTGGCCTGGTTCAATAGATTAGCAGAATTTTTTCTGCAGTACAAATGTAAGAGTTCAGTATTGATGTAAACTGTTTTTCAGTTTGCGTCAGCCTGCATCTTTCCTGTAAGCATCAGTCTGCCTGCGAGGAGGGGGTTTTGTTTTCTAATGCCCCATGTACCATAGAGGCTCTGCAGTATCGCCCTTGGGCTGGAACCATGTTCTGATCTGGTTCCTCCGCTGATTTTGCGTGCGATCACCAAAGGTCTGAGCGCTCTTTCTGCCGCATTGTTTTCAGACGGGACAGAGGGGTGCCTGACGAAGGTAGCCGATCAAGCTCATCACCCGAATGCCAGCACGATGCTTGCCAGCTACCTCAGACGAGAGGTCTACCTGAAGAACACGTTTTCTCTTCGCAGCTGCTGCAATTGACCGCACTACACGCTGCCTGCTCTCCTTTCGTGTCTGTGAGGCATTCAGTTGGGAGGAGGCGCAAAGGGTGCTGGATGCCTGCATACC
>DAIDHN010000040.1 GCA_027459665.1 Chthonomonadaceae bacterium | reverse complement strand
ACTGCATCTGCCACTGGCTCATTCATGTCATCGCCTTCTACCAGCACCGTATAGAGGCCAGTGATGCTTCCTGTGCCAGAAGAAGCGGTGCCAGCCCTTTCAAGCAGGCGGGGCAGAAGTGCGAAGACTCCGGGGGTATATCCGCGGGTGGTGGGCGGTTCGCCAATGGCAAGCCCCACCTCACGCTGCGCCAGGGCAAGTCTGGTAACAGAATCCATCATGAGCAATACACTTTTGCCCTGGTCGCGAAAGTATTCTGCAATAGCTGTTGCTGTGAAGGCAGCCTTGATTCTGAGCAGGGCAGGCTGGTCGGAGGTAGCTACCACCACCACCGAGCGCTGCACTCCCTCACGCCCCAGACTGTCTTCTACAAAGTCTCTCACTTCACGCCCGCGTTCGCCTACCAGGGCGATTACGTTGATATCTGCTTCGGTGTTTCGTGCAATCATTCCCATCAGCGTAGATTTGCCCACGCCCGAACCTGCAAAAATACCCATGCGCTGTCCACGCCCAATAGTAAGGCATCCATCCAGCGTTCTAACGCCTACTGGCAGCGTCTGGTGAATGCGCTGACGGGTGACTGCATTGGGGGGAGCAGCATTCACCGGCACCTGAGAGTATGCATTGAGCGGCGGGCCGCCGTCCATAGGCTGCCCCAGTGCGTCCAGCATTCTGCCCAGCAGCTCTGGGCCGACCCCTATTTGCAGAGGACGTCTGGAGGCAACTACATCGCTTCCGGGTCGTATGCCATCCATGCTTCCCAGCGGCATCAGCAGCACCTTTTCGCCTCTAAAGCCCACTACTTCGGCAAGAATGGGAGGGTAGTCTGGTGCAAAATGATTGGCACGGTCATGAAAAATCTGGCAGACTTCTCCCAACATTACACGCGGGCCAATTGATTCGATTACGAGGCCAATAACCTGGCTAACCTTGCCGTTGTGCCGTACTGTATCGAGGTTTCGCAGCCGCTCGCGGTAGGGGGCCAGGTCTACAGGAATAGGAGGTATGCCGGGCAGCGGTATTCTGCTCATGCTGCTTCTCCGGGTGGGTTGCGTCTTGTTTGCAAATCCTGCATGCTTTCTTCCAGTACAGCGATCTGTGTTTCCATGCGTGCATCTATGGTGCCTGCCTCTGTTTCCACCAGCGCCCCGCCTGGCTGCACTCGCCGGTCTGAGATGATTTCCAGGTGCTGCAGGCCATCTACCAGCATAAGCAGGTCTGATTTTGCTGCACGCACCGCTTCGAGGTCTGTTTCGTGTACGCGCACCCTCAGTGTCTGGCTGTCTGCCGCCCGTCTCAGTGCATTTTGCACAAGGGCAACTGCAGTTGTCCTGCTGGCTTCCACTTCTTGTTTGAGTACTTTTTGCGCCATTTCCAGCGTAAGCTCCAGCATTTCGGGTTCCATGCGCTGCCAAAGGTTTTTTCGCGCTGCTTCAATGTGCTGCAGCAGCGCCGCTACATCCTGCCGCAGCGCCTGCCGCTCTTCTTCCAGTTCCAGCGTGAGCTTGTGGCGCGCATCGGCTTCTGCATCTGCGTACCCTTGCGCATATCCCGCTGCATACCCTTCTTTTCTGGCCGCCTCTTTCAGTTCTTCTGCTTCGATTTTGGCCTGGGTCAGTATTTTTATCGCGGCATGCATGGTTTGCTCGCGCAGCTGCACAATCTCTGGCGGGTCTGGTTCACCTGCCTGTTTTCGTACCCGCTCCTGTTCTGCCAGTATGTCAAGGTCGGCAAAATGCAGAGCAGGGGCGTCGTCATTTTCAGAGGCTCCCACAGGCATGGGAGTAACGGATGAGGCCGCTACTCCCTCTGAGAAAGGCGAGATGACGGTGAACCATGAGACCGGCTCGGCTGCAGGCTGGGCCGGCTGTATTTGCTGAGCAATAAGAGGTTTGAACTCTGCGTCGGTGTCTATCAGGTTCATACCACTATCTCATCTCCGCCGCCGCGTGCCACTACAATCTCTCCTGCTTCTTCCAGCTTGCGGATAATGCCGACAATGCGCTGCTGGGCTTCTTCTACATTGCGCAGCCTTACCGGTCCCATAAACTCCATGTCTTCTTTCAGCATGCTGGAAGCGCGTTCGCTCATATTTTTGAATATGCGGTTCTGCACTTCCTCGCTCACTCCCTTGAGTGCAAGGGCAAGTTCTTTGCTGTCAACTTCACGCAGCACTTTCTGTATCGAGCTGTCGTCGAGCAT
Source organism: Chthonomonadaceae bacterium (assembly GCA_027459665.1). Taxonomy (GTDB): domain Bacteria; phylum Armatimonadota; class Chthonomonadetes; order Chthonomonadales; family Chthonomonadaceae; genus DAIDHN01. The sequence goes on along the minus strand of DAIDHN010000040.1, from coordinate 35,124 downwards.
TACAATGTCTTCAAACACAAACATGAGTTTCTTCACTTCGTCTGCCAGATCGGGGTTGTTTTCCGACAGGCTTTCGAGAATGGTTTTTTCAGTGGTTCTGTCTACCCAGTTGAGAACCTCAACGAGACTTTTTACGCCGCCTACTGCCGAGAATGACTGGCTTACCACCGCACTGCTCAGCTTGCGTTCGAGCACTCGCTCTATTTCACGAATGACCTCTGGCGGGGTGCGGTCCATAATGGCGATGCGTCTGGCGACTTCTGCCCTCAGTTCTTGCGGCAGCCCGGAAACTACTGCAGCCGCCTGATTGGGATTAAGGTGCGCCAGTATAAGCGCAATGGTTTGCGGGTGTTCGTCTTGTATAAATGAAAGCAGCTGAGAAGGGTCTGTTTTCTTCACAAAGTCAAATGGCAGCACCTGCAGAGCCTGTGCTACGCGCCCTACCACTTCATTTGCCCTGTCTGCTCCAAAGGCTGCTTCCAGTGCAAGCCGCGCCTGGTCTATACCGCCTTCAGAAATGACCTCCTGAGCCAGACAGAGTTCTCGAAATTCGGCCACAACCTGTCTTCTTGTTTCAGAGGGAACGCGTCCAAGCCGTGCCACTTCCAGCGTAATGGCTTCCACCTCTTCATCACGCATGTGCCGGAAAACGCGTGCCGTAGCATCGGGGCCGATAGCAAGCATGAGTACTGCTGCCTTTTTGCGGCTGGTGATGGGCGGGTTGTCGGTTGATGTTCTCATGTTTTCCTCGCAGCGCCGTTAGGCGGCGTCTTCTATGATCCAGCTTTTCAGCAGTTGGGCCACCATTTCGGGTTTGGAGCGCGCCAGGTGGAGTATTGATTCCAGGTCAGAATCGAAGGCTTCTTCAATCCGTTCAAATGTATGCGGCTCTGTACCTGAAGAAAGCGCTATTGCTCCTGGCTCAACAGGTATCTCATCCGGGCTGACTCCATCTGCAGTAAGCAGCGCTGTTCCATTCAGAGCGCCGCCGCCAGGCAGTGCAAGCTGAGATTCCTCATCATCTACAGGTTTTGTTTTTCTGAGGGCGCGTGCCAGCAGGAAGAGACCTATAGCCATCACCAGGAATGGTGCAAACAGCGTCATCATTTTTTGCATATTTGCTGCTGCCGCCGCCGCCGATGCCGCTGCTGCTGCCTGTTTTTCTGCGATATGGTTGAAAGGCACAGCAGAAACAGTAACCAGGCGCGAACCAGTGGTGTCGTTGGGTACATAGCCAATGTTTGCCTGAATAATCTGGGTAATGGCAGCTTCTACAGTTGGCAGCTGCGCTGCTGTGAATCGAGTAGAATCGAGCAAGACGCTCACATCGTAGCGTTTTATCTGGCCAGGGGCTACTTCGGTGTCGGTGGTAGCAACATTAGGCTGCAGGGTTTCGCCTGTCTGTTCATGGCTGTAGTTGCCATTGGGGCCGCTGGTCGCTGCAGCGTAGGAGGGCACTCCCCCTGAAGGTGCGCCGCTCATATTGCCCGCCATGCCTACCTGCGGCAGTTTGCCTGTAGCAGAACCTGCGCCGGCAAGCTTTTCTGTGTCGTCAAATTTGCTCACAGGTGCGCCGGGCGTGGTCGTTACATCATGCCGCCTTGTCTGATCCTGATTCAGTTCCAGGTGTACCAGCACGCTGCTGGTTCCGGGGCCAAAGTCACGATCAAGCAGGTTTTGCAGGTCGGTGCGCTTGCGCATTTCCATGGTGCGTTCCTGCTTGTGAAATTCATCGTCTGCCATGCTGCTGGTTCTGGTGCCATCCCACAGCAAATTGCCTTCAGAATCGACTACGCTGATGTTTTTGTCTGAAAGGCCGGTGTATGACATCTGCACAAGGCGCACTACTGCACGCACGTTTTCATCAGAAAGCTGCATGCCCGGCTTGAGGGTGAGAAAAACTGCCGCCGATGAACTATGGTGGTCTACTTCCAGAGGGTCGTTGTTGGCAGGGGCAAAATGTACACTGGCACTGCTTACGCCATCTATGCTAGTGATGGTGTGAGCTACCTGCGAATCCATTGCCTGCCGTATGCGCAGGTCTTGAATTGCCTGTGTGTCGCCCATATGGCTGCTGCTCAACAAACTGTTTACAGAGCTGTTTGCTGTGCCGCCCTGGGCAGGCAGGTTTTCACTGAGCAGTTTCATTTGCCACTTGTCATGGTACTGATCAGGAATTTCTATTGCGGTGCCTCCCTGAGTGAGGCGGTAGGGCACGTTTGCTTTGCTGAGTTTGCTGGTAATCGCATTGGCATCCTGGGCAGAGAGGTTAGAAAACAGGGGCACATACTCAGGTGTGTTCGCCCATGCGATAAAGCCAATAAGCGCTACCAGCAGGCCAAGTGAAACCGCCGCCACAATAATCTGGTTATTGCGGCCCAAACGATCCCAGGTTTCTCGAGCGCGTTGGGGCACTGTAGGGTTCCTTCCTTAAAAAATTGCGTGTGCGTGGGGGCGCAGAAAAAGGCACGCGGGGGGCGCAGCCCCCTCACCCTGGGCAGAGAGTGAGGGGGGGCAAATTACATATTGACTTGCATAAGCTGGGTGTAGGCATCGGTGAGCTTGTTACGCACCTGCACCGCAAGGTCGAGGCTCATGCTTGCCTCTTCAGAAGCTACCATTACCTGATGCACATCAAGCGGTTTGCCCGCTGCAAACTCAGCCCGCATATGATTGGCATGCAGCTGGGCCTGATTTACCTGGCCAATAGCATTCATAAGCATGTCTCCAAAGCTGGAAGCGGTAGATGCTGCACTGGAGGCAGGGGCGGTTTGTCCGGCTGTGAGGGCTGTGGGCGATGGGCCAATGGATGTTACATACGCATTGCTGCCAGCAGCGGGAAAGTTGATTGGATTCATGATAAACTCCTTTATACCTGCCCTATAGAAAGTGCGCGGGTTTGCATTTGCTTGGCATCGTTGATCGCCGTAACGCCGCTTTCGTAGGCACGGGAAGTGGAGATCATATCGACCATTTCCATGATGGGGTTGATATTGGGCATTTTTACATAGCCCTGTGCATTTGCATCTGGATTACCCGGATCATACACCTGCTTAAAGGGGGTAGATGTATCTGGCGCTATGCTGGTGACTTCTACTCCCTTACCTGAAAGAGAAGAGCCGGGCATGCCGCGTGCTTCTGCCAGAAGCGATGCAAACCCTGAGGGCTGACGCTCTGCAAACGTAACAATCTGACGCCGATAGGGCTGTCCGCTTGCAGTGCGTGTGGTATTGACGTTGGCCAGGTTGTTGCTGATAACGTCTAGCCGAAGGCGCTCGGCGGTGAGGCCGCTTGCGCTGATTGCAATTGCAGAACCGAGAGACATGGGCTTACCTCAGAATAACGTTATACGCCCGTAATGGCGGTTTTAATATCATGCAGCTGATCTACCAGCGACTGTACAAGAGCCTGATAGCGTATGGAGTTGATTGCCAGGTCGGCACTCTCTTTTTCAGGGTCAACGTTGTTGCCATCTGTTCGCATGCTGGTAGAGTTGTCGGTAACTACTTCCGGGCGGATAGAGCTGAGCGGCTGCTGTGGAACTGCAAACTGCGCTCCTGTTCGCTGCTGCAAAGCAGCGCTGAGGCGCTGTTCGAATACTACATGCTGTGCTTTGTATCCGGGGGTGTTTGCATTGGCAAGATTGTTTGCGATAACCTGCTGCCGCATTGTTGCCGCATTGAGCGCCTCGGTGACGGCTACAAAGGAGTCGGAGCCGAATATTCTGTCTAGCATGGCTTCTCCCTGGGTTCCTGCCGGAAACAGGATTATATAACATAACCGCACTCTCAGAGCGCATGGGTATATGTGCGGCTTACGTGGTAAATATTCGGCAGATAAGGGTACAGAATTCAGGTTGTTTTTTGCAGTGCGGCGCAATTTCTCAACAAGATGCGGCAAAAATTGAGGCTGGCAGCATGATAGGCAGTATCTGATGCAAAGAGATGCAGGAATTTTGCTTTACAGTTTTGTATTGTATGCCCGGCCCGCTTTTAACCGTGATATGTAATCTTGCCGGGCTGAGATTGGGAGAAAATGCCATGTCGGAGTGTTATGGTTGCCGTGGTTCATCTAAAAAGCGCGATATGAACAGACGCGAGTTTCTTGCCGCAGCTTCTGCTGCCGCGGCAGTTATTGCACTGGCAGGTGAGACGCCTCTGCATGCCGAGAGCAGGATGACAAGAGTACGGCATATGAAACGCAAAGGAGCGCTTGCAGACGGGGCTGCGCGACGCGCCCGCGAGCGAGCGGAGGCAATGGTTGCGCAAATGACCCTGGAAGAAAAAATTTCTCAAACAGGTTCTACCGCTGCGGCTATACCTCGGCTGCAGATACGCGCCTACCAGTACTGGCATGAAGCGCTGCATGGTTTGCTGCGCGGTGCGCCGGTGACTGCCTTTCCACTGCCTGTTGCGCTTGCCTGCACCTGGAACCCTGAGTTTGTGCAGCAGGTATACAATGCTGTTTCAGATGAGGCGAGAGGGTGGAACCAGAAAGATGGCAGCGGCCTGATGTTCTTTTCGCCCACCATGCTGAACATGGCCCGCGACCCCAGATGGGGGCGCTGCGACGAGGGGCTGGGAGAAGACCCCTGCCTGGTATCTACGATGGGAGTTGCCCAGGTAAGCGGCATGCAGGGCAATCATCCCGGGTACCTCAAAACAGGGGTATGTGCTAAGCATTATATTTGCAACAATACAGAAGACGACCGCTTCTCGGTTTCTGCGCCGGTAGATGCCCGCAGCTTTTGGGAATATTACAGCCGGCCTTTTCATTCCTGCGTTACCCAGGGAGATGTATATACCGTAATGAGCGCATACAGCGCCATCAATGACGTGCCATGCACTGCAAATCATTTTCTGCTCACCGAGCTGCTGCGGGAAAGATGGGGGTTTGACGGGTATGTGGTATCAGACTGCGATGCAGTAGCATGCATTTCACAGAACCACCATTATGTGCCAACCCTGCATGAAGCGGCAGCGCTGGGGATAACAGCAGGATGCGACCTCAACTGCGGCGGCACCTACCAACAGCATCTGGCAAAAGCAGTGGAACTTGAACTGGTGAGTGAAGAAGAGATAGGGCGTGCTGTGGCACGCGTGCTGACTGCCCGTGTGCTGCTGGGTGAGTTTGACCATCCAGACAGCGTTCCATACTCCTCTATTCCGTTTTCTGTGTGCAATTCTGATGCACATCAGAAGCTCGCGCTCGAAGCGGCTCGGCAGACGATAACACTGCTGAAAAACGAGAAGAATATGCTGCCGCTGGAAACGGCAGGGTTAAAAACCGTCGCTGTGATTGGGCCTACTGCAGATTTTCACCTGGGCGGCTACAGCGGCTCACCCAGTGTGCGCATATCGCCTATACAGGGCATTGCCCAAATGCTTGGTCTTACCGTACACAGAGATCATCTGTGGGGCGATAATATTGTGAACAGCAGCAATGTGCAAACCGAAAGCTCTACCGAGGGCGGAGCAGACATTGGGTTTATTGAGAATGGTTCCTGGGTAGAGTTTCCGGCACAGAACTTTACAGGCAAAACCAGCGTGATGTTTCGTGTTTCCAGCGCCGGGGCAGGCGGTAATGTTGAGCTGCATCTTGACAGCCTGGGCCATTCTCCGGCAGCTGTTGTATCGGTGCAAAATACCGGCGGATGGCAAAACTGGACAAATTTGTCTGCAAACCTGCAGGGAATAGAAGGTGAGCACAAAATTTTCGTGCGCTTCACCGGCGGCGAGGGGTATCTGCTCAACCTGCTCTGGCTGCAGCTGCTTCCACATACCAAATCTGCGGTTCTGCCCGATAAGCCTGCGCTGTTGTATGAGCCTGGCTGCAGCATTCAAGGTGCGAAGGATGATGCGCTGTTTCAGCAGGCTGTAGATGCTGCCGCGAAAGCAGAGGTTGCCCTGCTCTTTTGCGGGGTGAACCAGAGTGTTGACAGCGAGGGGCACGACCGGCAGGATATTACGCTGCCTGGGGCGCAGGAAGAACTGATACAGGCGGTTTTGCAGGCAAACCCGCGCACGGTGCTGGTGCTGCATACCAACAACAGCCTCGCTATAGAGCAGGCGCATAATACAGTGCCTGCCATAATCTGTTCATTTTTTGCAGGGCAGGCGCAGGGACAGGCCATTGCCGAAGTGCTGTTTGGCCGATACAACCCGGGCGGAAAGCTGCCGCAAACCTGGTACCGGTCTATAGACCAGCTGCCTCATTTTCACGATTACGATGTGAGCAAGGGGCGCACCTATATGTACCTGGCAGAGAAGCCGCTGTATCCGTTTGGTCATGGTCTCAGCTACACCACCTTCACCATTTCTGAGATGAAAACTTCTTCAGATACTCTGAGCGCGCATGCGCCCCTGCAAATTGAGGCCAGGGTAACAAACACCGGTAAAATGGCAGGCGACGAGGTGGTGCAGCTGTATGTAAAGCCGCCGGCATCTTCTGTGAAGAGGCCAATTCGCGAACTGGCAGGCTTTCAGAGAGTGACCTTGAAACCTGGCGAGAGCAAAACGGTAAGGTTTACCCTGCCCATGAGCACGCGTGCGCTTTGGTACTGGAATGAGCCGCTGCGCAGATTTAGTCTGCAGACGGGCACTCTTACCCTGGAAGCAGGGTCTTCTTCGGCAGAAATACAGCAGCAGGTTACGGTGAACCTAGCCGATGCGCCAGAAGAGATGGGAGCTGCAGACATGCTCTCTTCTGTGGCTGTGGCTTCGACAGTTTCCTGACCGTTTGCGCCTCTGCAGTGTTTTCTGCACTGCAGAGGCGCATGTTATGTTACTGAAAAAGATAGGCTGAATCTGGATTTAGCAGTACAACCAGACCATAAATGCCCAGCGCCATGACGAACGGCGGGTTGAGCAGATCGAGAAATGAAACCACTATTCCGGCAGTTCGCGCCCATGCTTTGCGGTGTACAAGACCCCAGCCTACCACCATGCCCGGCAGAGACAAAAGGAGAACAAACAGAGCAAACAGACCGAAGAAAGATGTGAAAAATGTTGCAGGGTTGGGCATGCCCGGCATGTTGGCAGTCATTTGAGACATCATGTGCCCGGCAAAAACTCCAATTCCCAAAAACAGTGCGGCTATCAGCAGGCTTGCCATATGCAGTGCAATGTGCAGGCAGCCAATAATTTTGATATTCTGCTCCATGCCACCTCCCTTTTCAGTATAAGTTAGAGTGCAATACGCTTTGCAGTTACTACACTTGAAAACCATATCTGGTTTCCAGAATTTTCAGTGGTGTGCTGTTTGAATAGGGAATTTATCTGCGTATGCCGCCTGCGCTGCGCTTCATTGCCGAAATAATTTCTGCATGCGAGGCGATTAGCATGTCGCCTGGCATGCTGTGTTTCAGAGCGGCCATGGCGACTGCCATTTGCAGGCCAAGCGTGGCGTTTTCTTCCAGCATGCCGTACAGAACTCCTGCTGCAAATGCATCGCCTGCACCCACCCTGTCTACTATTTGTGAAAGCGCATACCCTGGCTCTTCCATCTCCTGCTGCTGCCACACCGCTGCAGCGCCCTGCGCCCCGCAGGTAATTACTACCCGCTGCGCTTCAAAGCTTTGCTGCAGGGCATATGCCTGCTGCAGACCGCTGCCGCCTGCCTCAAACAACAGCAATGCATCTTCCGAAGTGCAAATCAGCAGGTCAAGCCGGTGCAGAAGAGGGGTGAGACAGCGCGCTGCTTCTTCGGGCGTCCAAAGTTTTGCTCTATAGTTCACGTCAAACGAAACCGGTATGTTTTCGCTGCGGGCAATCTGCATGGCATGGGCGGTGAATTCTGCACAAGAGGGTGAAAGGGCAGGGGTGATGCCCGATAAATGCAGCAGTCGAGCCGCTGCAATGTGCTGCGGGTTAACGTCGTGAGGAGAAAGGGTAGATGCAGCAGAGGCAGCCCTGTCGTAGAGTACTTCGGTAGAGCGGGGCGGTACGCCAAAATCGAGAAAATAAATGCCCACCCTTGCACTGTTCTCACTGCTCACATGCGCTGGCGAGGTATCTACTCCCCAGCGGCGCAGTTCAGATACAACCCGCTGCCCAAGCTGATTGTCTGGCAGTTTTGAACCCCATGCAGTTTTTTTTCCTAAACGGGCCAGTGCTGCTGCGACATTTGATTCTGACCCGCCAATGCGCATATCCAGGCTTGCTGCATCTTCCAGCCGGGCAAATGCGGGTGGGCTGAGACGCAGCATGGTTTCACCGTAGGTGAGCATATCCCACTGCTTTTCCTGCAGCAATCTAAGTATTCTCCTTTGGCGCTGTATGTGCGAATGGTACAAAAAACCTCTGCGTTCAACTATACACGGCAGATTGAAACCTACCATTCATTCGCTTCGCAGATAGGCAATTCCTTTATTTGCAAACAAAAGCACTGCCCCTTCTGCTCACGGCAGCAGAAGGGGCAGAAGAGAATCACAGTCAGTTTTTTGCGTTTTGAGAAGGCAGTTTCACTGCCAGACTGCCCGATCCGGCGATTATAACGGCTGTACAGATAAGAAGCTGCGCAAGTGCATATTCAAAGCCGTTTTTTGTAATATCAAAGCCGTTTTTCAAATGCACCATTAAAATGGCTCCCAGCATAATAACGGCCAAACCTGCTGCTGCTGGCCGTGCCAGTACGCCCGTAAGCATGCCCAGGCCACCAGCCAGCTCACCCAACCCGATGACCCATGCAAGGGCGGCCGGGATGTGTGCAAACCCTGCGAAACCTGCTGCATTGCTTACAATTCCGTACCCGTGGTATAGAAAAGCAGCAGCAGCGGCGATACGAATAAGCAGCAGCGCCTGTGATGCTTTTTGAAGAGAGAGTGTATATTCTTTCATGTCTAAGTTCTGCCTATGGTTTATTGAAGCGGGCGGCAAGCGCTGCAATGCGTGCGCCCAGCGCCTCTGCGGTTTTGAAATCAGATTCCTTTATTCCCTCAGCACCCTGGTCTGCGTTCGCCTGAATGCCTACCCCGATGGCGTGCCCTGTACGGTTGAGGTCATCGATACTGCCCTTGCTGTGGTTGAAACCGGGCAAAATATTGAGTCCTGCCCAAATCATGCTATGCTGTGCTGCAAAAACTGCCAGGTCAAACAGGGTGTTGAGCTTGTCTCCGCTCCAGCTTGCAGAAACCGAAAAGCCTGCTGCCAATTTGTCGGCCCACTGCTGATGCATCCACCTGCCGCTGGTTGCTTCCATAAACTTTTTCATCTCTGCGGCGGTGCTTCCCATGTAGGTTGGGCTGCCGAAGATAATTGCATCTGCGCTGTCTAGTTCTTCCCAGTGTTCAGATGCTTCTGCTGCCTTGATGAGACTAACTTCGGTGCCTGCCACCGATGCTGCACCGCGCTGTACGGCTTCTGCAATGGCTGCGGTGTGTCCGTATCCGCTATGGAAGACTATGGCTACTTTTGTCATTATTTGTTACTCCTCTGTGTTGTGTTGTTGATGTGTCGAAGGTGTTTCGTTTGGCTGCAGGCTGCGCCCCAGCTTTTTGAGCAGCAGTGCAAGCTGCTTCTGTTCCTCTTGATCGAGTGAAGAAAACGTGCTGAGTATAAACTCTGCATGCACCGGGAAAATGGATTTCATCATTTCGGCTCCGGCAGCCGTGAGCTGGGCATAAAGCCGACGACGGTCTTTTGTACAGGCAATTCTCTCCACCAGATTTTTTTCGACCAGATTGTCTACCACGTAGGTAAGCGAACCTGTTGAGAGCAGTATCTTGCGTGCCACTTCACACTGCGGCAGGGGGCCGAGGTGATAGAGCATTTCCAGCACTCCAAATTCTGAGCTGCTCAGCCCATACCTGGCAATATCCTGACGTACATGTGCTGATACCGAGTGAAAGCAGCGAAAAAGCGCTACAAAGAGTTTGAGCGCACTTTGGGTTTGTTCATCGTAGTCGCGTATATCCATTTTTCGCTGCCTTTCTATTTAGTTTGAACTCAAATATCTTGAATTCAAACTAAATTACGACTGACGCAGCTGAGAAGTTTCAAAATAAAAAAATGCTCTGCAGAAGCTGGTTGGCTCTGCAGAGCAAAGGGAGACTGGCATATGTGAAGTGAAAGTGTGGTGAGACGGCAGAATATTACCTGTACATATTCAGGTCGCCATGTACCGACTGAATGTACTCGAGCTGGCCGGTATGATAGCGAATGTGCGTTGCCGGAAAGGTGATCCATTCAGAGAGAGGTTCAGTACTCATCGTCCCTTCAATCGGGCGGCCCAGGTCTTCTGGGGTGAGGGTTTCGAGCCATGCAGAGTATTCGGCGATGCTATTTTTAAGCAGCTCATTCACCTGCTGGCGGGTAGTGTACTCGTCTTCCAATTTGCGAAAGCATTTGTAAAGTTCTGCGTGATCGCTGGAGGGCAGAGGCTTGCCCAGGATATAGTCTCGAATGCCGAGGATGCTGAGCGCGGCATGTGCGGCGATTTGAACAGGAGTTCTTGTCGTAGCAGAGGGCGTCCAGTGCAGATGCTCATCTGGAATGGCTTCGAATGCCTGGGTTAAGGCTCTGGTTGCCTGAAGGAAATCTTTTTGCACTGCCTGAGTGTTTTTTTCCATAATAGTTTCCCCTTCCTGTGATTATTGTACAGTAGAGCCTGTACAATAATAGTATAACATATAACACTGTATTTTGTCTACTATAATTTTAGAAAATTTTTGTTTATTTTTACACTGCAACATACTCCTCCGTTTTTACAGCGCCAGTGCCATGTGCAAGGCATTGCTGGTTCGTATTATGAGTGGTCAGTGTTGACAGGCTGGCTAAGTGGTGTCATACTTCAATAGATGGAAGGAATTTGGGTGTGCCTATGGATACATCTAAAGTTGCGCTCATTACAGGGGGCAGCAGCGGCATTGGTAAAGCTGCCGCTGCACGTTTACTTGCTGCGGGGATGCGTGTAGTAATCTGCGGCCGCAGCGCCGAAAAACTTGAGAACGCCATTGTAGAATTGCAGCCTGACAGCAGCAGATTTCATGCGATACAGGCAGACGTAACGCACAGCGGGCAGGTAGAACAGATGGTTGCTTCTGTTTTGAATCGTTTTGGGCAGATAGATGTGCTGGTGAACAGTGCAGGTGCAGGGTATTTGGGGCCGTTTGTAGATACTGCCGATGAAACCATCAGCCGCCTGCTGGAAGTAAACGTGGCAGGTGTAATGCGTGTTACCCGTGCAGTGCTGCCTGGCATGATAGAACGCAAAAGCGGCATGATTGTGAATTTATGCGGCGTGCTTGGCGTAAAAACCATTGCAAATGCGGCTCTGTACTGTGCAGCCAAACATGCCGTGGCTGGCTTTAGTGGTGCGCTGGCGCAGGAAGTGCGCAGGCAAAACATCAGGGTGACCAGTTTGTGCTGTTCTGGTGTAGATACCCCTTTTTGGGAGGGCGTGCCCGGCAAGCCGCGGCCAGAAATGCTTTTGAGTGCAGATGACGTGGCACTGGAGATAGCTCGACTGGTTGAACTGCCTCCACACGCCGTTATAAATCAAGTGCTGCTGCAGCATGTGTCGCATCAGCTCTGAATTTCTTTGGAGGAAGGAAGGAGACGGCTGACCGTCTCCTGCATAGTGAACTACCTATGAAACGTTCGCCTCTGCTTATACTGTTTGTCACCTTGTTTTTAGACCTGCTTGGCTTTGGGTTGATTATTCCCCTCATAGCAGTATACATTCAGCACTTTGGCGGCAGCCCCTGGGTAGGCGGTGCGCTGCTGGCCTGCTATGCAGCAATGCAGTTTGTGTTTGCACCCATCTGGGGGCGCATATCTGACCGATGGGGCAGGCGCCCGGTTATTTTGCTTGGCCTGGGAGGTTCTGCTGCATCGTTTCTGGCATTTGGGCTTGCCCCCAATTTGCCAGTGCTGTTTGCCGCCCGTGTGCTTGCCGGCATTCTTACTGCTGCCAGCATACCTGCTGCACAGGCATACATTGCCGACATCACCCTTCCAGAGCGCCGCTCTTCCAGCATGGCTTTGGTGGGGATTGCTTTTGGGCTGGGGTTTGCTTTTGGGCCAGTGCTGGGGGGCATCACCAGCAAATACCAGTTTCCGTTTTTGCACACGCCGCCACTTTCCACCCCTGCACTGGTAGCAGCCTGTTTGTGCGGGGTCAACTTCGTTTGGGCATTTTTTATGCTGCCGGAAACACATCCAGACAGCGCTGAAACTCGTGCAGGCGACAAGAGGAGCGTGCTTTCTGTGTTTCCCGACATATTGAAGGCTCTTCGCAGCACAGAAACAGGCCCTCCACTTATGGTGCATGCTTTCACCACGTTTGCTTTTATTGCAGTAGAAGCTTCTTTTACCTGGCTGGTGCTGCTTCGTTTTGCCCCCCAGCTTCATGCCGAAACCCGCCGCGCCTGGCTAATGGCACATGCCGGAGGCAGCTGGGCTTCTGTGCCGCAGAAGTTGAAACTGCAGCTTTTTGATAAAACTGAAGCAGCCACTACAAGCAACCTGTTTATCATTGTGGGTATGACCGGTCTCATAGTGTTGGGTGGAATTGTGCCCAGATTATCTCGCTTTATACCAGACAACAGAATGGTAACTATCGGTGTAGGCGCAATGATGTTTTCGCTGCTGGGCATTGCGTTTGCCGGCACGCTGTTTGAGATACAGCTGCTTAGCATGCTGCTGGCCATTGGCAGCGCTTTCAACGACCCTGCCCTGCGTGCCATCATTGTGCATTCTGCCGGGCCAAAAGAGAGGGGCGCCATTAGCGGCGCACAGTCTGGCGTTGGCAGCATTGCGCGTATTGTAGCGCCGCCTGCATTCAACCTGCTCATACAGGTCAATACCGCAATTCCGTTTTTGTGCGGCACTGTGCTGATGTTTTGCTCGCTGGCACTAAGCACCCGCCTCAAACCGTTTCGCCATGAATTGAAAGAAGTGGAAGACCTTGCATTGGCTGGCGAGACTCCGGCAGGCATTTTGGTAGAAGAGTAGTCTCTGTATTTACGGGCATGCAGTACCAGAGAGGGCGTTTTGCAAGTCAGATGCCCTAGCTGGTTCTGATGCACCTGCATTTTTTTGAAAGCGCAGTATAGAATTTTTTAGTTGATTGATGCGTGTAACAGAGTAAATACCCCGTACACATTCCAGTTTTTTTGCGTGCCTGTGATATGTGATAGGCTATGTGGAAAAAAGTACGTGCAGGGAACTGCTACTTTTTCTGTGAAATACTCACGCTGAAATGGAGGAGTGGAAAAGATGAGCAATACGCATTTTGGACAGGAAGAGCCTATCAAACTGACCAAGCGGGAGATTGAAGTGCTTACGCTGGTAATTGAAGGCCGGTCGAGTAAGGAAGTGGCTGACATGCTCTATGTGAGCAAGAGAACGGTAGACTTTCATCTGGCCAATGTGTACGATAAATTGCAGGTAACCAACAGAATGCAGGCTTTTCGCCGAGCAGCGCATCTGGGGCTTATTTCTATGGAGAACAGCCTCGCAGAGGTATAGAAGAACGGTTTCCGTTATTACAACCGGCAGTTATCCTGGCAGGCAGAATCCTGCAGAAGCTGCCCATAATTCAATAAAGTTTGCCAGCCCCTTTGCATTCAAACTGCAAGGGGGTTGTATTTTATTTGGCTAATTCACCCTAAAGTGTTATGTGAACCTGCCGAAAATTTCGGCATTACTACGGGCTAAGGCCCATTGGATGAAAAGAGCTTGCAGCCAGGATGCCGCGTGGAGGAGATAAATGAAACTGGGCTTCAAGGTGCTTTTGCTGTCTGCGGGAGGAGTAGTGTGTACCGCTGTTGCGCTGGTAGGGGCAGGGGTAATACTCAGTACTTCTTTTAGCAGGCAGGCAGTGCATGAAACAAACAAACTGGTTAGAGACAATCAGTCACAGATTGCCCTGGGCTTGTATGATCTTGTGCACTCGCAGGATGAAGCAGTACAGCAAAATGTGTACAACGCCATTCATACCGCGCGCTATATTGCACGGCAGCGAGGGGGCATACAGGAAGAGAGCGGCTCTGTTGTATGGAATGCGGTGAATCAGTTTACGCATCAGGTGCAGACTGTTAAACTGCGTCGCATGATGGCAGGCAGTGGCTGGCTGGGGCAGAGCCACAGTTTTAAAGACCATGTTCCGCTGGTAGACAGAGTGGCAAAACTGACCGGGCAGACTTGTACAATATTTCAGCGCATGGATGCCGCAGGCGATATGCTGCGCGTAGCCACCGATGTAAAACTGCTCAACGGCAAGCGCGCCATTGGTACTTTTATTCCGGCTGTCAACCCAAACGGCACTCCCAACGCAGTGGTGCAGACATTGCTCAGCGGTAAAGACTACCATGGCACGGCATATGTGGTGAATGCATGGTACGTAACCGACTATCATCCTCTAAAAGACAGCAGCGGGCATGTATTTGGCTGTTTGTATGTGGGCAGCAAGGAAGAATCGGTTGAAGCTCTTACCCGTTCTATTCTTACCACCAAAGTAGGTAAAACAGGCAGTGTTGTGGTGTTGGGAGGCACCGGCGATACGGCAGGAAAGTATCAGGTTGCCCCGCCTGCACTGGAGGGAACCGATGCCTCTGCAGCCAGGGATGCATCTGGCAAACCTGTGCTGATGAACCTTGTGAAGGCAGCAGTTGCTGCCGGCGACAACAAAGTGGTTTCTGCTGAGTACACATTGAATTCCAGGGCAATGCTTGCCAATGCCGTGTACTATAAACCGTGGAACTGGGTTATGATTGCCAGCGCACCCAAAAGCGATTATTCTGCTATACCTGACCATTTGGAACAGGGGCGCACGCTAATGGCAGATGCATTTATGACGCTTGGTTTGCTGATGGCGATATTGTGCGGCGGGGCGGCCTGGTGGTGGGCAGGCAGGACTTCGCGCCGCATTCGGCGCATAGTAGATGGTGCTGAAAGACTTGCCGCAGGTGAGCATGTATTGATAGAAGATCATACCAGAGATGAAATTGGTACGCTGGCAACGGCTTTTGAGCATAGCAGCACCTACCTGCGGGAAATGTCTGATATGGCAGATACCATTGCTATGGGAGACCTTACCCTGAACGTACGGGTAATATCTGAACGAGATGTGCTTGGCGTGGCGTTTAAGAAAATGACAGACAGTGTACGTTTGCTGATTGGCGCGATTTCTGAAAGCACAAAATACATTGTAGACAGCGGTGTTCATCTCAACGAAGCATGTCAGAGTGCTTCATCGGCTAATGAACAGGTTTCTGGCGCCATGAGTCATGTTGCCGATATGGCAGCACAGGCGGCGGGAAGCAGTAGGCAGATAGCGGGCGGCAGTGAAGTGCTGGCTCATACCGCAACGGATGCAGCCGACTCTATGCATAAACTGCAGCAGGCCATAGAATTGATGCAGCAAAGCAGCATGGCGCAGCAAACTGCTACCGCCAGCGCCGGGCAGGATGCTGAAACTGCTACTGGCGCCGTAACAGAATTGCTGCAAAGCGTGGAAGAGGTAGAAAAAACCGCACGTGAGACAGGCAGCGCTGCACGCACCGGTGCAGATGCAGTGCAAACCGCAGTGCAGGGGATGGAAGATATTCGCAGGCAGGTAGAGACCACTGCTACCATGGTACGCCTGCTGGGGCAGCGCGGGCAGGAAATTGGCGCTATTGTGGAAACCATAGACCAGATTGCCGAGCAGACGAATTTGCTTGCTCTCAATGCAGCTATAGAAGCAGCGCGAGCCGGAGAACATGGCAGAGGGTTTGCAGTAGTGGCAGATGAAGTGCGCAAACTGGCAGAGCGATCTGCGCAGGCTACCGGCGAGATAAGCAGCTTGATTGCCTCTGTGCGCACCACAGTAGAAGAAACTGTGGAAGCAATGGCAGTAAGCAGCAGGCATGTGAACAGCGGTTCTGTGAAAAGCGAAGAGGCAGGACGCGCCTTCTCTGAAATTGTGAAAAGAGTAGAAAGCGTTTCTGAAGACATAGCGCACATGACCTCACAGGCTCAGCGAATGGCATCTGCTATGGAGGGCGTACACCATGCAATTGAAACCGTTGGCTTAAGCGCTGCAGAAAACCTGCAGAGCGTACAAAGTGTTGTAGAGTACAGTGAAACGGTATCAGGCGCTATTATGACAGTGGCCTCGGTGAGTCAGGAAACTGCAGCAGGAGCGCAGGAGATGAGTGCTGCCTCTGACGAGTTTGCACGACAGGCAGACGAAGTAATGCGGATTGTACACACCCAAAGCGAAGACATTACCAGGGTGTTTGAAGAGGCTAAAAACCTGCAAAGCATGAATGAGAAAATGAGTGGACTACTGGCGCACTTTCATAAGTTTGAATGGGAGAGAAGAAAACTGCAGCAGGCTCTGCCTGAAGAAGGAGAGCGCAGAAAAACCAAAGTATGGGATGCAGCCCTCGATCGCTTTGAAAAAGCAGAGAAGCGTGCAGCCTGAATACTGCCCAAAAAGCCGGACTGTGAAGAAACAGTCCGGCTTTTTTTGTGCCTGAAGAGCAGAGTTTTTTTGCGGGCGCACAAATAGAAAAGAATTGTATGGCAGGTACTGCAGAGCAGGAAGGGATTTTGAGAATTGTTGCAGAATACTGTTGAGGTACATTCATTCACAGGAGAAAGATATGTCTACCCCGGGAATATCGGTTCAGTTGATAGTTTTCGGCGGGCGTGCAGGCAGCGATCTCGATGGAACTCTTGGCGATGTTTCTGGCGCCGGCTATGATGCTGTAGAGGCAGGTAATCTGTACCGCATGCATGGCGAGGAAACTGTGCGTGATCTGCTTGACAAACATGGCCTGGTTTTGTCTGGCGCGCATTTTGGCTATCAGGAGTTTGCCGACCAGGATCGTTTTGATGCAGTGGTCGGATATGTACGCAAAGCCGGTATACGCAATGTAATGTGTTCGGGGGTGGCAGATGCTTCCAGCGTGGAAGGCTATCGCCAGTCTGCTGTCAGGTTCAATGAAGCAGGCAGAATACTGGCAGATGCGGGAGTTCATTTACACTATCATAACCATGACTGGGAATTTAGAGACCTGGGCGGCATCAACGGCATGCAAATTCTGGATGCTGAGACGAAACCTGAGTTTGTGCGCTATAATATGGACGTATTCTGGCTGCATTATGCTGGGCAAGACCCGGTGCGTTTTATTAGTGATCATGCCGATCGGGCAGGCTATTTCCATTTCAAGGATGGAAAACGCCTTGAGGATGCGGAAGGCAAAACCTATCCCGAATTTCTCGAATTGGGCCAGGGCGAAGTAAACCTGCCTGAAATTATGAGTGCCGTACGTTCTACCGACTGCTCCTGGATTGTAACAGAACAGGATAAGACCAAACGTGAACCTGTAGAATCGATTACCATCAGCCGCGCATATTTGCGCCAGCAATTAGGGGTATAAAGGCTTGCGCCAAACCCTCATTCCACCTTTTTCAGAAGGAGATGCAATCCGCATGTTTTCCAATTCCCGTCTGCTGCGCGGTTGTGCAGCTGCAGCGGCGCTCTTCGCTCTGGCAGGCTGCAGCAACAGCAATTCCAGCAATGGCGCCGGACCGAACCAGGTAAGTTCTGGCACACCCACTAACGGCGCGCCTGCTGCTGCACCGGCAGGAGCCCCCTCTTACATGCTCATCACAAACGGTCTCTCGCCCTTTTGGGATGCCATGACCAAGGGCATGAACGATGAAGGTGCCAAACTGAAAGTCAATGTGTCATGGCAAGGCCCAAACCCATCAGACAGCGCACACCAGATTTCCATCTTTCATGATGCCATGGCCAAAGGCGTAGATGGCATTGGCATGTCTTCTGTAGACCCTAGCGCCATAACTCCCCTTATCAATCAGGCCGTGGGCCAGGGAGTGCCCGTCATAAGCTTCGATTCTGATGCGGCCAACTCAAAGCGCCTCGCTTATGTTGGCACCAACAATTATGAGGCGGGCTTCAAAATTGGCCAGTATGTAAAAACCCTTTTCCCCAACGGCGGCAAACTGGTTGCCTTTGTGGGTACCATGAGCCAGGAAAATGCCATTGACCGCTACAGAGGGCTGCAGGATGCGCTCAAAGGCACGAATATCACCTTCCTTGCCCCGCCTCTGCTGGATAACCAGGACAAAACAAAAGCGCAGACCAATGTGCAGGATGCTGTGCAGCGCTATCAGGGACAGGGGTTAAACGGTCTGGTTGGCCTTTATTCATACGACGGGCCTGCCATACTCAATGTGGTAAAGCAGGAAAACCTGCTGGGCAAAATAAAGGTGATCTGCTTTGACGGCGACCCGGAAACCCTGGCCGGCCTGAAAGATGGTACTGTAGACGTTACTGTAGTGCAGAAGCCTTACATGTTTGGCAAAATCTCTATTTTGCTTCTCAATTATCTGCACCAGGATCACAACAACATCGACCAGGCATTTCAGCAGATTGCACCTGAAATCAAAAAACTGGGCATGACCATGGACATGGCCAAGCACATTATCGACACAGGGGTAACCGTAGTCACGCCAAAAAATGCCGGGCCATTTCTGCAAGATTTGAAGGAGAAGGGTATTGCCTCGACCTGATCTCAACGCATCTTTACTCAATTCGGGTCGTACTGTTCTCCTGCGCCTGTTGAGGGCGCGGGAGATCAGTGTGGTACTGGTTTTGTGCCTGCTGATGATATTGCTCTACCTCACTCCTCAGCTTGCACAAATTCACTGGCTTGCTTCAGAGTTTCCGGGGCTTGCCAATGTACGTGCCAACTTCTTTAGTCAGCGCAATGTGCTGAATATGCTTTTGCAAATCGGCCTGCTTTCTATTTACTCTATAGGCGAAACAGTGGTAATCATTACCGCTGGCATCGACCTGTCGCTCGGTTCGCTCATGGCCTTTGTGGGTATGGTAGCCGGCTTGGCGGCGGTGCATATTCAGCATAGTGCACCTGGCTGGGCCGTACCTGGGGCAATTATTCTTGCTTTACTGGTAGCGCTGGCGATTGGAGCCGTTCAGGGAACCATGATTGCCAAGCTTGGCCTGCCGGCGTTTGTTGTTACGCTTGCCTCGCTTACCCTGTTGCGCAGCCAATCGCTGCTCATCAACAATCAGCTGCCTGTAACCATCACCCAATTCGGGTTTATCACCAATCTGGCCAACGGCCAGATATTTGCAGGCAAATGGTATGCCATCCCTATTCCATTTGTTCTGCTTATTTTTATTGCCATAGGCGTGCATCTCATTCTCTCGCGCACGTCGCTGGGGCGGTACATCTACAGTATTGGCAGCAACGAGCAGGCCACGCGCCTTTCTGGCGTACAGGTAGACCGGGTGAAGATTTTTGCCTACTGCCTCAGCGCTCTGCTGGGTGGAATTGCCGGTATTTTGCTTGCCGGATATGGCAACCAGGGCGATCCGCAGGCTGCAACAGGGTATGAACTGAATGCAGTTGCCGCAGCCGTTATTGGCGGGGCGAACCTGATGGGCGGGGAAGGCAGCGTAACTGGCACTGTGCTGGGCGCCTGCCTGCTGCGTGTACTGCTCAGCTCTATCAACCTTACTCTGCAAAACCCTTCTGTGTGGGAAGGCACAGTAATTGGCGCTGTGCTGTTGGTAGCAGTATTGGCAGGGGCTTTGCAAAAACGCAAGTAATACAAAAACGCCCCGCCTTATTCACAAAAGCGGGGTGTTTTTTATTTACGAAGCCGGGCCGGTCTTTTCGGCCAGCAGTTTCTGAATTGTTTTCTCCAGACTGCTAAAACCGTTTACGGGGTCGTAGCCTGTTTCATGTGCCGCGCCTCTCCCCTCCTTGTCAAGTACAAAAAGAGAGGGGATGGATTGATGCGGAAAGTAGTTTTCTATTTGAGGGTTGTCTATCGCCAGCATCACCGGGTATTGAAACCCTATATCGCTTTTTGCCCCCTCTACCTCTATGGCGACATCCTTGCTGGTAGGGTGAACATCGTCGGTTGTATCCTCCGAAACGCCAATTACCTCCAGTCCCTTTGAATGGTACTTCTGGTAAATTTTATTCAGAGCGGGAATAGACATGCGGCAGGGACCGCACCAGGTGGCCCAGAAATCAAGCACCACTACTTTTCCGCGCAGGGCCTTCAGGCTGGTGGGCTTGCTGGGAGCAAGCAGAGGCAGCGTTTGATTGGGAATGGGCTTTCGATTGCTGGAGAGAGAAGCGCCAGAGGCTGCACCTGTATTTTGCATTGCCACCGGGGTGGTAAATGCCAGGTAAACCATATAGCATGCCAGACCGCTTACCAGCGCAATCAGCAGACCAGTAAGCATTTTTCTCAGCCAGATCATATCAGAATCCTTTTTAAATATATGCCTAATATAAGTATACGCATATTATACCAGCTCTTTTTTGATGTTCAGGAGAGAACAAAAGAGAGGGCGAACAGGAGAGAAACCACAACCAGCACAGGATGAATATCGCGAAATCGTTTTTGCACCAGCATGATTAGCAAATAGGCAATAAAGCCAAAACCGATGCCTCGTGAAATCGAGTAGGTGTAGGGGATGGTTACAATGATAAGAAACGCAGGCAGCGCTTCTTCTATTTTGTTCCATTGTATATGCTGTACTGTAGAGAGCATGAAAAAGCCTACCAGAATGAGAACTGGTGCTGTTGCCTGTGCGGGAGCAATGCCTATGAGAGGAGCAAAAAACAAAGAGACTAGAAAAAGCAAACCGCATACCACCGAAGTGAGGCCAGTTCGTCCTCCTGCTGCAATGCCAGATGCGCTCTCAATATAGGTAGTAGCGCTTGAAGCACCGCACAACCCTCCCCACAGCGCTGCAAACCCGTCTATCAGCAGTATTTCACGCAGGCGGGGCAAGTTTCCCTGTTCATCTATCAGCTCTGCCTGCTGTCCCAGCCCAATGATGGTGCCCATGGCATCAAAAAAATCGCTCATAACAAAAGCAAGCACTGTGCCCCAGAGGGCAGGCTTTAGCGCCGCTGCGATGTTTGCATGAAACAGGGTGGTAAAATGCGGTGGCTGCAGCAAACTCTGGTGCGGCAGAGAGCATATGCCCAGCGCCAGGCCGATCAGGGTAGTGCCCGCTATGCCAAGCAGCAGTGCCGCGCGTATTCCCAGTGCAAACAGGCTTAAGGTAAGCACCAGGCCAAGCACTGCCAGCAGCGCTGCCTTGTCGTGCATGCCGCCGGCGGCAAGCGTGCCGGCCCCGGCATCTACTTTTGCAAGGCCGGCATTCATAAAGCCAAGCAGGGTAATAAACAACCCTATGCCCACCGAAATTGCCCGTTTGAGAGGCATTGGTATGGCCTTCATAATGGCTTCGCGGGTTCGCGTTAGTACGAGAATGCAAATAACGCATCCTTCCACCACAACCACGCCCATTGCGGTTTGCCAGGGCACATGGTTTTGCAGGCAGACGGTATAGGTAAGAACGCCATTGAGGCCCATGCCGGGTGCAAGCGAATAGGGGGTATTGGTAAATAAGCCCATCAGCAGCGTTGGCACCGCTGCTGCCAGGCAGGTAGCTGCTGCAATTTCTGCACTGCTGTGCTGCAGCCCCTTGATGCTGGAGAGTATAGAGGGGTTTACAAAAATAATATAGGCCATGGTCATAAAGGTGGTGAGACCAGCGGCCAGTTCGGTGCGGGCTGTTGTTCCGCGTTCTTTGAGGTGAAAAAGCTTTTCCAGCAAGGAGGGTTTTTTCCAGAAAAACAGTGCGGTCTGAGGCAAACTGCCTCAGACCGCACAGGGTGTTTAGTGGTTGTAGTACTTCTGTGAGAAAGTAAGCACGCCGGTTGGGTATCCGTTTGACTGTAAAGCCATAGAGCAGCATCCGGTGAAATCGGGATGACCGCTTAGGCTGTGGTCGGTGAACTGGCTGCTGTCTGCCGTCCATATGTTGGGCGGATTGGTAACGCCGGGCTGCCCTGGGTCTCCAGACTGCATGGTTTGGGCCGGAAGCATCGATTTTGCGTGGCCATCCATAAAGCAGATGTTTACATGCCCCTGATGACCTGCAAAAAGGTTGCCCGATGTAATGTAATCGAGGGTAGCAGGCTGACCGTTTGGATAGGTTTCAGTGGTATCGTGGTAGGTGGCTGTGGTGGTAGGCTGATTGTAGGTACCTGAGGTGTCGGTAGGGTCGAGTTCTGCAAAAGAGAGTGAGGATTCTACAATGCCTGCCAGCTGCGCCGGCGAATTCATGCTTGCAAGCGTTACTGTAACCGTATCAGCGTTGTTGGGGTCTCCGTAGGCAACTGCCCTGCTGAAGGCGCCTTTGAGGCTTGATGAGTCGATGCAGTTTACTGCGTAGCTCAGTTTCATTCCCAGCGAATCATCCCATGCCGAACTGGTGATGAAGTTGTTGTTGGGGTTGGAAGGGCAGCGCACTAAGGCACTGGATTTGTTGTAGGGGTAGGTGATGTACCACCAGGAGGCATTGAATACCCAGTTGCCACCAGTATAGGTGTCGTAGTAGGCAAGCGGAGTTGTTTCATCGTAATCCTGGGTATACATGAGTACTGCTGTGCCCAGCTGCTGTACATTGGAAAGGCAGGATATAGCACGGGCTTTTTCGCGGGCCTGTGCAAATACCGGGAACAAGATGGCAGCCAGAATGGCTATAATGGCAATAACGACGAGTAGTTCGATGAGCGTAAAAGCGGAATGCCTGTTTGTTACGCTGCGCTGTTGGCACGGTGAATGCATGGGTTCACTCTCCTGGAATGGTTGGACGAAATTGATGGCGATTGCTGATGCGGGAGGCGTGCACAGGATAAGCCGCTACCCGGAATGTAAAAAGCGGTACGACACTGTACTGTTATAGTATACCGGCTGGCAGTAAATTTTTATTCAAGCCGTGCTGGTAAATTTACCTAATTTGTATTACAGCAGAACATGGGCGCATACGTGCGGTTGTGCTGTTGTGCGGCAGGGGGAAATACGATTGTACAGGGTGAGCATGCAGAGTTCAGGCGCCTCTGCAGTGAGCATGATGCAGTGCAGTAGAATTGCGGCAAATTCTGGCCGCGTTGTTTTGTAGGCAAGGCGGCCAGACAGAATGACTGAATTCAGGCTCGGCGGCGTTTGCGCAGCAGCCCGAGCAGGCTGGCAGCTCCCAGGCAGCCGAAGCCGGCTATGGTAGAGGTTTCGGGGGCAGGCGGAGGCGGTGTGCCAAGAATGACGTGGCCTGTTTTAGTGCTTCCATGATCAGTCCAGGCGATATCCATGCCAAAGTACTGAATAGAGTAGCCTTTTGGCAGCATGCCTGACAGCTGGAAGATGTTGCCTGTTGAAGTGCTGGGCAGCAATTGTCCGCTTTTGTCGGATCCACTCTGGCCAGAATCCCATCCCAGGTAGCTGCCAGAAGAAAATGGGATGCCTGTCCATTGATTTACCTTGCTGGGTGTGTCAACTTCTTCCGATGAGGTTAGTCCGGTGGTGTCGTCTGCAGTTATGCCTGGGTTGGTACCAGGGTTAAGAATAAGCACAAATTTGCTGACATCAATCAGATTGAAAGTGCCACCCGCAGATTCAGCGGCGCTTCCTTTGGCGAAAGTAACCGTTGAACCAACCTTGAGGCCAAACAGGGTAGCCGCATTGAATTTGGAGTTGTTGGCTGTTACGGTGATGCCACTGGTTAGGGTGTTGGATGTGTATGAATTTATCGATTGTGCCAGCGCAGGGGTGGCGATGACAGTTAACAATAGCCCGCTTGCTGCAAATAAGCCTTTATAACAATGCATGGTAACTCTCCCGTACAATGGATTAACAGCTTTTGTACTGCTTAATCATGCTGCGTATTTTATGTTACATGAATTATTCACCCGAAGTGCAGTAAAAATTACCTGATTTGCGTCAATACACAAGACATCTGGCAATTATAACAGGTAGATCAGGCTGGCTAGGTCATAACCGAAGAGGCTATACCCAGAATTCCCATCAAGCAAGGAATGCCTACCAGTTCAAACGGGTTGGGGTGCGGCAGGAAGAGGGGTATAACGCAGCCTGCGCTGAGAGCCAGATGGCTGGTATACGCCTTGCGTACACGGCGAAGGGAGGGGCGGTTGATGCGGGTAATAAAAAGCAGGTTGATGCAAAAGTACATGCCGGCTGCGGCGATGCTTACCAGCATGCAGTGAAAATAGGGAACGGCTTTAAACGGAGGCATGGCAAGCAGGTGGCGTATGCCTGCTGCCAGAGTAATGAGGAAGAAGGTGAGCGGCAAATGAAGGTAAAGCCACTGCCTGAATTTCCAGCTTTCCTTCAGGTTGCGCATTTGTCTTTCACCGGCTGCCTGTACTCCATCAAAATATGACCAGGTAAAGGTGAATGCCAGTATCAGCCCTGAAATTCCAATCAATACACGTCCACTCAGCATTCCAGCCGGGCCAGGGGCGGTGATTGCACTATACACTGCTTCTCCTACCAGCACAATGGTGAACTGACTCATGCGCTCGGGGATATGGGAAGCATGCACGGGCAGGCTGAGCTGCAGTTTGGGGCGCACAAACGGGATAACCAGTTCGAGTACAATAGCGGTTATGCGCATCAGCACCTTAAAGTGCATAGGCATTGCTATAGATACAAGCCAGAGTGCTACGGCGATAATGTATCCAAATGAAAGCATCCAGGTGAGAGAGCGCGCTTCGCGTATGTACCATCCTGCTCGAAAGTACTCCAGTGCAAGCACCATGCGTATAGCACAATAGGCACGCACAAATTCGGCGGCATGACCATTGAGTGCAGCAGGTATCTGAAGCGCCATGTGTGCGGCCAGCAAAATTTGCACCAGTATCAGCAGGGTGTGCCCCATATCTTCCGAGTCGAAACGTGAGAGGTAAAAAGTCTGTCCCACCCAGGCCCACCATACTGGCACAAGCACCACTAAAAAGCGCAGTGTTTCCCGCAGGGTATAGTGTGTACTGAAATGTACATCCATTTGCGATACCACTGCAGCAAACACCAGGTCGTAAAAAAGTTCCTGCCACCTGGCATGACGGTGTTCATTCTCTTTGTTTGTGCGCAGGCATGGAGGCTGAAACAAATTTTTTCGCTGGTTGGTCATATCTGTTATTATGTCATCTTCCTCAATTAAAACAGCAGGCCTGTCTAGCCTGCGGTAATGCAGCTGATGCAGACAATCGGCCAGCACTTATTCAGTACACTGAGGGCAGTATTTGTTATGCAGCCTCATACAGAAACGGAAGTAGATTACTTAAGCGTAACCAATACAGTGCGGCCTGCAAAACTGGCCAGGAGCCAACCGGCGGGAGTATTACCATATTTTCTACTGCAGAAACCATGAAAACTGGAGAGGAGTAGTTATGAACGAAGAAACCATATCGCGGCGTGAATTATTTCATCAGGTAGGCGCGGCTACCCTGGCGGCTACTGCTGCCGCTTCTGCCGCTGAGGCTGATACCGAAAACACAATAGTGCAGGAAAAGCCTGGCGAGGCACTGCACAGCCCGAACGTACATCGAACCATGGTGCGATTGAAGGAGGGGGATACCGATCTTGAGTGCCTGCTGGCACAGCCCAAAGGCGACAGCCCGCGCGGCAGTGTTATTGTGATTCATGAAATATTCGGGCTTACAGATCACATCAAAGACATGGCCTGCAGGTTCGCGCTGGCCGGCTACAACGCACTTGCTCCCAATCTGTTTACCAGAGAAGGAAACCCTCCCTCTGCCGCTGGGGGCTTTGGACCCGTTATGGAATTTGTAGGAAAAATTCCAGACAGCCGCCTGATGAAAGACCTGGAAGTGTGCATGGCCTGGCTGCGCAGCCAGTCATCCTCCAACGGCAAGGTGGGAGTAACAGGTTACTGCTGGGGGGGCAGGCTCTCTATGCTGCTGGATGCGCACGCACCTGCGCTCAACTGCGCGGTGGCATACTATGGGCGAATAACGGGGCAGAAAACACCCAATCAGCCCGCATCTCCTCTTGATCTTGTTTCAAGCATGCATGCACCTCTTATGGGGCACTTTGGCGGCAAGGATGGCGGCATACCCGTGGCAGACGTAGAAAAACTGCGTGAAAGCCTGAAAGAACACCATAAAACAGGTGAAATTTTTATCTACCCAGATGCCGGCCATGCTTTCAACAACGATACGCGTGAAATGTACGTAGAAGATGCCGCTCATCTTGCCATGCAGCGCACTCTTGAATGGTTTCACCATTATCTGGGCTGAAACTCTATTTGCAGGAGATGAGCGATGACGCTGTTGCAAACCACTTCGAGCTGCCCTGTGCTTACCGTGCTGATGCCTGTTATGAATGAGCAGAATACCCTGCTTGAGATACTGGCTCGGGTGAGAGCTGTGCCGCTTGACAAGGAGGTGCTGATTGTAGACGATGGCAGTACAGACGGCACCCCTGCCTTGCTGCGTGAGCAGGTGGAAGGCAAGATGGAAAATGTGCGGGTGGTGTACCATGAGCGCAACCGGGGCAAGGGGGCTGCCCTGCGTACAGCCATCCCCCTGGCACGGGGAAAATTCTGCATTGTGCAGGATGGAGACCTGGAGTACAACCCGGAAGACTATCTGCCTATTCTTGCAGCGTTCAGCGATGAGCAGGTAGCAGCAGTATACGGCAGTCGTTTTCTCGCAAGCCAGCCCGCCATGCGACTGCCCAACCGCATCATCAATTATCTGCTGGCCGGCATGGTACGACTGCTGTATGGCACCCCTCTTACCGATGAGGCTACCTGCTACAAGGCGTTTCGTACCGTTATGCTGCAGTCGGTGCCGCTGCGCTGCGAACGTTTTGAGTTTTGCCCCGAAGTTACTGCTGCATTTCTGAAGCGCGGCTGGCGCATTGCAGAGGTGCCAATACACTATTCGGCTCGAAGCATGGCTGAGGGCAAAAAAATTCGCTGGACAGACGGAGTGGAGGCGATATGGACCCTGCTGCGCTGCAGGTTTCGCAGCTAAAGCAAACCACCCCTCCAATCCTGTTGAGGGCAGGGAGGGGTGGTTTGCAAAAAAGGTGGGTAAATCAGACCTGAGTTTGTGCGGCTGCTGCCTTGTTTGCAAGTTTCATCAGGCGGGATTTTCGACGGGCAGCCTGGTTCTTGTGAATAATGCCGCGCTCGGCAGTCTTGTCTATGGTTTTTATGGCAAGACGCAAACTTGTCTGGCTGTCTGCCTCACCAGCATCTATCGCGGTACGCGCTTTTTTGATGTATGTCTTCATGGAAGATTTGGCAGAAATATTGCGCAGATGATTTTTGCGCGATTTTATGACATCTTTTTTTACAGATTTAATGTTAGGCACCGAAACTCTCCTCCTTAAAACTCAGCAATTCGTATTATACCCTGTTCGCACTCTTTGTGACAAGGTTGATATAGTTCGTCTCGCTGATGCGTATTATAACCCGTAACTAATATGGGAGGCAGGTTAAATGAATGGTGTGGTGCTGTTTGCTCATGGTTCGTTGTTGTGCGGTGCAGGAGAGACCCTTGCCGCGCATGCAGCAGAACTGAAAAAACGTGGGGTGTGCAGGTATGTAGAGGCAGGATTTCTGAACTATAGCAAGCCTACTTTTGCAGATGCAGTGCGCGCTTTGCAGCAGCAGGGGGTTTACAGGGTCTGTGTGGTGCCTTACTTTTTGGTTCCGGGTAAATTTGTACAGGTAGACCTGCCGCAGGCAATAGAAGAGGTGCGGGCGGAATTTTCGCAGTTGGAGTTTGTAACTGGTGAAGCGCTGGGGGCGAGTGAACTGCTTGCCGAAGCATTGGTAGAGAGCGCTGCCGGCGCCTGCGGTTTGGAAGGTTGGGGATACGATCTGCTGTGTGCGGCAAGACACTGCCGCGACTATGCCGAATGCCCTCTCTATGCAACTGCCGGCTGCCCGCATCTGCCAGGGTGGCGCGGTGAAATTGAGCCGCCGGCGCCGCTGGAGCCGACTGGGAAACATGGCCTGCTGGTAATGGTGCACGGCAGTCCGCGCTCTGCTTCCAACAAGGTGATGTACGAGGTGGTGGAAGAGGTGCGCAGTCGAAATTTGTATGATTGCGTGCTGGAAGGGTTTCTGGAGTGCAATGAGCCATCGATTGCAGAGGCGGTAGACCTGCTTGCGCAGCAGAATGTGCAGACTATTACAGCAGTACCCTACTTTCTGCATACCGGCACGCATGTTGCAGAAGACCTGCCTGCACTGCTTCGGGAAGGAGAGCGCCGACATAAGGAGATACGATTTCGGATGGGAAGTTTTATTGGTCGCTCTTCTTCCGTTTGCAATTTGCTTGAACTGCGCTGCAAGCAGCTGTGCAGTTAGTTGCAGATGCTGTCGGGAGGGGATACCCCCTCATGCATTTCCAGAAATTCTGTGATGGCTTTTTCTGCTGCCTGCCTTGCTTCCAGGTGGGTTTCTGCCACTACTGCGAGCCGCTTTCCGTATTCCTGTGGATAGGCACAATAACAAGACTCGTTTTTTTCTACAATGATAGTGCCTTTGTACATAATTTGCCTTCTTTCCTGGAGAGGTTTTCCTGCTGCCTGCGTGTTATACTTCATTGTTCCAGAACTCTGCGGGGAGTAATACAACCATGAATACCGGGTTTTTTCGCATGCTGCTATGCCTGATTATTTTTTGCACTGTCTGTGGGGGCGTGCTGGCGCAGCCTTCTGTCTCTCTTGTCAGAAACCCTTCATTTGAGGGGGGCAGTGGAGACAATGGAAACGGAGGAGGCGTGCCAGAATGGAATCCTGAAGGGGCAGGGTACCACGTAGACCGAAATGTATTTCACAGCGGGCAGCAGTCCATTCGCTGCGACAGTCTCAACCCGGCAGCCGATATGGGGGCAGAGCAAACCATTGTGCTTAACCAGAAAGCGCCGCACCCCATACTGTTTTCTGCATGGAGCAGGGCAGACAGCGTTTCGAATGCGCATCCGAGCGACTATTCGCTCTGGATAGACGTCACCTATGCCGACGGCACTCATCAGTATGGCGATATAGTTCCTTTTGATGCCGGCACACATGACTGGGAAAGAGTTCAGGAGACAGTGCTGCCGCACAAACCGGTTGCACAGATGAACGTGTACCTGCTGTTCAGGCAGCATACCGGCACGGCATGGTTTGATGATGCGAAGGCATATCAGCTCAAAGGAAGTACACTGTTTGATCAGCAGGCGCTGCAGCCTCCTCACATGATGGCGCACAGGCCCATTGCTGCGGTAGTGCGCGGCAGAGACGGACTGATGCTGGGCTGGAATGCACAGGGCAGCATTGTTTCAGTGAAAACAGACGGCAGAAAAATCAATGGGGCGTATGCAGGTGGTTTTCTGGTGCGTGATGTAAGCGGCAATGGACCCGTGCTGCCATTGCATTTGCAGATTTCACGCCGCAGGGCGGGCGGATACAATATGGGGGGCGTGAACAGGAATCTGCATCTGGTTTTCAATGCTGCGGTGTATCCAGACCGCGGAGGAATAGGAATAGATGCCGGAATAAGCAATGCCGCACATACCGAGATGGATGTTACGGTATATGTTGCGGTGCCTGTGGCTGTCAGCGGGCTGCAGTGGGGCGAGGATATACGCCGCTCTATTGCGGTTGAACCAGACGCAGAGTACTCCAACCTCGTTCCGATTACTGCAGGGGCAGTTGGCGCTCTTTCTCAGTATCCTTTTGCAGAAGTCAGCAGTAAACAAGGCGGAGTTGGATTTGAAGAAGACAGCAGCTGGCCGAATGTGTTTCGGTGTTTCTACAACAGTTCAGCGCATTTGCTGGTATTTGCATGCGACTTTGCTCTCACTGCAAAAACAGAGGCGTGGCCCCGCTGGTCTGCAAGGTTTCGGTGTCGGGTATTTGCACTGCACCCAGGGCGGCCAGAGTGGGCTTTTCGCAGGGCAGCCTTGCAGTATTATGCCTTTAATAGAGAAAACTACTCCCCAAAAACCACCCCTGGCGGTATCTGGATGCCCTTCACCAGCCCTGCTGCAGTGCCGCATGAAAAAGATTTTCATTTTGCGTATCATGAAGGAGACAACAGTATAGCAGAAGATGCAAAGGAGGGTATTTTCAGCTTTCATTACCTTGAACCCTCCAGCTGCTGGCTGCCCATGAAGCCGAATGTGCCGCGTACCTACAAAAGCGTTATGGCACTGATTGGCAGGCATGCGATGAATGGCACTGCGCACCAGAAAGAATGGGCAGAGGCGGTGCTAAACAGCGGCATCAAGGATGCAGACGGCAGGTTTCATGTTCAGTTTGGGAACACGCCCTGGAACAACGGCGCGCTTTTTGTGCTGAACCCTATGCCCTATTTGCGCAAGGATTCTCGGGTGGTTACCAAGTCGGAACTGAACTACAACTTCACCATGGCTCACAATCAGTTTGAGACAGGAAAAGGCCCTCATTTGAGTGGAGAGTATCTCGATTCGCTGGAGGCATGGAACGACGTGCTGGATTACAGAGCATCGGATATTCGCGCCTGTCCGTATCCCATACCGTTTGCTACTTCCAGCCGCCTGCCCGTTGTGCCGCAGTGGTACTGGCTTTTTGGCGAGGTGCAGTTTATCAGCCAGGATTTGCATAACCGGGGAAAACTGCTTATGGCAAACACAGTGCCGGTGCGTTTCAGTCTTTATATGCCCTATCTGGATGTAGCGGGTATTGAAGTGAACTGGCTGAATGCAGATGGAAAGTTTCATCCAGACCCCGATTCGCTCTTCGACCTGCGTCGAACGCTCTCCTACCGAAAGCCCTATCTGCTTCTGATGAATACCGATTTCAATAGGTTTTCCCATCAGGATGTAGAGAAATACATGCAGGTCTGCCTGTTTTATGACGTATTCCCCTCTATGTTCAGCCACAATGCATCAGACAACCCATATTGGGAGAATGCGGCCTGGTACAACAGAGACAGAGACCTTTTCAAAAAATACATTCCACTTATGCAGCAGCTTTCGCTTGCAGGCTGGCAGCCCATTCCTTCTGCATATACCAGCAGCAGCAAGGTATATGTTGAGCGCTATGGCAATAGATTTTTCACCCTGCGCAACCCATCAAACAGCGTGCAAAACTGCACCCTCACCATTTTGGGAAAAGTAGCGGCAGCCGGCCAGGGCTTTAACGCCCGCGAGGAGATAGAGGGAGGCAGCGTTCGCTTTTTACGCACGGCAGGGGGCTGCAGAGCAGCGCTGAAACTGCAGCCTGGTCAGACTATGCTGATTGAACTGCCTGCGCCTCTCACATAGTATTCAAACAGCACTGCCCATTCCTGCCGCTGCAGTGCAAGCAGACCCTGCGTATCTGCGGGCGCTGCCAGCGAAACCTGATCGATGAGCTGGTGCGGGTTCAGGCGAAGCAGTTCAGGTGCGACAGCACGTTCGGCCCTCCTCATCCAGTAATGGGCATTGGGGTAATCTGGTTCTCTGCGGTGCATAATGCCATGCCACCATGCACCGGTGCTGTCTGGCAGGTTTTGGCACAGGTCGTGGCAGCGCTCCAGGTTGTCTGCATAGAGCCACAAACCTGCTGCCAGTTCCGGTCTCTGCTGCAGCAGCGGGAACTGCAGCAGTTCTTCTATCAAACTGGTATGTACCGGATGCGAACCACTGAGCGAGGGCATGGCATGTGTGAGGGGCAGCTTTTGAAAAAGCGGCTCCAGAGCGATTTGCAGAGAATTGTTTTCAGACATGAGAATATCCTTTCAGACTGCGTAATGTGCGCAGACCAAATATCCCTCCCGCAAAATTGCCGGGGTCAGCCTGGAATCGCACGGTTATGCTGCTTTTTCCCTGGGTGAGCGAGAGCGGAATCGGATAGACCACGCTAAAAAACTTGCCTGGTCTTGCCTGGTTGAGAGAGCATTCAGCAATAGAAACCCCGTTCACCAGAATATGAAAAGCGCGCTGGCCAGCATCGCTTCCCCAGTATACGCAGCGCAGAGCAACCTTTGCATTGGGCACAATGCGCAGAGTGTATGAGAACCAGCCCCCTCCTGAAGCATCGCGCCATCGCTTCCCTGCTGCATCACCGTGATTGGTTTGCATACCCTGCAGATGATGCAGTTTTTCTGAAACCGCACTGCCTATCTGCACCTGATCGAGTGTAAGGCGCTGCAGCTGCATGCGGGCAATTTTCTGTGCCTCTGCTGCCTGTTGCTTCATCTGCCACTGTGCAGGGCTGAGTACATCCATATACACTGCGGTTCTATGTTCATAGAGTGAGTAGAATGGGCGCAGCGTGAACATGCCTGGTTTTGCATTGCTGGTGGTGCGGAATGTAAGCGGCTTGTTTTGTACGGGGGCGAACCATTGCGAAAGCGGTTTTTTTGATGCCAGAAAGTAGGGAGCGGGTCGCATTGGGCCAGTTTTGGAACCGAGATCGGCGGCCAGCACTATTGGGCCATACATAAGAGATATGCGTGTGTGCATATCTGGCATGGGGTCGGTGTGCAGCGCCATTGGCATGGTTACCCGAATGGTGTCGCCGGTTCGCCAGACAGCAGTAACCGCTGCCCAGCTGGAGGGCCGGGAGCAGACCAGTTTTTTGTGCATGCCAGGGCCGCTGATCTGAATCTGCATGGGGGCGGCAATCCAGTAGGGGCAGCGGAAATAGAGGGTGAGGCGAACAGGCTTGCTGCAGTGCAGAGTAAACAGTGAAGAATCGGTTTGTGGAAAATGGTTTTGCTGAGTGAGAGTCAGCTCTTGCGCATGCCAGTGCAGAACCGAGGGGATATACAGATTGGCGTAGATTGCATTGTGCGTATGAAAGTAAATTGATTCGGGGTAGCGGGCATGGTTTTCCATCCCTGTGCCTACACAGCACCAGAATGAGTCGAATGGAGTGCTGTATACTCTGGCTGTATTGGTGAGCAGCGGCATGTAATACACCAGCATTCCTGTTTTCGGGTTTTGAGAGGCAAGAATGTCGTTGTAGAGAGCGCGCTCCATGTAGTCGCCATACGCGGCTTTGGGGTTCCATGTAAATAGGTGGCGCGTCAGCTTGAGCAGATTGTAGGTGCAGCAGGTTTCACATGTATTTGCTGCCAGCGTATGTGCCAGCTTATCGGCAGGGCCAAAATACTCGCCAGAGCTAATATCGCCTATAGAGTATGCATGGTGGTAAATGGAGGCATTCCAGAAAGTTTCTGCAATGGTTTTGTCTGAGGGGCGGCCTCGCAGCTCAAACAGCCGTGCCTGGCCGATTACTTTAGGTATTTGCGTGTTGCAGTGGTTGCCCGCCAGGTGGTCTTCTCCCAGCGCCAGAGGGTCCATAATGGCTTTGTGGTAGAACTCGCGTGCAACATACAAAAACCTTTTGCTGCCCGTAAGCGCATACAAATTGGCCAGCGCCTCGTTCATGCCTCCCTGTTCTACGCTCAGCATTTCCTGCCATTCCTGCGGGGAAAGGTTTCGGGTGGTGTTGTCTGTCCAGTCGCCCAGTTTTACGGCTTCTGCCAGCGCCTGCCTGCTGCCGCAGAATCGGTAAGAATCTAGCAGACCTGCCAGCAGCTTGTGAATTACATACCAGGGCGCCCAGTAATTATCCAGCACATGGTGCGGGTCTATGCCGTGCAGTTTTACCTGTTCAAACATGGCATGGCCGCCTGGAATAGCGCCTATATAACCATCGCCCCATTTGTTCTGGCAGATAGCAAGCTGCTGAACAATATAGTCAACCCTTTGTTTGAAAAGAGGGTTGTGCGTTTCTACATACATTCTTGATATAGCAGAAAGGTAATGCCCCAGTGTATGGCCGGCGACCTGCAGCTGCTCCCATCCGCCATAGGGCGGCGCTTTTGGTTTCAGCCCAGCTTGCGAGAAAAACATGCTCAGAAGCCTGTCGGGGTCAAGAATGAGCAGGTATCTTTCATCTGCCTGCATGGCAGTTTTGAACGGGCTGGGCAGCAGAGTGACATCCTGAAGCGGGAAGCAGCCATCTTTGGGCTGAATATGGTTAGGCACTGCCCATTGAATTGTGTCGTTCACTGTGCGCAAAGGTTTGGTGAGCGCGGTTTTAGGAGTGAATAAACCCACCGCTGTCACAACAATGGCAGCGAGAGAGATCGATTTAGAACGCATTGCATTTTCCTGTATAGTTTAAGATGGCATTACACTATTCTGCGCCCAATGGTATATTTCCTGCCAGAAGGCATTCGCACAGGCAGAAAACGTGAATGCAGGCAGGATTGCCTGCCAGCTTCGGGCAATAGTAGAGAGGAATATTTCATAATACTCTAATCTGCGTAATGAAAAGAGAAAGCTATGTTGAAAAAAGCCTGTGTGCCAGCTCTGCTGGCAGTTATGGGAACAGTGAGCGCGTTTTCTGCATGTCGGGCACAGGATACCCTGCAATTGCATTTGCATGGGCAAAGACACTGGTACAAAAGCGGCTTTTTGGGGCTGAGCTACGAAGTGCCCGCTGTGCAAATGGCAAATTTCAGCCTCGACAACAAGGTATATGTACAACTTCTGCGCAATTTGGGGCCGGGCTGGTTTCGCTTTGGTGGCTATTCGGTAGACAACACTTTCTGGAAAACCATTCCGCCAGGAATATCAGGTGCAAAAGGGCAATTTCATGTTTTGCAGCCGCAGGATGTTCTGCGGACGTTTGACTTTGCACGCGCCATTGGCTGGAAGGTGATACTGGGAATAGATTTGGGGCATTTTGTACCTGATCAGGTTGCCGCTGAAACAAGATACGCCTACAAGCATGGCGGTGGAGTGCTTAAGGCTATTGAGATTGGCAACGAACCCGACTTTTTTCATGGCAACGGCCTTCGCCCCAAAACCTACACTTATCAGCAGTACCGCAAAGAGTATCAGCAATGCGTTTCAGCGGTAAAAGCAGGCTCTGTGTACGTTCCTATAGCAGCACCAGCCTTTTCATACAATCTGGCTATGTTTCGCACTTTTGTGCACGATGAGTCTTCTACGGTAAATCTGTTTACCTTTCACATTTATCCTACAGGTGCAGTACACAAACCTACTCCAGAGCATCTTATCAGTCAGATAGTTGCACTGCGTACACACCATACGGCACAGCAGATTATAGATATTGCCGCCCCCACCCACATATCCGTGCGCATAGGAGAAATGAATTCTGCGTATGGCGGCGGCATGCCCGGCACCAGCGATGTGTACGCCTCTGCACTCTGGCTGGCAGATACCCTCTACTCGTTTGCCAACATGGGCATCACCGGTGTGAACCTGCACGGCGGTTTTGGCGT
>DAIDHN010000039.1 GCA_027459665.1 Chthonomonadaceae bacterium | reverse complement strand
GGCAATAGAGATAACCGGTTCTGGAAAGGAAATAGATTCGAGCAGAATGGGCGCCTTGTCATCGCACAGTGTGTCACCGGTTTTGGTATCTTTCAGACCGACGATGGCTGCAATGTCGCCTGCATAGGCGCTGTCTACGTCTTCGCGGGTATTGGCATGCATGCGCACAATGCGCCCTATGCGCTCTTTTCTTTCCCTGGTAGCGTTGGTCACTGTCTGCCCGGTAGTGAGGGTGCCAGAGTAGACTCTAAAGAATGTGAGCAGGCCGTACTTATCGGTTGCGATTTTGAAGGCCAGTGCGCTAAACGGCTCGCTATCTGAAGGTTTGCGTGTTTCATCGGCCCCGGTATCCGGGTTTTTGCCGGGGATGGCTTCTACGTCATCTGGTGCGGGCAGATACTCTATAACCGCATCAAGCAGGGGCTGAACGCCCTTGTTTTTGTATGCAGAGCCGCACAGCACCGGCACAACGGTACCGGCAATGGTGCCTTTGCGAAGAGCGACTTTCAGCTCTTCAGGCGAGATTGGCTCTCCTTCAAGGTACTTTTCAATCAGGCTTTCGTCTGCTTCTGCGGCGGCTTCCACCAGTTTTGTATGGTATTCCTGTGCAATATCCTTCAGTTCGGCAGGTATCTCGCGGGTTTCATACTTCTGACCAATGTCATCAAGGTAAACAATTGCGTTGCCGTTGATGAGGTCGACCACGCCCAGAAAATCGGCTTCAGAGCCGATGGGCAGCTGCACGGGGATTGCATTTGCCCCCAGTCTCTCTCGAATTTTTTCAAGAACGCTGTAGAAGTTGGCCCCCATGCGGTCCATTTTATTGATAAAGGCAATGCGGGGCACGTGGTATTTGTTTGCCTGCCTCCACACTGTTTCCGACTGCGGCTGTACGCCCCCTACCGCGCAAAAAATGGCCACCACGCCGTCAAGCACTCTCAAAGAGCGTTCCACTTCCACGGTAAAGTCTACGTGGCCGGGGGTGTCTATGATATTGATTCGGTGCGATCTTTCACGCTGCCCTGTGCTGGGGTCTGGCTTAAGCCCCCAGAAACAGGTGGTAGCAGCAGAGGTAATTGTAATGCCTCTTTCCTGCTCCTGCGCCATCCAGTCCATGGTAGCAGCACCCTGATGCACCTCACCTATTTTATGGGTGCGACCGGTATAAAACAAAATTCGTTCGGTGCAGGTAGTTTTTCCTGCGTCAATATGTGCTGCAATGCCAATGTTGCGGGTTTTACTCAGGGCGTACTCTCGTGCCATGATTTTTATGGTTCCTCAGTTTGCCTTAATTTCAGAAACGGTAATGGGCAAAAGCCTTGTTGGCTTCCGCCATGCGGTGCGCTTCTTCTCTGCGTTTTACAGAGGCGCCTGTGTTGTTTGCTGCATCTACAAGTTCTCCGGCCAATTTTTCAACAATTCCCCTGCCAGAGCGCTTGCGTGCGTTGCCGATGAGCCATCGAAGGGCCAGCGAGTAGCGGCGCGCCTCGCGCACATCTACCGGTACCTGATAGGTAGAGCCTCCCACTCGCCGCGGGCGCACTTCCACCACGGGGGCTACGTTTCTAATAGCCTGTTCAAACACTTCCAGGGCAGGCTTGCGGGCGCGGCTTTCAGCCAGCTCCATAGCTTTGTAGAACGCACGTTCTGCCACCGACTTTTTTCCATCGAGCATCAGGCGGTTAATAAATCTCTGCACCAGAACGCTTCCATAAATGGGGTCTGGTAAAATCTGGCGCGGTCTTACACCGCCTTTGGGCGTATTTCTCGGCATTCCTTCACTGCTCTCCTGCTGCCGGCAAAGCTGCCGGCGAGACGATTAAGACTTTGGTTTTTTGGAGCCGTATTTGGAACGGCTGGATTTGCGGTCGCGTGTGCCTGAGGCATCCAGCGTACCGCGCACAATGTGGTAGCGCACACCGGGCAGGTCTTTTACCCTGCCGCCGCGAATCATTACCACAGAGTGTTCCTGCAGGTTGTGCCCAATGCCAGGGATGTATGCGGTTACTTCCATTTTATTGGTAAGGCGCACACGGGCGATCTTGCGCATGGCAGAATTGGGCTTTTTAGGCGACTGGGTGCGCACCACAGTGCAGACCCCTCGCAGCTGCGGGTTGCCTTTCAGAGCGGGCGCCTTTGTTTTCTTTACAATTCGCTTGCGGCCCTTGCGGACCAGCTGATTGATCGTAGGCATTCCTGGGCGGTTCCTTCCGGGATCGCACGGTACTGAAGGCACAGAAAAAAACCCTGTGAATTTCGCACACAGGGCGTGGGGGCATATGGATGAAATTCATGCAGTTTGTATCCGCAATGCATCCCGGAAGCGGGCGAAATGCCCTTCCTGCTGCCTCCCTCTGTGCGCACGGTCATTACCGTACGGTTGTCGCTAACTTAACTGTAGTAGTGTACTTCAAGATATGCCGCTCTGTCAACCCTGTTTTCATAAGGTAAGAGTTCAGGGTTGATGTAAACTATTTTTCATGTGGTACAGGCCGGCAGGGCAAGGCATACTGTATTCTTTCGTTTCAACAGATGAGTCTCCTCCATCTTCTAGCCGCTAGTGCCCCCAGCAGCTCCATTTCTACAGCCCCTCAGGTTTAAACTGATTCTCTCTCGAACGTGTTGCAAAAGTGCTGTCTACCAGAAACCAGCGGCGGTCGCGGTTGGTTGCAAAGCCACACAAAAGCAGTGTCTGCAGCACATACCGCACCCGCCGGTAAACAGTAGACCGGTCGCCAAACTGTGTGCATACCCGCTCGTAAATGTGCTTGATCTCTATACCATCCAAGCCTAGCAGCGCAAGCTTCTTCATTGCGTTGATACAGGCGCTCAGGAAGGGGCTGGATTCTGTTAAGAGGTAAATGCGATAGTCTGCCCGTTCATCGGGAGAGAGCGCGCTCATGTTGCTGTGTACAGCGGCGAGGCGCTCTTTGGGCAGCGGCGACTTATAGCCAACAGTGCGCTGAAGCTGCCTCACTGCCTTGTCGAGAGTAACAGCGCCTTTAATTTGCGGGCGAAGGTAGTTTGTAAGTATTGCGCGAAGTTCCCGCTCGCCCGGTTCGCTCATGTACTGATCAAGGGCATAGTCTATCCACTCTGGCCGTAAAGCCGCATCATAGAGAATGGGAATGCGGCGGTTCATTTCAACACCTCTGCCACAGGCACCAGCACCTCGTCGATAGTAAGACCCCCGTGGCTTACAGATTCTGCCCCCTCCAGGTCAAAGCTGCATGTGCCCATAGCAAACAGCGGCCACATATCTTTTGAAAGGTTTGACGGGCGGAACGGCTGCGCCGATTCGTTTGCATAGCTCATGCACACTTCTTCGTTGTCAAAAATCATAACTCGCCTGCATCTTTCATTCGTCAGTGTGCCCACGTTTGGCCGCCCTGTTCCCCGGCATTCAACCTGTCCGTGGTCAGCCGTAATTATGACGCGGTAGCCATGTTCCAGCCCCATTTTCACAATTTCCTGAAGTTTCGTATTATCTGCCCAAACGCCGGCGGCGGATTCTATCGAGTCTAAGCGTGGGTCGATACTGTGCCCGCGCTTATCCCAGGTTACATCCACAACACATATACGATTGCGCGACCTGGCAAAGCTGTCCTGAATGCCTAAAACTTCGGTAGCCGTGTGATAATGGCCGCGCGGGTAACGCGCCTTCCATAACTGCCGCTCCAGGCGAACAGAGTGATTTCCATCCAAAAACTGGCTTGGCGACCTGCCCTCGAAAATTGCGCGCCTGCTTAGCGAGGTAATGGTTGGCAGTACAGCAAAAGCCGCACGCGTGTTTGCTGTGCCAATTATGCCGCTGATTTGCCACCGTTGGCGTGTAACTTCCCATGCGCGCAGCGAAAGGGAATCGATTACCAGCAGCAGCAGCTTGTCATTCTGGTACTCGGCATCCAGGCGGTCCAACAGGCGCGGTAGTCGCAGTGTCTCCGGGTTTGGTGCACTTAACATAAGTGCATAGTTATGCTTTAGCCACTGGTAGAATAGTGCGTTGACCTCTAGTTTTACCTCATGCGAAATATCACCGTGCACCGCTGCCGCCGCGTAACTTAAGCCGAACTGCAGCACATCCTGCGGCCTGCTGCACTGTTCTGCCCATAGGGCGAGTAAATCGAGCGATGCAACATGCACGTCTGTTTGTGTCTGCCTACTTTCGCGAAGAACCGAAACAATGGCGTTCACGAAAGGCGCGGCTTCGTCAACGGCTTGCGCATCGTTAGCTACAGCATCCAATAGCAGGGCCCGGGCAGCCGCGGCCGACTGCATAGCCTCACCTGCAGCGGATGCGCTAAAGCCGGTGGGCCATGTTACAGCCTGGGCAACTTCGCGGGCAACTGGCATCGGCAGGGTGTCGTCGCCGCAAGCGAGACAGCCAAGCAGGCGCAGCCACCCATTGCCGTACTCAATGGCAAGAGTATCAACACCGTAAACGGCGCGGGCTACAAGGAGTGCGGTGTCGGGGAGGTTTAGCGGGTATCGCAATGTGGTATGCAGTTGCAGCAGGGTGTCCCAATGGAGGGTGGGAACCGACTTCACGATTTCATTGTTAAACCGGGGCATAATATCGCTAATGGCTATGGGTGTCCACTGGTAGTTCTCAAGGCACGCCGTAACGATATGTTTGCGGGTAGGGTCAGTTACGATTAGCAAAGGGCGCTCATCAGGCTGAAGGCATTTCAGCGCGGCGAGTGATTCCGGGCTACCGTCCCACTCGTCAATTGTCATTCCCGCCTTGCGCAGCGCTTCCCTTACCTCTGGAATATCTAGAAGCGCGTCGTCGTCCTCGCAGAACGTGGGTAATCCACCGAATGACGGGTACAGCTCGCTGAC
The DNA here is from genome assembly GCA_027459665.1 of Chthonomonadaceae bacterium. GTDB lineage: Bacteria > Armatimonadota > Chthonomonadetes > Chthonomonadales > Chthonomonadaceae > DAIDHN01. Next base: position 32,794 of record DAIDHN010000039.1, on the reverse strand, counting down.
TATCGCCTCTACCCATTTCATTCCGCCACTATCCTTGCAAGGAAGAGGCACGTTATATCCGGCAGTGCCTGTGTCACCAGATTGATTTCTGCCCGGCGCGTTGCATACTCCGTCTCCAGCTCCCGGCGTCGTGACTCTCGCACTGCATCCAGGCCAATGCGGGCGAGCGACGACTTGCGCGCCAGGTAGCTCGTTTCTAGCGCGAAGATCCTGTGCTTTGCCCGCGTTTGCGCCTTGCGTACGACCGAGTTGTATAGCTCGATGGATTCTCGCTCAGCCTGCTCCTGAATTTTATCCAGGTCGTAATCATCTGTTTCGCCCTCTACGGTAATGGTGACCTGGTTAGCAGCCAGCTCGTCCCACACGCGCTGTGCAGATTTGCTAAACGATTTTCCTTCCGGTGTGTTAAAGAGGGCAAACACGTTCTGCTGGCGCCAAATGCCTTCCGCTATACCTACCTTCCACAGAGAAAACCAGCCATCGAGTGGAAAACCCAGACCCTCCACCTTGAGCCGTGGAATGGGTTTGCCAACCGCAAAAAAAGGCGTTAGTGCGTTGATGCGCTCAATGACCTGCGCCGATAAATCAATCTGCTCGCCCTGCACAGTGTCTGACGTGGAAACTTCACCGGCCATTGTGCGTATCCACGCGTGCAGCGGCACGGAGGGCACCCTATCCCGTTCTTCCACGGGGCTGGTGTATAGGGAGTGCAGCTGGGAAGCCTTTGCCGCTGCCTTGCGAATGTCCATCACTACCAGGTCTACCTCATCGTTTAATGCCTCCGGATTCAGCAATGCAGTGCGCGCCAGCCTCTCAAATTGCGCACTGGCATCCGATGAGTCAAGAACGTCACCCGTTTTGTCTACGCCAAATTCCAGCAGGATGGTCTCCAGCTTCTCCTGCCAGATATCGTATAGGCGGGCCTCCACGGAATTTTGAAGCACAAGGTTCGTGGCAGTAACGGGCCGCGACTGCCCTATGCGGTCCACCCGACCAATGCGCTGTTCAACACGCATGGGGTTCCACGGCAGGTCGTAGTTAAAGACGACATGGGCAAACTGCATGTTGAGCCCTTCACCACCGGCATCGGTAGAGACGAGGATCTGCGCCTCCTTCCTGAAGGTGTCTAGCGCAGCACGCCGTTCGGAGATCTCCATTGCACCGTTTAGTATAGCGACGGGGTAACCTCGTTGTTCCAGGAACTCCTTTAGCATTGTCTGGGTGGCTCTAAATTCTGTAAACACCAGGAATTTGGTGCTAGGCGTCTCTTCGGCGAGGGCAATCTGCTTCATCTGCTCATAGAGGGCTTCTGCACGGGCGTCGGGACCCTCGTTCTCTACACGTATGGCCAACGCCAAAAGCTTCTCTACATCTTCGCGCTCTCGCTCGTTCGAAGGTTCAGATAAAAGCACGGTCTGCGCCAACTCATCCAGGTCTGCATCATCCGGCAGGCGGTCGGTGCCGTCCGCTTCCTCGGTTGTGCTGCCTTCCAGCAGCTTCTGCAGGCGCTGTTCCAGAAAATGGCGAACCGCCCTTGTGGAGCTGCTCACCAGCCGCTGAATGAGTATGAGCAGCAGGTGCGAGCCTCTATCTCCATCTCGCTCCGCCGCCTTGTAACCTTCTCTAACGTAGGCAGACACCTCTTCATAGAGTGTCTGCTGGGCATCGTGCCGAGGGCCAAACGGTACTTTTAGAAGCCTGGTAGAGCGAGGGGCAAACAGCGGCTTGCTATCGGCATCCAGGGCAGTACGCTTCTCCGTTCTAATAACCACTGTCGTGGTTAATTCGCGAGTGAGCGTAACACCGTCGGTGAATACCCCAGGGTCTATAAGTGCGAGCAGCCGCCTGAACGCGTCGGATTTGCCGCTGTGAGGGGTTGCAGTGAGCAACAGCAGGTGCGGCGACGCTTTCGCCAACTCTTTAGCAAGCTCATAGCGCGACACGTCATCGCTTGCCCCAGCGATTTTGTGGCTCTCGTCAATGATAACCAGGTCCCACCCTGCGCCCACTATGTCGTGGAACCGCTCAAGGTTGTACCGTGCGATCTTTTCTAGCGACCAACCGCGCTGTGCCTCTTTGGGCTTCACGGAGTCCACGGATGTTACAATTTGAGGATGTCGCTTCCATGCGTTCTCCCCCCGTAAGCCTACGGCCGCGCTCCAATCCCCTGGAAGCACAAGTTCAAACGGCTCGTTAAACAGGCTGTCCATTTCTACTATCCATTGCAGCAGCAGACTTTTAGGCGCAAGTACGAGAATGCGCTCTATCATGCCGCGCAACTTCAGTTCTTTTAGGAGTAGCCCAGCTTCAATAGTTTTGCCCATGCCGACCTCATCGGCAAGCATCATACGAACAGGAAACCCGGCCATGGCGGAGCGCAATACACGGTACTGGTGAGGCAGCGGTATCACCTCACTAACAAGAGGTGCAAGAAACAGGTCGGAGCCCAATGCGCTCCACGTCCTGGCACCAGCGACCGTCGCCAGTGCCGCCTGGATATCGAACGGACGCCCGCTTTGCAGCGTCTCCACCGGCACAGTGTGAACGGTGCTTCCGCCCTCCGGCACGACACGCGCCACGCTGGAACCGAACAGCGTGCGCACCTCAAGCACCCTCACCCAGCTGTTTATGGTAGGGCACCACATTATGTCATCGTGGTCATACATCGGTTTTAGTCCTGCGTTTTATAGGAATCTGTAAAATGTCTGAATCACGGATTAGTTGGATTACACTGATTGCACGGTAATACCGTTGTTCGTGATAAGTGTCGCGTAATTGATGTCTGAATCACGGATTAGACAGATTACACTGATTTCACGGTAATACCGTTGTTCGCGGTTATTCAGCTTGAGGCACTATCGCAGTACCTGTGCCAGTGCGCCATCGGTGTAATCCGTGTAATCCGTTTAATCCGTGATTCAGACGTCCCAGCTAAACGCAGCCTGCCCAGTAGTCGTGCCTGGCAGGTCTTTCATGCTACCTAAGCTTGCCGTAATAGGCAGTACCTGTGCCAGTGCACCATCAGTGTAATCCGTGTAATCCGTTTAATCCGTGATTCAGACGTCCCAGCTAAACGCAGCCTGCCCAGTAGTCGTGCCCGCAAGGTCTTTTGCGATGTCGTAGAACTGGACGAACTCGTGGGTGTCCTGCAGTACTTTGAGCGGCATCTTTTCGCATACTGCTGTGATAACGCTGTACTGCCTGGTTTGCCAGCAGTAACGGAAGCCCTCTAGCACGGCCTCCTTGCGGAAGGTTTTTAGCTGTGTTGTGTTGTTGGCGTATTCGCGGAAGAGCTTGAGGTGCGCGTTGCGGCGTACTTGCTCCAAGTCCTTCTCATTGTTAGGATCCGCGACGCGCCATACACCGCCGACTTCGATGAAGTACTCGCGAAGTAGGTCGCGCAGCTCTGGACGGGGCTCATGGCTGTCCCATTCGCGCATCTCCTGCATGAACGAGGGCGTAAGCTCACCCAGCGTTTGGGGATGCTCTGTGAGGCGGGCGCGCACCCACTGCACCGCGCTCTTTTCGTCGCTTACAAAAATGGAGAACTGCTCGGTTTTTACACCGCGCGCCTTGATAGCGTCGAAGCGGGACGCCTGTTCTGGCAGGAAGTACATGCCATCGCGCTCAACAAACTGCTCGTCTAGCAGCGCGTAGAAGTCGCTGGCGGATAACGGGATGCGTGCGCCGCGCTGCAGGTGGTAGGCGAGCATGCGGTCGTAGAGCAGGTGGCGTGTGCGCTCAGCAACCATCTCTAGGTTGCCTCCAGCGCTGAGCGGCGCCACGGGCAGCATAACGAGGTGCTCCTGCAGGAATTCGACCACCCCTTCCGGTTTGCCTTGCAGTGCGCGAAATCGCTCTTCAAAGGCATGGTGCGGCTTGTAGCACGAGATGACAAGGTCCGCTTTTACTGCGCCGCTCGTAGTTACTTGTTTGAAGGTTCCTTGCTGTTTATTTAACACCCGTACGTCTGCAATGAGGAAGCCTGCGCGTAAAATTGCTTCATGAATGCTATTCCATACCGCGTTCTCGCTGTTATGAAACTCCACGGTCATCCACCTGCCCGGTTTTAACGAGCGATAGTAATTCTTAAAACTGGAAGTCATAATTGCCTGATATTCTAGTATTCCCTTTTTTTGGATCTCGTTAGTGATGGCCTCTCGTTTGTTGTTCGTCTTCACCCTGAGCCACGACTCCCAAAGGAAGTTTAATTCCGAGTACATGAGGTTGCCTCCGAATGGCGGATCGGTAAAGATGTATTCCAAATAATCGCAACGCGCCATTGCGGTTTCGCTTGCCGAACCGGTTGAAACAAGATTATTGGTGCAATTCTGCGGTCTCATAGCATTTTTGATGTCACTAACCTTCCGGGGCATACCGTCGAAGAAGGTCAACTCCACCGGCAAAGACGACACGAACAAAGTGCCGGCGAGGTTTGGTGTTCCACCAGGTTTAACCGGCTGGTATCGCCGCATTTTCGTGACGTGTACATTGAGCGCGGAAACTAAAAATTGTAGTTCGGAGAGGCCGGCGTTGCGCGCGGCTGCAAGAAACATGGCTTCAGACAGCAAATTTCTATTGGTGTAGAAGTGGTGCACGTGGGTGAGGCCCGCAGGATCGTTCCGCCGACTCTCTTCACCATCAGGCATTCTGTCTGTTGGGAACCAGTGCGGAATTGGAAGTTTGTTTATCGCTATGATCAGGCTATTGTCGTATGTGTCAGGCCGCTTTTCATAGCGATTTTTTCCAATGGAATAGTTTATGAGAACCGGAACCTGTCGAGCCTGGGTGATGGTTTTACCGAGCGCGTCATCGTAAAATGTGTGTTGGGCCCGGGCGCATCTACGTTTTGTGGTTTCCGCTAGGCAGTGGGGGCAGCTAAAAATATCCCGTACCTTATCTGCGTCTTTGTCCACCGCTGCATCCCAAAAGATGATCTCGCCGCCGCATGACGGACATATAAAAACGTCGCTCCACACGGTGTAGTTTATGCGGCCCGCCTGCATGCGCGAACCAGGTACGTAAAATTCCTGGTCCCGTGCTTCCAGCCGCCTCCAGAGATTTCGGAGTTCATCAGCCGTCTGGCAAACCTCAATGGCGGCCGCAACACGCGCAGTCTCCTCTGGCGTGGCGTCGTGCAGCGTACGGTACATCCATCCGCACTCCTCTTCAACTTCGGCAAGGATCCGTTTCGCCTCCCGTTCAAATGCTTCAGCGTCAACTGGCATGTTGTAGTTGTAGGCAATGAAGGTTGCGGCAGGTGAGAGGTCGTTGAGAATGGCCTTGCGCGCGCCCAGCCTGCTGAATGGCGCACCTGCATTATCCAGGATGGTGCCATCTGGCAACACGCGGTACCCCAGCGATTCCACCTGCGCTTTATCGCCGCACATCTGTGCGGCCACGCCCGTCATGCCGGTGCCGCAAAAGCCATCGTACACCACGTCGCCTGGCTGGGTGTAGTGAAGGATGTAGCGCATGATCGCCTTGTGTGGAACCTTGGTGTGGTAGCTGTGCGCGTTATAGATGGGGTCGTTCTTGCCCTCGCTCACATCCGTAGCGAACGGCTCGCGGTGGTAGTCGTCGGTAGCGGCGTCGTAAGGCTTTGCGTGCTCCGCCAGCCACTCCTCTATGAACGGGTTGGGGCACGCCGTGTAGTAGGGAGGATCGCTAAGCGCCAGGATGGCCTCATCGGTTCCAATAGGAAAACCCTCTATCTTGCGGAACTCTGGGTCCTTCAGCTTTTCCGCAAGCAGGGCCAGGTACTTCTCACGCTCCGCGTTGCGCGCTTCCGTGCCAGGTGCGGCAGGCACGTCGCCCAAAAAGCTCATCTGTGGATCATCACTCATAGTCAGGTTTTCCTCAGTTCAGTCATGAATACAAGGCAGGTAAATCTATGCGCCTAGCTGCTCACCGCAATTTCGCTCGGCACTGATAATTAACCGTAAGCGGACCGGAGCCGCGCGCATTTCCTTAATTAAAAAAATGGAATAAGGGTTTTGTTGTCCCAATTTTAACGCCTAAATTGGAATAATGCCCTCGTAATCCCAAATATGAACCAGGAATTAGCATAACAACGTCGCAATCCTGCGCTTCTCGATGGGGCATGTTGCCTATTTGCTACAGCGCGTACGCAACCGCAGGACTTGCCGCGTATTGCACGGTTAGTCTACCAGAATGAAACGCACCGCGCTCTGGTCATCGTGCCCAATACGCTCCTTCAGCCACTTTTCAAAACGGGTCTGCACCTCGTCCGGCTTAAGAGGAACGCCATCGCCTAGCACCGTCTTCGCGAATTCCTCTGCGTGAATTGCACGGCGTTTTAGCCCCTTCAGTACGGTGTTCACCGCGCTGGTAAAGCCGTCGGTAACCTCGTTGGGCAGCTTCCGGGCGTTTACAAAATTCTGAAGCACTTCGCGTGCTTCCTGTGACAAAAGGGTGAGCGACGACTCTGCGGAAGGATCCTCCAATTCGCTAAGCAGCTGCTGTTCCCAGACCCTCAGCAGCTCCTCAATGTCCGTTTCACATGCTTCCAGAGCCTCTGCGGCGCCCACTTCTGACCGATTATCCTTTGGGTTAAACCCGCACATGGTGCAGACCGACCGTGCACTCTTGAGCAGGGCGCTTTCTAAACAGCCGCTACACGACACAAGGGTACCCAACGTGGCTTGAATGGTGTTCAGCTTGTCGCTGTTGAGCACCTCTATGTTCGTAAGCCTATTAAGTTTCTTCAGGCTGTTTCCATTTATCAGCGCCTTTTTGCGGTCGTCTGCGGCCTTGTCCAGCCGGAATCGCCGATGAAGGTTCTGATAAAGAGTGACCGCTGCCTCCGTTGCACTGGTTAGCTGAGCTTTCACGGTTTCGTGAACGTCATTCAGCGTTTGCGGCTGCATGTAGAGCGCGTTTAGTACATCCGTAAAGCTCCCACATGCCGCTGCGAACGACTCGTTGGTCTCCGCGAGCATTGGCCGCCACCGCTCCAGTGCGTTTATCCGTGTATGAACGTCATTACGATCCAGGAACTCGCGCAACGCCCTGAGCGAACCGCACACCTGCAGCTGCTGTTCCAGGTCGCTTAACTCTGCATCCTCTATCCTGATGTTCTGCATCTTCCCTTTGGTGTTTATCGGCTGCAGGTAGGTCTCCAGCATCCGTTTCGCGATCTCAATGGATTTACTCTGCTCCGCAATTCCTTCCGCAGCCCTCTCTTCCGCAAATGGCAGCGGCGCTTTAAATCCTTCCGACAGTTCCACCAGTTCGTTGATACGGCTTATTACTTTTTTGTTGAATTCGATTACGGCCGTCTCGTGCGTACGAGCATTGGAAAGCAGGCCGATATTTAAGGCGAACAGCTTGAACAGCCTTTCCCAGATATCCATTTGCAGCTCGCTTGGCCTACCAATTCGTGTAACGTCGTCGTGCGATTTTATGTTCTTGTAGAACTCTGCCAGGTTGGCGGCATCGAACTTGTTGTGTTTACCGTACAGGTGCATGTCGCCAGCGCGCACGCCAGCGGCTAGCACCACGAGCAGCCATTCCGCTTCCAGCCGCTCCCCTTTAAACCACCACTTGTCCTCCTCCTGCTCAAAAAGCTCGCTGTTGTTGATGAACTGGTTAGCACCTAGCTTCCGTAGCTTTTCGCGGATAATGCCTAGCCAGGGCGATTGGTCTGGTGTAAAGGCGTCGTCTTTATAGAGCTTAAGGGCCGCTAGCACCGCGTGGCCATTTTGCGGCTTCATGCCGGTTTCGCATATCACCTCAATTGCGCTGGCGGCACTCTGCGCACGCGAGGTCTCCTGAACCTTAAAGCGGAAAACCGGATAGTTGGGGTACCGGCTAGCGAAATGCGGTGCGAACATTGCCTGGGATATGATATCAAACCTGGTTTTGACGAGTGAGTTGGCCTGGCCAGGGTCTAGTTCGAGCACCCACTCACTGAAGGTTTTCGTCTGGCCGTTGAATTTAACGCGGAGCCAATCGCCAGCGTGCTCTGCGAAATTCGCTACCAGGTTCTTCAGGATATTTCCAGCAATACCCTCGAACGCCTTCTGATCGTCACCGGGTGGACAGCTGCGTGCCCGTTCGCAAGCAGCCGCATATTTGCGTAACGAATCCAGGAAGGTATCCGGCGCATCTGCTGCCAGGTTCACGGAGTTCTCGCACTTTGCGGCCGGGAAATCCTCGAAAAACCAGTAGGTTTCATCCGGATTGTTAGGGATTGTTTCGTCAGATTTGCCCATTATACGTTCGGACGGTATTATGAAGATGTAGAAATCCTTTGGCGGCTTGGCGGTAGACCTCTGGTTTGGATACCCGAAGAAGAGCCAGCCCGGCCGCTCCACATTGGTGTCCTGCCAGAGAAGGTTGTAACTCCAAAGCCGACCCTCGAGTACGGGCTTATCGTTGTCTATCTCTAGCGCCCGGGTTATCACCTCGTTGAGATAGCGCTGTACCACATGTTTAGCCAGTGTTTCCGCCGTGGTGGCGACATCCTGTTCATAATCCACTACCCGCGTTGGGTCGATGTAGTACTGCCCGCTGCCTTCCGAAAGGGCCAGGAACTGCCCGTTGGCAGCTTTTCGCGTGCTATCTAATAGCCGCTGCGCTGCCCTGGTAAGAAATTGCGGGTCGTCCATGGGGATGGGTGTATACCACAGCAGGTTATTTTTAAGGTTCTCTGGCGTAAGCCCCGTTGCGTCCGTAATATTAGGCGTGGTAAGCCGGTGCACAGCAAGGGCTTCCACCAGTTTTTCCGCTGCAGGCTTGTCCTCGTTTGCTGGCAGACCGTTCTCTATCTTCCCCTTAAGCACTGCCACGTTTGCTTTAATGGTGCGCACCTCAGCGTTGGCGTTGAGGCCCGCATCGGCTTCGATATGCTTCCAGTATTCATCGGCAGTAATGAGATCTATATGGCGCTCATTCAGCTCTCTCTCCGCGTAAAGCTTTGCCTCGTTGGAGAGAATAGTGAGGATTTCGCGCCGTTCTACCACAGACACGCGCTGAAACTCATCTATGAACCGGGGGTGGGCAGGGAAGAGCGCAACAAACTGCTCGATTTCCGGGCCGACCACCTCAAACAGGTGCGCCTGCGTGAGCATTATCTCCCGGATTTTCTGGCGCTGTTCGTCGGTCTTGCGAAATAGGTGCTGTTCTATAAGCTGCTTTACACCCTTGTTATCAATAACGAAGTCGTAAAACCGCTGCCTTACCCTGTTAACATCGGTTGCTATGTGGTTGAAGCGGCGGTTCTCATAGAGCAGTTCCTGTATACCTGCCATGAGTGAAAAGCGCGACCCGTCGCAAAACTCGCCCAGCGCTCTTAGCGTAGCGAGATCGAGAACAAGGTCGCTATCGTTGCGGGTTTTTAGGAACTCCAGTAGTTCATCAATCAGGAGCAGCACTCCCTTACCCGGGAAGTGCTTATCAAACTCCGTCATAAATCGTTCGAACTCGGTTTTCACATTGGAGAAATCGCGTTGGTCTCGAAACGTGAAACTGAAGTTGCAGGTTTTAGCAAGTTCCTCAAGTTGTTCGGCCACGATCTGATAGAAATTCATGAGCGTGCCGCCAATTTCGCAGCGCTTTACGCAATATTTGCCGGCAAACTTCCTCAGCGGTGCGTGCCATGAGTCGTCCTGCACGCTGGCAACGGCAGCTTCGTCCTCTGCGATGATAGAGAGAAAGCTCATTACGTGGCTCTTACCAGTACCGTAATTACCTACCACGAAAATGCCTTTGCCCTCCGCACCGCTCTCGAAGTCCAGCTGTGGCAAGACCACTGCCTTAATGGCATCGCCCAGGCTCGGGGTGATTACAAACGATCTAACGAGCCGCCGCGCTTCGGTTTTGCGATCGGCCTGCTCAAGCTGGATGACGGATTGGATTGGGTTTAGGTCGAACAGTTCGCCATATTTCATCTTAATAACACCTAACTTTGAATATGCCTGCAAAGGCTTTATGAGTAGCGCAGTACGTACCTGCCAGGGTGCGGGCAGGCGCCATAAGCAGGCGGAAGCCAGTCATCTCTGCACTGTCGGGCAGTATGGTTTATACCCCGCAGCCCCGGCGCAGGCGGCAAGAGCTGCAGACCGGTTTACCCGGCAGGCAAGGTTTTATTTACCCGCTATAACTTGGATGATGACAGACACTATTTGATACAGCATGCTCAGGGTAAAAAAAACAATGCCCACCCACATCCACACTTTCTGTACCGCAATGTAATGCTCCACGCTGTCAAACCGCCGTGAACGCCAGGCCAGCGCATTCCCTTTCCAGGCAAGCAGACCCGTAATAGTGTATTGAATAATCGAGCCTACAATAAAATCGACCGCCTGCCCAATTACATGATTCATCAGTAACAGGACATTAATTACTCCAAGCACCCCCAGAATAACCAGCAGGCCCAGCCCTGCCGCCACCCGGTTCATACAGACCAGCCAAAGCCAGTTGAATACAAAAGCGCCCCAGTTCCATTTCAAGCGGGCAATTTCATCCGGCAGGGGGCCGTCGGTGCCCGAAGTATTTGCCTGTGCATACCCGTAGCCAATGGGAGCGCCGGGCCGGCCTGCGCCATACAGGGGCTGCTGCGGCTGGCCTGCGCCATACAGGGGCTGCTGGGGAGTTTGCACTACAGCAGGCTGGCTAAAAGAAACAGGCCCACCCACGGCAGGCGCAGAGGCAGACTTGAACTGCAAACTGCCTACCTGACTTGCAGCAACTTGCTCGCCGCTTTCCACTGCCTCCAGCATGGTAGAGGGCACAATACGCTCTTCATTGATCCACTGCTGCAGCAGGTCTATGCCCGCCGGCCCATATTTCGACCCGTCTGGCCCTATCACGTTGTATTGCATTTTTGCTCCTCATAGGTAATCATTCTGCATTAAGCGGCAAACCGGTCAACCGCAGTACATGTGTGGTATATTCACTATTATTATATTGCACCCTGCTGCCGGTTTTTCCTGCAGCAGCATGGGGAGTTTCTGCACTTATGAGCCAGCCGGTTTTTGCCGCCATAGATATTGGCACCAATTCCATACGACTGGCGGTGGTGCGCGCTGAAGCCGACCAGCGCCTCACCACTCTCAGCCAGCACAGGGAGGTAGTGAGGCTGGGAGAAGGCGAATTTGAAAACGACCGCATGACTGCGGCTGCAATGGAACGCGGCGCTCTGGTGTGCGCGCGGTTTGTAGAGGTAGCGCGTGGTTTTGGCGCAAACCCCATTGTGGCGCTGGGTACATCTGCCGTGCGCGAGGCAACCAACCGCGAAGAATTTATCGAAAAAGTGCGCCGCTCTGCCGGCATAGAGGTGCGCGTTATTTCGGGGGTGGAAGAAGCGCGCCTTATCTGGCTGGGGGTGGCCAGCGGCATAGAACTGGGCGGCAGAAAAGCGCTGCTGATTGATATTGGAGGCGGCAGCACCGAAATGGCGGTGGGCAGCGCTGTTGGCGACTATTCTATGCTGGAAAGCATGAAACTGGGCGCTATACGCATCTCCAACCGCTTTTTTCAAGGCGAAGGCCCTATCTCGCCAGATAAGCTGGAAGAGGTTTGCCGCTACATACAAAACGTCTCTACGCAGGCAGTGCGCAAAATTCGCGAGGCCGGCTTCGATATCGCACTGGGCAGCGCCGGAACCATCAATGCACTGGGCATGGTAATGCTGCACAGGGGAGCCGAAAACAACGGACGCAACGGCATTGCCTTTCGCACGGCAGATCTGCGCGAAACGCTTGAAATGCTCTGTAAATTGCCCCTGCACGAAAGGCGCACAGTACCGGGCATGGACCCGCAGCGGGCCGACATTCTGCCCGGCGGAGGAGCAATTCTGCTTACCCTGCTGGAAGAGCTGGGAATAGAGAAAATAACAACCAGCGACAGGGGGCTGCGCGACGGCATTCTGCTTGACCATCTGCTGAGAGAAGAAAGCACCCTGCAGCAGTTTCAGTCGCAGTCGGTTCGACGCAGGTCTATTCTTCAGCTTGCGCGCGCATGCAAATTTGAAGAGGGCCATGCACTGCACACTGCAGCGCTTGCCTTGCGGTTGTACGATGAAACACACGAACTGGGCCTGCACTCATACGGAGACACCTCGAGAGAATTGCTGGAGTATGCAGCGCTGGTACACGACATAGGGGCATTCCTCTCGCATTCCAACCACCAAAAGCATGCCTACTACCTGGTACGCTACTCTGATCTGCTTGGCTTTGACGACATGGAAATAGACATCATAGCCAACGTGGCGTACTACCACCGCAAGGCCATCCCTAAAAAACGACACGAAAACCTGGCAGGGCTGAACCGCGCACAAATCAAAAGGGTTTCGGTGCTGGCTGCCCTGCTGCGCATTGCAGAGGGTTTGGACCGGGGCCACCTGTCTAATGTGCGCGATATAAGGCTCGAACAGATGAAACATCCCGACAGGCTTGTACTCACCCTGCTGTGTACCTCCAGCTGCGAGCTGGAGGTATGGGGCGCACAAAACAACCGCGACCTGCTTGAACTGACGTTTGGAATGCCGCTTGAGATATGTGCAGAACCCTGCACGCCCTCAGAGAACTTCCACTCCCCTTTGGCAGCCGAAAGAAGCTAACGATTTTTCAGGGGATGCCTGCATCACTGCGAGCATTTTCTCCATTAAATTCACCAGGGCGGCCCTCTCATCTTCGGTCAGCCCAGAAAGCGCCTCGCAGGTTTTTTCAATGCGCTGGCTGCGGCGCTCTTCCATCAGTTTGTGCCCGTTCTCCGACAGCTGCAGATAGCGCATGCGGCGGTCGCTGCTGCCCATGGTTCGCACCACTATTCCAGCGCGCTCCATGCGGTCTGCTATCTGGGTAGCGGCGCTTACGGTTGCATTCATCTCCTCGCTCAATTCGGTGAGAGTGCGCGGGCCATGCATCAGAATTGCACATATGCGAAGCTGGCCCAGAGGCATATCAGAAAGTGGGTGGTTAGAAGAAAGAGAATACAGACGCCGTGCAAGCTGAGGCATCAATTGTTCTACACGTACGGCGCTTAACACCAGCGCTTCCTGCTCTACATTCACATCAACAGCATACTTTTCCATCTTCAGATTCTCCAGGGCTAGAGGTCTACTCTAGATTATACAATTAAAGAATGCTAAGTTTATAACTTTAATACAATGTTGACCAAGAGATATATTATTTTATACAAAAAATATTTCAGCACTTGAAAACAATCAGCCTGCAAAATCTAGAAACTGTTCAAACCAGGCTGCCGGCAGCGCCGAAAACCTGTTCATCTGCACCGGTGTTTTATACCCTCTCAACCATTCTGCCCGAAGGCGTGCGCCGGGCAGAATGGTGAAATATACTGCTCAGGCCCTTATATCAACACGACCCTGCTGCACCTGAGGCAGCGACAGGGGTGCAAGCAGCTTGGCCACCATGGTGGCAGCCTCTGAATTCACACTCTTCATCAGCGAGGCGCTAATGCTCGACTGTGTCTGATTTTTGTAAACCGCCTGCGCATAAGCGCTGGCAGACACGGCAGACAATGGGTTCATCTGTTCTCTTCTCCTGCTTCAAAACTGGGCCTGCAATAGACAGGCCAATGCATTGTCGGAAAGTTGCTACAGTAAAATTACCGTATAGAAACAAAAGCATTTTTACAGCGTCATAATGCATGCACGGCTCATCATAGCGGCGCTGCTTGACTTTCTCAACGGCAATAACCTATAATGACCATAGTTGTACAATATTTACTTCACACAAAACGGGTGCAAAAACCGCCTCCACACCGGCATTTCTTCTTCTTTTGATGCCGGCAGACGGTTTTTAACAGGAGCATGTCGGAAACGCCATGAATAATCCCCTCAAAAGCCTGGGCCACTGGCAGGTTGAACGAAAAAGCGTTACAGCAGGCGAGGCAACAGATAATGTATACCTGCTGCAAAAAAGGCGGCGCGTTCGCATTGCTCTTGGCATCACAACGGTTCTGCTTCTTACCACGCTCATGGCGGTGCATTTCAACAGCAACTACAGCGCCCTGCGGCTGGGGGTTATATGCCCGGTGGAGATTAGAGCCGGGCGCAGCGTCTCTTATGTAGATACAACACGCACACACTACCTGCAGCAGGCGGCGGCGCAAGCCATTGCCCCCGTGTATATAAGAGACCCGCACGCAGTGCAGGCGGCGCATCATACCGTTCGCCAGCTTTTTGATGAAATGAGCACAGAGCGCCGTGCGCTCATGACCCGCATGCCCGTGCGACGCCGATCTCTGGCAAAAGCCATGGCAGGTTCACAGTTCAGTTCACTGCTTTCCCCTGCCGCACTGCATCACATGCTCACAGTACCAAGCCCAGTGCTGCAGCATGTGCGCAGTGAAACTGCAGAAATAGTAGACAGCGCCATGCAGCGTGAAATACGCAACAACGGCTCAGACCTGCGCGAATCGCTCAACGATGCAGACCAGGCGCTGAGCAATGCCCTCCCTTCCCCTCTCGACCAGGCGCTGGCCCGCTGCGTGGCGGCCCAGGCGCTGCGACCCAACCGCATTTACGACCAGCTGCGCACGCAGCAGGCACGTGCAGCGGCAGTGCGCAGTCAGCCGCCCGACGTAGAGCGAGTGCTTGCAGGCGACCGTATTCTGGCGCCGGGTGAAATAGTTACGCAGCGCGCACTGGATGAGCTGCATGCTCTTGGTCTCATCAGCCAGTCGCAGGAAGTCACCACCACAATAGCCGACTCGCTGCTGGCCGCCCTCATGGTTCTGCTGGTTCTGGTGTACCTGGCACGCAAACTGCCCACCCTGTTCGCCGATACCAGGCGCATGGCTCTGCTGGCAACCATCTCGCTGCTCAGCATGGTCTCGCTCAAAATGGGAGGAATGCTTTTTGGGCTGCAGGTTTCTGGCGGGCAGCTGGGCTATCTCTCCATGACCAGCGTAACCGCCGCCTCCATGCTGGTATGCGTACTGCTCGATTCTAACCTGGCTTTGCTCATGGCGGCTCTGCTCTCGGTACAGTCGGGGCTGCTTCTCAACAACGAAATTCGCTACACGGTTATGACCCTGCTCAGCGGCCTGGTTGGGGTAATCTGTGCAAACTCGGCGCGCAGGCGCTCTAACCTCCCGCTGGTAGCCACCGCCCTGGCCGCCGCCAATGTGGGGCTGGTATGGCTGCTGGGCCTGCTGTTCAGCGATACCCTGCCCGAATTGCTGCACAACTCGATGTGGGCGGTAGGTGCTGCGGCCATGTCGCTCTTTCTCTACTGGACAGGTGCCATGCTGCTCGAACGACCGTTTGGCATTCTAACGCATTCCACCCTGCTTGAGCTTTCCTCATTCGACAGCCCTCTGCTGCAGAGGCTCTGCGCAGTAGCTCCCGGCACCTATGCACACTCTATACTGGTAGGCACGCTGGCAGAAGCCGCCGCGCAGGCCATTGATGCCGACTCGCTGCTCTGCCGTGTAGCCGGCTATTACCACGACATTGGCAAAATGACGCACCCCGAGTTTTTTGTGGAAAATCAGCGCCATGACAATGTTCACTCACGGCTCAGCCCATCGCTTTCCACCCTCATGATCATTGGTCATGTGCGCGAAGGGCTGGTAATGGCAAGAGAAGCAAAACTGCCGGTAGAAATTCAGGATATTATAGCCCAGCATCACGGCACAACACTCATTCAGTACTTCTACCACAAGGCGCTGGCCGACAACAGCGCAGCATGCGCACTGCAGCCGGGCATGGAACAGCGTTTCAGATACCCCGGCCCAAACCCTCAAACTGCAGAAGCCGCCATTGTCATGCTGGCAGATACCGTAGAGGCAGCAACGCGCAGCGTAGACAAACCAGACAGAGAGCACCTCGAACAGCTCATCGCCTCGCTGGTTAGGGCAAAAATAGAAGACGGGCAGCTGGATGAATGCCCGCTGACCTTCCGCGATACGCGGCTTATCTCCGAAGCATTTCAGCATGTTCTCTGCGCAATGATGCATGGGCGCATTGCCTACCCTGGCCAGAAAGAAGCGGCAGTGCGCAAAACCGCAGCCGGCAAGGGAAAAACCCGTTCCAGCCAGTCGCTGGCGCCGGAAGCCGCCCAGGACATTCAGTCTCATCTTGAAGCTCTCTCAAGCGACACTGCAAATGTCTATGCTATTCAGGGAGAACTGCCTGCTCCTGAAGCCTCGCCGGAAATATCACTTTCAGACCCGGATTTTCTTTATGGCAATTATGATCTGCAGTCGGCATACACGCAAAGCTCCCACAAGACTCCTCAAAAACGCCCTGCGCCGCCTCCTCGCTGAAGAAGGCATAGAGAAGGCGGAAATCAGCCTGCTGCTCACAGGCGATGAAGAGATACATGAACTGAACCTGCAGTACCGGGGCAAGGATTCTCCCACAGATGTACTTTCGTTTCCGCAATACGATCATATCGATTCGAGCACGCAAATACCTCTCCTGCTGGGAGATGTGGTAATATCCATAGATACTGCCTTGCGTCAGGCCGAAAAACACGGGATAGCCATTTCCCGCGAGCTGGCGCTGCTGGCAGTGCATGGCGCGCTGCATTTACTGGGGTATGAAGATGAAACAGAAGCCGGAGCCATGTTGATGCAGCAGCGTGAAACCGATATTCTGGGCATTGCACTGCGCTGATTTGCCGCACCGCTGCATACAGCACAGCAGCCTTCTGCCGGGAGAAACATTCAGTGCGAAAGAAAACTTCGCTGTCAGGGTTCCGTTACGCCCAGGAAGGCATACTGCACTGCTTCAGAACACAGCCGCATATGCGTTTTCACTTCTACACCCTGGTAGCGGTGCTGCTCTCCGGCCTGCTCATCAATCTCGACAACCGCGACATGCTGGTGATGCTGTTTGCCATTACACTGGTTATTGTGGCCGAAATGATCAACACTGCCATTGAAGCAGTTGTCGATATGGTTACAGAAAACTACAACCCGGTAGCAAAACTTGCCAAAGATGTTGCCGCAGGAGCAGTTTTGCTGGCGGCTATGAACGCCATGATTGCCGGTGTGCTTATTTTCTTTGGCGGCAGCAACCTCGAACGCATTCAGCTCAGAATTCACCAGAACATGACCCCCGATGTCTTTCGAGTACTGGTAATCTGCGTGGTTCTGCTCACACTCATCGTAATCATCTCCAAGCTTCTCAGCGACACAGGTTCACCCTGGAAGGGAGGCATCATCAGCGGCCACAGCGCCCTGGGCTTCCTGCTGGCCACCATCATTCTATTCACCGCCCGCAGCACGATCGAATCGGTGCTTGCCGTGCTGCTGGCCATTCTCGTTGCGCAAAGCCGTGTGCAGGCTGGCATTCACTCCCTGCGCGAGGTCGCACTGGGTGCAGTGCTGGCAGTGCTGCTTACCGCACTCATCTTTTGGGTAATGCCGCGGATAAGGGCGTACATGGGCGACCAGCTGCCTGCATCCAGCCAAATGCAGCCCGTACGCCTGCCCGCGCCTGCCGCCGCAGCGCAACGAGGGGGAACCGTTTCACTTGCACCCTCCGCTCCCTGAAACCGCAGCCGCCGTTTACCCCTCCCGCATTCTATGGGAAATGGGCATGGTGCTGCTGCTCATCGCATTCAATGCCCTCTTCTCTCTCGCCGAATATGCACTCATTACCGTGAGGCGCACGCGCATTCAGCATCTGGCGGAAGAAGGAAACAGCAGTGCAGCGCTGGTGCAGAAAATGCTGCAAAAGCCCACCCTGCTCATGGCCACCATACAACTGGGGGTCACGCTCATTGCTGCGCTCTCATCCGGCCTTGCCGCAGCAAGTGCGGTACAACCCATTGCAGCACTCATTCACGCCGCCGCACCGCACCTGCCCGCACAATCTCTGGCGCTGCTGGCGGTAAGCATACCCGTTGCACTGCTTACTCTGGTGCTGGGAGAGATTGCGCCCAAAAGCCTCGCGGTAAAACATTCTGAACGCATTGCGCTGCTTGCAGTGTATCCGCTTTACTGGCTGCAAACCCTGCTTACCCCTCTGGTGCTTGCCATCACCGCCTGCACCAATCTGCTGCTGCGCCCGCTGGGAGGCGCGGCAGAATTCAGCATACCAACCGTAAACGAAGACGAACTGAAAATTATGGTAGATGCCAGCGAAGGAACCGGGGGCATTGAACCAGAAGAAAAAGAGATGATTCACTCGGTACTTGATTTTGCCGGCACTGTGGTGCGCAAGGTAATGACGCCGCGCATAGACATCAGCGCCTGCCAGGTTACCGAACCGCCCGCAAAACTGGTGGAAACCGTGCAAAGATCGGGCCACTCGCGAATACCGGTGTATGAAGAAGACCTCGACAATATCGTGGGCATTGTGCATGCAAAAGACCTGCTTGCACTTGTGCCGCAAGACAACGGAAAGCTGCAAAGCATTATGCGGCCAGCGTACTTCATACCCGAAAGCAAGAAAGTGGATGAACTGCTTACCGAATTTCGCCACAGCAGGCAGCAGATAGCGCTGGTGAGAGACGAATACGGTGTGGTTTCGGGGCTGGTTACCATAGAAGACCTGCTGGAGGAAATTGTAGGTGAAATTCAGGATGAATACGACCACGAAGAACCAATGATACACCACATGGAAGACGGCAGCATTTTACTGGACGGGCGCATTAGCCTGAACGACATGAACAGCCTGCTCGAAACCGATCTGCCCGAAACAGATGCCGATACGCTGGGCGGTTTTGTGTTTGCCCTGCTTGGCAGACAGCCCCTGCAAAATGAGACCGTAACCTGGAAACAGATGCAGTTTACCGTAGCCAACACCGACGGCCGCCGCATACAAACAGTGCGCATGGAAAAACTGCACCCAGAGCCGGAGCACGGGGAAGCAGAAGAAAGTGAATAGCAGTTTTGCCCTGCACGATGACATTGCCGCCGCAGCCACCCCCCCGGGAGAAGGAGGCGTAGCGCTGGTGCGCATCAGCGGTGCAAATGCAGCTGATATTGCTGCAAGGGTATTTCGCCCTGCCTCTGGCAAAATACGTGAAAGGCACGGCATGCTGCAGTATGGGTGCATTGCAGACGCAAACAAAGAAATAGTAGATACAGGCATGCTGGCCCTGTTTTACGCACCCCGCTCATACACCGGCCAGAACACTGCCGAAATATCGTGTCACGGCGGCAGAGCCAACACACTGAGGGTGCTGCATACCGTGCTGCAGGCAGGAGCCAGGCTGGCAGACCCCGGCGAATTCACACTGCGCGCATTTCTCAACGGCAAGCTTGACCTTGCCCGGGCAGAGGCCGTTGCCGACCTCATTGAGGCCCGCACACAGCAGGCGCAGCGCGCGGCTTCACGGCTGCTGCAGGGCGCGCTTTCAGAACAGGTGGAAACGCTGCGCCACACTCTGCTTGGTATGCTGGCAGCCATTGAAGTGAGCATAGATTTCAGCGAGGAAACCGGCGAGTGGGACCGCGCCGCGGCAGACCTGCAGCTGCAGACGGCAGTGCAGCACATTCAGGGTCTGCTGCAGGGGGCGCAGCGCGGAGAACTGATGCGCAGCGGCCTGAGGGTGGTTTTGCTGGGCAAGCCCAACGCAGGCAAATCTTCGCTGCTCAACCGCCTGCTGCGCACAGAGCGCGCCATTGTAACCGATCTGCCCGGCACTACCCGCGATACGCTCGAAGAGAGCCTCTCTCTGCAGGGCATTCCTGTTTCGCTGGTAGACACTGCCGGCATTCGCACTGCGCAAAACCCCATAGAACAGATGGGCATAGAACGCGCCAAAGAGGCCGCCCAGGCTGCAGACACCGCCCTGCTGGTGCTGGATGCCGCCCACTGGAGCGCCGAGCAGGATATGCCCGCCCTGCAAAGCGCACTCAACAGCGGTGCGCGCCTGGTTGCCGCCCTCAACAAAACAGACCTGGCAGAGGGCGAAGTCACAGAAAAAATGGCGCGGCAGTACCTGCCCGCCCATACGCCCATGGTAAAAGTATCGGCAAAAACAGGCGAAGGAATGGAGAACCTGGAACAGGCTCTGCTGCCAGACTATGCCCGGCAGGAAAGCGATGCGCCGCTGATAGTGCGCACAAGGCACCAGCAGGCGCTTGAGCAGGCAATGCAGTGCCTGTATGCTGCACAGCAAACTCTCTGCAGCAGCCTGCCCCCCGATTTCACTGCCATAGACTTGCGCGGCGCCCTCGATTCTCTTGGCCTCATCACCGGGGAAACCGCCCCCGACGAGCTGCTGCACCGAATATTTGCAGACTTTTGCGTGGGCAAATAAAGGCTAGCCGGGCAGGTTAGGGGGAATTGGCTGCAAAATACGCCTTCTTTCTGCAGTAACACGGCTCAGAAGAGCCTCAGAATACACATAGCCAAAACGCGTGGCGGCCCAGCTTACCCCGTACCGGTAAATAACTACCCTGCGCTCACCCGTATTGGTGCGGCTGCTGCCCCCATGCATCAGCCCGTCTACAAACAAAAGAGCATCGCCTTTCTGCATATACACAGGCTCTGCCCCCGGCAGGCTGTCCATTCGCTCCCCTTTTGCATAATCTCCCTGCAGCGGATGCGGCAGATTTGCCTTGTGGCTGGCAGAAACCACCATGGTAGGGCCGTCGCCCGGTCCAATATCTGTCAGCGCGGCCAGCACATTCACCTGCCCGCAGCGAAACACGCCGTGCCGGTACCCGTATGCGCCTCGCAGCGCGCCGCGGTACCCGCCTGAATGCGCAGGGTGGTGCCCGCCGCTGATGCGCTTTGAGGCAATGCACTCATCTATAAAAAGCCCCTCTACATAAGAATGCTGCTCGCCGCAGTACCGCCGCACATATTCCAGCCAGGAGGGATGATCTATCAGCTCTTCAAACGGCTCGCCTGCCTCTACGCAGTTGTGCAGCTCAAACCCTGTATCGCCAGTATAGTCGCGCCGCTGGGCGTTGCCCCACCACTGCATAGGCTCTAGAAGCGGAAAGTCATCGAATGCCTGGTTCAAACGCTGCAGCAGTGCAGGCTCAATGGCATTCTTCAGCAGAAGCCAGCCGTTCAAATCAAACAGGTAATCATCCAGTGCAGCAGGAATACGCCTTTCCATGCTCTCCTCTCCTTCTCTGGCTGGGTACAAACAGCCTCGCCGCATACTGTCTCACCTGTTCCATGCCGGCGGCGTTATTCCTGCACAATATCAGGCAGATTATGCACATAATCTCTCTGCAGTGCGTATACATGGTAGATATTTTACAGCCCCGGAGGAACTATGCCCGCGTCACACAGAAACAGCGAATGGGAAAAACGCTACGCCTCAACAGACAGCTATCTGTTTGGCACCGAGCCAAACGACTTTCTGACAAGAGAATGCAGCCGCCTGCCGGCAGGAGCCAGAGTGCTCTGCGTGGCAGACGGTGAAGGGCGCAACGGAGTTTTTCTGGCACAGCAGGGCTTTGACGTACATACCCTGGAAGCTTCTGCCACAGCCATTGAGCGCGCACGCATGCTTGCCCGGCAGCGGGGTGTTTCGCTGCACGCTGAACAGGCCGACCTGTTTGAATGGAACTGGCCCGCAGGCGGCTACGATGCGGTGGTGGGAATATTCATACAGTTCGCCAGCCCTGCCGAAAGAAGAGACCTGTTTGAAAAAATGAAAAACGCCCTCAAACCCGGCGGGCTGCTGCTGCTGGCAGGGTACCGCCCCGAACAGCTGCAGTACAAAACCGGCGGCCCTTCTGCAATAGAGCAGCTCTACACAGAAGAGATGCTGCGCGAGGCATTTGCCGATATGAAAATACATCTGCTGGAAAGCAGCGACAGGGAAATTATGGAAGGCATCGGGCACGCGGGACTTTCTGCGCTTATAGAGCTTGCTGCTGAAAAGTACTGAGAATATCATGCAGCAGGTACACAAAAGCACCCTTCTTTTTTGCAGACTGTGCGCCGCTTTTCTGCTGCTCTGCGGCTGCGCCGCTGCAGCGTTTTCTGCACCTCGGCCGCCGCTGCTGCTGGTTCACTACATGCCCTGGTTTCAGGCCCCGCCAGTCAGCCCGCAGTACGGCTGGCACTGGACGATGAACCATTATCACCCTGAACAGACGCAGGGCAGCAGTGCAGGCATAGCATCGCATTACATGCCGCTGATGGGGCCTTACGACTCGGATGACCCCATTGCCCTGAAATGCCAGATTCTGCTGATGAAAATGAGCGGCATACAGGGAGTGGTGTTCGACTGGTACGGTACAACCCATCTGTATGACTACGCCGGCATAAACCAAAACGTACTGCACATGGTTCCACTGCTTCAGCAGGCAGGCATGAAATTCGCTCTATGCTTTGAAGATCAAACCATTCGCAGCGCCATTGCCGCCCATCTTTACCCTGCCGCCAGCAGTGCTGCCCGCGCCAGCGCCCAGATGCGATACATGCAAAAAAACTACTTCTCTTCTCCTGCCTACATACACCTAAACGGCAGGCCGCTGCTGCTCACATTCGGCGCCCCTTACTTCAACAGCGGCCAGTGGAACCATATTTTTTCGACGCTGCCGCAAAAACCGGTCTACCTCACAGAAAACACCCTGCGCGAGCCGGGTGCAAGCGAGGGAGCGTTCGACTGGCCCCTGCCGGCAGACGGCACTGCCGCTGCATTGCAGCTGCAGCAGGTTTTTTTCAAAAACGCGGCCTCGCTGCCATACTCGCTTCCTGCTGCCTACCCCCGATTTCACGACATTTATGCAGAGGCAGGCGTTGGCAAATCATGGGGAAGAATACGCGACAACAGCGGTAAAACCTATGTGCTTACCCTCACCCGCGCGCTGCAGAGCCATTCTTTTGCCGTGCAGATTGTTACGTGGAATGACTGGGGCGAAGGCACCATGATTGAGCCGTCTGTGCAGTACCGCTATCGCGACCTAGATGCCACCCGCCGGCTGCTGCAAAGCCTTCTGCAGCGAACAACAGGGTACAGCAGAGCAGACCTGCGACTGCCCATTGCCTGGTACAGGCTTTGCAGCGCCCTGCGCAGCAAACCTGCTGAGCTGAATGCGCTGCAGGCTTTTTTCCCGCTGGCGCTGGCGCATCACATGCGTGAGTGCAGGCAGCTGCTGCAAAAATACCGATGAGAGCGGCCAAGCCCTGCTGCAGGCGAGTTGTGAAGGAGATTGCATGCCTGCGGTGAAATTAAAATGAAAGCATTTTGTTTGCTGCCCGCAGGCGGCAAACGCAGGAGCGGGTGATGACCAACACCATAATTGAAACGCCAAAAATCCTCACAGAGCAGCAGGTACAGATGTTTGTAGAGCAGGGCTTTTATGCAGCGCCGGGGCTGATCACCCAGGCAGAGGCAGAAGAACTGCGCCAGGATACAGCCGCCATTGCACGCGGCAGGTATCCATGCCCCAACCTGCCTGCCCTGCCGCCCGAAACCACCGACCAAAAAGTGCTGCAAAACATTCTCTGCATTCATCAGCCGCACTATATCAGCCCTGTTATGCTGCGTTATGTGCAGCACAAGGCTGTGTGCGGAATATTGAGCCAGATTACGGCTGCACACCTGCCGTTTTGGGATGGCAGCGTGAAGTGCATGCAAAGCATGCTTTTTGTAAAGCCGCCAGGCTTTCAGGGGCAGGCATGGCACCAGGACGAGATATATATCCCCACGCGTGACCGTTCGCTGATTGGAGCATGGATTGCCCTGGACGATGCGACAGTGCAAAACGGCTGCCTTTGGGTGATACCGGGGTCGCACCGCAGCGGGTACCTTTACCCCCAGCGCCAGCACAACCAGCCGGATGAATTCGACTTCGCCCCCGAAAGCCACGGGTTTGATGAGAGTGAAGCCGTGGCTGTAGAAGTAAAAACGGGCACGGTGGTTTTCTTCAACGGGTACCTGCTGCACCGCTCGCATAAAAACCGCAGCGATATGTACCGGCGCGTACTGGTGAATCATTACTGCAATGCCTGGTCTCTGCTGCCCTGGAGCATTGCTGAAGGGGAATCGCCTGCCACCGCAGACCGCAGGTGCATAGTGCCCGTGGCCGGCAGCGACCCCTATGCCTGGAAAGGGGTGGACAACCCGCCCCAAAATGTGTGGCTGCGCACCTGCAAGGCCAACCAGAAAGAATAGCAAGCCTGCGCTGCAGGCGGTATGGCAGCGCAGGCAGTATGCGTAAGAGGCGGCTGGCCCTGGTCGTAAACCTGCCTATATTCCCAGCCGCTCAAAAATATCGTCAATGCTTTTCAGGTGGTATTCCATGTCAAATGCATGGTCTACCTGCTCATGCGAAAGCTTCTCAAGCACTATCGGGTCGGCAGCAACAGATTCGCGAAAATCGGCCCCGTCCCATGCCCGTGCCGCATTGCGCTGGGCCACTGTGTATGCTTCCTCGCGATCGAGGCCGGCAGCAATCAGGGCCAGCATAATCTGTTCTGAAAAAACCAGCCCTCCCATCTGCTCCAGATTGCGCCGCATGTTTTCAGGAAACACCACCAGCCCTTCCAGAATGTCCTGAAACTTCCAGCACATCCAGTCGCACAATGTGGTGGTATCGGGCAGCGCTATCCGTTCCACGCTGCTGTTGGTAAGGTCTCGTTCGTGCCAGGTAGCCATCGATTCGAGCATAGGAAACAGGTTGCCCCTCACCACCCGTGCCAGCCCTGTTACGGTTTCACAGTTCCAGGGGTTGCGCTTGTGCGGCATGGCCGAAGAGCCTTTCTGCCCTGCAGCAAATCGCTCCTGCACCTCACGTATCTCTGTGCGCGCCATGTTGCGTATCTCTGTGGCAAAGCGCTCTAGCGAGGCGGCAAGAATAGCCAGGGCGGTCATCAGCTCTGCATGCCTGTCGCGTGTAACCACCTGGGTAGATATAGGCGCAGGTTCCAGGCCCAGGTTGTGGCACACATGGCGTTCTATTTCCAGGCTGATGTTGGCATGGGTGCCCACTGCCCCCGATATTTTGCCCACGGCAACCGCGGTTCTGGCACGCTCCAGCCTCTCCAGGCTGCGGTTCATTTCATCCAGCCAGGTAGCCAGTTTGAAGCCAAACGTAATGGGTTCGGCATGAATGCCGTGCGTGCGGCCAATCATCACGGTGTGCCTGTGTTCACGCGCCAGGCGGCGTATGGTTTCATTTAGTGAAGAAGCCCGCTCAATTATCTGTGTAGATGCGTCGCGCAGCAGCATGCCCAGCGCTGTGTCTACAATGTCATATGAGGTAACGCCGTAATGCACAAACCTGCCTTCTGGCCCCAGGTTTTCGGCAACGTTTTTCACAAAGGCCATCACATCATGCCGGGTTTCCCTTTCCAACTCTGCTATGCGCTTCAAATCGAAGCGTGCGCCTTTTCGTATTGCCTCTGCAGTGCCTGCAGGTATCTTGCCAAAATGCTCCAGCCCTTCGCACACTGCAATCTCCACCTCCAGCCAGCGTTCTGTTTTGTTCTGCGCGCTCCAGAGTCTGCGCATTTCGGGGGTGGTATAGCGTTCTATCATCCTTTTCCTTCCAAAGCTGCGGGCAGCGCCTCTTTCAGCCTGTCGTATGTGTTTTGCAGACTTTCGGGAATTACCCGTATGTCATTGATCACGGTCATAAAATTGGTGTCGCCAATCCAGCGGGGCACCAGATGCCAGTGCAAATGCCCTGCTATTCCCGCGCCTGCACCACGCCCTATGTTGAGACCGCTGTTGTAGGCATCGGGGTTCATGACAGTCTTCAGCACGCGGGTGCACAGCCGGGTAAGCTGCATAACCTCCAGCATTTCGGCCTCGGTGTATTCTTCCAGGGTGCAGGCATGCCTGTAAGGAACCGCCATCAGGTGCCCATTGCTGTAGGGGTAGGCATTGAGTATGATAAAGCCATGCTCTCCCCGGTGCAGAATCAGGTTTTCCCGGTCGTGCTCCCTGCTTTGCGCCGGAAAGTCACAAAAAATGCAGCCATCCTGTTTGCCTGCTGCCTCTATGTATTTCAGCCGCCAGGGGGCGGCCAGCTGTTCTGTCATGGCTGAAATGTGCCTCGCAAAAAAATATGTCTCACTAGTTTACCGCATCATGAAGAGGGATGCAGAAGATTCAGCCGATAGTTCAGGTAGTGCGCCCAGTTGAGGGCAAAGACAAGGCGAATGCCGGCAGTGCCGGGTGGGACGCGAAAGAAGAAGGTTTTGTACTGAAAAGCGCCATTGGGCGGCCCCGCAGGAAAACAGGTGCTTGAATGAAGAAAATGCTGGGTGGCGGCTACGGGCGCTGCACCTGGCTGCCAGGTCTCTGCAGCATGCATCCAGTAGCGGGGCCGTTTCCAGTCTGTCATATCCGAAAGGCACGCCTGCCCTTTCTGGTTTACGCAGTGCAGCAGCAGCTGCAAGCCGGCTTGTGCAGGCGTTACGCGCACACGCACCGAGTAACAGTCTGAAGAAACAAAGTTGTTTGGCCCTTTGCCATACAAAATATTGCCCGGCCCTGCTGCTCCCATCAGGGTAAGCGTCGCACCGCGCGTCTGCAGCACCGCACTGCCCTTCCACACCCTGCTGACTGCAGGCAGAGTAAGCTGAGCCGCATTCCACACATCTTTCACAGGATACGCCGTGTTGAGACCGCGCTGAAAACGAACCCGCAGGTTTGCCACGGGGCTGTCGGTGCAAAACAGAGTGGGCAGCAGCACGCTGGTTCCTGCTGCGTTGTCACCCTGGGCATAGTCTGAACCAGGAAGCAGATGCCCGGCGGCGTCGGTGGTCTCTACGGCGGCAGGATGCCAGTGCGCTTCGGGGATGTCGAACTGCAGCCGCAGCGGATAGATTTTGCCCAGGCGCCCGTAAGGCTGGGCAGGCTGCGGCCTGGCAGGAACCGCCCGCAGCAGTGAGGCAGTGAAAGCGTTGTCGCTCTGCTGCTGGGGCAGTGAACCGGCCTGCCACACAGGGAAGCTGCCCTGCACCGGGTTGGGCACCCGAAAAACTGCCACAGGCTGGGCGTTTCCATTTTTGTAGAACTGCACCACTACCTGCCTGCCAGACCGTGGAAACAGCGGAAAAAGCAGCATCTGACGGGAAGTCACTACACTGGAGGTATCGGTTTGATATGAAAGCCCGCTCTCTACTGCAGGCGAGGTGCTGCTGATGCCTGCGGCTTCGGGGTAAAGCATGCCCCCTACGTTCACCAGGCGGTCTGTTTGTTCAGCGCCGTTTGCCGATATGGTTTCTGCCCCCTTCTCGTTGCGCACCACTGCATAATCCCACCAGCTTGAGGGCGCTGCGCTGTTGACAGCCATGCCAGCAGCAACTACCTGATGCACCTGCAGTTCCAGCCCCAGCGCGGGCGTGCCCGAGTAGCTTACCTGCCTATCCTGCCAGAGTGCAGCAAACTGTGCCAGCATGCCATCGGGAAGCATGGTATGCCGCAGCCCATAGTCATAGTGAACAAGCGCAATGGTGGTTCCATCCGGCAGGCGGCGTTCCTGCTCTCCTGCATGCAGATACGCAAACCACATTGCAGCACATGCTGCTGCCCCGGCAGCAATCCATCGTTTTTTTCTGGGCATACAGGCTACCTCCAGCCTCTCACGAAAAAGATGCAACCGAAGTGCGCAAAACCTGAATGCCTTCTTTTCTGCGGGAAACAATCACGTGCAAGTATCCGCCCTCCACTACCGTATGGGGATAGCCGTATTCCCCCTCTTTCCACCTGCCTTCTTTCTGCTGCGTGTAGAGGGCATCTGCCAGCAGATAGTGCTGTGTAAACTGCAGCCCATCCTCAGAGAGCGAAACAATAAGCGGGCAGCGGTCTCCCTCTACAGGGTTGCCCACGCAGTAGTATCTGCCGTCTGGCAGGCGGCCTGTGTGAAATTTTGCATTGTCATCGCTGAAGCGCGTTTCTGTGGGCGCACTCCAGCTGCTTCCGTTGTCGGTACTCTCGCTCAGCCAGAGCCAGTGTCGAAATCCGGGGCCGGTAGCGCGCAGAAGCATGTGCAGGGTTCCATCCGGCGTCTGATGAAAAGCCCCCTCGCACAGGGCAGCCGGCCAGCCCATTCGCTCTGCTACAGGCCAGAAGGCGGCAGGATCATCTGAGGTGCCGGCCATCTCCGGCGGGTAAATGCCCGTCATGGTCCAGCCAAACAGACCGGAAGGGTCATCGGTATACGGAAACGAGATATTGCCGGTGATAATCAGGCGTCCTGAGGCAGTGGGCTGCGGGCCAAAATTGGGGCAGACGGGAATGCCCATGCTGCGCGGCTCACTCCAGTTCTTACCATCCCGCGTGGTGAGAGCGAGCAGACGGGTATCTTCCTTGCCCGGACCATAGTCTCCTGCGTAGGCGGCAAGCACATCTCCGTATGCATGAAAGCCGCCTGCAGTCAACACACGCAGCCGCCCATCGTGAAATGGCTCTGGTTCAAGCAAAACCCGCGGAGCGCTCCAGTGAAGAAAATCTTCCGACTCAGCCAGCATCACGCGCTGCCCGGGGTCATCCTCATCCTTCCACCCGCAAGACCAGATGGCATACCAGCGGTTTTGAAAGCGGGCAATATGCGGGTGATGCGAATAGGTCCATTCTTCCTGCGGGGCATACAGCAGTGCGGTTTCTGCAGACAGACGGCGCGCAGAGGGCCAGAGACGCGGCAGACCGTCTGCCAGAAAAGGCTGATTGGTAATCATGGCGATACCCTGTGAAAAAAGTATCTGATTATTTACCATTTGCACGCTCTTTCCCTGCCTAAAAACAGCTCTGCATGCAAATATCCTCTTAAATGCCTCCTCAGGAAGGAGAGAATGCGCGGCATGGCGAATCAAAGAAAACCATTTCATTCTGCCGCGGGAGGTTTTATGCCAGAGCGCTACTCGATTACCATTCGCGAAATGCCCGACGAAGAACGTCCGCGTGAGCGAATGCTGCTTGCCGGCCCTTCTGCCCTTTCTTCGGCAGAACTGATTGCCATTCTCTTGCGCACCGGCACCCAGGAGCGCTCTGCACTGGGGCTGGGAGAGTATATTCTCAGCCAGTTTGGGGGGCTGCGAGGTGTTGCCTGCGCAGGAGTGGAGAGCCTCACCACAGTCAAGGGGATAGGCAGCACCAAGGCAGTGCAGATTCAGGCCGCTGTAGAGCTGGGGCGCCGCATTGCGGTGATAGACGCCGAGAACCGCCCCTGCATTCAGTCGCCGCAAGATGTGGCGAACCTGCTGATGCCTGAACTGCGAGACCTGCAGCAGGAGCATTTCAAAAGCCTGCTGCTCGATTCAAAAAACAAGGTCATCAAGTCGTATACCGTTACCAAAGGCATACTCGACAGCAGCCTGGTGCATCCGCGCGAGGTTTTTCGAGAGGCCATTGTTGCCTCTGCCGCCTCTATCATTGTGGCGCACAATCATCCCAGCGGCGACCCTACCCCCAGCCCGGAAGACCGCAAGGTAACGGCGCGTCTGCTGGAAGCAGGGAACATTGTTGGCATCGATCTGCTCGATCATATTGTGATAGGCCACAACCGCTGGGTATCTTTGAAGCAGATGGGCATGTTCTAACTCTCGCCGTACTCTGCCCTGCATGCTTCACCCCAAAACAGCCTATACTGCTGAGTTGCTTTTGATAAAGTCTATCAGTTCTTCCACCTGTGCAAATGCAAGCCCCGTTACCGTATCGGCGCAGCCATAATAAATGGCAATGCGACCTGTAGCCGAATCTGCGAGGGCTGCGCAGGGAAATGCCACATTGGGCACATCTCCCACGCATTCGTACAGCGTTTGGGGCGACAGTATGTAGGGAGCCGTGCGGTATATTACCTTCCAGGGCTGATCGAGGTCGAGCAGAGCGGCGCCCATGCTGTACACAAAACCGTTGCAGCTGGTAAGCACCCCGTGGTAGATAAGCAGCCACCCCTCGTCAGTTTCAATGGGCACTGGCCCCGCCCCTATTTTGGTAGACTGCCAGCCGCCTTTTGTACCCATAACATACCGGTGTCTGCCCCAAAAGGTCATATCGGGGCTTTCACTGTAGTAAATGTCGCCAAAAGGCGTGTGACCGTTGTCGCTGGGCCTGCTGAGCATGGCATACCGCCCGCCTATTTTACGGGGAAACAAAACGCCATTGCGGTTGAAGGGCAGCAGGGCGTTTTCCAGCTGATAAAACGACTCGAAGTCATGGGTATATGCCGCCCCAATGGTGGGGCCGTGGTAGCCGTTGCACCAGGTAACGTAGTACCGGTCTTCTATCCAGCATACGCGAGGGTCATATCCGTACTGCCAGCGGGCGATTTCTGTGTCATCTGCAATGAACTGAATGCGCCTGGGCGAGATATTCCAGTGAATGCCATCCTGACTGCGGCCCGCATGCAGCTGCATTTCACGGCGGGTATCATCGCACCTGAATACCCCTGCAAATGCGCCCTGGTACGATACCACTGCACTGTTGAAGATGCTGTTTGAGTCTGGAAGCAGGTCTCTTGGAATGATGGGGTTTGCATCATAGCGCCACACCACTCCCCGCGCATCGGCAGGCTTGTTCTGCCAGGGAATGTTGGGAAGGGGACTGCCGAGAATGGTTGCCATGGAGATATTCCTTTACAATGCGGCAGAAAGCGCTGCCTGAAGTAAATTACAGAGGGTTTTCTTCTCTTCCAGCACTGCCTCGCCTGACTGGTTTAAAGAGGGTAGCTGCAGAAACAGAATACTGTTTTCTAAACAGTATAGACCATAAGCGGCGCTGGCCGGCCTCTCGTGCAACCGGTAATGCCTTGCACACAAAACATGGCTGGACCAAACAAAAGCGCATATATGCCCATTCAGCATTGAACCTTGACAAAAGAGTCGCGGTTCCCTTATAATAACTGCGCGCCGAGATAGCTCAGTCGGTAGAGCAGCGGACTGAAAATCCGCGTGTCGGGGGTTCAAGTCCCTCTCTCGGCACCACCCATTTCCCGTCTCCCCTGCAAATGCTTTCTGCATGCTCAATTCATTCATGATTCAGCGCGAGTTCGCATGCCTGCTCCATTGTGAGTTCACTGCCCTGCTGCAGGCAGGCGGCATAGTGTTCTGTACCCAGCGCGGCTTCACACTTTTCACGCCATTTTTGCTGCTGATCAGCATCGGGATGCGGAAGCGGAATACCCATGACGATTCGCAGTTCAGCGGCAGCGCCATACAGCAGAGCGGCACGCTGATATTCTGCTGCCACACAGCAATATGCTGCAAACCCCTCCAGCACCTCTATTATCCTCGGCGCAGCGCCCAACTTACGGGAGACAGCAAGCGCCTGCTCAAAGTACCCCCGGGCGGCAGGGCAGCCGCCGGTATTCAGCGATACAGCCCCCAGATTGTTGAGGCAGCCTGCCTCACCCAGTCTGTTCCCCAGTTCCCGGCAGATGCCCAGCGCCTGCTCAAAATAACTGCCTGCGGCAGCGTACTCGCCGGCATTCAGCGATACGGCCCCCAAAGCATTTAGGCAGACTGATTCCCCCAGGCGGTCGCCTAGCAGCAGAAAGATGGCGCGAGCCTGTTCGTAATACCTTAGCGCGGCGGCAGGGTCGCCATTGTCTCTGGCTACATTCCCCAGGTTGATTAGGCATCCTGCCTCCCATATACGATTTCCTATTTCCAGGCAGATAGCAAGCGTCTGCTCAAAGTAACCGCCCGCGGTTGCATAGTCGCCGGTTTCTCTGGCCACATTCCCCAGGCTGCCCAGGCACCCAGCCTCCCCTAGTCTGTTTCCCAGTTCCTGGTAGATAGCAAACGCCTGCTCGAGATAAGTCTGCGCAGCAGAGTAATCGCCCGTGCGCCTCGATACATTCGCCAGGTTGTTCAAACAGGCTGCCTCTCCATCCCGGTTACCTGTCTTCCTGTGCATGACAAGCACCTGATCGAAGCTGCTTAGCGCTTCAGCATAACTGCCCGTATACATGGCTGCCAGCCCCAGGCAGTTCAGGCAGGCAGCTTCGCCGTTACTGTCTGCTATCTCTCTGTAAATAGCAAGCGACTGCTCGTAGTACCCGCGTGCTGCAGGGTAGTCGCCCTGCCGCAAACACATCCATCCAGCACACAACAACGCGCCTGCTACTGCGCTGGCGTCCTCACCGCCGATGCGCGCAGCAAGCAACCCCTCAATAAGCTCGCGGCCTGCCTGCCAGTGAGAGCGCACTTCCCAAAAACTCTGCAAGTCTGCACCCATCTGCAGACCTCGGCTCACTGCCTCCACACTCCCCTCCTCACGGCACCACTCAATGGCAGCACACAGGTTGCCATACTCCTGCTCCAGCTTTGCCAGCCACTCACCCTGCTCTGCGCCAGTCAGATGAGGCTTTGCCTCGCCAGCAAGCGCTGCATGCCAGTCGCGGTGACTGCACCGCACAGCAGCAGACTCGCCAAACTCGGCAAGCTTCTCCAAGCCATACAGCCTTACTGTTTCAAGCAAACGGTACCTGCCCTCCTCATACTGAACAAGGCTCTTATCTACCAGAGAGGTGAGCAAATCAAGCACCTCCCACTCCTCTACAAGCCCCCCGCTGCACACACCCTCGCAACCCTCCAGGCTGAAGCCGCCCACAAACACGCTCACACGCGCAAGCAGCAGACGCTCACTCTCGCCAAGCAAATCGTAGCTCCAGTCTATGAGGGCGCGAAGCGTCTGCTGGCGGGGAAGCAGGTGACGGCTGCCCCCGGTGAGCAAACGAAAACGCTGGTCAAGCCGATCGCCAATCTGCTCCACGCTCATCGCCCTCACACGGGCTGCAGCAAGCTCTATGGCAAGAGGGATGCCGTCAAGCCTTGTGCACACCGCCTCCACAGCAGTGCGGTTGACCTCGCTGAGGGCAAACAGAGGCTGCTGCAGGCGGGCACGCTCTACAAACAGTTCCACAGCCTCACGCTCTGCCAGCGAGGGGATGCGCATGGTCTGCTCACCCGCTA
>DAIDHN010000038.1 GCA_027459665.1 Chthonomonadaceae bacterium | reverse complement strand
GGGGTGTGACCGGTTACCACGACTGGTACGGCATACCAGAGTTTACGGTGCTGGTGGGCAACCACCTGCTCACGGCAACCTGCGATACTACGCTGAATGCCTGCACGCTCAGCCCCGATGCAGCGGCGCGCCTGAAGGTGCCTGCCGGGCAGGGTGCGGTGAGCATTCATCTGCCCGACGGCGCACGCAGCGTGCCAGGTTCTGTGCTGCCTGAATTTGCGATCAACAATACTGCGTTTTACAAGCTGCCTGTGGGGCTGGTAAATTTGCTGGGGCTGCTGTCGCCTGAAAAAGCGAACCGGCCCGACGGCCCGGCGCTCTGGCTGGGCAATTCGTTTCTCAGTCAGTTTCAGATTACGTTTAACCCTGCACGGCATTTAATAGTGCTCGACCCTGCCAATGCAGCGCCACCCCGCGGCAAAGGGGTGACAGAAGCGCCGCTGCAGTACAAAAACGGTGCGCTTTATGTAACGCTGAGCGTGCCGGGGGCAAAGCCGTTTCAGGCTTTGCTGGCCACTACCGCGCCGGTTACTCTGCTGCAGCAGAGCATGCTTGGGAAGAGTAAACAGGCTGGCAATAGCATTTTGATACCCGCTACCCTGCCCAGTGGGGGACACATTCGCGTTTCTCCCACTGCCATACCGCTTTTGCAGATGGGGCGTGTGCGCATTGAGAAACTGCATGTGCTGGCAATAGTGTCTTCCAAAACGGGAACGCTGCTGCCAGCTCAGCTGGGCATGGATGTGCTGGGCCGCTATATAGTTACCATTTCGTATGCGAGGCAGAAGCTCTACCTGCAGCCTCTGCCTGCTGCAGTACCCCATGAGGCGCTGCCTGTTAAGAAGCCAGCGCTTGTAAAAAAGCAGCCCGCTAAACACTGAGGAGGGGGTATTCAGCGGGCATGCTGCTGCAGGGGAGACGGCTGCAGCACCGGCTGCTCACCGCTTGAAGGTGCGTTTGCGGCCGGTATCTTTCAGGCAGACATTCTGCTTGGGGCAGGCTGTTTTCTGGTATGAAAACCACTGCGGTGTTCTACCACCGCTGTAACTGAAGCAGAAGGCAGGGTGGTGAAAACGCCTCCCTGAGTGCGGCAGTACCACTCTGCATACTTTTGAATGCCGTGTGCAAAGCTGGTGGCAGGCGAATAGCCCAGTCTGTTTTGTGCAAGCGTTATATCGGCACAGGTAGAGCTTACGTCGCCTGGCTGGCTGGGCAGCCACTCTATTTGAGGCTGCCGGCCCAGGGCATCGGCCAGGGTGCGGGTCATTTGCAACAATGATACAGGCGCGCTGTTGCCCAGATTGTATATCTGATAGCCGTTTGGGTGCGAAACTGCGCTGGCAATTCCCTCTACAGTGTCTGATACGTAGGTGTAATCTCTGCTGCTCGATCCATCGCCAAAGAGTGTGATGGGCAGATTCTGCATGATGCGGGCTGTGAAGCGCGCAATGGCAAGATCGGGGCGCTGGCGCGGGCCGTATACAGTGAAGAAGCGCAGGCAGGTGGTGTGCATTCCATAAAGCTGGTGGTAAGTGAAGGCCGCGGTTTCGGCGGCTTTTTTTGTCATGGCATAGGGTGAGGCAGGCGAGTTGGTTGGCTGTGTTTCACGAAACGGCGATTGCGCGCTTTCCCCATAAACCGAAGAAGAAGAGGCAAGCACGAAATGTTTTGTTCGATGCAGCCTGGCAGCTTCCAGTATGTTGATGGTGCCAGTGATATTGGTCTGAATGTAGTCGGCTGGCCGTTCCAGTGAGGGACGCACGCCTGCCCTGGCAGCCAGATGCACTACGCAGTCGGGCTGAAAAGCTGCAAATATGCCTCTCATATCGGCGGCATCGCGAATGTCTGCCTCAATCAGCCTGAACTGTTGTGATGCGGATGCATGCAGCAGGTTGTTTTGTTTGATGGCGCGTGCGTAGTACGGGTCAAAATTATCTACCCCTGCAATGGTATGTTTGTCGTGAAGCAGCCTTTCACAGAGGTTCGAACCTATGAAGCCTGCCGCACCGGTAACAAGTATGCGAGCCATTATGTATAGTCTCCTGTAGAGTGATGATTGCAATTACTGCCAAAACGCCCCAAATTGATTTTGCTGTTGTTTAGCATGGCAGGGTGGCCAGGCTGCCTGCCGATTCGGGTTCATGCTGCATTCTGCAGAATTCAGCATAGCGGCTGTTCTGCTGCAGAAGCTCTGCGGGGGGACCGGCTTCCACAATTTTTCCTTTTTCCAGCACCACTACTCGATGTGCAAAGCGTGTGGTAGCCATGCGGTGCGCAATGAGTATGGTGGTGCGTCCCTGTGCTGCTTTTTGCAGCGCCTTCATCACTCCGGCTTCTGCCAGGGGGTCTAGCCCGCTGGTAGGTTCATCCAGAATGAGAATGGATGCATGGCGCAAAACAGCACGGGCTATGGCAATACGCTGCTTTTGTCCGCCAGAGAGCGTACTGCCTCTTTCGGCTACCGGAGTATCGAGGCCCTGCGGCAGGCTTTGTATGAACTCCCATATGTTTGCAGTTTTTGCAGCTTCTTCTATTTGGCTGTCTGTAACAGGTGGAGCGCCAAATGCTATGTTTTCACGCAGTGTGCCGCTGAACAGCAGCGATTCCTGAAACACCAGTGCTATTTGATCTCGCACGCTGCCCAGTTCCATGTCTCTAATGTCGCACCCATCCAGCAGTATTCTGCCCTCTGTGGCGTCGTAGAGGCGTGGTATCAGGCCAGACAGCGTGCTTTTGCCTGCGCCTGTTGCGCCAATGATGGCTATTGTTTCTCCGCTGTGTATGTGCAGCGAGATGTGCGACAGTGCGTATCGGCCGGGGGTGTAGGCATAGCTTACGTTTTCAAACCGAATGTCTCCTGTAAGCCCGGGGGCAGGCAGCGCCTCGGGCAGGTTTTGCACATCGGGCTTTTCATCCAGAATTGCTGCCGCTCGTTCCAGCCCGATGGCTGCCTTGTTGAGGGTAAGCGACAGGCGCGAGAGCTGGCGGATTGGGCGGTAAAGCCCTGTAATGTAGGCAAAAAAGATGACTACATCTCCGGTACTGATAGCTCCCTGCATTACCTGCATGGCGCCGTACCGCATTACAATGATTAGTCCGCCTGCTGCAAGAAGGTCTACCACGGGGGCTATGGCAGCCTGAAACCGGTTGGTATCCAGGTAGGCGCTCAGGCTGTCTTCGCTCTGGCTGCGAAAGAGGCGTTCCTGCCTTTCTTCCTGCGAGAGCGCCTGCACCATCCGAATAGAATAGAGGGTTTCTTGTGCAATAGCAGCCAGTAGACCATCGCTTTTGCGAGCGCGTCTGGCCGCCTGCTTCATAAGCGCTGCAGATCTAAACACAGTGAAGCAGAGCAGAGGGGTAATGCTGAGAGCCGCCAGCGCAAAACGCCAGTCGAGCCAGAACATCATGCCCAGCATGCCCAGCAGCGTGCATGTGTTGTTGATAAGCACAACAATACCGCTGGCAATAGCATCTTGCACGGCTTGTATGTCTGAGGTAAGACGGGTAATCAGATCGCCTGTTCTTTGTCTGTCGTGAAAGCGCAGCGAGAGCCTTTGCAGGTGTGCAAACAGGTTTTGCCGCAGTTCAAACACAACCTTTTGGCCAACTTCTCCCATTACTTTCATAGAGTAGTAGTTGAGCGCGCCGGTAACAACTGCGAGAACGAGTGTGGCTGTGCATGCCAGATTGAGCAGGGTGACTGGCGGCAGATGCGCGTGGTTGATTTGTCTGCCCACAAAGGGAACGCGGGAGGCGTGATGCAGCAGTACGCGGTCGATGACAATTTTGAGCGGCCAGGGTTTCAGCACTTGCAGCCCTGCTGTGAGCAGTGCGCCCAGTGCAGCCAGCATGATGGAAAGCCTGTAGGGTTTGCAGGCAGGGAGTACATAATGCGGCCAGTTTTTAGACCTTGCCGCCCGCTGCGGGTTATTCATGGCGCAGCGCCTCAATGGGATTGAGTTTTGCGGCAAGCTGTGCAGGATAGATGCCAAAAAACATGCCTACTCCTGCAGAAACCAGCAGTGCAGTAACTATCGACTGCATAGAGACAAGCGCATTGCCATGCAGCAGGTGCACAAAAACTGCTACGCTGCCCACGCCGGTCAGCACTCCGGCAGCGCCTCCCAGCAGCGACATAATGACCGATTCGACCATGAACTGCAGCAGAATATGTTTCTTTTTGGCTCCGATTGCCTTGCGCAGCCCTATTTCCCTGGTGCGCTCCTGCACCGATACCAGCATGATGTTCATGATGCCGATGCCGCCTACAGCCAGAGATACCCCGGCGATGCCTCCGAGCAGAATGGTCATGGCGCCTGCTATATTTCTTGAAGCCTCCATAACGGCAGTCTGGTTTCGCACGGTAAAATCATCGGGCGCGCCTGTGCCTGTGTGAATGTGGTGGCGCTGGCGAAGCATTTGCGTAATTTGCTGCACTGCAATGGGCATTTCGTTTTTATGAGCAGCCTGCACATCAATTTCGCTCAGCCATTTCTGGTTGAGTATGCGGTAGAAGGCGGTGCTGAGGGGCACCATCACTATGTCATCCAGGTCGTGGCCGGCATCGCTTGAACCTCTTGGCTGCAGTACCCCCTGTATGGTGTACTTCACATGGTTGATGAGTATGCTTGAGCCGATGGGGTTTGCATTGGCGCTGCCGAAAAGCGTTTGTACTACCGTAGTGCCGATGAGAGCGACTTTTGCTCGGTCTTCTTCTTCCTGCTGGTTAATAAAACTGCCTGCTCGCACAGTGCGGTTCATTACAGCTGGAAACTGAGGCGTGGTTCCTGTTACCTGTGCGCCGGCGGTTTGATTTCCCTTTTGCACAGTTGCCATGCCGCGCACAAGCGGGCACGCCCCTGCAATGAGGCCGGGGAACTGCTGCTGCAGAGCGCTGCTGTCTTGCAGGGTGAGCGTGGTAGTGGAATCTGGGCTGAGACCGGGCAGGTGCTTAAACTGCGCATTGCCCGGCGTGATGGTAATGAGGTTTTCGCCCAGCAGGCTTACCTGCTGCTGCACCTTTTGAGAGGCTCCGTTGCCAATAGAAACCATGGCAATAACAGCCCCTACGCCTATAATAATGCCCAGCATGGTAAGCATGGTGCGCACCTTGTTGGTGACAAGTGCAGCGAGGGCTATTTGAAGGCATGTGCTAAATGGCATGAAAGTTAGCCCCTGTTTCCTGTAAAAACAGAAAGCAGGCTCTGTTTTGAAGAATGTTTTTCAGGTTTGTATCCTGCTGTAACCACCAGGTCGCCCTGGTGCAGGCTGCCGCTTATTTGCGTGTACCCATTTTGGGTAGCGCCGGTGTGAATGCCTGTTTTGCAAACCCGGTTGTGTTTTAGCAGATAGATAAACGGCCCCTGGCTGTCCCAGTGAATCGCCTGCACTGGCACGGTGAGTGTATTTTTATGCACGCCTGCCATAATCTGCACAGAGCCTGTCATATCGGGGCGCAGGCAGGCGGGCATGTGCTGAAAACTGCAGGTAACCAGATAGGTGATTACGTTTTGCTGCAGAGTGGCAGAGGGCGCTATATTGGTGACTACTCCATGAAATGTGCGATTTGGAAAGCTGTCTACCACGATCTGAACTGGCATGCCGATGCCTACTCTGCCAATATCGGTTTCATCTACGTAGGCATCCATTTGCAGTTTGTGCAGGTTTGCCACCACAATAAGCGTTGGGGCAGAAAGGCCGGCGGCCACGGTTTCACCCTGCTGGCTGGCCAGCTGCAGCACTGTGCCAGAGATGGGGGTGGCAATACTGTCTTTTGCCTTGAGCGCCTGGTAATACTGCACCTGCGCCTGTGCGATTTGCACTGCCTGCCTGGCTGCTTCAATATCCTGCTGTTTCAGTCTGTTTTGTACAGTGCCTGCTCTTGCCAGCGCCAGCTGTTCTCTGGCTTTGGCAAGCGCATTCTGCTGCTGGGCCACAGCCATTTGCAGCGCGGCATCTTTCTGAGCCTGTGCAGTGGCTCCTGCCAGGGCTGCCTGGGCTGCCTTCAGATCCTGAGCGGCGCTCCTCTTTTGCAGCAGCAGCGACAAACGAAGTGTCTGCTCCTGTTGTTTTGCAGAGTTGAGGTCGGCATCTGCAGAAAGAGCTGTGGCCTGTGCAGCATCCCGAACGCTTTGGGCAACAAATCCCTTTTTGAAGAGTGTTGTCTGACGTTCGAGATCTTGATGCGCATTGAGATCGGCTGCTTCTGTTTTTGCGATGGCAGCCCGCGCAGCAGCGATTTGCGAGGGGGTGGTACGCTGTATGAGAGCCAGCTTGTATTTTGCAGATTTCATGGCCGCTTCAGCCTGCTGCAGAGTTGCCCTGGTTTGCAGCGGCTGCACATGATTGGTCAGCTGAGCCTGCTGCAAAAGCGAACGATTTGACTGCACATCCTGCTCGGCCTGAGCAACCGCTGTGCTGTCTTGTGTTTCCTGCAGGCCCATGCCCGCCTGCTGCTGCTGCAGGCGGGTAACTGCCGTACTTAAGCTGGCGCGCGCCTGCTTGAGCTGTGCATTGAGTTCGGGCAGATCGAGTTTTGCAATAATCTGGCCAGCCTGCACGTTCTGGCCCAGGGTGGCGTAAAGGCGCTGAATGCGCCCGCTGATTTGCGAACCGATTTTTACCTCGTAACCTGTTTGAACGTCTACTACGCCTGAAGCCTCAACCACCTGCTGAATGTTTCTGGCCTGCAGCCTTGTAGTTTTGTAGTCTGCGCTTTTCGGCTGGATGCCCTGTGCCATCCAATGCAGCGCCCCGGCTATTCCCAGCAGAGCCAGCAGGCTGGCAGCGCTTTTTTGCAGCGAGAAAAAACGGCTGAGCTTTGGTGCAATGCCTGCAGGCGAGGCGCTGTTTGTAATTGAAATACTTTTCATCAGGCTGATTTCTCCTGAATATCATAAAGCGCGGCAATAGAGTAGATGCGACTGATCACCGATTCCCAGGAATGGCCGTCAGATGCTGCCTTGCGTGCCCTGGCGCCCATTTCACGGCGCATTGCAGAGTTGTATACAAGAGTTTTCAACGCCTGGGTAAGCGACAGGATGCTGCCCGGTTCTACCAGCAGGCCAGTGTGCAAATCCTCTACAATGGAGGGAATATCTCCTGTTCTGCTGGCAACCACGGGCAGACCTGCGGCCATGTATTCGTAAATTTTGAGGGGGGAAAAATAGAACTGTTTCAAGGTAGGGTAGGGGGCTACCCCTATATTCATTGCAGTAAGGAAACCAGGCACCATTGCAGCGTCTACTGCCCCGGTGAATACTATATCCGCCTCTGGGCAGGAGGCAGCCATTGCATTGAGCCTGGCTCTTTCGGGGCCGTCGCCCACAATGAGCAGGCGCACATTCAGGTTTTCTTTGTGCAGCTGGCAAAACGCCTCTATCAGTATATCTACTCCATGCCAGGGTTTGAGGCCGCCCAGAAAGCCCAGGGTGATTTTATCGGCAGCCGGAATAAGAGGAGGCGACCAGGGGGCGATGCGGTGTATATTTACGCCGTTTGGCACCACATGAATTTTGCCTTTGGTGTTTGCAAAACCAGCCAGATAGTCTGCTACGCCATGCGAGACTGCAATGAGCGCGCTGGAGGCAGCAAATACCCTCTGCGCAATATGTTCGGCGCTTCGGCGGTCTACCAGGGTTCTGTAGGCAGCCTGTTCTTCAATCAACGGGGCATTTACTTCCAGTATGCCGGGTATCGCCTGCTTGCAGGCATACTCCATGCCAGCGGCATTCCAGAGAGAATAGCGTTCGTATACCATGTCGAATGGGCCTTGCAAACGAAGCAGCTGTTCTATTTCATCTTGCGACTGCAAGGCATATTGTTCACGCTGGGGCGCTTCCACCCGCGGCAGCGGCGGCAGCGGCACAATATGACTGCATGAAAAGTCGTGAGGGCGCTCACCTGCCAGGCTGCGTGCGAAAAGGGTTACTTCATCTCCATTTGCAGTCATCTGGCGCACAATTTCCCGCAGATGAATAGAGCATCCCTTGCTTCCATACACCGGCACGCCGGGGTCTGCGCATACATAGGCTATTTTCATGCTCTTGCTCCTGTGAGAATGCCCGATTGAGCATTGCCTGCAAACAGTTCACGCCGCTGAGCAGCATTTTTATCGGCATCGAATTTCTGTTCAATGAGCCTGCGGGCATTGCGGGCAAGTTGAACGCGCAGTTCGGGCTGGCGCAGAAGCAGACCCAGCGATTCTGCCAGTTTATCTGCATTGCGCTGCGGCACCATCAGGCCGGTTTCTCCATGGCACAGTATTTCTGGAATGCCGGTTACATCGGTAGATACTACGGGGGTTCCCAGCGCCATCGATTCAAAAATAACGTTGGGCAGGCCGTCTCTGTCGCCGTCTTCAGCAACAATGCATGGCAGAGTGAATGCCGCCGCCTGCTGCATGAGTCTGGCTACCTCAACGTGCGGCAGAGGGCCGGTGAGCTGCACAGTGTTTTGCAGATCTGCTGCCTCAATGCGGGCCAGCAACTCAGTTTGCAGCGGCCCTGCACCGGTAATTACGCAGCGAAACCGTTCTCCCTGCTCTTTCAGCAGCGTGCATGCATCTATCAAGTACTCAAACCCTTTTTTTGGAACCAGTCTGCCCACTGCAGCAATGAGAGGTTCTCGCACCAAAGGCTCAGAGTAAATCAGCCTGTCGAGTTCCAGGCCGTTGTAAATGTGAACCACCTTTTCGGCATCTGCGCCATAGGTTTTTCGCAGATACTGCAGGTTGTAATCTGTTATAGTGACTACTGTAGATGCCTGCTGCAGTTTTCGCTGTATGTCGTTGTGCGATACCGATTCATGAAAAATGTCTTTTGCCCGGGCAGTAAAGCTGAAGCCTATGCCCGAAAAGAGCGCTGCCATGCGCGCTACAGAAGCGGGCTGGTTTGAAAATGGCGCATGCAGATGCGTGATCTGTTTTTGCTGCACCTGAAAAGCCAGCAGCATGGCCTGGTACACATTGCGCGCTTCTTCGCCTCTGGCCTGTTCGAGTCTCTGCCAGAAGTTTGGAAAAACATCGGCGGCCCGCTGCAATGTTTCCCAATACACCGAAGGGGTGAGCATATCTACCGGAACCGGCTCTGTCTGCGGCGGTAATGCTGGCATGTAAAGGTAGTTGACCGGGGCTTTTACCCGTGCGATAATGTCTTGAAAATGCCTGTCGTTGGGCGGTCGCAGGGCAAAAATTTCCAGCGGAACGCCTGCCTCCTCGTGCGCAAGAATTTCCCGAACAATAAAAGTTTCTGAATAGCGTGGGTAGCGTTTCACCACAAAACCAAGTTTCATAGGTAGTCTCCTCAAACTAAAGATAGTGTTAGGCAATGTGGCAGGAAATTTGCCTGGCAAGAAGCGTGGACATATAGGCTGGTATTCTCTTCATCCCCTGCATGTCGAGTATGGAAGAAGCCGGCACCGGGCGGCTGCCGGTGTTGTTGAGCCAGCGCTCCAGCGCGCATGAGTCGAGGCGGTCTGGATGCATCACATCAATCAGGCCAAGTTTTTGCAGCCGTTCTGCCCGTATCAGCTGTTCGCTGCGGGGCTTTACGCGCGGCACCAGCAGCGCCCTTGCACCAAATGAAAGTATCTCCATGGTAGTGTTGTAGCCTCCCATAGAGACAACAGAGGCGGCATATTTGATGAGCAGGGCAGGTTCAGGGAAAAATTCGAGCACTTTTACATTGCGGTTGCCCATGACAGCATGGTGCAGTGCGATTTTTTCGCTTTCGGGCATAAATGGGCCGGCAATAATCAGACCTTTCATACCCGTGGGCATGTCTGTGAGGGCGAAGGTACGCGCAAGCCTGGCTCCATCCTGTCCGCCTCCAACCAGACAGAGCGCGTATTTGTGCGGCGTAAGCTCCAGCGATTCCAGCACCTCCTGTATTTCGCGCGGGCTGCTCTGAATGCGTTCGGACTGGTCGAGGTAGCCGGTGTATCTGATGCGCTGTGCCAGCGCCTTCTGAAACCCGTATTCCTGCACTACATCGTTTACTGCGGGGTCTCCGTATACCCACACTTCGTCATAGTTCTGCAGTATAAAATCCTGGTTGTGCAGATGCTCCCATTCACTTTTCACTGCTTCGGGGTCATCGAGAACATCGCGCATTCCCAGTGCAATGCGGGTTTTGTCACTTCGCTGCAGCATGCGCAGCACGGGAGCAAGCTCACCCATCACTCCTCTGGGCACATTGTCTACCAGCAGCAGATGCGGGCGATATTCTTCCAGTATCGAAAGCAGCATGGCGCCGCGAAGAGAAGATACATTATGAACCGGCAGAGAGAGGTAGCGCGACTGAAACTGGCCGTCGGTTTTCATAAGTGCGGGCAGGGTAACGCAGTCCATGCCCTTGGGCATATGAAATGCACCCGCCTGCCTGGCATCTGCCAGCATCAAAAGCGCGGGATGCAGAGGAGAGTGTGAAAGCGCCTGTGCAACCAGCAGGCTTCGTCTCATATGCCCCAGACCTACCACGCCGGAAGAGTAGAGCGCTACTCGCAGCGGCAGG
The DNA here is from genome assembly GCA_027459665.1 of Chthonomonadaceae bacterium. Lineage (GTDB taxonomy): Bacteria > Armatimonadota > Chthonomonadetes > Chthonomonadales > Chthonomonadaceae > DAIDHN01. The sequence continues at coordinate 28,784 of DAIDHN010000038.1, read as the reverse complement.
TTTTGCTGAATGGCTGCCTCTCTGGTTTGCAGCTTGAATGTGTCCTGATAAATCATGATAGTGTATCCTCCTGAACTGAATTCGGGGGGCCAGTTTCTGGATGTGTATCTTCAGGAAGACAGGAAATTGCAGGTAAAATACATAGAAAATTAAAAAACCTGCGCGTAATTTTGAGCAATAGCGAAACGAAATGGAACAATTTTTCAAGGAGAATATTCTAACCAACCAGCGAAATTGTGTCTGTTGAAAAGAATTGCATTGCCCTTAAACAGGTCTGGAGAAAAAAGTGAAGACCGATGCACGGTTGATTGCAGAATGTATACAGGGGGAGGAAAACGCCTGGGATGCACTGATAGACCGCTACCAGCGCTTTATTTATACAGTGATACTTCGCTGCGGTATGAGCGGCAGCGATGCAGATGATATTTTTCAAAATGTCTGTTTGAGCATGTATCGAAACCTTCATACTCTTCAGAACACCGAAAAGCTGAGCGCCTGGCTGGCAGCTGTTGCCCGGCAGGAAGCCCTTCGTTCTATTCGATTTGCGAGCGCGGCTCGCAGGGGTGGTGGAGCAGCCACTGTGCAGATGGAAGACCCTGCGGCTGCAAACGAGCCTTCTCTGCTGCCGCTGCCGGAAGAACAGGCTCTTTTTCAGGAACAGCAGTACATGCTTGTTACCGGCCTGGGCGAGCTGGCTGACAACTGCCGCAGTTTGCTTGAAATGCTTTACCTGAACGACCCTCCAGCTACATACCTTGAAATCAGCAGCCTGCTGGGCATGCCTTCTGGAAGCATTGGTCCCAGCAGAAGCAGATGTTTGGGAAAATTGAAAAAAATTTTAGACAGGCTGGGTTATTCTGTGTATTTTTCTGGAGAGTGAATGTGTTCTTGGTTTTGTGTTGTGATCAGGATTTAATCGTTATGTACACGCGCCTGAATGGAGAATGCACGCATTATGCTTCGCAAACATCTCACACAGCTGCAGATACTCGACTACCTTGAAGGCAAATTGTCCCCTCAACAAATTGCCTGGCTGGAAGAACATCTGGCAAACGGCTGTACCCCCTGCAGTGAAAAAGTTGCGTGGTGGAGGAATGTACTTCAGCAGGTACATGCCTCGGGTGAACTCACCGCAGCAAGCGCTCCACAAAATGCCCTGATACGGGCCAAAAACATTATGCATGAGAGCAAAACTGCATTGCAGGCTCTGATGCAGTTGCGCCAGGCACGCCTGGTTTTTGACAGCCGCAGCGCACTGCTTGCTGCCGGGGCACGAGGCTCAGCACATGCTATACAACAAACCTACCAGCTTGATCAATACACCATAGAAATTGGTATGGAACGGCAGAGATCGGGTAACTGGTCGGTGATGGGCGTGCTGCTTGCCGGTGGCAGGGCGGCCTCTGAACCGCTTACCAGGGCTGAACTGTTTCTGCCCAACGGTTATGGTCTGCAGATGAGCAGCAGCCAGATGGAGTTTTATGCAGACAGCGTACCGCGCGGAAGCTACATCATGCTTTTGCAGCATGATGGCAATCAGGTACAAATAGCCCCGCTTCAGGTGGGAGAAGAGTTATGAACCATACCCTGCCTTCTGAACTGGAAACCAGATTTCTGCAATGGTGGAATGAAGGCGATATACAGCCGGCTCTGCTGCAGAGCATTGCCATGCAGGAAAATGCTGCAGAGCAGATGCTTGAATCTGCAGGCGCCTGTTTGCAGGCAGATGCAGGCAGGGCTGAAAAGCTGGCATGCTGTGCTGCAGCCCTCTTTGCCATGCAGCAGAACTCTCTTGCTCAGGCGCGTTCACTGCGCGTACAAGGGCAGGCCCTGCGTGCACTGGCCAGACACGATGCTGCGCTGCAGACGCTGCAGGAGGCAGCCGAAGCGGCGCTGCGCGGTAATGACAGAGGGTTGAGCCTTTCGGTTCAATTGGGCAGTATTGATTCTTTTGCCATTTTGGGAAGATACTCTGATGCGGAGAAACTGGGCAAACGACTCATTCTTGAGATGGAAGAGGCGGGGATGTCTCTTGACTGCGGCCGCGCTCTGGTAAATTTGGGAAACACCTATTTTCGGTCTGATGACTACGAGCAGGCATTGCAAATGTACCAGGCTGCAGAAGCCCATTTCGGCAGCACCATAGACCCGCAAATTCTCGCCACCCTGCAGGTAAACATTGCAAACTCTCTTACCCACCTGGACAGGATTGCAGAAAGCGTTTCCCGCTATCAAACAGCCCGCGATCTTTTTATACAGGCAGGCAGCGAGATCAACACCGCGGCAGTAGATACCAACCTGGGGTACCTGGAATATGTTTCGGGCAACTACACTCAGGCGCTTACCTGTTTTATGCGGTCGGCATCGGTTTTTGAGCGTTTTCACCGTACTCACGAGGCGGTGCGCTGCAACATAGATGCTGCCGGCGCCTACCTGGCTTTGAACCTCTACCCAGAAGCGCTGGAATGTTGTGCAAAGGCAATGGCTGGTTTGCAAACCGTTGAGTCGGAATACGACAGAGCGCGGGCGCATGCCATTTCTGCTTCGGTTTATTTGCGGCTGCAGCAAACGGAGCAGGCTGAGAAGGAGATACTGGAGGCGGAAAAGATATTTACCGCTACCAAAAACTCTGTGCAGCAGGCACACTGCGCTCTGATAAAAGGCTGGATTTATCGCAGCGTGTACAAGCCGGTTGAAGCAGAAGAAGCCGCTGCAAAAGCATGCAAAATTTTTCGAAAATCGCATTTGCCCGGCTGGGCGGCAGAAGCCGCATACCTGCAGGCCGACCTCTATTTGGCCACAGGCAGAAATGCAGTGCGGCAGATGAGCATGGTGGCGCGCCATGCGCGCAAGTGCGGCAGGGGCTGGCTTGAGTGCAGGGCCGAATATGCTATCGGTGCGTATATGCACCGGTGCAGCCGTATTTCTGATGCTATTCGGCACTACATTTCGGCAGTGGATGCATTGGAGAGCGTACGCACGCTTATAGTGCCCGAAGAATTTCATGTAGCCTTTCTCGATGGAAAAGAAAAAGTGTATGCCGATCTTGTTGCTCTGCTTTTGCAGCGCAGCCATCGTGGAGATACTATGACTGCCATGCAGTATGTAGAACAGAGTAAATCGCGTATTCTTTTGGAAGGCATTCTGGTAAATCTGAACCCGCGGGGCGACAGGGATACGACCCCGGAAGCGTATGAACTGCAGAAAAAAATGCTGCAGGCCCGCCTCGACCTGAACAGGGCCTACCACTATGGAGAAGCATTGCAGCCTCAGGTGAGACTGGTAAACAGCCGGCAGGTGCGCAAACAGGAATACACAGCGCTTGAGCAGCAGTACCGCAGCCTGGAGCATCAGTGCATGCTGCTGGGAGCAGGCGAGCGGCCTGCATGGCTGCAGGGAAGAACTACGGTTTCTGTAGAACAGCTGCAGCAAACTCTGTCTGCTGATGAAACCCTGATAGAGTTTTTTGTGCTGGAAGATGAGGTGGGGGCGTTTGTAGTTACTTCCAAACAGATACAGGCAGTGAGAAACCTTGCTGATGCGGCCCTTGTGCGAAGAGAAGCACACCGGTTTCGCTTTCACATGCAGCGGTTTATGAGCCATACACCCTGCAGCGGAAATGACACGGCTGAAATAGGCGATGTGCTGCACTGTGTACTGAAAAGACTGCACAATCTGTTGTGCGCACCGCTTTTTCACTATGTACAAACCTCGCGCGTGCTGATTGCGCCGTACGGCGATTTGCACGGCCTTCCTTTTCATGCGTTCATGGATGAAGATGGCCCCATGCTGCTGCATCACGAAATTCTTTACACACCCAGCAGCTCGGTGTGGCATGCTGCCAGAACCAGGCAGGAGGGAAGCTCAAACGCAGGTTTGAAACCCAGCTCTCTGGTAGTGGGCATTGCAGGAGCAGGATACGAGCAGGTAGAGGAAGAATGCAGGCAGGTTGCAGCAATGCTGCCCAACTCCAGACTGCTGCTGGGGGAAGAGGCTACTCTGGAAGCATTCAACAGACTGGCACCAGATGCTCAAATTATACATGTAGCTGCGCATGCCGAATTCAGGGAAGACAACCCGCTCTTTTCAGGCTTGAAATTTGCAGACGGATGGCTTACTGCACGAGACCTGTATGAAATGCCTCTCAGGTGCAGTCTGGTTACCCTTTCTGCCTGCAGCACAGGGGCGGTGCATGTTGCGCCCGGTGATGAGTTGTTTGGGCTTACCCGCGGGCTTTTACTTGCGGGGGCACGATCGGTGGCAGTGAGCCTCTGGCCCGCAGACGACCATGCTACTCACAGGCTGATGAATGAATTTTATCGACACATGCAGCAGGGCAAAACCGCCTCTGCCGCATTGCAGCAGGCGCAAACCATGCTTTATGAGGCTTTGCAGCATTCCTATTACTGGGCGCCGTTTCTGATAGTAGGCGGATGTTAACTTTCTGAGGAGATTTCACTATGGTTGCAAAAGCTTTGGGCCACTCTACTTCCAGGTTTATTTCTGGCAGATTTGCAGTGCTGATGCTCTGCGTATGCTGCCTGCTGATGCCAAAAATGGCTTGTGCGCAAGATGGAATAGACAGCGGCATTGTGGTAGCACTTCAACCGGGTGTGGATGCATATGCACTGGCAGCGCAGTTTGGAGCGACCGTTGAGGATATAGCCGACGGGGGAGGCATTTGCAGTATGCTTCCTGCAGAAGGCATGACCGATGCGCAGCTGCAGACCTTGCTGGCAGGCTCTGCGCAAACGCGATCTGCCGAGGGTAACTCGGCAGTAACCGATCCTGAGGTGCACAGCGTTCAAATACACGTTGCTTTCGATGCCAGCGGCCTCCCGGGCAATTACGCGTTTTCAGGCAGCTACTCTCAAATTGGCGGAGGCAGCCTTGATGACAATGCCGGCGCAGGGCAGGTAGTAGCTGTGCTGGACACAGGTGTTGACCTTCAGCACCCGGCGCTGCAGGGGCACCTGACTGCGGGGTACAATGTGCTGAACCCTGCTCTCCCTCCCCAGGATGTGCCAGACGGCGCTACCAATGAAGCAGCGGGGCACGGGACCATGGTAGCGGGCATTATTGCAAAAATGGCGCCTGGGGCTGCAATTATGCCCATTCGCGTGCTGAATGGCGATGGAAATGGTTCGGTGATGTCTGTGGTGATGGGGATAGAATATGCCATTCATCATGGAGCCACGGTGATCAACCTGAGCCTGGGTACTTCTACCTACAGCGACGCCCTGGAAGATGCCGTAGAAGACGCCTACAACAACGGGGTAATAGTGGTGGCGGCAGATGGCAACGATGGCAGCATGGCGCCGCATTATCCCGCCGCCCTGCCCAATGTAGTAGCTGTAGCTGCTGTAGATTCTAGTAATGTGAAAGCAGCCTGGTCAAATTACGGCCAGAATGTATGCGTGTGCGCCCCGGGGGTAGATGTGCGCAGCACCTTCTACAATGGCGGGTATGCCACCTGGTCGGGCACCTCCTTTGCGGCACCTTTTGTTTCGGCAGAGGCGGCAGATGTGCTTTATCATAACTCAGAGATGTCGGTAGATGATGCGGTGTCTCAAATATGCGGCTCTGCCTACGATATTAGCGATCTGAACCCTCTCTATTCAGATTATCTGGGCGAAGGGGTGATCGACATTCAAAGCGCCACAGAGGGAGACAATTAGCTGATTTTTGTTCCCCTCCTCAGAACAACGCCAATAAACTCCTGCCGCGGCAAGCGGCAGGAGTTTATTCTTGCGGGGGCTGGTCGGCATGGCCGTTGGGTCGGCCGCCGTTCCAGTTGTACATATGCGAACCTATGCGCCCCAGCATTGTATTGTGCGGCCCGTCTGCGGGGGAATAGTGTGCAACTCGTACGCATACTGCATGGCCGTCTGCTGCAGCAAGGCATAGTTTGTGGTTGTGGGTGGAGGGAAACGGCACGAGGCCGTTAAAGCGCTGCAGGGTGTCGGTGTATGCAAAACTGCCCCAGGGCTGTGGGGATGCAGAGTTTTGCTCTGCCCTGCCTGTGGTTTTCCACATGGGGCCTGCTTCTACGAGAAGGGCTGTTTGGGCGGGCAGCACCAGGTTGTAAAATGGAAACGGGCCAGGGGAAAACTGGCCGTAGAAGCGCTGATTCAGGGCATAGCCGCTGTGAATGGGGCACCCTGTTGCGTGGTCTTTTATTGGGCGCTGAAATGGGTTGGAGGGGTTTTGCAGTTCCTGGCGGTTGTCGTAGTAGCCGCGCAGGCGCGTAGTCCAGTCTAGGCAGGAAGAGGGCGCAATAGGTTCAGGCAGCGCGTCGTCGTAATCCTGTGCGTACAGCTGCAGCGAATAGGCAAGCCTGTGCAGGTGCGAGAGACTGAGTGTTTGCTGCTCATGGTTTTTTTGCCATTGCAGTACAGAGGGCAGACTGAGCAGTGCAAGCAGGCCGGTTACGACTACCGCAGTAATTTGCATGCGTTTTGCAGATGCGGGCATCTGCGTGGTGTTTTGAGTCATGCCTGTGCCCATTCATATTGCTGCAGCCGCGCTGCCCCAAGCCCTATAGGCAGGGCAGTGCAAACCGCGCTGAGCAGAAGATAGAGCAGCAGCATGAGTATTGCCCAAATTTTGTGCAGCGAGCCGGCTGTGCTGTTTTGATCTATCCACCATGCGCCTGCCAGCAGCAGTACAGAGAGAAGAGTGTAAGCGGCAGAGGCAAAAAAACCAGCGATAAGAGCCAGGTTGCTTACTCTGAGCGATGGGTTGGCGTGTATAAACTTTGGAAAAAGCGCTGCAATGCCTGTGCCCAGGCCGCAGAGTGCTGCAGCGCTGCACAAAATCACTGCACTGCATAGTATGAGTGCGGCAGGCGAGGCTGAAAAAGAGATGCCTGCAATCAATATCAGCGCTGCAGCGGTAACGCTGCAAAAGAGAAAGCCCACCAGCCACTTGGCAACCAGCGTACGCTGAATAGGCTGCGGCGCTGCCAGAATGATCCAGAAAGCCTGTGCATCCATGCCCGGCAGCGAAAGAGTAAGAATACTAGTTTGCATATACAGTATAAACACCACCACTCCTGCTGCGAAGGGGAAAAGCAGCTCTCTGGAAGCCGGGTCGCTGTTTTGCACTGCCAGCATATAGGGTGTGAGGTAAAGCAGAACCGGCACGCCCAGCTGTGAGAGAAGCATGGGGTCTCTCAGCACCATGCGGGTATCTCGCGAGGCCATCATTCCGAGTGGCGAAGGCAGCCACTGCCATTCGCCCCCGCGCAGGCTTCGAACGGCATTTTTTTCTGTTGCGGCCAGTGCATCTCCCAATTCTTCCTGCAGCCCTTTGCCTGCAGCCATGCATGCTGCAAACAGGGCGAGATTGGCAAGAAAAAGCCAGAGCAGATTTTGCAGCAGAACACCCGTGTGAGCAGAAGAAAGCAGCAGGCGTGTCATCCAGACGGCGGGCGGCCAGTGTGCAGCAGTGAGCGGCGCGGGCGACTGCATTAGCTGCACAGCATTGAAATGAATGGGCAGGTGCTGTGCTTCTATAACAACTGCCAGGCAGGTAACTGCCCCCATAAGCAGGTTGAGAATGGCTATTGCCCCGCGCAGACGGGCGGCGCCCAGCAGACGGAGCAGCACAAGCAAAATAAAGCCTGAAAGCAGGGCGGGCAGGGTGAGGTAAAGAAAGACAGCTGCAGTAAGTAGCAGCCACTGCCAGCCCGAATAACCCGCTATCCATGCACAGGCAGGAAACATGGGCAGCCCGATGACGGCAAACTGAGCGCTGTTTGATACTGCCGCATCAAGCAGGCGCGCTGCAATAGCTGCCTCGGGTTGTATGGGTGCGGCGAAAAGAACCGGGTAGTCTTCAGAGAGGGCAAGAGTGGAGGCTGCAAAAGGCACCGAACCGGCCAGCAGCAGCAAAAAGCCTGTGAAGCAAAGACGGGCAACTATTTCAGGGAGAGCATTTTGCTGCCTTGCTATAAGAAGCAGAGTTAGCGAGCCAGCAAATACCAGCAGTGCGAGCAGCACAATGCCTGCCGCTATGACAAAAAGAAGCAGCTTGCTGCGATGCCGTACCTCGTTTATACTATTGCGTGCAATACGCAGGCGCAGCTGCAGCAGAAGCCCTGCAGTTTTGATTGCTCTCAATTTTCGGCAGCCGCCAGTTCCATCTGCTTGATTTCATTCACCTGCACTACCGCCATGCTCAGCTGGCTTGCCAATGCCTGCAGGGTAGTGTGGCAGGCAGCTGCATCTGCCTGGGTAAAAATAGAAAGCCCTCGCGCCACTACGCTGCCGGTGGCAGTATTGGCGCGAATTTCAAATGCTGCAAGCCCTCTGTCAAGCAGCCAGTTTATCCGCCTGCCTATCAATTCTGCATGCTGCTGAGCCGTTTGGCCGTCTTGTGCGGTAACTGTGCCCATATCTACCCCCTTCACAGAAATCTGCTGCAGCGTCTGCCCGTTTACCTGCACTGGCTTTACAACTGCACGCCAGGCAGGGTCGGCTACACTGAAATAGATAGGTATGTGCAGCTGGTTGAGCAGAGCTTTAGCTGCAGCAATGCGCTGCGGGGTGGGAGGGTGATCTCGATAAATGCCCAGCATCTGGTCGCCATGTTCGCGCTCATAAGTTGAAAGGCGCAGCATAAAGGTATACATGGCGGCAGGGTCGTACTGGGTGTGCGTAAGCAGCATGATGCCAGTGTGGTCTGCGTCTTCTTCAGCATGCACGCGGTATCCATTGATGCGCGCTATGCTATACAGCTGCGAGGCTTCCATCAGGTTCATGCCTGCCCCGGCCAGGTCGCTGCCCTGCTTGCCAGAAGTGTAGCTGCCGCCGCTGTGCGTCAGCACCAGGGCAAGCGCTGCCAGCTGCAGGGGAGTGAGAATGCTTTGCAGTTTGTTTTGCTGCCGCATCAGCGTGATTACATGGTGATGCTCTACGTGGCCTATTTCGTGGCCGAGTACTGCTGCCAGTTCATCATCTGAGTGTACAAACTTGAGCAGGCCGGTATTTACAAACACAAAACCGCCCGGCAGTGAAAATGCGTTTACATCATTGTTTTGCACAACGTAGAAGTGAAACTGAAATATTTTATGTACTGATGAGCCAAAACTTGCGGGGATCGCGTACTGGTTGGCTGCCTGGGCAATGGTTTCCCCAATACGGTTTACACGCTCCCATTCAGGACCGCTGGTGACTACTTTTTCTTCCTTCATCACCTCCTGGGCAGCTTTTTGGCCAATCATCACTTCCGGGTCGACGGCAGCGGCCTGCGGGGAGGGCTTGGGGGGTGCTGCCTGCACAGGAAGGGAACACAAGACGCACATGCCTGCCAGTAGAAGCATGCCGGCTTTCCAGGTTTTTTTACAATACATAATTACACTTCCTTATACACTGCATACCTGCCTGCTGCTAGATGGGCAGCAGGGAATACTGGCTGCCATTGGTTGCCTTTATAGTTGCCTGTACCAACAGACTGCTTATCATTAGCGTAAAGGCAGTAAGGTCACGCAGTGTTGTCTCTGTTCCGTTGTCGTGTATGCCTGCCTGTATAAACAGGCCGACGCTGCTGCCGGGGTTCTGGCAGTAAATACGGATAAAGTGTTTCATGCAGGTAATCATAATGGTGCATGGAAACAACTCTTTTCTCTCTATCTGTTTTTCACCGTCTACTTGTGTTACATAATGCGACAGCTTTGCCCAGGTATTGATGGGGTTTACCGATGCATCGATATACACATTCAGGCTTTCTATGTCGTCTTGCTGAATTTGTTTTTGGTTCAAAAAAAGCGAAAACTCTATTGGGTCGGTTTGTGTTACGATGACTTGTACCAACCCCCCGGCCTCAATTGCTGCATCGTTTATATATGTTAGATTGCTGTCTGTCTGAGTCATGTATTGTCCCTTCAGTAGTTTCTGTACCTTACCCGGCCCTTGCTGCTGAAAGCCTTGGCCAGAACGGCCAGAACGGCCATGAAGAGAACGCCGGATAATAGCAGGTGAAACCAGTTGATTCCACCCGGATAGTATACTCCTCCCTGGCCCATAACAGGCGGATAGTAGTAGAACGCAGGATGAAAAGGCGTGTAGTAATACCATGCGGGCGTTCCCCAGTAGTAGCTGTAGTCACCCCAGCCCCCGTAGTAGTGCGCGGGGTAAGAGCGCCCACCTATGTAGTAGGTAGAGGTAGAATGCGTATAGCCTGAGGAACGGCCAAACGATCCGCTTCTTCCAAACGACCCGCTGCGCCCATAAGCGCCTGTAGAGCGCCCGCCAAAACCTGAGCTTCCAAACGACCCGCTGTGCCCGAAAGAACTGGATTGGCTGCTGCCGCTTCCAAACGATCCACTTCTTCCAAACGACCCGCTGTGCCCGAACGAGCTTCCTCCTCCAAAGTGAAATCCGCCTGAACTGTGGCCGAATGAGCTGTGCCCAAACGAACTACCTCCTCCAAATGAGTGAAAGCCCCCGCCAAACGATCCGCTGCGCCCAAATGAACCACCTCCAAAATGGGGCCGTGCCAGTGCAGGCAGTGTGGCAAGCAGCAGTGCAGCAAAGAGCATTAGGGAAAGGATTCCCCATGCATTTTTTTTCATTTGGTTGTTCTCCTGACCTCTCTACAGTATTGTGATGGTAGCAACCTCGTCTGCTCCCAGCCAGTGGGGGCGGTAGAGGGTAATGACTGCCTGTACTTCGTTGTTCACCGCGTCTATATTCACCGTAAGGTCTACTATCTGCTCGGTAACATCCCGCTGATTGTAAAGTACCCTGGTAAATTCGAAATCGAAGTTTGGGTGTACGTTTTCCACCACAACTTCATGGCCTGGAAAGTTCATCTGCAAGGTGCCTGGAAAAATTGCCTGCTCCTGGTCTGGATTATCTTGTGAGCGCACAACTGCCGACATCTGGCCGCCATCTCTCACCCCGCCCCGTGCAGGCGAGCCGTATTCATCGCGGCCTGCCTCAATCTGCACCAGCATCTGTGCGGCAGGCCAGTCCCGCCCATTGCAGGTGAGTGTTGTGCTGTCCCAGTCACCTTCTGTTTTGAAAACAACCTGGTTCAATTGTAGCGGCTCCTTGCCTGTATTTATTTACCTGTGCTGCGAGTCAACCCCTGCTTCCAGAATGGAGTAAGTGCCGTTTATTTTTTGCATGGCAAAGCATACCACTACTGTGGCAGTTTTGTTTGTTTTTCCATCTAGGTAGGTATGTGTTCCCATCAAAACGGCTATGTTGTGGGCAGGGCGGCCTGCCAGCTGCAGGCTGATGCTGCGCGTGTGTGTTTTTTTCAGGGCATCGCGTGTAAGTGCAAGGTAGCTTGCTGAACTGAGTGAATAACGGTATCCTCCGTTGATATAGATGCCTATGCGTACATTGCGCTGCATATGTGCGGCAATGAGGCTGATATTATTGTGCAGCCATGCGTTCTGCAGGTCGGTTACTGCTTTTTGAAGATTAGGCCCGGGTTTCAGAATGCGTGATGCCCCTCGGCCCAGGTAGTAGTTTTCCGCATTTTTTCCGGTTCCTACTCTGTAGAGGTAGTTGCCCTGCGGCTGAGAAAGGTAGATGTTTTCGTTGCTGATGTAGGGCGGTACCGTGCCATAGTACTGGTAGGGCGAGGGGCTGCTGATGCCATATCCGCTGTATGGGTAGTAGTATGGGTACGAGGGATATGTGAAGCCGTAAAAGAGACCTGGCGCGTAGCCGAAGCCTGGGCCAGGGGTGTAGTAGTAAGGCAGGTAAGGCGAAATATAGCCCAGCCCGCCGTTGTTTGGCGCCGGGTTCATGCCGTAGTGGTACACATGCCCTTCTGTGGAGAGTGAGAAGCGGGTGAAGGCGCCGGGAGGGGTTGGCGCCGCGCCTGCTGCCCGCACTGGCTGCAGGTGCAGCGGCGGCGGGATGTGCAGCACGGGAGGGCGCATGTTTCTGCCGGAAATGGGCATATGAAAAACAGGATGCGCGGGCGGCGCAGCAGTGCGTCCCTGCGCATGGGCAGGCAGAAGCCCTGTTGCGATGAGAAGAAGCGCTGTTGCGGCAATATGCGTTTTCATGAGGAATGCCTCCATTTTACTGCTGTACAGATTCAGCATATTTTATAATCTTCTATTTTTCTGTACGTATTGGCACGAAGCTGTAATTCCTCAAGCCCTGAAAGGCAAAAGCCCCTGTGTGCAAAGCGCACAGGGGCTTGGGAATATCGATGCAGAGTACCTGTTATTCCAGAGCAGTTTCTCCGGTTTCGCCAGTGCGAATGCGAATTACTTCGGCTGTGGGAATAAGAAAGATTTTTCCATCTCCTATTTCGCCGGTTTGCGCGGCTTTTGCAATAGTATCTGCAATAAGATGCGCTTCGGTATCGGTGGCGACGATCTCGATTTTGATTTTTTGCAGCAGATTTACCGTGTATTCTGTACCCCGGTAGTGGTGGGTGAGGCCTTTTTGTTTGCCGGCACCACGCACTTCGCTTACAGTCATTCCTTTTACCCCAATTTCGTTGAGGGCGGTTTTTACATCATCCAGCTTCTGCGGGCGGATGAGCGCTTCTACCTTGATCATGCTATTTGCTCCTTGCGAGAAGTGTGGCATTCTACCTGACAAAGCGGTTAGAATGCCACACCGCAACTCGATTAATGAGTGGTAGAGGTTTTGCCTGCCGGGGCAGGTGTGGTGGATACTGCTGCTTCTGACAGCATTCCCCCAGGAGATGCTCCGGGCACAAGTGCATATTCCGGGTATGCAGGAATGCCATGCTCATGCAGGTCAAGACCTTCCAGTTCACCTTCATGAGAAACGCGAAGTTTACCCATCTTATGCACAATATACATCAGGCCCAGGGCAACTAAGAATGTAGATACAGTTATGATTACGTTGCCGATGATCTGGGCTTCCAGCAGCTTCATGCCTCCTCCATAGAACAGGCCGGTTAGCGGTGAAGTTACAGTAGCCCCTGTTGGGCCACTGGAGTTGTACTTGCCGCATGCAAAGAGGCCAAGTGACCATGTTCCCCATATACCAGCAAACATATGTACTGGCACAGCGCCGATAGGATCATCTATACGAAGGTATTCCAGCAGTTCTACGCCGCCTACTACCAAAGCGCCTGCGACTGCGCCAAGCAGAACAGCTCCTGTTGGAGAAACCCAGTAGCAGGGACAGGTAATAGCTACCAGGCCAGCCAGGAAGCCGTTGCAGGTGAAGCCGAGGTCCCATTTTTTGGTAAGGGGAAATGCTACAAACATGGCAACCAGACCAGCGGAACATGCTGCAAGTGTGGTGTTTGCCGAAACACGCCCGATGCCATTGAAGTCAAGTGCCGAGAGTGTGCTTCCTGGGTTAAACCCGTACCAGCCAAACCAGAGTATCAAGGCTCCTGAGCATGCAATTACCAGGTCATGCGGAAGCATGGGACCGCCGCCATCACGCTTGAATTTGCGCCCCAGCCGCGGGCCAAGCACAATAGAGCCTGCCAGCGCAATGGTTCCTCCAATAGTATGCACCACGGTAGAACCCGCAAAATCGTGGAAACTTTGCCCAAATGTTGGCATGAAGTGGCCAGCTGTACCCATAGTTGCAAGGAACCCATCTGGCCCCCATGCCCAGTGCCCTATGATAGGATAGATGAAACCGGATACGCCGAAGCTGTAAAGCAGGTCTCCAATCCATCCTGTGCGGCCAATCATGGCTCCTGAAGTAACGGTGGAGCAGGTATCGGCGAATGCAAACTGGAAAATCCAGTGGGCAAGAAGTGCTACACCGGTTCCTGGGTAGGTGAGCGGTGCATTCTGCAGGAAGAACCAGTGGTAGCCGATAAAACCGTTGCCAGTGCTGAACATGAATGAGTAGCCCCATGCATAGAACAGCAGTCCGCAAAGACAGGTATCCACCACGCATTCCATAAGTACGTTTACGGTTTCACGCGAACGGCAGAACCCTGCTTCAAGCATCGTGAAGCCGACCTGCATGGCAAACACCAGGAAGGCGGCTACCAGTGTCCAGGTAGTGTTGATTGCGTTTACCGTATTACCCATTGGCACGGTTGCACCCGGGTAGTCTGCCGGGTCTGCATGTGCTGCGCCGCCGATAAGGCCGTGAAAGAAAGCGAACACAGTGAGCAGAATAGCAACAGCAGCCATTTTGCCTATGAGCATTGTGTATGCGTAGCGGCGCCACTGCGGGTCTTTTGCACGCAGTTTGAGCCTTTCAATTTTATCTACTCTTTTCTCTGACAGAGTAGCATTTGTTCGGGCATTGGCTCTTCTAAATATCATTGAATTTCCTCCATTGTGTTGTGAATGGATCACTGTTCCACCGGGGCCTCAGCAACGAGTGTCGAGACCCCTGCAAATACAACATGAGAGCGGTGTTTGTGTGATTAAAACTTCACCACGGCGCTTGCGTACAGGGTGTCCTGGTCGGGGGTGGTTTTACCGCCTCCTGCCAGAAAAAATGCGCTGCTTGCGTGGTCATGGCGATATTCCAGCCTGGTGATTACGTTGCCCTTGAAGAAGTCGTACTCGTAATCCAGGGTGAATTCGCGCAGTTTTGTGTAGCCTGGCGCCCCGGTGCGAAGGCCAATGCCTCCTGTGCCTGCCACATCTTCAAACTGTTCCAGGCGGGCTGCTATGTCTGACTTGCTGCTGAGCTGATAGCGTGCATAGCCTGCCATATCTATCCAGTAGCCTGAAAGATGTTTGGGGCCAACGGTTCCAGCGCCCTGCCCGTAGTCTAGTTCACCTGCCAGTTTCAGCTTTGGCGTGACCTGGTAGGTAGGCAGAAACTCAAACAGGTTAGAGTTTATGTACCCCGTGCCTGGCAGCGCAATTCCGGTTCCATATTCGCCTGTGCCTTCGTTGCCTCCCATCCAGCCAAGCACTCCTGTGAATAGGGAGTTGGGGGTCCAGGTGAACTGCAGTATGCCGCTTTTGGCAAAGTTGTCGTCTGCTATGTTGTTCCAGCCGTTTACCAGTGCGGCATATGCCGAAACCTGTGGGGTAATGGCGGTGGTTGCTCGCAGGCCAAAATGGTAAAACGGAATGGCATACTGAAAGCCGAAGCTGCGTGAATATTCATCGTTGCCTGAGCTTTCAATTACCTCTTGCCCGAAGGGCGTTACGAAGTCTCCGAAATCGAAGGTAACGCTGTGATGCATGATATTTACTGCACGGGTAATGTAGAGCTGCTGAATGGTTTGCCAGGCTCCTGTTCCACCCGGTTCGTTGGCATGCACAATACGAGCGGTATCGCCTGCAGTAAGCGTTGCAGTGATGCCAAAGGGAATGCCTTTGCCCTGATTGCGCGTAAGGTCTACCTCGAAGAGGCTGAGGCTGGGCAGCCTGTCGTTGATGTCAAACGAGCGGCCCACGTTGTCGATGCCTACGGTTCCGCCGCCAGATAATGCGAGAGGCGCTGCCGGGCTTGGCGCTCTGAAGTTGATGCCCAGGTAGAAATCTGCCAGGCCTGAAACAGAGATAGCGCCTGGCTTTGGTGCATCGGCATGTGCCGAGCCGGCTCCAACTGCCAGAAGGGCCATTGCAGAAAAGGTGCGCGCTGCTATGGAGCGGAGGCCGCGCATGCGGCGGGTTGTTCTCGGTCGCTTCACAGTAGTGAGGGTCCTCCTTGTGGAAAATAAACTGATTGCAAATACCCGCAAAATACTGCACTGGCAGCATTTGCCATGATTGCTATTCAATGGTGAAGAATAAACTGCACCGCCGAAAAGCATGAAAGGCAAAGACCTTCAGGCGCAGAAACACGGGTTTGGTGAAAATGTAATGCGGTCAGCCGTGAGCAATGGTTGAGCTTTGGCTGTGGGTTCGGAAGGCAACAACAACGTTACCGGATGCCTGTTTGTTCTATAAGGCAGCATCCGCGGCAACACTGCCGGGGAGCATAATGGATGAAAACAACCGGTTAGGCTGTTTTTGTTCCATATGGTTACTCACCATGAGGTAAAAAATATTATACTATGCATATTGTGCCATGTCAATACCATAGGTTCCATTCTGGCAAAATATCTTCAAAAAAGTCAAAAACCAGTAGAATTTATACACAAATTGCTTTCCTGTTCAAAAATCAGATGAATTGCAATGACAGAAACAATCGTTGTGTGCAGGGAGAATAATACGATGACCAGTCATACTCAAGCCATTCTCACAGCCATAGCCCCCCAGTTTCTTGTGCTCAATCTGCAGCAGGCATGCGATTTTTATGTAGAGAAACTGGGCTTTAAGGTTGCTTTTTCATACGGCGGCTTTTATGCCGGGGTAGAACGCGACGGCATAATGATACACCTCAAGCTATCTGATTTGCCAGACCCCGGCAGGCATGCAAAACAGCACAATGATCATTTGGATGTATATATCACTGTGAACGATGCCGCCGCGCTGTACGCTGAATATTTGGGACGTGGCGTAGAGTTTGCCCAGCCGCTGGAGGCAAAACCCTGGGGCATGCAAGAGTTTGTGGTGTGGGATAACAGCGGGTTTATTCTTTACTTTGGCCAGCCCTGCTGACCGCGGGCAGAAAGCTTAGGTAAAGAATTACGTATTATTATGATATAAAAAATAGCGGTGAGGCAGATGCACTGCGGTGAAGCCATGAAGGCCGTGTTTGGCAGCGGTGAACTGGCACGGGAAGAAGCTGTGTGCAGCAGCCTCGCCTCATACATTGGCGATCTGGAAAAAGAGACAGGCATGGGCTGGCTGTACCGATTTTTTGTGTGAACCTTTGTGATGCGGTTTCTGTTGTACTGCCCAGGCTTGTGCGCAAGGCAGCAATGGCAGGCAAATAGGCAATCGCAGCGCCGCCGCATTTATTCAGCCGGCAGGGGGATGGTGCAGCACAGGTATTTATACCGGGTATGAGGTACATTGGTAAGGTGAGCCTGAATGCGGCAAAACAATGAGCAAATTTTGTTACAGGGAGTTACCTTGCCATGTCTGCAGAAAACCAGAGCGCTGCCTCTCCTCTTACAGAAGCCGAACTGCATCTCATGCATGCCTGGTGGCGTGCAGCGAACTATATTTCGGTAGGTCAGATTTATCTGTACGACAACCCACTGCTGCGAGAACCACTGCGGCCTGAGCACATCAAGCCGCGTTTGCTTGGGCACTGGGGCACCACCCCCGGCCTCAATTTTTTGTATGTGCATATTAACCGCCTCATAAAAAAGTATGCACTCGATGCCATTTACATCACCGGGCCTGGGCATGGAGGGCCGGGGCTAGTGGCCAATGCCTGGCTGGAAGGCACCTACAGCGAGGTGTACCCTCATATTGGCATGAATGAAGAGGGGATGAAGCGCCTTTTTACACAGTTCTCTTTTCCGGGGGGCATACCCAGCCATGTAGCGCCCGAAACACCCGGCTCGATACATGAGGGAGGCGAACTGGGCTATTCGCTGGCGCATGCATTTGGCGCAGCATTCGACAACCCCAATCTGCTTGCCTTCTGCGTGGTGGGCGACGGCGAGGCCGAGACGGGGCCGCTTGCCGCCAGCTGGCATTCAAACAAGTTTTTGAACCCGGTTACAGACGGGGCGGTGCTGCCTGTGCTGCACCTGAACGGCTATAAAATAGCCAACCCCACTGTTTTGGCACGCATTTCTGAACAAGAGTTGAAAAGCCTGATGGAGGGATATGGCT
Source organism: Chthonomonadaceae bacterium (assembly GCA_027459665.1). Classification (GTDB taxonomy): domain Bacteria; phylum Armatimonadota; class Chthonomonadetes; order Chthonomonadales; family Chthonomonadaceae; genus DAIDHN01. The sequence goes on along the minus strand of DAIDHN010000038.1, from coordinate 11,161 downwards.
ACAGCCCCCTGTTTGTATCGGGCAGCCACCCGCAGCAAATGCATCAGCAGATGGCAGCTGCGCTCGAACAGGCAGTGCAGCAAATAAGAGCGATACAGAAGCAGGCTCGCGAAGAAGGCTTTAGCGGCCGCCCGGCCTGGCCCATGATTGTGATGCGCACACCAAAAGGCTGGACAGGGCCGAAAGAAGTGAACGGTCTGCCGGCAGAAGGCAGTTTTCGGTCGCATCAGGTGCCTATGGCAGATGTTGCTGCCAACCCTGAGCACCTGAGACTGCTGGAAGAGTGGATGCGCTCTTACCACCCGGAGGAATTGTTTGACGAGCAGGGCGCTCTGCGGCCAGAAATTGCCGCTCTTGCTCCCGAAGGCGAAAGCCGCATGAGCGCCAATCCGCATGCAAACGGCGGTTTGCTGATGCAAGACCTGGAGCTGCCCGCCTTTGAAAAGTATGCAGTGCCCGTAGCGGCGCACGGCAGAACTGAGGCAGAGGCTACGCGTGTGCTGGGCATGTTTTTGCGCGACACCATGCGCCTCAACGCCCAGCGAGCCAATTTTCGCGTGATGGGACCGGATGAAACCGCTTCCAACCGCCTCACCGCGCTGTTTGAGGCAACCAGCCGATGTTCTACGGCAGAGATACTTGCAACAGATGACCATGTTGCGCCAGACGGCAGAGTGATGGAGGTTTTGTCGGAACATCTTTGCCAGGGGTGGCTGGAAGGGTACCTGCTCACAGGCAGGCATGGCTTTTTCTCTTGCTACGAGGCATTCATTCACATTGTAGATTCCATGTTCAACCAGCATGCCAAATGGCTCAAAACCACCGCCCACATACCCTGGCGCCGCCCAATTGCATCCCTCAATTATCTGCTTACCTCGCATGTATGGCGTCAGGATCACAATGGCTTCAGCCACCAGGACCCCGGTTTTCTCGACCATGTAGTAAACAAAAAGGCAGGGGTGGTGCGCGTTTACCTGCCCCCCGATGCCAACTGCCTGCTTTCGGTAGCAGACCACTGTTTGCGAAGCCGCAATTACATCAATGTGATTGTGGCAGGCAAGCAGCCGGCTCTGCAGTTTCTCAGTATGGAGGAGGCGGTGCGGCACTGCACGGCAGGCATAGGAATGTGGGAGTGGGCCTGCTCGGATGAAGGAGGCACGCCGGATATAGTGATGGCATGCTGCGGCGATGTGCCCACCCTGGAAACCCTTGCAGCGGTAGATATTTTGCGAACCAGTCTGCCCCGGCTCAAAGTCAGGGTAGTGAATGTGGTAGACCTGATGACCCTGCAGTCGCCTGAAGAGCATCCGCACGGTTTGCCCGAAAAAGAGTTCAATGCCCTTTTTCCGCCAGGCTGCCCGACCCTGTTTGCATTTCACGGCTATCCCTGGCTCATACACAGGCTGACCTATCGCCGCGCCTTTCACGCCAATCTGCACGTACGCGGCTACAAAGAAGAGGGCACTACCACCACACCATTTGATATGGTGGTGATGAATGATCTCGATCGGTATCATTTGGTGATGGATGTAATAGACAGAGTGCCCGGCCTGGTTTCAGAAGCGGCGCATCTGCGCCAACAAATGCGCGATCTGCGCACCGATCATCATCACTACATTCGCGTGCATGGCGAAGATATGCCTGAGGTGCGCAGCTGGAAATGGCCGGGAGACTGATACTACAGAGGGGAAAAAGGCGCTGCTCCTGCAGTTTTTGGTAATAAGACCAGTTGAATTGAAACAGAAGCATATGTTTTTTTTTCTGAAAAGCAGGAGAAAAAACATCTGTTGCAGAAACAGTGTTTCTGATAGTTTACAGCAGAGAGGAAACCGTGCTAAAATAGAGTGTTGATCTGCATGCGCCTCCATTATTGTTGAACAGGCGTTTTCAGGGATAATTGCACCAAACTGTCGCTCGATGTTCCCCTTCCCTGTCTGTAAAAGCAAGGCAGTTTCACATCAGTGACCGGTTAGACCAATCGATCAGGAGATATCCATTTTATGTCGGAAGCAGATTACGGGGCTTACCGCCCCATTTCCGCCCCTCAGAGTCAGGATGCAACGCGTACTTCAGAACCCTCCCCACGTTCAGAAGGCTCTCCCCTGCGTTCTCAGGAGGCATTTGATGCCTACTGTTTACAAGTGCAAAACAGGCTGGCCGAATATGCTGTTCAGCGCAATCATTTCTTGCGGTCAGCTTATGAGCGGCTTACCCGTTTGCTGCAAACAGCCCGCGCTGTAGAAGACAATACCCTGTACAACGAACTTTGGCAGGTGCGTGTGGCAGTGCGCGAGCTGCTTGAGTCTCTTTCGCAGTCTGCCCCGCAGGGTGCAGGTGCAAACTGGGCGACAGTGCAGCAGATTCAGCAGCGTCCTGCGGTTTCTCCTCAGGCAGCGGCGCCTGTGTTTACAGCAGAGATCAGCCAGCCGCGCCAGCTTGCCATGCCTGTTATTTCGGCGCCGGCGAGCGGCCTGTCGCAAATTGCCTCACAGCCTTCAGTATTTGCCCCCAGGCCTGAAGACCCGGCAGCCCGTCTGCCGCGGCAGCCTATGCGCCCTCTGGTGGATATTGAGGCAGATGCCATTCGCATGCGGGAAGAACTGAAGACCTGGATTGTAGAAAACCCCGTCAAGCGGGAAAACGGCGAGCTGCATATTCCGAATGCACTTCGGCTTCGCGCTATAGCCTGCCGCATGAGAAGGCTGGAAGAAGAGGGTGGCGATACGGAAATTGCGGAAGTAACGGAATTGAAGACAGACCTGGAACGCATTCGGGAAGAAGGGGGAGATGAAGAATACACCGTAACCCTTCAGTACGACATCGAACCGCGGCCTACTGCCTTTCAGTGGGGAGAGCTTGCCGAAAGGCATGAGGAAACAGCCCGTGCCCAGGAGGCTTTTGAGTGGTGGGTAGAGAATCGCGAGCGGCTTACCGTGCAGGATGTACAGCCTCTTGCTGAGGCAGTGGCTGCCATTCAGCAGCGTTTCAACCGGCTTCTGTTTCGCATCAACGCCCGCGACCCGTTTCAGCAAAAACTGTTTGATGATCTGCGCGTGTGGGCCAGGGAAGCGCAGTGCTATTTGTTCAGCCTGCGCCCCAAAGTACCCATTGCCGAACTGGTCGACAAGGCAAGCAGACTGGATGCCGCCTGGGATCAGGCGCGTGCTCCGCTGGCAGCTGCAGAAGGCAGAGGCCAGGCGGTAGAGCATTTGGTAGAGCTTACCGAAGACCCTTGCTTTGGAGAAAACTTTGCAGAAGACAGCGAAAAACTGGCGGAAGCGGTTTTGCAAACCAAACAGGCAGGCACACCGGCTTCTGACCCGCGTTTGCGCGCATCGCTTTTACCCTGGTCTGCCATGCTGGAAGGCGATGACCGTTTTCGCGATACCGTGCGGGAAATTCAGCTGGACTGGGAAGGCCGCCTGCGCGCCAACCGGCTCGACCCTGCGCCGGTAGATGATGCGGAGAGCCTGAAGGAGATTGCAGACCTGTTGCAGGAAGCCCTGACGGTGACGCGCAACCAGCGTGTTTTGATACTGGGCGACCTGAAAAGCGATGCCGGCATGGCACGTTTGCGGGAAGTGTTTGACTGCGAGATTATCTGGCCGCCGCTTACTACAGCAGACACGCTTTCTCGCTTTGATGCTGCAATTGCGGGCTGCGACATGGTGGTTTTGGCTACACGCTTCAGCCGCAAAGACTGGCATGGCGCAGAGAATATATGCCTTCAGAGCGGCAAGCCATTTGTGCAGGTGCCTGGCGTGTTCCCATTGAAACGGCTTGCAACAGCTATATTGGCCACACGCACTGCAGTCACTGCGTAATGTACTGAAAGCGCATTGCTTTTGCCCGCGCCTTTGTAAAAAGGCGCGGGTTTTTTACGTTTGCGGTGAAGGCGAATCTGCGGCAGCAGGCAGAGCTTCTGGCCAGCCGTTTTGCTGAAGCAGGCATGCAATGGCTGCCATGGTGTCATCGAGAATTTGCTGGCGGGGGGCATCGGGCGGAAAACAGAGCGGCCTGCCAAATGCCAGCACAAGTTTTGCCGGGCGGGGAAACTTGCGGCCGGGCGGCATCATATTGTATGTGCCCACAATGCCTACCGGCACCACAGTCGCACCGCTTTTTGCAGCGATAAGCGCGAGGCCAGGCTGCGCCTGTTGCAGCATTCCGTTTCTGCTGCGCGTACCCTCGGGGAAAATTCCGGTACAGTCTCCCTGGCTCAGCACATGCAGCGCGGTGCGCAGCATGGATCGGTCGGATGCGCCCCTTTTTACAGGAATGCACCCCATGGCGTTCATAAGGTAAGAAAAAAGCGGGTTCTTCCACAATTCCTCTTTGGCAATGCCGTGTACATGCCGGTACGGCGAGATAGCCATCCAGCCAAAAATGGGGTCGAGGTTAGATACATGGTTGCCGGCAAAAATGAGCGCGCCTTCGGCCGGTATGTTTTCTGCACCCACAATTTTGTACCGGCCCATGGTTTTGAAGAAAATGCGCAGGGCTGTAATCCAGAGCGTGCGGGTTATTTTTTGCCCGGTAGTGTAGGAAGTGGAAGAACTCTGTTTCATGAGATGTCGAGTTTACTGCGGCATATTTGCAGTATTTTTTGTACTACTGCCTCCATATCCAGCGTATCTGTAGAAATGATTTCTGCATCAGGGGCGGGATGCAGTGGAGAGGCGTCGCGGGTGCTGTCGCGCAGGTCTCTCTCGCTTTGCGCCCGCAACACCTCTTGCAGGGTGGTTTCTATGCCCTTCGCATGCATTTCTGCCAGTCTTCTTTGTGCGCGAACTTTGGGCGAAGCAGTGAGGAATATTTTTACTGCGGCATCTGGAAACACCGCTGTTCCTATATCTCGCCCTTCCAGCACAGCGCCTTCCGGGTGCTGCAGGGCGAGCGCTCTCTGTCGCTGCACTGCTTCTCTGCGCACTGCAGGCAGTGCGGAAATTTGCGACGAGAGCTGTGTTACAGCCGGGGTGCGAAGGGCAAGAGTGACCTCTGTGCCCTCCACCTCAATGCGCTGAGCGCCTTCTTTTGTGAGCGGCCCCATTTCAAGCCGCATAGAGCGGGTGAGGCACGCCAGTTCCGCTTCGCTGCCATGGTCAACTTTTCTGCTGGCAGCAAGCCAGGCTATGGCTCTGTACATGCCGCCCGTATCAAGGTAAGCCATGTTTAGAGCCAGGGCAGTGCGCCGTGCCGCCGTGCTTTTGCCTGCCCCTGCCGGACCATCTATCGCGACAATGCGGTTCAAAGCACCCTTACCACTTCAAACCCGTTTTGCAGCTCTCTGTTTGCTGTTTCAATTGCGCTTTCCGGCCCCAGTACTGCCTGCAGGCCGCGGGGCATTGCACGGGCAAGCAGTTCGCCAAACTGCCTGAAATGCTCAGCTGTAGTGGCCAGCACCTCGTTGCGCACCCGCTGCCTTTCTTCGTCTGTAACGCCGCACAGATAACGCACCAGCGCACTGTACCCTTGTGCATCAGGCAGCTGATATGAGTCCAGGTCGCCAATCACGCCGATGATGGCGCGTTCCAGTTCGGAAGCATCGAGGGGCAGGCTGCCCAGATAGTCAGCCGCCTGCTGAAAGTTTTCCAGTGTAGCCTTGATGTTGGGGTCGCGGTAAGAGGTGAAGCAGAACACTCCATTGAGGCGTTCCAGGCTGCAGGAAGCGCCGTAGGCTCCTCCCATCTGCCTTACCCGTTCCCAGAGCCATGTGGTATTGAGGTAGTTTTGAATTACAAAAGCAGAGCCATGCTCCTGGTAGCCAGCCTCATACAGATTGGCGGCCAGCCCTACGTGGTTTACCTGCCCGGTGATGGTAAAGCCCTGGCTGCGTGCAGACAGTGCGCCGGGCCAGGTCTGTTTTTGCAGCGGCCCGGCGGGCAGACTATTGAGAAATTCAGAGAGGCGAGGCATAAAATCTTCCAGCAGATGCTCATCGGCTGTGATGTTGGCGCACATGGCATTGCGATTGAGCAGCAGAGTGCGAATTTGCTCCAGTTTTTGCAGTACCTCTGGCCACTCATTTTCGATTTGCGGTATAAGCGCTCGCAGAAAAAAGAGGTATTCAAGCCCGGTAGTGACTTCGCCGGCCCAGCCCGCTTCATTGAAGCAGGCCATCAGTCTGCCGCGCACCACGCCCGAACCGGATGGAGCCAGGCGCGCTTCCAGCCTTGCTTTTGCTTCCTGGGCCATTTGCAGCAAGCGCGTGCGGTTGTCTAGGTTCACCTTCAGCAAGGCTTCTTGCATTAGCTGCAGCAATTCGGGCAGGTGCTGCTGCGTGGCTTTGCCCTGCAGCAGCAGCCAGGCTGCGCAGTCGCTGCTTCCACACCTCGAACTGAACATCCTGCTGGCGCCAATGCCTCCTGTTTTCTGCCCAATGCGCTCAAGAAAAGTAGTCGGGTCAGATTCGGTGGTGCCCAGCTCTGTGAGGCTGCGCCCAAAAAGAGGCAGCAGAGGCAGCAAGTCGGGCGGCAGCAAATGAGCATCCATTCCCAGCGCGAAGTAGAGTATCCCGCTGGTGTGCAGAGGATGCGACAGTACATTGACCCCCGCTACGCTTAAATGCTGTGTCGGGGTGATTTTTATCTCGCGCTTCATGTCTGCGAGAGTGAGCATGGGGAGCGTGGCCAGCGCTTCCGGGCTGTCGGGTGTTTCCTGCATGTCGCGCAGCTGTTCGGTCTGTTCTATTATCCTTTCAATTTCTGTGTCGCTCATGGCACCGCGCACCTCTGCCAGCCTCTGCTGCTCTTCTGCAGCTTCGCGCGCATCCATTTCTGGGTCTGGAGTGACCACTACGGTTACTCTGTGCGAGTTTTGCAGCAGCAGGGTATCTATCAGGTTTTCGAGGTAGCGGCCCTGTGCCAGTTTTTCTTTGATCGTTTGCAAAGGCTTCTCAAAGGCAATGGGGGCAAGAGGGTCGCCGCCGTAACACCAGGTTTCCAGTGCGTTGATCATAAACAGCAAACCGCGTGGAAAAGAGCCTGTATTGTTTTCACGCAGATGAAACTCCATGGTATTGAGAGCGGCTTCTACCGTGTTGGGGCTGATGCCTTTGTCTGCCAGGCCGCGCAGGGTATCGAGAATGAGGGCTTCCAGCTTTTCTGTGTTTTGGGGGTCTACCCCGCGCATTCCCACCGAAAAAGTCATTTGCTGCAGAGTAGTGTCTGATCCGCTGGCAACCAGCGCCTCGCCCAGCCCCGAATCCATCAATGCCTTGTGCAATGGAGAAACTGAGCTGCCCAGCAGAGTGCTGCTTAAAAGAGCCAGTGCATAGTAAATTTCTGTGCTGGTGGTGGGGGGAAGCAGCCACGATACAGCCAGATATGCCTTGCCTTCGTTTTCCTGCCCGGCGGGATAGATGCCGCTTACCCTGCGCGGTGCGCTGAAAGTTTGCTGCAGGGGGGGCATGGCAACAGGAGCGGCAGGCTCAAATTCGTTGAACCATTCGTTCAAAATCTCCAGCCGCTTCGCTTCGGGGTCGTCTCCGTACATTACTGTAAGACTGTTGGAAGGATGATAATGGGCTTTGTGAAATGCTTCAAAGTCTGTTTGGGTAAGGTCTGGAATGAAGCGGGGGTTGCCGCCAGAATCCTGGCTGTAAAAGGTATCGGGGTACAGCGCGCTGCTCATGAGGTTGTCCAGCGCATTTTCGGGGGTGGCATATGCACCTTTCATTTCATTGAAAACAACGCCGCGGTAGCACATTTCTTCATCGGGTGCATCGAGTTCGTAGTGCCAGCCCTCCTGCTGCAGGGTTTGCGGCAGCAGACGCGGATAAAAAACAGTATCAAGATACACTTCCATCAGGTTATACAGGTCTTGCGTATTTTGGCTGGCAACAGGGTAGCAGGTGCGGTCTGGATAAGTGAATGCATTCAGAAAAGTGTTGAGCGAGCCTTTTGCCAATTCGATAAAAGGTTCTTTTACCGGATATTTGCGCGATCCGCACAGCACAGAATGCTCCATGATGTGAGCGATTCCTGTGGAATTGTTTACCGGGGTAAGGAATGTGATGCCGAAGCTTTTGTTTTCATCGTCGTTGGTGAGTGAAAGAAGCTGCGCACCCGTTTTTGTGTGACGGAAGAGGCGAGCCATTGAGCGAATCTCCGGGATGTTTTGTTCCTTAAGGAGTTCGAAACCATGCGTGTTCATAAAGACAGTTTCCGCTTTCTTTGCGTATTCTTTGCTTTGTATTATACACTTGCAGCGGCATGAAGCGTTTCAGCAGGATGCCTGAAATGGCGTGCCGCAGTTTTTACAGGCCGCAGGCAATGCACAGCAGAAGAAATTACACGCTCCTGGCGTGCTGCAGAAGATGCAGGAGTATGAGCACACTGCGTAGAAAACATGCATGCACTAGAGGGCTTTTGCCCGCCGAATGGAGCTTTTATGACTGTGATGCCAGAACCTGACGCTTTGCTTTTTCCGGCGCTTACTGCCATGAGCATGCATTACCTGCAGCCCGCCGGCCACTGGCTGGAAGCGCTGCCGCTGGGGAACGGCAGGCTGGGCGCCATGGTGTTTGGGGGCTGGAAGCAGGAGCGGATAGCCCTGAATGAAGACACGCTCTGGTCTGGATACCCGATGGCAGGAAAAGACCCGGATGGGGCGGCAGTGCTGCCTCAGATACGCAAATTGCTGCAGCAGGAAGAGTACCATGCGGCAGATGCGCTCTGCCGCCAGCTGCAGGGGCCTTATACGCAGGCGTATATGCCTTTGGGCGATATTTTGCTGGAAATGGAAAACGATGCGCCGCCGGAGAGGTACTGCAGGGCGCTGCACCTGGATCGCGGCCTGAGTGAGGTGTACTATGAACAGGCGGGCATATGCTGGCTGAGGCAGTGTTTTATAACACATCCGCGCCGGGCGCTGGTACTTCGGATTGCTGCCAGTGTGCCAGGTTCTGTGTGCTTTAGGGTGAGCATGCACTCTGTACACCCGCACACGCTGAGCATGATGCAGAATGGTGTGTGCTGCATGGAAGGGATTTGCCCTGAGCAGGCAGACCCCAGTTATGTACGCTCGGAGAACCCGATACGCTACAACCAGGAGCCGGGCAGTGCCAGCCTGCGCTGGGCAGGCTTGCTTTGTGTACATGCAGAGGGTGGTGAGACGAAGGTTGAAGCAGATGGTATACGGGTGCGCGGAGCCAGCGCTGCCACCCTGGTTTTTACTGCGGCTTCGAGTTACGCCGGTTTTCTGCCTGGCGCAAAGGGGGGCGACCCCGCTGCTGCAGCGGCTGAGGCTATGGGATATGCCAGGGGGACTTCTTTTGAGCAGCTGCTGAAAGAACATGAGAATGACCACCGCAGCCTTTTTGACAGGGTGCAGCTGGCGCTGGGAGATGACCCGAAAGCACATCTGCCTACCGATGCACGGCTGGTGCAGGCGGCGCATACGCCCGACAAGGGGTTGGAAACATTGCTTTTTCAGTATGGGCGCTACCTGATGATTGCAGGCTCGCGCCCGGGAACCCAGCCGCTGAACCTGCAGGGGATATGGAATGAAGAGACCGTGCCGCCCTGGAGCAGCAACTATACCATAAATATAAACACGCAAATGAACTACTGGCCGGCAGAAACCTGTGCGCTGCCTGAATGCCATTTGCCGTTGATAGAGTTTGTAGAAGGGCTGGCGCAAACAGGACGGGTAACAGCGCGAACGGTGTACGGAGCGGAGGGGTGGACTGCGCATCACAATTCAGACTTGTGGCGCCATACACAGGCGGTGGGGGGCGGGCAGGGCTACCCGGTTTGGGCCAACTGGCCAATGGGCGGCGCGTGGCTGTGCAGGCATTTGTGGGAGCATTACCAGTTTCAGCCGGATGCCGCCTATTTGCAGCGTGTGTGGCCTGTACTGCGAGAGGCCGCCCGGTTTTTGCTTACCTTTTTGAGTGAGGATGCAGAGGGCCGACTGGTGACTTCGCCTTCCACTTCTCCTGAGCATGAGTTTATTGCGCCAGATGGCAGGCCGGCATGCACTTCTGTATCTGCTACCATGGATACTGCCATAGTGCGTGATCTGTTTGGCATTTGTGTACAGGCATCTGCCCTGCTTGATACAGATGAAGAGTTTGCCGGCCGTTTGCAAGACGCTTTGACGCGCCTGATGCCTTATCAGGCCGGCAGCGATGGCGCACTGCTTGAATGGAGCCGGCCATTTGTACCGCAAGACCCGCATCACAGGCACATGTCGCCTTTGTATCCGCTTCATCCCGGCGATGAGTTTTCGCCTGAGAGTACGCCTGAATGGTGCGCGGCAAGCAGGCGCTTTATGGAAGTGCGCGGGGATGAAGCGACAGGCTGGAGCATGGCATGGAAGATCAATTTGTATGCACGTCTGCACCAGGGAAACGATGCTTACCGCCTCATGCGCGCACTTTTTCATCCATACTCGCCCCAAAGCAGTTTGTCATGGAGTGGAGGCGGCTTTTATCCCAATCTGTTCAATGCTCACCCGCCTTTTCAGATGGATGGCAACTGGGGGTACACGGCAGGAATAGCAGAAATGCTGCTGCAAAGCCATGCCGGTGCGCTGCATTTGCTGCCTGCCCTGCCCGATGCGTGGCAAAGCGGCAGCGTGCATGGGTTGCGCGCACGGGGTGGGTATACGGTAGATATGGAATGGAAAGAGGGCGTGCTGACCAGCGCAGTAATCGCCGCTGCGCACAGTGGTGCCTGTACTGTGCGTTATACAGCGCCCCTGCAGGTGTTTTTGAATGAGCAGCGCTGTACGGCACAATACCAGGGGGCAGGTAAAACAGGGTTTTTCGCTGAGGCCGGCAGCCTGTACCGGCTGCTGCCCGGGGAAAGCGATTAGCTTGGAAGCATGCCGCGAAGATGCTTTGTCAATCGGGCTATAGGGTGCCGGCTGCAACAGTGCTGCTCGCCGTGGACTGTTAAGCTGATTTTTGCCTGACAAGATGCGCTTGTGCAGGCAGGGCAACAGCTTTTGTAAAAAACTATATGAGACAATGGGCACTCCCCCAAATTGCCAATATAAAATGCTACACTATACTATGACTACTGTTTGCTGGGCGAGAAAGGTTTTGACACTGAATGGATAATCAACCTGAGACCCCATCTCGTTTCATTGGCAGCGCATCAGAACTTGAGACCCTTCCTCCCAAACAGCGCCGCTACACAGCTGCCTTCAAGCT
>DAIDHN010000037.1 GCA_027459665.1 Chthonomonadaceae bacterium | reverse complement strand
GGCTGGTACAGCCCGGCAGCAAATTCTGCAGCCCTCGAAGAGGGCTTGGCGTATCAGCACGGGGTTTCAACCCCGTGCAACAGCCGCCAGCGCGTGAAGCAGCCTCACCCCGGCCTTGCGGCCTGCTCCTCTCCCGGACGCGCCTGTCGGCGCTGAAAGAGGCACGCGGAAGGCTCTGCAGCCCTCGCAGAGGGCTTGGCGTGTTCAGCACGGGGATGCCCCCCGCAGTTCTGGCGGCAAGTGCATTCACGCTTCAGCATTGGGTGCTGCCGATGGCTGCCTGCCCCAGATGAGCCGCTCACCTCCAATAAGCAGAGCCAGCAGCGTGTAGCAGGCAGGAACCAGATAGAAGGCTTTGCCCAGCCCGCCAAGCTGATTGCCTATATAGCCCATAAGCCATGTTGCAACGCCGCAGCCTGGTACACCCGCGCATGCCAGCAAAATAAAAAGCAGGGTGGTATCTGCCCGCACCAGCCTATCGGTGGAATAGCTTTGAATGCTGGGCCAGAAAGGGGCAGTGGCTATTCCAATGAGAAACAGTAAGAGAAAAAACAGGCTCAGATGCGTAATCCAGGGCAAAAAAAGCGCAAACACTATGCCAGCCAGAGCCGAACAGAGAATCAGCGACAGCAGGTGTCGCTGATGCAGCAAATAGCCCCAGCCCGTGCGGCCTGCAGCCATCCCGACGGCAAACCAGGCAGTGCCGGCGCCGCCCGTCCAGGCGGTAGCATGAAAGTGCAGCTGAATGTAGCTTGCCGACCAGAATGTGAGGCAAAACTCCCCGCCGCCTGCCATAAACATGGCAGCAAAAAAGAACCAGAACCGCTTTGTCTGCAAAATCGCCCTGGCGTTGTCCCATACCACCATCCCGTGCCTCTGCAGGGGGTGTTCGGGAAAGGCATGGCCAGCACGTTCTGGCAGCAGCAGCAGACTGGCTGGAAGCAGTGCAAGCAAAGCGATGACAGCAATGATAATGCGCCAGGAAACACCGGCAGCAAGCAGCGCTCCCGATAGAAGAACGGTGATTACCACCCCGACTGACCAGAAGGCATGTGAAAAATTGATATAACGCCCCGGTTCTTGAGGGTGCAGGTCTTGAACAAACGGAGTGGTAAGCCCCTCAATCACCCCTTCTCCCACCCCGGCCAGGGTGAGCGATAAAAACAGAATGCTGTACGAAGGGGCCAGAGAACAGAAACCAACCCCCAGCCCCATCAAAACCACAGACAAGCCAAGCGTGCGCCGTTTTCCCCAGCGTCCTGCCGGCACACCGCAAAGCAGCATGGAAGCCACCATTGCCGCAGTGCGCCCCAGCTGCAGCGCCCCCCCTGCCGAAAGACCTCCATTATCCAGTCGAAAATGCAGCCCGCGTGCCAGTATAACCAGTGAGACAGGCACTGCCACCGAACCTGCCGAATAGATGAGAAAGATGAGAAATGATGCGTAATCGTAACGGCCAAAAGCCATTTTGCGTGATGTGCTTTGGTTCATTCGCACTGTCCTGAAACAGCCTGGCCTTGCAGTTCTGCGGGCAGTGCAGTTCCAAATCGCTTATTTAGCAGATACATGTCGTTACAATCTTTCTCCTCAAGGGTATAGCCTGTATGACAGAGCATCTGCATTTCTGCCGACATGCACCGCACCGGTCTGCCCAAAATTGTCCCCTTGCCCTGCAGATCAACTGCCTGAAAAACCTCCTCAGTATTCCAGCAGGGGGTTCCATTTCCCGCAGCATCCATCTCAATCACATGCACATCGAGTTCATTGCCAGCCGCATTCCTCAGCACAAATGCTGAAGCCGCTTTCTCAGGCGCACCAGGGCAGGCTATCATGGCAAGGGGCGAAGGCGCCGCAATCCACGCATTCTCTTCCCATATCAGTTTGCAGACAAAGCCCTGCACTTCCATCAGGTCAATAAAACGCCCCAGGCAACACAGGTTTACCAGCACATCCATATCCTTGTGCGCACGGGTTTGGCAGCCGCAAAGAGCATCAATGCCCCATCCGCCCTGCAAACAGAAAAAAATCCCCTCCTGCTCCAGCAGGGCAGCGAGTGAAAGTACCGCTGATGCATCCATAATACTCCCCAGTGAGATGAATTCCGGCTGGTATATTCTAGCCCATCCTTACCCTGAAAAGATTCCTGCCCAAAGCTGCTGCCTGGCTCTGATATGCAAACAATACAGAATGGTACAATATGCATCAGGAGGGCGATAGATATGAAGCTGAATCTTGTTGTGATAGATGCATTTGCCGACCGGGCATTCACAGGCAACTCTGCTGCAGTGTGCATGCTGCCATTCGAAATACCGGCACACCAGATGCAGCAGGCTGCCCTGGAAATGAACCTGTCTGAAACTGCTTTTCTGCTGCCGCAGGGAGATGGATGGAACCTGCGCTGGTTTACTCCAAATCAGGAAGTAGACCTCTGCGGGCATGCCACGCTGGCTGCCGCGCACATGCTGGGAGAAAGCAATCTGCTGGCAGAAGGCGATACCGCGCGATTTTACACGCGCAGCGGGCTGCTTACCGCACAAAGAAGCGGGAACATGATCACTCTCAATTTCCCGGTAGAACCTGCTCTCCCTGTACCAGTGCCGAACGGTCTGGAAGAAGCGCTGGGAGCAGACCTGCTGTACGTAGGTCTCAACCGAATGGACTACCTTGTACAGCTTGCCTCAGAAACCATCGTACGCAGTCTTCAGCCCAATGCCAGCCTTCTGGCGCATATGAAGGCACGCGGTGTAATTGTTACTGCGCAGTCTGACAATCCTCAGTACCATTTTGTTTCCAGGTGCTTCTATCCAGCATGCGGCGTGAATGAAGACCCAGTCACTGGTTCAGCCCATTGCGCCCTGGCGCCATTCTGGGCAGAGCGGCTGAAAATCACCCGTTTCTCGGCTTACCAGGCATCTGCACGTGGCGGCAGCCTCTATGTTGAGCTTCTGGGCGATCGTGTGGAACTGCGCGGCAGGGCTGTTACAACTATGCAGTGTCAAATGCAGTTCTAGTCATGCTGTCTCGTATCAGTGCTGCTGTATCAGCCGCCATGCTTCATACGCCATCTGCTTCTCTTCGTTGGTGGGCGCCGCCCATATCTGGCAGCCGCTGCCTGCGGCATGAATCTGCAACGGAGTGTCTGAAAGGGACGCATGGTTAGCTGTCTCGTCCAGTGTCAGCCCCATCCAGTTCATGCCCCGGCAAATGCGAGTGCGCATTGCGGCATCATGTTCCCCAATGCCGCCCGTAAAGCACACCGCATCTGCCCCGCCCAGCACTGCTGCGTACGCCCCGATTGTCTTTTTTACCGAGCGTGCAAACACCTCCAGCGCAAAGGCAGCACGCGCACTGCCCTCCTGCGCCAGTTTTTCCAGAGTCTGCACATCTGCAGTGCCGCCAGATAGCGCACGCAGTCCGCTTTCATGGTTCAGCATATACTCCATTTGCGTTACTGTACAGCCGCCTCTGCCCAGCATGCAGAGCAGCAGACCGGGATCGAGGTCTCCCGACCGGGTTGCCATCACCAGTCCAGCCAGCGGAGTATAGCCCATGCTGGTGTCCACGCTTCTTCCATTCAGTACCGCGCAGATGCTCGCCCCTGCCCCCAGATGACACAGAATCAGCCGTGTGCCTTCTGCCGGCCTGTTCATTGCCTGCAAAAGCTGCTGCAAAATGTACTGGTAGGAGATGCCATGAAAACCGTATCGCCGCGCAGAAAACTGCTGCACTGTTTGCTGAGGCAGCGCATAGCTGTATGCTTCGGGAGGCATGGCAGAATGAAATGCAGTGTCAAAACAGGCAGCGCCGGGCAGACTGCCCAGCACCTCGGCAGCGGCATCCATGCATGCAAGTGCAGGGGGGTTGTGCAGAGGCGCCAGTTCAGAAAGAGATTCCAGTTGCTGTCTAACCTCTGGGGTAAGCAGAGTGGTTTGCGTAAACTGCTCTCCGCCATGCACCACTCTATGCGCAAGCATGTGCGGCAGAAGCCTGTTTTGCACCAGTAAACGCAGTGCAGTTCTGCAGCACTCTGCGTGCCCCGGAGCATCTTGCAGTTCCTGTTCGCCCGCACTCCCGCCAAACTGAAACCGAAACAGGGGCTTCTCCTGTCCTATTTTTTCTACCTGGCCAGATGCCAGCAGTGTATCAGCGCACATTCCTTCCTGGCTGCCCAGCATCTCAAAAAGGCGGTATTTCAGGCTGGAGCTACCTGCATTGAGTGCAAGAACCTTCACAGCCGTATGTCTTTCATAACCTGGCGTGTCTGCTCTACATCTGCCGCCATCTGCTTTTGCAGGCTTTGCAAATCATCAAATTTCAACTCATCCCGCAGTCTCTTTACAAACCCAATTTCGAGGCGTCTGCCATACAAATCGCCCTCGTAGTTCAGCAGGTAGGTTTCTATGCTTCGCCCCGCACCTTCCACTGTTGGCCGGCTGCCTATGCTGCATGCACCGGGCAGCATGATTCCATCTTCCAGCAGGGCCATCACCGCGTAAATGCCGTCTGCAGGGGCCATCTGCTTCTCGGCGGGATGCAGGTTCGCAGTGGGATACCCTAGCGTGCGTCCCAGCTGCATCCCTTTCTCCACGGTGCCTGCGAGCCAGTAAGGCCGTCCCAGCACATCGGCAGCTTCTTCTACCTGCCCGGCATGCAGCAGATCGCGCACATGGGTGCTGGAGGCGGGCATGCCATTGACCAGCACAGGCGATAGCGCGTACAGCACAAACCCTGCTGCCTGCTGCATTTGCTGCAAATAGGCTACGTTTCCTTCGCGGTTTTTGCCGAACCCAAAGTCTATCCCTTCAACAATAGCCTCTGCCCCCAGCATACCCTTGAGTATCTGCCACAAAAACTCGTCCCTGCCCAATGAGGCGAGTGCAGGTTCAAAGCGTGCCACTACCAGGTAATCGGGGTTCCACTCTCCTATAAACCGCTCTCTCTGGAATGCTGCAGCAAGTCGGGGAGGAGCGGCATCTGGCCGCAGCAGCTCGGCCGGATGACGGTCGAAAGTAAATACCACCGAGGTGCGGCTGTGCCGGCGGGCATCCTCTACCGCCTGCCGAATCAGCGCCTGATGCCCCAGGTGCACACCGTCAAAACTGCCTATGGCCACAGTAGAATGCTGCAGGGGCGCAGTAAGCGCCTCCAGGCCGTGAATCACCTTCATGGCTGCTGCATCACCTTGTACGGCTGTATACGCCCTTCTTCCAGCCGTGCCAGAGCAATTAGTTGTCCCTCTTCATCCATCAAGAGTAGCGGCAGATCAGAAGAAATATCTTCTGCATTCAACCCCATCTGCTCCGGCAGCAACGGGCTGCCATGGCGTGTTTGCTGCGCCTGCTCAAACTGCAGAGTATACTGCGGCATTCCGCGCAGAACGGCTGCGGCAGGCAGCAAAACGCTCAGCTCACGCCCATCCCGCTGCAGCTCTTCCAGTTGCGGCAGGGTAACAGCATCCTCCAGGCCAAAGGCTCCTGCCTGCAAACGCCGCAGCGAGTGCATCATGCCGCCCACCCCCAAAGCCGCACCCAGGTCTGCTGCCAGGGTGCGCACGTATACCCCTGTTGAACAGAGAACCTCTACTTCCAGCAATGCCTGCTCACCAGGGCAGAAAGCATGCAAATGGTATTCGTACAGGGTAATCGGTCTTGCCAAACGCACTACTTCCTGCCCCCTGCGTGCAAGCTCGTACAACCGCTGCCCATTGTGGTGCAGCGCCGAAACCATGGGAGGCACCTGCAGCTGCGGGCCGCGAAACCTGCACACCGCCTCGCGCACTGCTTGCTCGGCAAGGTGAGATGCATCTGTTCGGGCAGTAACCTCGCCCCATGCATCCTGAGTTGCAGTTTCTACACCCAGCGTGAAGCCGGCAGCATACCGCTTGCTGGAGGCAGCAGCATATTCTGCCAGGCGGGTTGCCTGCCCAATGCAGATCACCAGCACACCCGTGGCTTCGGGGTCAAGGGTACCGGCATGCCCCACTCTGCGCGTGTGAAACAGGCGGCGTATACGGTTCACGGCATCATGAGAGGTAATGCCGCCGGGCTTATCCAGCACAAGAATGCCTGACGGTTCGGGGTTCATGTGCGGGAGCGTTTCTCCTGGCTCTGCTCAATCATTTGCAAAAAATAGCGGTGTACCCCCGCGTCATCGGTAAGCTCTGGATGAAACGCAGTGGCCAGTATATGCTGCTGCCGCACTGCAACCACCTTTTCCTGATACCTGCCCAGCACACTTACTTCAGCGCCGCAGCGGGTAATGTAGGGAGCGCGAATGAATACCCCGTGCACCAGCTGATGCCTGGCTCCTTCGTAAAGCTGCATGGGTATATCTGCCTCAAAACTGTCTATCTGCCTGCCAAAAGCATTGCGCGCCACTTCAACATCCAGCAGGCCCAGGGTAGGCTGATCCTCACGGGCCAGTATGCTGCGTGCCAGTAGTATCATGCCCGCACAGGTGCCGTACAGGGGCATACCCTCGGCAGAGCGCTGCTGTATGGCCTCATACAGGCCAATACGCTGCATCAGTTTCACAATGGTAGTCGACTCGCCTCCAGGAAGCACCAGGCCGTCTGCCTCTTCAAGTTCCTGGCAGGTTTTTACAAGGCGGGTTTTCGCCCCCAGCGCGTTTTGCAGCATTCGTTCGTGCGCTTCAAAATCGCCCTGCAAAGCCAGTACGCCCACAATTTTCTGCATGCTCATGGCAACTTTCCTTCTGCTTTCAGTATACCTGCATCCTCAATGGCTCTGCTGTTTCACTACTGCATCATCCACGGGGTTATCGCCAAAAGCCGGCCCAATGCCAATCTGTGCCAGAAAAAGCGTTTCCATCATGTCATCATGTCGCAGCACGGCATTGGGGTGAAACATAACCCTGCCGTCTGGCGAGTAGGCGCTCCAGCTGTCCCATACGCTGGAAACAATAGAGTGAGCGGCAAGGCAGTCCGCGGCGTGCCTAACAGCTGCCTCTGTGATGTCTGCATAGCGCGGGGCGTTTGCAGCAGGATGCCAGCGCAGCAGCCTGCTGAGCCAGAGGGCGGCTTGGGCGCGGGTAACAGGCTTTTGCGGGTCTGGCCAGCTTTGCAGCGCTTTCAGCGCCTTTTGGCTGGCCGGGCGGCCATAGTAACTGTTCTGCAGCGCAGGGCGGGTGCGCTCGGCAAGCAGTGTAAGCCAGCGTATCAGCTCTCCCCGCGTGGTGGGGGCGGAAGGGTGAAAATCTTTCTCCCCGGCTGCAAAACCGCGGCAGGCCATATACTCTATTGCCCGGTAATCTCTGCTGCCCGGATGCACATCTGCAAAATAGTAGAGCATGGCAGAAGGGTCGCCCGCAGTGTGCAGAAAGGTGGGTATGAGGCTTTGCTGTATCTGGCGAAATGGGGTTTGCGGGGCGGTGAAGCCATAACGCACATCCAGTGCAGCGCCAGCACCGGCGGCTTCTCCAAACTCCATTCTGCCTGCTTCCAGGCGGTATGTGCCAAAACAGACATGCGTGGAAGATACCGCCATGCATACCCACACATTGTCCAGTTTGCGGGGCAGCAGAATGCCAGCGGGCATCTGGTGCCAGTGGGTTTCCTTGTAGAGCCAGTATTCTCCCTCGCCCATATCAGGGCGGTTCCAGTTGCGCTTTGGCTCACAGGCATGGCTGTCCATCGGGTAATCGCCTATCCCCATTGCATTGGGACGCACTACCTCTCTCGCATGGGTAATGTCCCATTCCTCAGGCACCTGCTGCCCCAGAATGCGCCTGCCCTCCCGCACATACAGCAAAGGTGGAAACAGGCTGCTGTCGCGGTAATCTCCGCCGGGAAGGCCCAGCTGCTTCATTCCCTGCACTGTTTGCAAATAATACAGATAGCCCAGCACATGGTTTTTGTAGAGTGTTTCAATGCGTCTGCGCTGCTTGTAGTTGTCTACGGGGTATTGGTAGTTTATGCCCTGCCAGTCGTTTCCCTGCGGATGCTGATTCAATTCGTACTCATTGTCGGGCAGTTTGCCGGAGGTATACGCCCATGACTGTTTCCAGGGCGGAGAATGCATGTAGTTGTTCGGGTTGTAGCCCGGAGGGGGATGCGGCAGAGTATGGTTTGACCCGTCGCCGTAATCGCGCACTACCAGCAGATAGGCATACGACATTAGCCGATTGTCGCCTTTGCCGGTGCTGCCCGGCAGCAGCGAGTCGGTGGCATGATCGTAGTAGATCACTCCGGCATGCGGTTCACGCGCTGAGCGTGCTTCGCGCCCCAGGCGAAACGGGGCGCCTGCCCAGGCAGCAAGGTCGCCGCAGTCGGTGGCATCGATGAATACCTTTGCATAGAGATTGGTCTGCCTGCCGGTTGCTCGCCCTTGCGCGTTCAGCTGCGCAATGCGCACATGGGTTACATGCCGCAGTCCGTCTGCATCCCGGCGGGTATACACACGGGCCAGGCGGGCATGGCGTATGAGGGTAATGCCGGGAGTGTTGTAGAGTATGCTGCGCATTGCCTGCAGGGCAATGCGGGGCGAGTAGGCATGCCCGCTGGTTTTTATCCCCTCTGCAGCATACAGATCACGCACCTTGTTCCATACAGCCAGCATCGGGCCTGCCATGTGATACACGCGAAACAGGTCGGTCATGCTTAGCCCGTTCACAGGCATTCCCCCCACCCTGTTTGAAGGCTCTACCAGCGCAACGCGCATGCCATGCCTTGCTGCTGAGATAGCGGCTGCCCAGCCGGCGGAAGAGGCTTGCATCACCACCACATCCCAGGTGCGCTCATTGCGCGGCGCGTGGTCTGGAAAAGGCGTGAACGTCTCTTCCTGGTAGGGAGGCGCAGCAGCGGTCTGCCCGTTCTTTCCCACCGCCAGCACGGTGTAGGTGTAGAGGTGCGAGCGCTGCAGGCCAGTATCGGTATACTGCCGGGCAGAGGCAGGGAGTACCGCTGCCTGAACCCCGTCGCGCAAAACCCGGTACCCCGCTGCCCCGGCGGAAGGCAGCCAGTAACAGCGAATGGCGGTAGAAGAAACAGCATCTGCTTCTACCGAAGCGGGCGGCAGCAGGCAGTATGCAGTGCATGGATACAGGAGAAGAAACAGGGTAAGAATAGAGCGCATCAATGTTCCTCAAGGCAGCAGACGCACGTGCTCCACAAAAGCGCGCACTGCCGCTCTTCTACGTTCTACGCGTTTGAGCAGTATGCCGGAAGAGCGTGTAAACCGGTCATCTGCAGCCAGTGGCACACAGGCCAGCGTTCCTTCACGCACTTCCGCACGCACGGTGTCTGCCGGCACAAGCGCTACGCCGCTTCCAATTTCCACCAGGTTTTTAATGGTTTCAATGTTGTCGAAGGCCATCACAATGTGTACTCGCACACCGGCCTCGCGCAATTTTTCATCTATGAGAAAGCGGGTGGGTATATCGTCGTCGAAGGCTATAAATTCCTCGCCATCCAGACAAGAGAGCGTGAGTTCTGTTTTCTGTGCAAAAGGATGCTCTGGCGCACAGATGCAGGCCATCTCCTCTACCCCAAACGGCACGATTTCTATGCCGGTGCGAGGCGCAGGCACTGCAACAATGCCAACATCTACGGCCCCCGACAGCACATCACTGTATATGCGCTGTGTCTGGCTGTATTCCAAATGCACATTCACCATGGGGTAAGCAAACAAAAAAGGTTTCAGACGGCTCGGCAGGGCGTGCAGACCCACCGAGTATACTGTTGCCACGCGAACGCTGCCGGTTACCTCATCGCTCAGACCTCTCACCTGGGCATCCAGGGTATCTGCCTGCAGCAGCAGCGGGCGCGCACCCTCATAAAGAATTCTGCCTGCCTCGGTAAGGCGCACCACGCTTTTGCCTTTGCTTCTCTCTAGAAACTTCAGGTTGTACTGCCTCTCCATAGTGCGCAGACGCTGGCTCACGGCCGACTGCGATACAAAGTTGCGTTCGGCTGCGCGGGAAAAGGAACCGGTTTCCACAAGATCACAGAAAAGTCGAATATCCATCAGTTCCATGGCGCTGCTTCCTCATCAAAAAGAATGCCCTGCAGCCGGCCGGGTTCAGGTTTGGCGGCGGTGCCAAGCCGTTCCATAAGGCGTGAGCACGTACCCGGAGAATAGCCCTCGTAATCGTTGTTCACAAACACATACACTGCATTGGTATGCGCCTGTGCCTTGCGAATTGCCTCCGCCCAGCGGTCAAGGTCGCTGCTGCGGTCCTGCTGTATCCGGTTGATGTGCTCAAACTGCCCGTGTCTTCCAATCAGTCGAATGTAGGCAAAATCTGTGGTGGTGGTGAACTGGCGCGGCATGAGGGCATAATCCGCTGCCGCAAGCGCCACATGGTGCTCGTGCAAAAACTGTATCAGGCTTTGCTGCAGCAGAGAGCGGTGTCGCACTTCCAGCACAAAACGCGTGGGAGCAAGGGTGGGCAGCAGCGGAATCAGAGTGCGAAGGGCTGGCCAGTCTTCCCGGGTAAAACCGGGGCCAAGCTGCAGCAGTACCGGCCCAAGCTTTGGCCCCAGTCGGCGCATTACGGCAACAAACTGCTGCAGGTCTGGCCACACATTCTGCAGCTTGCGATCGTGGGTAAGAGAACGGGGGACTTTGGGGCAAAACACAAAGTTTTGGGGTGTGATTTTGCCCCAGGTTTCCACCACGCTTTCACGCGGGCACGCGTAAAACGTGGAATCTATTTCCACAGCGCCCAGGGTAGATGCATACAGCTTGAGACGGTTTTCTGCAGAGACTGACGGGGGGTAAAACACCCCCTGCCAGTCAGCATACGTCCACCCCATGGTGCCTATGCGCAGCACTCCCTCAGCCATCCAGCCCGGCCAGCTCTTCTGTCATAGAGGCAGTGTATTTTTCCCAAGCTGCAATCACCTTGTCGTCAAACGGGTCATTGTCGCTGTTCTCTACCTTGCCATTGGCGTCCAGCCAGGCAACAGTACGCCGCACTCCCTCTACCCAGGGAATGGTGTAGCGAAAGCCCAGGTCTTGCATGGCGGCGCTGTTGCTGAAGATAGAAGGGTACTGAAAGATTTCAATACTGATGTTAAAGGTTCTGGGAGCAATGCGCTGCATCAGATCGGCAGGGATATGCACCAGCTTTGGTGAGGGTGCGCCCAATGCCTCAGCTACTCCTTCGTGGTAGTGGTTCCAGGTCATCCACTCTTCGCCTGTAACATTGTATGCCCTGCCATACGCCTTTGGGTTGAGCAGTGCGCCTGCAAATCCGCGGGCCACATCATCTATGTGGCAGGCAGCCCACAGGCACGAGCCATCGCCATGCACGATGATGGGCCTGCCCTTGCGAATTCTGTCAATGTAGGTTGTGCGCGATCCGAGGCTGTGTACAATAGAGCCTCCCTCGCCATAGGTTTGCGAGGGGCGCATGATGGTGATTTCGAATGCTCCCTGCCTTGCGGCATCCATCAGAATCTGTTCACAGCGCACCTTGTTGCGCCCATACCCGCTGATGGGGCGCTGCAAATCTGTTTCGCAGATAGGAAACTGCACCGAAGGGCCGCCATAGGTGCAGACAGTGCTGCAGAAAATCACCTGCTTGGTGCGCCCGCGAAACGCGCGGGCAAGGCTCTCGGCATCGTCAGGCACAAACCCCACCATATCAATCACAGCATCGAATGGGCCTTCTTCTGCCATCTGCTGCTCAAACCGGGCGTATTCCCTGCGGTCGCCATGAATAATACGCGCCCCCTGCGGCACGCGCACTTCGCTTTTGCCCCGGTTGAACAACGTTACGCTGTCGCCGCGCTGCAGAAGCTGTGTGGTGATGGAAGTACTTATCAAGCCAGTGCCGCCAATAATCAGTACATGCATGTCTTTCTCCTTAGTTGTCTGAAAACTCCATTGTCAGCAACCGATGCGGATAGTCTATGCTCACCCGCTTTGCATTGGTAAGATAG
The DNA here is from genome assembly GCA_027459665.1 of Chthonomonadaceae bacterium. Taxonomy (GTDB): domain Bacteria; phylum Armatimonadota; class Chthonomonadetes; order Chthonomonadales; family Chthonomonadaceae; genus DAIDHN01. The sequence continues at coordinate 27,658 of DAIDHN010000037.1, read as the reverse complement.
GGAAACCCTACAATGCCGCTCAGCTGAAAACCAAATTCGGGGCTAATCTGGGTATCCATCATGGATGCGCCAAAAATGGGGTTCATTTCCATCAGGAAGGGTGTTCCGGTAGTGTGCGCCATGGTGAGGTCTACGGCAAAGCGAAACACCAGCGCCGTAAAGCCAGTGGCCGTGTTCCCCACACCCAGCCGCTGATTGATGGTAATTTGCGCCCACGAATCCTTGCGCTGCTTTTTGGCAAGTTGATGCGCAGTCACAAGCGAAAGCACGCCCAGCGGCTGCGCCCCCGTGTCCAGCAGTTCCCACGAGGGTTTGCTGCTGTCGGCAAGCAGGGCGGAAACGAAAATGTAGCCGTGATAGAAATGAAACGGCACCTGCATCACATGGTCGCCTTCCATGGGAGCAGGAGCCTGCGCGCCGGGGCCTTGCTGTATGGTGAGGCTGCTGTTTGCAAAGTCCAGCGTAAGCACGGAATTGCTGAAATTTCCACCGCCAATCAATCCATCAATGCGCTGATCGGGCAGTGAAGACATAGAGGTGACCTCCACCTTGTGAAACAAATCGCTGCCTACCTGCATGGTATTGGCATGGTAGGTTTTATCGGTTTCGCTGCCGCTCACGCCCTGCAAAACAGCGCTGCCTTCAACCGGCAGATTCAGCCTTTGGGCAGCGCTGTTCACCAGCCCTACCCCGTAGCCTGCACCGGTATCAAGCAGCAGCAAAAAGCGCTTTCCCTGTATGGTGACTGGCAGCAGTATAGAGTCGTTTCTCTGTTCTATCTGCAGCGTGCAGGCCGAAATACCCTGGGCAGCGCCGCCGCTGGAATCGGCAGAGATGCTGCCGATAGAATGATCTGGGAAACCAGGTTTGTTTCCCTCTTTTTTCGCATAAAACGGACTGAGGTGCTGTATCACTGCATGCAGCTGCTCAAGTATCTGTTTGTGAGGGTAGCCCTGGGGATGCAGTTTGAGATAGGCGGACAGGTAGGCATATGCCCCCTTATGATCCACGCTGTTGAACAGAGGAAGCAGGTAGGCGTATGCACCCGGCCTGGCCGGATAAAGTTGCACAGCCTTCTCAAGAAGGTTTTTCGCACCAGTGTTGTCGTCGTTCCAGTAGTCCAGCCGTGCCTGTGCCAGCAGGCTGTAATACCCAGAAGGCTGCAGCGCGGCGGCTTTGCGTGCTTCAGCGGCCGCTTCGGCAGGCTCTCCTGCCCGCATCAGCGCCACCGAGAGCAGGCCGTGTGCATCTGCGCTGCCAGGCTTGAGCTTTTCCGCCGACTGCGCCTGCGCCACCGCCCGCTGCCAGTTATCGAGGCGCAGCAAAATACGCGCCTCTTCTAAATGCAGCGCTGCACTGTGGGGATGGGTGTGTATTTCGGCAAGACAGGCCGAGGAGGCTTTGGCAAACTCTCCTTTTTCAAAAAACGTATCCGCCGGCGAAGCGGCAGCGCGCACCGTGAAGGTAAGCAGTGCAAAAAACGCGACTCTCCGAACAATTGCTGGGTAATTCATTTATGAAGCTCCGAGGGTAAGTAAATCTGCATTCCACTGCCTGGTTTTTCCCCTGCCGCTCCGCAGTTGTCACCGGCAGTAAATGATTCTCCCTCACCATACCATTTTCCTGCCTTGCCCTCGCGTTTATAAAAACGCTAGTGCGCTGTCTTGCTTTTTAGGGCAGAGGCAGGGGCTGTTTCGATGGTAAGAAGCCTGTGCGGATAGTCAAACGTAACCCTTCGCGCTTTGCTGATCATACCCACCCCTATCAGCCCGGTCAGCTCAAAATCGTCTGCGGGGTTCACCTCGGTATCTAAAATAGAAAGGCCGATGGAAGGCAGAATCAGGCTGGAAAAAACTGTCCCGCCAGCGCCTGGCATGGCAACAGAGTAAGGATGTGTAAAAATCATCATCTGCTGTTTAGTCGCTGTTTTCCCCAGCCCCATGCGCCCATCCATTTTCATTAGCATGGCAGCTTTTTTAGGCAGGGTGCGGGCGATTTCCTGTGCAGCGCGCAGCGACAGCATGGCATCCACATCTGCCCCGGTATCAACAATGGCCCAGGCGCTTCGCCCTGCCATCTGCGCCTTTACCACTATGTCGGTATCAAGCAGATGAAAAGGAATGCTCACTATGCTGTCGCCTGCAAGAGGCGGCGGCGCAGCAGCATTCTTTCCCCGCTGCAGGGTAAGGGTGCTTTTCAAAAAATCTATGGTCACGGCATACTGCGAAAATGCCGCTGCCCCCAGAATGCCGTCGAAGTTGCCAGGATTGGATTTTACGCTCTCTATGGGCACAGGGCCAAAAGTTTGCGAGCCTAACTGCAAGGTACTCAGATACGCCAGGCTGGTTGGCTCCTGGCCGCTTACCCCGAATATAATAGAGCGGGAGAGAATTTTTGCCCCGGTTTTGCGCAGTATGCTTTCATTGAGTGTGATGTCTCCTCCGCCCCCGGTATCAAACATCAGCCGGCAGCGTACGCCATTGAGTTCAACCGGCAGCACTACATAATCGCCGCTTCGCTGCACTGGCATGGTCAGCGAAAAAACAGGGGCGGCTCCTGCATCGGTCTGGTTCAGCTGCGCTTCAGACACAGGCTGCAGAGCCTGCATGGGTTCGGTACGGCTTTCGGCTTCCAGCAGGGGCATCTGCCCGGGAAGTGCCAGCATGTTGAGCAGATTGGGGTGCCCTTTGGGCTTGAGCGCAAGGTAGGTTCGTATGTCTGCCAGCGCCTGTACAGAAAGGGCAGGTTCATTGCTGCGCACATCGTTCAGGTAGTACCAGGCATCGGGGTTGCGGGGTGAGAGATGCGCTGCAAGCTGCAGCGCTGCCTTGGCTTGCGCTATGTGGTTGTTCCAGGCCAGTATCCTGCCGTTTGCCACCAGCCCGTAATAGCACTGGGGGTTCAGGGCAAGAGCCGCCTGGGCCTGCCGTTCTGCGGCATTCGGCCTGCCGGCACGCATCAGAGCCATGGCCAGCAGCGCATGTGCATCTGCACTGCCTGCCTGCCGCCTCACCAGGGCCTGGGCGGTTTGCAGCGCCTGCTGCCACTTGTCAAGCCGCAAAAGAGTTCGCACCAGCAAAAGCCCCGCCTGCGTGTCGGCAGGGTTTTTTACGGTTTCCTGCTGCAGCGCCTTCGCTGCACTTGCATAACGCCCTTTCTCAAAAAGCGCGTGAGCCTGATCAAACGCCGCAGCATGTACAGGGTACGAAAGCGTTGCACAGAGCGCCAGTGTCAAACAGACAGGAGCGGTTATTTTCACGAGATTTTCCCTTTTAGTCTGCGCAGAATGCGTTTGCCCCACACCCCTGTGCCGATAACAGCAGCACGCAGAGAGGCAGCCCCCACAGCGCACCAGGCCGCTGCCCTGCGCAGGGGGCCGGCGGTTTTGCGATAGTACAGCATGCGGCTGCGGTTGAGCTGCCGCTCCATCACGCGGTACGATTTGCGTACGCTGCCCATCCAGTGATGCACCACGCGGGCCTGAGGCAGATACATTACCCTGCTGCCCGCGCGGCGTATGCGCAAACACCACTCTACTTCTTCAAAAAACATGAAAAAATCTTCGTCCAGTGCACCGCATTCTTCCATAATGCGGCGAGGAATCATCAGGCAGGCGCCCGATACCTGATCTACTTCGCACTCTGCATCAAAATCTTCCCTCCCATATGCCAGCCTGGCCTGCCAGCCGGCAGGAAGCAGCGACAGCACTCCGCAGTAGTGCAGCGTTTCACGAAGCGGCGAAGGAAAGCGAGCGCCGTTGCGCTGCAGCGAGCCGTCGGTATTGAGCAGCTTGGGGCCAGCCGCCCCCACCGAGGCATTGTTTTGCAGAAAATTTACCATGAGGGCAAGAGACCCTGGTTCTGGCTCGGTATCTGGGTTGAGCAGCAGCAGGTACTCTCCCCTGCAGAGCCGCAAAGCCTGGTTGTTCGCTTTTGCAAACCCCGGGTTATCCTGGTTCTCTATGCGCTGCACCTCAGGAAAACAGGTGCGCAGCATTTCCACTGTTCCATCCTGCGAATGGTTGTCTACCACCCATACCTCGCAAGAGCAGGGAGAAACTGCCCGCGGCAGCGACTGCAGGCAGGCTTTCAGCATATCGCATGTGTTGTAGCTTACAATCACTATTGAGAGAAGAGGCTCATCCTTCATTTCCATGCGTTTCCCCGCCAGAAACAGGTACCAGCGTATAGTCCTCATCATGCAGCAGCATGCGCCTTGAAAACAGGTAAAACAGTTGTGGAATCAGCGCTTCGAGTACAAAAGCAATTCGAATGGGTTTGAATGGCAGTACTTCTGCCGGAGGGTTTTTTTGTGACAGTGCCCTGAGCAGGGTTTTTGCTACCTTCTGCGGGGTCTGCACTACGCCCGAAGGAAGGTACTTCTTGCCGCGCACATTCTCAAAAAAACCTGTGCGCACCGAAATCGGCAGGCATTCCACCACGCTCACACCAAGCGGTGCCGCTTCCAGGCGCAGCGACTGCGTGTAGGCATGCACCGCCCCCTTTGAAGCTGAGTACGCACTCACCCGCGGGCAGCCGCTGCGCGCAGCCGCAGACGTTACGTTTACAATAATTCCTCTTCTGCGCTTTCCCATATCGGCAAGGGCCTGCCTGCATAAACTGTGCAGGGCAAAAAAGTTCACTTCAAACAACAGCCGAAGGTCTTGCGTTCTGGTCTCAAGCACTGTTGCCCCCAAGCCTATGCCCGCATTGTTTACCAAAATATCTATGGCTCCAAATGCACACTCTGCTTTTCTAAACAGCGCATCTACCTGTTCAGGGCGGCTCAGATCGGTCTGCAAAACTTCTGCACAGCCGTTTGCTTCCCGAATGCGCTGCTGCACTCGCACCAGCCCGCGCTCGTCTTCAGAAACCAGAACAGTGCGCCAGCCGGCAGATGCAAACTCTACTGCAATCTCTTCCCCAATGCCGGAAGAAGCTCCTGTAACCAGGATGCATTTCTGTTGATAATTATTCAGCCTCCTGCTCCTTCATGCGGTTTCCCGGCTGCTTTCAGACGCCACAAATGCAATGTCCCCCCCTCAGAACCGCCCGCAACAAAATGCCCATCCTGTGCAAATGCAATGTGCTGTATAAGCAGGTCAGACCTGCTACCCGGGTTTTTCACTACAAAACGCTGCAATAGTGTACCCCCAGGCACCGCCCATACACGCACCGCGCCGTCGTTTCCTCCTGCTGCCAGGCGTTTGCCGTGGGGTGAAAATGCTACGCTGCCCAGTGCCTGTGCGTCAGCTACATTCAGCATCCAGAGGCGTTTTCCAGTTGCAGGGTTCCATACACGCACTGCATTGTCGTTGCCGGCAGATGCAAGGTACCTGCCGTCTGGAGAAAAAGCCACACTGGTGGCCCTGTCGCTGTGCGCACGATGTGACCAGAGCAGTGCGGCGCTCGATGCGCTGTAAACGCTCACCCGCCCTGGCTGCCCGCTGGAAGTAGAGCCAGTAGCAGCTGCCAGCAGCCTGCCGGATGGTGAAAAGGCTATATCAAATACCTGCCCCGGCGCAGTGCGCGACCAGAGCTGTTCACCGGTAGCCACATTCCAGAGAGCTATGGTTTTGCCGCGGCAGCCTGTAGCAATGGTTTTGCTGTCGGGCGAAAACTGCAAACCGGTTACATCTCCCTGAAAGTTTCTTATTTTCTGCATCACAACAAAATGCCGGGTGTTCCATATCTCCACCATGCCGGGCATCATGCTGCCCCCTGTACCTGCTGCCAAAAGCCTCCCATCAGAAGAGTATGCCACAGAGGTCTCATCATCCACGCCATCAAGAAAATTGACAGGCTCACCGGTGCGTGTGTTGTATATAGATACCTCGCCGGGTATGAGACGCTGGTCTTCGTTTCTCCCGGTAGCTACTGCAATGATGTGCCCGCCCGGAGCAAATGCCAAAGACTCGATTGGCCCCTGCTCTATAATGGCTCTTGCAGGGGTTTTCACAAAGTAATCGCGCAGCCGCAGAGTCACCAGTGTCAGCACCACTGCACCTGCCAGTAAAGTGGAAGCCAGTGCAAGCCAGCGGCCTTTGCGTTTATCGCGCAGTGCAGGAACACCGCAAAGCAGAGCCAGCACGCCAAAAAAAATCTGAAAGCCCGGCAGTATGGCTGAAACCAGTGCAAAGGTGCCTGCAAGCCAGGTGAATGGTGAATAGTCGGGAATGGTAATAGAAGGCGCTGGGGCAGAAGAGACCTGAAAAGTAGGTGCATAAGAAGGTATGGCGGCAATTGGGTTTTGCACTGCAGCGGCCGGGGCGGCCAGCACGGCGGCAGCTCGCCCGCCCACAATGCGCGCCCCCTGATAACGCACGGCAGGCTTTTCGGGATACACCTCTTTCGGGGTTTTCTTCATAGGCTCCTGCGTGGTAGGTGGAAACGGATCGCGCCCGCCCAGCAGCTCTGTTCGCTCGCACCAGGGGCAGCCTGGCAGATGACTGCCATACATGTGCAAAGGGTTCACACTGCATGGCAGCAAGTTTTCTTCGGCTTGCTGCAAAGCGGCCATCCACTCTTCGGGCAGAGGGCGCGACTGCGGGTCGAAACAGCCCTGCTCGAAACATCGCGAAAAAAGCTGACGCAAAGAGGGGTGAAGCATGCCTACAGGAGGCGCAAATGGCATGGGGCGGTAAGGCACAGGAGAGCTGCTGTAGGTGTAGTGCCCCTTGCTGATTCTTTCTTCATGGGGGGGAGGTTCGCCTTCGCCCTGATAAATGCCTGCAAAAGGATGCGTCCCCTCCATAAGCATGAGAAAAATAAGCGCCGCCATGCCGAAACGATCGTGTTCTGGCAGGCGGTCTACCAGCCGAAAGTTTTTGTTTTGCAGTTCAGGCGGCGTAAATTCGGGCTTGCCCACCATACAGCGGTATACTCTGCCCCGTTCCTGGTCGCGCACCTGAAAGCTGTCGCAGTCAACCAGGGTCACAAGCGCGGTATCGCTCACCAGGATGTTCGATTCGTTGATGTCGCCCACCACGTATCCGCGCTGATGCAGCGCCCGTATGGCAGCGGCCATGTTGCGTGCCGCCCGGTGCAGGTAGAGCCAGTTGAACAGAGGGGTGTTTTGTCGCCGGGTCATTGGGTTGTATACGCTGAAAACCGGCCGCATTGCCTCCACGCGAGGCATTAAAAAGCCTGCCAGTCCCTGCCCGTTGTACATATAGCGCAGAAGGTCTACCGGCCATGCAATGGAGATATGGTCTCGCGCTGACATTGGGTCTTCGGGGGGATTGCTCAGCATTGCCTGCAGTTTGCGCGCCTGTGTTTCGGCTGGAGTGTGGTACACCTTGGCGCACCACTGCTTTTGATCAAGTACAGGAAACACGCGTGCTTCGCCGCCTTTGCCCAGCGAGGCGGAAACATCTACAGCGACTCGGGTTCCATCAGATTGTCGTACCAGGCGCATGGTTTATTCCAGAGCGGCAAGTATCAGCGTTATATCGTCGTCGGTTCTGCCGGCAACTTTGGGCGACTGCAAAAAGCGCTGCAGTTCTTCCGCACTTTTATCGCCTGCGGCGGCTGCAAATCGAAAAAGCGGCTGAAAAAAGGGAAGATGCGGGTCACATCCAGGCCATTGCAGGGCAAGCCGCTGCAGCCCGTCGGTAAACAGAGCGCAATAGCCGGGCATCTCATTCCATAACTTGATCTGTGCTTTCTGCATTGCGCCTTCAGAAACCAGAAAGTCTGTTTCATTGGCATATTCTGCATCGGGAGGGCGGGTGAGTGCAACCGGACTGCCGTCTCTGCCGGCAGCCACTACTGCGCCGTCGCCAATTTGCAGCGAGGCAATTCCTTCCGGTCCTGCCGCAGCAAGCAGAAGAGTGCAGGCAAGGTCCCGCAGCGCCGCACCCTGCTGCACCGCCTTTGTCTGCAAGGCATCCTGCGCTGCGCACGCCGCCCCCCGCATCTTTTCTTCCATGCCTGCCAGCCTAGGCCCTGCCTGCACCAGAAAAGCGAGGGCTGCTTCAACAGCAGTCTCCGCTCCCTCACCCCCCATGGCGGCAGAACCTGCTCCATCGCTTACCGCGGCAAACAGCCACTCCCCCAGTACAGCGCTTGCAAAAGCATCCTGGCAGCCGGCACCGCACCTGAGGTGGCTGACTCCGGCAGTTTTTGCAGAAACCACTTTCCAGGTCATCAAACAGCGCTCCAGCCTGGGGGAGGCAGCGCTACCTGTTCATCTACACGCGACTGCGAAACCTTTTGCATGCTGGCCGAAAGCCACACAAACATCTCTACAAAGTTGAGGCCGTTCAATTTCACTGGCGCACGCACTGCAAGCTGAGCAAGTCTGTTCATGTCGGCGTTTTCCACACCTACTGCAAACAACGCCACCTTGCGCCCGGCTTCATCGCTTTTCACACGCTGGGCTGCCTGTTCCACCACATCATCAGGCTCGCCCTGCGGTGCGCCGTCGGTAATCAGAAACACCCAGGGACGGTAGTAGGCCACTCCATTGGAGCGGTACTGCTGCTTGCGGGCGGCTACCATATCAAGCGCCTTGTGAATGGCCGCTCCCATATGCGTCATGCCGCCGGCGGTGAGGCCGGGAGGGTCAAACTGGTCAACGGTAACAAAATCCTGCACCACACGCACTTCGTTGTCAAATGTTACCACAGCTACTTCCACCCTCCTAGATGCAAGAGGGTCTTTGACCAGATCGTTTTTGAACGATTTCAACCCCTCGTTCAGTGCATCCAGCGCCGGCCCGTTCATAGAGCCGGAGGTGTCGAGCAAAAGCACACAGGGGCATCGGGGTTCAGGATTTTCTGCAAATTCAACTGCTTCTTCCAGAGCAGAGGAGGAAGTCATACGTCTATTCCTTTTCAATTAAAAATGGGACGTTCTCAAACAATCTCTTCATCATTATTTATACGCACAGGGGATGCGGCGCTGTTGCCTTACTCTTTTGCCGCAGGCAGGTTTAGCCAGGAATATTGATTTAGCAGACATTTTACCAAATTCCAGCAGTAAGTCTGTGTAATTTTTTCTGCCGTTGCTGCATTCGCAACAATGCATCACCTTGTCCCCGTTCGTATTTTAAGAAAACCTGGTAATACTAGCCAATGTGCCTGGTCTCAGGTACTACGATACGAGCATAGGGCGGTTTCTGAGCAGCGACCTGCTGAGAAATTCCCTAACAATATCACGTAACACCATTTTATTTGCTTCATAAAATAATCCGGGCTAGGCGAGCGCTGTCAGCATTTCACCAGTCACTTCATGCTGCAATGGCTGGCCGGATGAATACCTTTCCAGTTCATCCAGGCAGATATCCGCCATGCGGCCTGTTTCCTTCCCTACTGCTCCGGCGATATGCGAGCTTACCAGCACATTGGGCAGCTGCCTCAGCGGGCTGTCGGCAGGCATAGGCTCCGGCCAGGTAACATCCAGCAGGGCAGTGAGATCGGGTCGCTGTCGCATTACGGCTTCCAGGTCTGCACTGTTTACAGTACGCCCCCTGCCCGTGTTCAGAAAAGCTGCCCCCTCCCCCATCAACTGAAACAGATGCCTGCTGAGCAGCCCTTCTGTAGCCGGTTTGTCTGGCAGGTGATTGGAAACAATTCGCGCCTGCGCAAACGCCTCTTCCAGAGTGACTCGGCGCACCTGCAGCTGCTGCGCAGTCTCTTCCTGCAAAAAAGCATCGTAAACCAGCACATCCAGTTCAAATGGCATCAAAAGCTCTCTCACCCGCCTTCCCACAGCGCCAAAGCCAAGCAGAGCAACAGTTTCACGGCACACCCCCGGACCGCGATGCGCAGCGCGAAAGCTCGCATCTCCACCGGTAAATTCACGCACATTGCGAAAATACCCCTTCAGAGAGAGCAGTATCTGCCCCAGGGTGAAATGAGCGACTGGCTCTGCATTGGCGCGCCAGCCGCTCACTATGCGCACTCCATGATTCAGCAGAGGCGCTGCAAATGGCTGCACCGTGCCGGCAGCATACAGCAGCAGCTGAAGAGAAGGCATCAGGTTCAGCTCCTCTTCAGTTAGCAAAGGCATGCCCCAGGTAGAAAGCAGCACATCTGCACTGGCCAAAGCCTCTGCATGCTCTTTCATGGTGCTGCGCGTAACAACGGGCGAATAGAGCTGGGAAAGCTGCGCGGCACGCTCCCTCCTGTCTGGGCTGTACACCATTTCTATGCGCTGCGGGTCTCCCAAAAAAACTGCGTGCTTCATTTTCACTATCTTTCATTGCAGCTGCACATCTCTGCCTTTAGTACTGTCATTCAGGCAGCGCACAAGCAGGCTGTGCCCTGGGCAGTGTGCATACTGATATGTATCATCAAGGTATCATACTACCATTATGAAAAAAACCATTCTGTTTCGTGTACTTTTCCCTGCAGCGCTTCTGCTGATCACAGCGGCAGCGACAGCGGCGCCCGCTGCAAAAAACAGCTGCCGGCAGCAAATTCAGGCCATGCGCCTGCAATGGTTTCGCTACGATTCAAGCCTGCCGCTGAATGCAGTCATCACCCCGCTCGATACCCTGCCTACCGCCCGGCGCTTTCTGGTTCACTTTCAATCGGTACACGATCAGACAGTGCCCGCCATTCTCGCTCTGCCCGACCAGGGCAAAGCCCCCTACCCCTGCGTTCTGCTCATGCACGGTTCCGGCGGCAACAAAGATTCCTCCTATGTAAAAGCCAGCTCCATTGCGCTTACCCAAATCGGCTGCGCCACGCTGTCTCTTGATGCGCAATACTGCGGAGCGCGCAGGGTGCCGGGCAAAAGCGGCGATATCTTTCTGCCAAATTCGTACACAGCCAGAGACGCCTGGGTGCAAACAGTAATAGACCTGCGCAGGGCGGTAGATTACCTGCAAACCCGAAAAGACATCGATGTGCACAAGCTGGGGTACCTGGGGTTCTCGCAGGGGGCCATGCTTGGCGCTGTGTTTGGCGGAGTAGACAAGAGAGTGGCTGTGTTTTGCCTGGCGGTGCCCGGTGGAGACCTCACCGATGTGGTGCGCCACATCGCAAGGTACCCCATACTTCGCGAGCACTGGCCCATAAAAATCACCCCGCAGCTTATGCGCACCGTAGAAAACGTAACCAGCATTACCGACCCCGTTCACTACATAGGCGGCATAGCCCCCCGCCCGCTACTCATTTTTACTGCAAAATACGATCAGATTATCCCGCCAGAAGCCTCGCAGGCGCTGTTGCGCGCAGCAGCAAACGATAAAAATATGGTGGTAAATCAGGTAGATGCCTCGCATGTACTGAACCCAATGCTTGTATTCAACATACGGGCGTGGTTCCAGCAAAAACTGCTTGCAGCACACATTCCGTGAAACCATCTGGCAAAAACATCCGTCCAGACCAAAACAACTACAATAATGGGAGATTGCATGTTTTTCGCCAAAATTGCTCTTGCAAACCTGGGGGCAGGTCTCATGGCTTTTTCCATGCTGTCGCACATTCATGCGCCGCTTTCTGCAGATGCCGCGGCCTACCAGGCAGACACACTGACGCACAGGGTGCTGAATCTGAACAAGGTGATTGAACCGCTGAGAAAGCAGATGCAGCTGCCCGCCCTGGGAGTAGCCATCACATCTGGTGAAAGGCTGCTGGCCACCGGTGTAACCGGAGTGCGCATCTGGGGCAAAAAAGACCCCGCACAGCCCAATGATGCCTTTCATCTGGGGTCAGACACAAAAGCAATGACGGCTACCCTGGCCGGACTGCTGATACAGCAGGGCAAACTGCACTGGAACACCACGCTGGCACAGGCCCTGCCCATGTATGCCAAAGTAATGCAGCCTGCCTACCGCAAACTCACCATAGAGCAGCTAATGCAGCAGCGAACAGGGTTTTCGGCAGATACCGCCCTGCCCTCTGTCAATATGCTGCAGCTTCACCAGCTGCCCGGTTCACCAACGCAGCAGCGCGCTGCCTATGTAAAAGCAGTGCTGCAGGAAAAGCCGGTGAATGCCCCCGGCACAACCTTTCTCTACTCCAACCGAAACTATGCAGTGCTGGGCTTTATAGAAGAAACCGTAGCAGGTATCAGCTGGGAACAACTGATGCAGACCGACCTTTTTGAGCCTCTCGGCATGACAACCGCTGGCTATGGGCCAATGGCATCAACACGCAAACAAGGGTTGTGGGAACACATAGTTTCTCATGGGCATCATGTTGCCATCCCTCCCGGCCCGCTGGCCGATAACCCGGTCTGCATTGCCCCCGCCGCTCTGGTGCACTGCTCTATCACCGACTGGGCGAAATTTGCCGCACTTCATTTACGAGGGGAGGAAGGGAAAAACGGGCTGCTGAATGCTCACATTTTACAGCGTCTGCACACCCCTCTGCCCGGCAGCAGCTACGCGGACGGCTGGCTGACGCTGCCCGGCGCTGCACATGAAAAACCGGTGCTTACCCACGACGGTTCCAACACGCTCAACTACTGTTCCATCTGGTTGTATCCGCAGCACGACATCGCCATTATGGTCGCCTTCAACCAGGGGATAGATGACAAGGGCCTGGCAGATGCCACCGCTATGGCGCAGAAACTGGTTGTCACGCTTATGCAGTACTGGCGCACCCATCAAAACAACAGGTAATTCGGCGGCGCTTTAGACGCCAGGCAGCTGAAAACAGTATGGCGGCATGGAAGCACAAAGGAAACATGGAGTATAATCCTCTCTAATTGTACAATATGCAAATCAGCACTACAGTGCAGCATGGAGGAGAACCTTAATGTCCGGGCATTCCAAATGGCACAACATCCGTTTGCGCAAGGGCGCTCAGGATGCAAAACGCGGCAACCTGTTTACCAAACTGGCGAAAGAAATCATTATGGCCGCAAAGGCGGGCGGCGGCACGCCCGATACCAACCTTCGACTGCGCCTTGCGATACAGAGGGCAAGAGAAAACTCTATGCCGCAGGACAATATTCGCAGGTCGATACAGCGCGGCACAGGGGAAATCGATGGGGCCGTTTACGATGAGGTGACCTACGAGGGGTATGGCCCCGGCGGCACCGCCATTCTGGTAGAATGCGCTACAGACAACAAAAACCGCACGGTGGCCAATTTGCGCAATATCTTCACCAAAAACGGAGGCCGAATGGCCGAGTCTGGCTCCGTTTCATACCGCTTTCATCCCATAGGGCTGATTGTAGTGGATACAAAGGCTACCGATGAAGATACGCTGTTCGCACTCGTTACAGAAGCTGGCGCCGAAGACCTGCGCACCGACCCGGAACATTTTGAAGTGGTGGCGCAGCCAGAAGATTTCGCCTCTGTGCGTGAGGCAGTAGAGAAAGCAGGCATTGCCATAGTAAGCGCTGAATATACTATGGAGCCGGCAGATACGGTTGCCCTGGAGGGGAAGGATGCACAGCAAATGCTCAGGCTTCTGGAGCGCCTTGAAGAAGATGAAGATGTACAGCACGTGTATGCCAACTTCGATATTTCAGATGAGGTGCTTGAGGCGGCCGGAGGCTAGCTTCCCGGCGCTTTTTCTAATGATATTCTGCTGCCTGCCCCGAAGCAGCGCCGCAGAGTTGAAAATTGCCATCGCGCCTGGCACCGCAAATGGCATGCAATTTACTGTCAGCCCTTATTATGAGTGCTGGGCAAAGCTATCACTTTCTGTTACAGGTACAGCACCGCAGGGATTGGCGCAAATACAGGTGCAGCTAACCGCCAGCAACGTTCGACAGCTTTTTCTGCGCAACATCACCCTGCCAGGCGGACAGGTGCATCTGATAGAAAACTTTCTTCTCCCAATCACCCGCACAGCCTATATGCTGAGCTTTCAGCAGTACAATCGGTACAAATGCACCATCAGCATCGTTCAAAACGGACAGCAGACCGGGGCGCCCCTCACCTTCAAACCTACTTTCAACCCTGTGAACCAGCACGCAGTAATGGTGCTTGCACAAAACAGCGCCCCGCTGACTGCCATTCAAATCAACCTGCTCGCTGCACAGCCCCTTGCAACAGGCTTGCAAAGCGAAATGGTGACTGCCCCCGATGCCAGAGACCTGCCCAATTCTGCCGAAGGCTATCTTGCATTCAGCAGAATTGTCCTGGCAGATCAGCCGCTCAGCTCTCTCACCGCCATGCAAATCTCTGCACTGCAAAACTATGTGTATCTCGGCGGAACGCTTATCGTCTCGGGGGGGGCAAACCTCACACACCTTCAAAACCCCGCCCTGCAGCAGATGCTTCCCATCAAGCCGCAGCAGGTAAGTACAGCACATGTTCTCAAGTTTGATGCACTGCCAAAGTATGCCCCGCTTACTTCTGCAGCAGGCTTCGCTCTCACAGAAGGCAAGCTCATGCCGGGCGCTGTTGTGTTTGCCTCAACGCATGCAGGGCAGCCACTCATCAGCACTATCTCCAGGGGCAGCGGAAAAGTGGTTTTCACCTCATTCGATCTGCTCGATTCTGACCTCAACCGGTGGCCCGGCAGAATTGCGCTCTGGAAACTGCTCGACACGGCAGGCAGACACCCTGTGCCCATACTGCCCAGAATGCCAGACATAGCTGCTCACTCGTCGTATATCTTAAACAGCCTGTCTGGTTCAAAAGCCGCTTCTGTTCCAAGTATAAAAGTAGTCGCTTTTTTCTGTATCGCCTATCTGCTGCTGATTTCACCGGTAAACTATCTGATTCTCAAAAAACTCGACCGTCTGGAGTGGAGCTGGGTCACCATACCAGCATGCATCCTCCTCTTCACCGCAGGCGCCTACCTGTTCGGGCGCATCCTCAAAAACGCACCGCTCACTCTGCGCAGCATTACCTACCTCGAAACCACAGCAAACTCGGGGCATATGGCAGGGACTATTTTTGCCAGCATCTATTCACCTCGCAGCTCGTACTACAAGGTTGTTTTGCACGTGCAAAATGCCTTCAAAAACAGCTTTGTTCCGGGCATTCCCCGTCAACCGGGCAATCCCTATCTCATTCCCCCGGCACATCGCAGCGTCTTTTATTACGGTGCCGCCCATTCCTCTCTACAAAAGCTCTTTGTGCCTGTCTGGACATCTCATTTCATATACCAAAGCTTCACTATACGGTCGGGCGGCATTCATGTGCAGCTTGCAAAAATTTCAAAAAACCTGTTCGGGTTTACAATCACCAACAAAAATTCTTTTCCTGTAGAACAGTGTGTTCTTGAAACACACCCTTTGGGAACTCTTCAGCCCGGGCAGTCTGTTACAGCAAATTTCACCTCTGCGCAGCTGGCCGCAATACAGCACTCCGATTCCGCCTATTCGTGGCACACTGCTGCGCTTGCTCCAGTTTATCCCGCAGGCCACCCACCTGCAGGCTTCAATCTGCAGGCTGCAGCTAAACATGGCATCAACCCGCAGACAGTCTACAACACCGATTCAGTAATCAGCAACTTTGCCAGACCGTACCCCGCTCTGCACTTCTTTGCATGGCTGCCAAAGGCGGTGGTGCAGTTCGACATACCTCATTCCACAGTAGTCAGCAAACAGGCGTCGCTGCTCATAGTGCATATTCCACTCTCCAATTTCCCTGCATACATGCACCATCACTCTACAGGAGACGGCTAAATGTGGAACAACCCTGTGCTGCGCAAAGAGCTTTTGCGCTATAAACTGCGCAACGATAAATCGGCCCGAATTGCCGGGCTTGTGATTACGGCTCTGTTTTTGCTGGTGTTGTACCTTCTAACAGGCCGCTACATTCTGTTTGGTGCAAGCCAAAGTGTCGCCTACTCTGTCTGGCAGGTAATAATGGGGCTGCAGTTTACTGCATTCATGTTGATTTTGCCAGGCACAGCCGGAAATATTATATCAAAAGAGCGAGAACAGCAAACTCTCGAAATGCTTCTGTTCACCCCGCTTAGCAGCGCCGAGATTATTGTGGGCAAGCTGCTCTCGTCTCTGCTCCTGTTTGCAGCAATGCTGCTTCCCCTGCTGCCCATCAATATTCTCATATGGGCGCGCCTGATAGCGCACAGCACACACTACCCGTTCATACAGTTTTTCCAAACCTATCTCACGCAATTTCTCATAGGGTACTTTATACTGGCTCTCTCCGTTTTCTTCTCAAACCTGCTTAGCCGGTCGCTCTATGCAATACTTGCTTCATACACAACGCTCTTCGGGTTGTTCTGCATCGGAACAGGGCTGCTAAGCGGACTGGTTCCTTCTCTTGTTTGGCTCAACCCTTTTGTGCTGTTTTTTGAACATTCCCTTGCAGAGAACCAAAGCCCTGCAGATGTTCTCTCATTCACAATGGCATTGTTTCTGCTCACGCTGCTGGCAACCGTGCTGCTGGCTGTTTCTATAGCAAAACTGCGCAAACCAGTGCAGGGAATGTAAAAACCCGGAGGGACTCTCTATGGCAATGGTGGAACTCAATAATCTGTGCAAAGTGTACAAAACCGGTTCAGACACCCTGACTGCACTCGACAATTTGAACCTTCAGCTGGAAAAAGGAGATATTTTCGGGTTCATTGGCCCCAATGGAGCCGGCAAAACCACCACTATCAAAATCATTGCCACCCTGCTGCTTCCCTCTGCAGGAACCGTGCGGGTAAACGGTGTAGATGCTCTGAAAGAGCCGGGCAGAGCAAGAGGATTCATTGGCTACATGCCAGATTTTTTTGGGGTATACGACGATATAAAAGTGTGGGAATACCTCGATTTCTTTGCGGCGGCATACAAAATTCCAAAAGACAGACGTCCAGGCATCATCAGCGATGTACTGGAACTGACCGACCTGAGCGTGAAGAAAGATGCGTACGTTGAGTCGCTTTCAAGAGGAATGAAACAGCGCCTCTGCCTTGCAAAAACACTGGTACACGATCCGCCTGTGATGCTGCTGGATGAACCCGCTTCCGGCCTTGACCCGCGTGCGCGCATAGAGATACGAGAGCTGCTGAAAGAGCTGCAGGCAATGGGGAAAACCATTCTCATCTCTTCGCACATTCTGCCGGAAATGGAAGAGTTTTGCAACAAAATAGGCATTATAGAGCGCGGAAAAATGATTGTAGAGGGAGACGTAAAAACGCTTGCGCAAAATGTGCGTGGCTACCAGAGCATCACACTCACAGTGAAAGCGAACGCTGAGCAGGCGCTGCATATGCTGCAGCAGATGCCTGAACTGGTTCAGACGCCCTCCATTTGTGCCGAAAACCATAAAATCGCCGAAGGCAGCTTGCAAATGCCCCGCGGCTGCACTCTGCAGTTTCAATACATTGGCCCGCCAGAAGAAGAATACGCTGTACTGCAGGCGCTGGTACAGGCGGGCATACAGGTGCGCTCTTTCTTTACCCCCGAAACAGACCTGGAAGACCTGTTTATGAGAGTGACTAAAGGGCAGGTGGCCTAATGCTCTCTACCATTCAGGAATTTTTTTCACATCCTGTACTTGTGAAGGAATTGAGATCGCGCATGCGCGGCGGAAGGGCATTTGGGCTGCTTTTCTTTTATCTGGGCATTCTGATACTGTTTCTGCTGGGTTTATATGGCAGCAGTGGTTTTCGAGGCTTTTTTGACTATTCGGCACACGGAAAAGGCTCATTCATTGGCGCTGCCATCATCGGCCAGATTACCTTCAGAACACTTGCCAGCATCGAATTTCTTATGGTAATCATCATCTCTCCCGCCATCACTGCCGGCTCTATAACGCTCGAAAAAGAGCAGCGAACCCTAGATCTGCTCACCATGACTCCGCTTAAGAAAAGCTCTCTCATCGCAGGCAAAATGGCAACAGCCCTTGCATTCACGCTGCTCCTCATCCTCACTACCATACCGCTTTGCTCCATCTGTTTTCTATTCGGAGGGGTATCGCCCGGCAGCATCTTTCAAACATGCCTCACCCTGTTCAGCGCCTCTGTATTCATGGCTTCCCTGGGAATTTACTGGTCATCCTGCTGCAAAACCACGGTGTCTGCGGTGATGTTCAGCTACAGCAGCTTGTTTGTACCGTATTTCCTCACCATGATATTAGGCTATATGGGGCTGTTATCTTTTCAGTACCACAACCCGATCATACTCATTACCAGCCCTGTTTCAGATATTCTCACTGGCCTCACTTCCAGTTCCACGCTGTTTGGCCTCTCTCTCTGGAAGGGAGTCGGGGGCAGTTCTCTATGTCTGCTCTCCGGTATCCTGCTGTGCGCTGCAGCAGGCGCGCAACTCGAATCCTTTCCAAAGCGTCAGGGTTTTGCACTCAGAATACTCTCGCTTGTTCTTTATATGTATCTCTCGCTGCTTTTTTGCAGTACATGGTATACATCACTCCTTTCTCACGGCAGCATACTCACCGCTATCTCACCGCCTGCTGCATTGTTGTGTCTGTTTATTTTCATGCAGTGCATACTCACTCTTTTCTACACTGCAGGCACACTCTCTGCATGGGAGTGCAGCAACCTTCTGCAAAGGCTGCGGTGGGGGTTTAGCAAAGCAGGTTTCAAAAGCAACTGCACTGCATCTGCGCTGCCGTTTGTGTTGTTGCTTTGCGTGGGGCAGTGCGTTATGTACCCGCTCTATTTTTACCTCATCGGCATGAAGCAGTTCATCACGCTCATCGGCTTGCCTCCGCACCTCCTTTCTGCAAACAGCATCACCACAGGGCTTGCCCCTGCCTGGCTGCACGACCCGCATCTGAATGGGCTGGGCGCACCCGCCATTCTGGGCATGATGCTGGCAGTTACATTTGGAATTGCAATGTGCAGCATGTTTTACGGGTCAATTTTTAACAGCAGGCTGCTTTCGGGTTTTGTGCCTGTCATGCTTATTCTGGTCGGCTGGATATTCCTGCTGGTTCACAGCGCACCACCTATTCTAAAAAGTATTCTTTCTGCATTCAACCCGCTTCTTCCATTCCTTCAGCTATCTCCCACTGCCTCTCTGCTGCAAAGTCATGCCGGCAGCACCAGCGGCATGCTCGCCGGCAGTGTAGCTGCCATCTGGTTCATCACCGGGTGCATTCACCTTTTAGGGCTAATGCTCTATGGCCGCAGGTTTCGCTCTAGTGCAGTACGCAGTTTGGAAGAAGAGATGCAGGAGGTGCAGCGGGCATGAATCTGGTTTCACCCCCGCTGCACAGCATGCTGCAAAAAGCGGCGCGGCGCATACGCTTGCTCATACTGGTACGCACTCTGCCTTTAGGCGTACTGGCAGCTGCCGCTGCAGCGCTTCTTTGGTCGCTTCTGGCTCATGCAGGCTTGTTTCACCCGCCTTCTGTCTTCACGGCAGTCATGCTGATAACTGGCGGCGCTTTGTGCGGAGCGCTGTTTGCCCTGTTCTATCCGCTTTCACCGTTAAAAACCGCCTGCATCACCGAAGAAAGAGCCAATCTGAAGCAGCGGCTCAGCAGTGCGCTGCTTCTGCAGTCATCCGCCATCGATTTTCATGCTGCCCTGCTGGCAGATGCAGGCAAATACGCCGACAGTCTGAATATAAAGCAGCTGTTTCCGCTGCGCCCGCCCCGGTCGCTCTACGCAGCTGCGCCTGCCCTGCTCCTCCTCTTTTTTCTCTACTTTCTGCCGCCGCTTCCTTATTTCTGGAGCAGCAAAAAGAAGGCAGATTATGCAGAAATGCACAGGCAGGCGCGCATCATGCTAAAAATTGCATCTCTGGCCAAGCTGGCAGCAGGCAAACACCCTCAGCCCGGCACAGCCCAAATTGCCAGAGAATTGAAAAGACTGGCAGATGCCATGCAGCACAACAAAGTCAGCCCCGAACAAGCCCAGCTGCAGCGCCAGCAATTGACCAGCCAGATGAAAGAAATGCTCAACAAAATATCGAAACAATCATCGCTCAGCCAACAAAGACAGGCGGCCAGACTGCTGCAGCAAGCACTGAATGAGGCAAAGAAACATAGGGAGCAAAACCGGCCGCAGCAGGGGGCAGGCAATGACGCGCATATGCATCCTCCGCATGCGGCCCCCTCTGCCGCTATGCGCAAGGCTTTGCAGGCAGTGCAAAAAATGCAGCAGGCAATGCAGGCAAACAACGCCGCGCAAATGCAAAAAGCCATGCAGCAGCTGGCAGCTGCCCTGAAACAGGGAGGGCTGACGCAGACTGAAATGAGTAAGATGGCGCAGCTTTCTGCTGCGCTTGGCAGCGCCATGAAAATGGCGGGCATGAGCCGGAAGCAGGCAGAACAGATGATGCAGATGTCTAGGCAAATGCAGGGGCTGGCACAGCCTGGCGCTTTTTCAAATGTGCCGCTGTCTGGCAGTGCAATGCAGAGTATTGCAGCACAAATGCAACACCTTGCAGGGCAGTTGAAAGCAGGCAGGGCGCACGCTCTCGACTCGCAGGCTCTTGAGCAGATGCTGCTGGCCATGCAGAATCAGAATGGAGACGTCACCTATTTTGGCATGCACCAACCGGGCAGCGGCATCAACGGTTTGGGGGCCAGATATGCCCCAGGAATTGCCCCGGCACATCCCAATGCAAAACTTACCTACGCTGGCAGGCAGGCCGTGAGCGGAAAAGGGAAAAAAGGCTCTCTCTCTGCTTTCACCAAGTACCTCAAAATGATGGCTCATAAACATCCTGATGTACTGCCAAACGGCCAGATAAAAGGCGGCAAATCGCGCAATGGAGACCAGCTTACCATCATTACACGCGGCGCACCCACGCCGAACATCGCTTTCTCTCCTCTCTACCAGGCAGTAGAAACTGGTAAACGGGAAGCAGAATCTGCACTCGTTATTCAGCGGGTGCCTGCCTCACTCAAACAACAGGTGCACAATTACTTTGCCGGGCTGCCAAACAGCAAATAGGAGCAGAAAAGTTTATGAACGTGGAAGAACAGGCTGCAGAGTTTCAAAAAACGTTTCAGAGGATCAGAAGCGAGCTGCAAAAAGCCATTGTAGGCCAGGAAGAAATACTGGAAGGAGTAATCACCGCCCTGTTTGCCGGCGGGCATGTGCTGCTCGAAGGGGTGCCGGGGCTGGGTAAAACGCTGCTGGTTCGCACACTGGCGCAATGCGTGCGCCTCTCTTTCTCGCGCATTCAATTCACACCCGATCTAATGCCCTCCGACATCACAGGCACCACTATTCTTTCAGAAACCGATGAGGGCAAAAGAACCTTCAGGTTTCAACCGGGCGCCGTATTCGCCTCTATTGTGCTGGCTGACGAAATCAACCGCGCCACCCCCAAAACGCAGTCTGCCATGCTGGAAGCAATGCAGGAACAGAGCGTTACAGCAGGCGGCGCTGCTCACATGCTCCCCCAGCCTTTTTTTGTGCTGGCCACGCAAAACCCCATCGAGCAGGAAGGCACATACCCCCTGCCCGAAGCACAGCTCGACAGGTTTCTGCTCAAGCTGCTGGTTCCTTCACCCAGCTTTGAGGAGATGGAGGCCATTTTGGATAGAACTACCGGCGCAGGGCAGGAAATGCCGCAGCCTGTCATAGACGCGGAGACCATAATGGGGTACAGACAGTTTTGCAGGCAAACCGCTCTGGCACCGCATATGCGCGACTTCGCAATTCGGCTGGCGCTGGGCACACACCCCAGCTCAGAGCTTGCTACTTCTAACATCAAAAAGTTTGTGCGGTACGGAGCCAGCCCCCGCGGGGCGCAGGCGCTGGTTGCATGCGCAAAAGTAAGGGCGCTGGCGGCTGGCAGATTCAATGTTGCCATAGATGATTTGAAAGCGGCTGCTCTGCCGGCATTGAGGCACCGGGTTCTGCTCAATTTTGAAGGCCAGGCAGAAGAAATCAGCACAGATACTCTTATTCAGGAGCTTTTGGAACAGGTTTCGGCACAGATGGTAATAAAAGTCCCTCTTTAATACGTAACCTTCCTGTAGATGTATTGTCTATAGAAAGTCAGGCGTCTTATACAACACCAGACGCACATTCGCCATATTCCAACCAGGAGGCATCATGAAGGGCTTTTGCAGCACAGGAATCTCTCGTTCGTTTATCCTGTCTCTACTTGCAGCATTTTCCATCACTTCCGCTCAGGCAAACGTAAAGGCGCCGCCCAAGGTTCAAAAACCCACTCCCACCGCCCCTCAGGCAGTGCCGCCGCCTCCCGTTCTCCCCAATTCGGGCCTGCTCAATCTGCCGCAGCCGCACCCAATTCGCGGCATGAGCTGGCCGTCGCTTTCTCCCGATGGCAAAACAATTTGCTTTACCTACAGGGGAAACCTCTGGACAGTACCTGCTTCGGGCGGAAGCGCTGTACGCCTCACTGCCAATCAGAATATTGATTACGAGGCGCACTGGTCGCCCAATGGAAAATGGATCGCGTTCAACAGCCTTCGGGCAGGAGGCGTGCAGGTTTTTCTGATTCCTGCTGCAGGAGGAGAACCTAAACAGGTTACAGTAATCAACAGTCTGGTAGACGACTGGGCGCCGGATGGCAAACATCTGCTGCTGGCATCAACTTCGAGAGATACCAGGGGAGAAGCGCTCTTTTCACTGAACCTGCTCAACCTGCGCCTCAAACAACTCACCCATGACTCTGAAAACCTTTACTTTGGGCGCTATCTGCCAGATGGCAAACAACTGGTATGCACACGGGAAGGCGAACCCTGGAACAGGGCATGGTACCGGGGAAGCGTGGCAGCCCAGACAATGGTTGAAACCCCTGGCAAAAATGATGCGCGCTTTCTTTTGCATACAGTTACCCAGCAGCTGTTCCCTCTGGCCGCGCCAGACGGCAAGTATGTCTATGTGACTACTATTCTGGGCAGTGTGAATACGCCCAATCTTTGGCGCATTCCGGTGCAGGGGGGCAGACCAGTGGCTCTTACCCACTACACAAGCGATGCAGTGCGCTGGCCCGATGCTGCCAGAGATGCCAATGTGATCTGCTACCTCTACAATGGGTACATCTATACGCTTACACCCGGCAAACAGCCGCAAAAACTCACTATCTATGCATCAGACGATAATTCGCAGAGTGTAGACAAACAGGTTACTCTGCACGACCATGCCGAGTACAGTGAGCTTTCGAGAGATGGCAAAACCCTGGCGCTGGTGCTAAGAGGGCAAATATGGACAGTGCCCTCAAACGGAGGAGATGCAACCCGCATTACTCACAATATCGCACACAATGCCCAAATTGCATGGTCGCCCGATGGCACAACGCTTGCCTATACCTCAGATGTGGGCAACCAGTCTGATTTGTATACCATCAACGTTGCAACCGGAAACATTACCCGGCTCACCAACGATGTGCCTGAAGAGCATCTGCCAGACTGGTCGCCCGATGGCAAGGTAATAGCCTTTGTAAAATCGGGGGCAAAACCTGGCCTCTATGTGGTAAACGCAGATGGAAAAACCCCCGAACGCTTTTTGGGGCAGGCCGGAAATGGAATCGATTCGCTCAACTGGTCGCCCGACAGCAAATGGATCGCGTATTCACGCCAGGACAGATACGACATCACCGATGTCTGGGTAGTGCCGGCGGCAGGCGGAAACCCGGTAAACATTACCCGCATGCCCAACTTCAATTTCGGCCCTACCTTTACCAGCGATGGCAAGTATCTTATATACATTTCAGATAAAAACGGCCCGCCTCAGCTCTACCGCCTGCCGCTGCTAAAAGAAGGCGGCAAGAACACAGGCAAGGCAGTTGCCATCAATTTTGACGGAATTAGAAAACGCGCATCCATCATAGACACCCCCGCCCCTGTAGATGACTATGCCATTACGCCAGATGGACAGCGCATTGTGTTTCACGCTGCAGGAGGTTTCTGGGTAGTAAACGTAGACGGCAGCGCCCTCATGCGCATATTCGGCCCCGAAAACGAAGGCAACAACTCAGATTTGGAGTTCACACCAGACGGACATCGCTTCTTCTATCTGTCGCCAGACGGCATACCGCGCTCACTACCGGTTCCCCCTGGCCCCCCTGCGCAGCCGCAGCAGATTTCTTTCAACGCCATTTACACCTACAACGAAAAGCAGATTAATCTGCAGGCATTCAATGAGTTGTACCGCAGATTCGGAGCTGCATTTTACGACAGGCATATGAACGGGGTGAACTGGCTGGCCCTGCACAATAAATACGAAAAGTTTCTTGACGGTGTTGGTACCCCATTCGAGTTTGCCAACGTGCTTTCTGAAATGATAGGAGAAGTAAACTCCTCTCACTCTGAAATCTCGCCCTCATTTGGCAGCCCAGGTATTCAGGTAGCAACACTGGGAGTAACCTACGATTACAACTACCCTGGCCCTGGCATCAAGGTACTGAATGTGCTGCCTCACGGCCCTGCAGACAAGCCCAGGTCGATGCTGCACCCCGGCGACTACATTCTCTCTATCAACAAAAAGCCGGTCGTGCTGACAGAAGACTTCTATAAACTGCTGCAAAACAAGGCGGGCAAGCCGCTCACGCTGGAAGTAAACAAGCAGCCGGTTTCAGCAGGAGCGCACACCGTTACCATTAGGCCGGTGCCCGAAGGCGCACTGGGAGGCATACGCTACCGCAACCACATAGAGCGCATGCAAAAACTAGTCAACAAACTTTCAGATGGAAAACTGGCTTATATTCAGATAGAAGCCATGGACCAGCCTTCGCTTAAGAAATTTCTGCAGCAGCTCTACACTACAGCGATTCGCAAAGAGGGCCTGGTGCTGGATGTACGCAACAACGGCGGCGGCAATACACACAACCAGGTTGTACAGGCACTTGCACAGAAAATCTATGCCTATGAACGCCAGCGCGATGGTCTGGTGCAGTCGCAGCCGGTTCGAGCATTCACGCATCCCATTGTGCTGCTTATCAATCAGCACTCATATAGCGATGCAGAGATTTTTCCCGAGATTTTTCACACCCTGAAACTCGGTAAAATCGTCGGAGTTGCAACTCCGGGCTATGTCATCGGCACAAGAGATGGAACGCTTCTGAATGGAACCCACTTCAGAATGCCCGAAGTTGGCTGGTACACAGTAAACGGCACTAACCTGGAAAATATGGGTGTAAAGCCAGACATTACCGTGCACATTACCCCCGAAGAGGCAGCAGACCATGAAGACCCGCAGCTGCTGGAAGCAGTAAAAGTGCTTATGCAGGAAATAAACAGGCATCCCGATACCGGGCCGCCCGTACTCAAGCCTGCCAACAGCAACCCGAACGGCGATTCTTCAGAAGTGAAGCCAGGTTCAGGAAAAGACTAGTATGCAGGAGGTTCGCAAGACCCCCGCCACACAACATGCACAGGATACCGGCACAGGGCAGCAGGCTGCTCTATGCCGGTATCTGAAAGCAGGTCGAACAGCCTCTGCGCCCCCAGTTTCCCCAGCCCTCCCCAGTCCAGTTTCACGGTAGTCAGGTCAGGATAGACATAGGCAGCCGCTTCCACATCATCAAACCCCATGAGGCTGATCTCTTTGGGTACAGCAATGCCCGCCTTCATCAGCGAGTGAAGAATGCCCAGTGCAAGTGCGTCTGATGCAGCAAGCAGGGCAGTAGGCTTCTGGTGCAGCACTGCTATCTGTTCTCCTATTTGCCTGCCGCTGGTAAAACTCGGCACTGCCTCCCAAACAAACTCAGAGCGCACAGGCAGACTGTTCAGATTCATAAACCGCCAGTAGGCGCGCCACCTCTCTTCAAAATCCTGATTGGAAGACCTGCCTCTCACAAACCCGATATTGCGGTGTCCCAGTTCCACCAGTTTTTCCAGCGCCTGCTGCACTCCTCCGGCATTGTCAAAATCCACCACATCAAAGCCTGCTTCCACCAGCAGTTCGCGAGCCATTTCCGGGTTTATGCATACTGCAGGTATGCCTGCTTCACGTGCGGTATGCAGTACAGCGAGATCAGAAACCCCCATCAAAATAACGCCGTCTACATTGCGTTCAAGCAAATTGCGCAGCGGCACCTCATTGCTGTCGTTCTGGCGCGATACCAGCAGCAGCCTGTAGTCTCTCTGCTGGCATGCCTCTGCCACAGCCCCCCACACCGGCAAATGGTGTCGTGCAACTCGGTACAGGCTGTCGCCAGGCGAATGGGCCTGTATCTCTATGGTCCTGGTTTTCCCGGTAGCCAGCGAGCGGGCAGGGCCATGCGGCCGGTACCCCATTTCATGTGCTGCCTGCAGTATCTGCTGACGCGTAACACTGCCCGCACGTGCAGACCCGCGACCGGTAAGCACAGTAGCAACTACCTGTCTGGAAACGCCTACGCGTACAGCAATGTCTTTGAGTGTAACAGAACCAGCCAAAATACGTGCCCCTTTGAAATAAAGATGCTCACGCTGACAGCACGCAACATTCTGAACGTAAATACGAGTAGGAGCGATATACAATGGTGCGCATTTTATTCAGTCAGACTGTTGTTGCATTCTTTTTCTGCTTTTGTCTGCAGCAAGCAGCTGCGCCTGCCAAACAAAACAGCGATTTTCTCACAATCACCTTTCAAAACACCCGGTACGGAGCGGTAGATGCACTTCTGCCTAACCACCAAACGCCGATATTGATAGGAAGAGTGCTTTCTTTAGCCCGCAATATTCAACACATGCGAATTAAAATGAATGCCAACTCAATTTATGGTACCACACATTCAGGATTCTCCATTGCCACCGGCGCCCATACAGGCATACAATTTGCCTTATTTTGCTCTCCACCTGCCCGCAAACCAGATACAACCGTTGCCACCGACCTGCACATGAATACTGATGTTATGAAACAGCTGCTGCATCAGCCAGAGCAGGCAGGGCTGATGCAGCATAACACACTGCTGGCATTTCCCAATGGCTACCAGCCGGCATACGGAGACATAATTGCAATACAAATTCCCGTCACGCCAAAATCTTCACTGCCTGGCATGCTGCAAATGTATGCAAAACAGTATGCAGCGGCGGCGGCAGAAAGAGCAAAGTTATGGCACCTGCCGATAGTAAACGGCCTCGTAACGGTGAACGCACGCCTGCCTGACAATGAACCTGACCACATTTATGCAGTTGCGTTTCTGATTGATGATGCAACCTATGACCTGCGCAATATTGCCCCCTACCAATTCCGCTGGAACAGCCGCAAGGCACCCGATGGCGAGCATACCCTGGAAGTGGATGCACTGGATCAGGCAGGCTCGGTAATCACCCGGCAGGTAACCCTGGTTCTGGTGCAAAACCACCTGCAGCAGCCTTCTGCACAACTCCATTGAAACAGTAACATCCTCCAGCTGCGTGCAGGAGGATGTTACCAACAAATCAGCGCCTACCTGCCCAGTTTTCGCCTGAATGTAACCAGTGCGGCGCTGAGAGGTTTCACCACAATGAGCGCCCTGCCATGCTCAATGCGAACCACCCCGGCCTGCATCGGCTTCCAGCTTCCATCAGCAGATACCGAAGAGCCTCCCAGTGTGATGCGGGTTTTTGAGGTGAGCGCACGAGCCTGCAGTACAAGCGACCTGCCGCTGCTATAGCCTGCTGGCAGAGCCACTGCAATGCGCTCGGTATGACTAAGCGAGCGGTTGATTATGGTAATGCGCAGCGTGCCCTCTGTGCTGCGCCCGGCATAGGCACTTACGTTGTGTGTGCTCTGCAGGGTAACGGGAATGGTGTGCCCAACAGCGCCCAAATGGTACAAAAGCGCGCCGTAGTATTCGGGTGCTGCACTAAAAACGCCGCCACGGTCATCTATAGGGGTGTAGCCGCCTACGCCAAAACCGCCGTGCAGGTTCACACCGGTGATGCCCATGTTGGCAAACGAGTAGAGGGTATCTGCCAGCCAGAG
>DAIDHN010000036.1 GCA_027459665.1 Chthonomonadaceae bacterium | reverse complement strand
CAAGCGGGGCAGACCAGAGTGGGAGTAGAGGTATTTTCCATAACTAAAAGTATACCCGCTAAAGATAGACACTCCCCTAAATCTTTTATCTTGACAATTTCGGCAAGTGGTGTTATTATATACACAGGTGAGTAGTTCAACTCCTTACTACTGATGTTTTTGCTGCAGTCACCGCAGGCATCGAAGCCACACTATCCTGAAAGACCGCGATGTAGTACTAAGGTTTTTACCTTACTGTATTCGTATTCTCGCAGGCAGTGTGGTTTTTTTCTTATACAGCGCTCAGGAGTATGGGACGTTAAGTGTGCAAATCTGTTTTGTACGCGGCTCAACCAGATGCCGTAATTCTATCAGGGAGGCTCATTCAATATGAAAAGCAACAAAAGTGCGCGAGGCGCCGCGATCGGCTTTACGCTGATCGAACTGCTTGTAGTAATCGCCATCATCGCAATTCTGGCAGCCATTCTCTTCCCCGTGTTTGCACAGGCAAGAGAACAGGCGCGCAAAACCGTCTGCCTCAGCAATATCAAGCAGATCAACCTCGGCGTACAGATGTATGTACAGGACTATGATGAAACCATTCCTCTGCTCTGCGGGTCAGACAAAAGCAACGCCGGTCTTACCTTTCATACATGGCAGGATGACATTCAGCCCTATGTGAAAAACTACCAGCTCTTCTTTGATCCGGATGGTTTCTACCAGGGCAAAACCCTTCCCTGGGGCGCACCCCCGCCGCATCAGTACTACGACTACATGCTCTCTTACGGTATGATGGGAGTGGTTGGCATTCACAATGCACTCGATGGAACAAATGACCCGGCATGGACTGTGCGAACATCGGCATGGTTCCAGCACTATGTGCCTGCAGGCACACAGTACGACGGTGTAGCCGGCGCAGCAGACTACGGCGGGTGGTGGAACAACCCCATGACCGCAGCAGTGCCCAGCGTAACCCTGGCTGCAGTAGCACGCCCGGCAGGATATGCCTTTATTTACGATGCAGGCAACTTTGATGCATGGAACGGAATCACCTTCGATGGCAACGGCGGACTGGGAGATGTCGGGCTCGGATACTGCGGCACCTTCGTATCGGGCAGCGGTTCTGACCTGGACTGGACCTTCTTTGGCCCCAACCCGCTCCACAATGGCACCGTAGACAATACCTGCGACATCAATGCCCCGTATGTGAGTACTACGCGCAACTTTGATCAGGGGCTTGCAAACGTCTCCTTCCTCGATGGCCATGCAAAAGCGTTCAAAGGCCCGGGCCTCATGGCGCTTACACCCGATGGCAAGAAGCTGAAATACTTCACCATTACAGAATAACTATCCTTAAGAGGAGGCTTCCCCCCAATGAAGCAGTCAATTAACCCTGTAGTCGCTGCAATTGCAATTGCAGTAGTGGTGGCGCTGGCCATTGGCGCATACATGATGTTTGGAAAAACACCAGTCGGCCCATCTGTGCCAGTACCCAACCATATTGTGAGGCCGCCAGTTGGCGGCAGATCAAAAAGCGGAGGGGGAAACTAGCAGGTTCAGGCATGGTAAGCCGCACATTCAGACGACAGTCTGTCTGAATGTGCGGCGCTTTTTCTATTTTCAGCATCATGAAAGAAATGATGTTTACAAATTCTTTGCACAACAATCTGCCAGAGCTTGAACTGGCGCCAGATATTCTGCTTGATGAACACTTCTTGAGTGAAGGAAACTGGCATACGCTGCTCTACAATTGCAACTGCCATAGCGCAGAAGAGGTGGTTGAACAGCTGCTCAAGGCAACAGACCATTCACTGCAAAAGTGCATTGAAATTATGCTTGAAGCGCATTTCACCGGAAGAGCAGTTGCCTATGCAGGTTCCCAATGCCTGTGTCAACGCTGCACTGGCATTTTGTGCAGCATTGGCCTAAGAGCAGAGACTATACAGATTTAGACCGAAGATCAATTCGACTCTGATCACCCCGCACAAAAATAATTTTCAAGCTGATTAAATTACCTTGCTGACTTTACGGGTGTGTGTTATAATCATAATTAGATTGCGCATTTACAGTTTTGGCCTTGTGCTTTTCAGAAAAATATCTGTACAATGCTATAAAGATGCTGTTATATGTCCAAAAGACTAAACATCAGCAAAACCTGAGGAGAATAATCACATATTCTTACCGTCCCGGCGGAGTTCAGCTTTCACGCTGATTGAACTGCTCGTAGTAATCGCTATCATCGCAATTCTGGCCGCCATTCTCTTCCCTGTCTTCGCACAGGCGCGAGCACAGGCGCGCAAAACCGTCTGTCTCAGCAACGTCAAACAACTTTCCACAGGAATACTCATGTATGTGCAGGACTACGATGAGTCGTTTCCACTTCTCTTCACTCCTGTCTACACCAGCGACCCGGCTACGTTTGCATGGTCTGGCAGTGCTACCGTAAAATCGACTGCTATTTGGCAGAATACAGTACAGCCCTATATTAAAAACTATGGGGTAATGATCTGCCCGGAAAACTTCCTCACCAACGCCAACCCAGACGTTGCACTCGACTTTGGTCTCAACTATGGAATGCCGCCCCTGTCGGGCATTGACGGCAATCCACAATGGGGAGACACCTACTACAGTGCATGGAGCAATCCAAGTGTTGTGTCCAATATCCATGTGCAGTGGCAGGGACTGGCGGGTGCTTTCCCAGACAACGGATGGTCTCCTTCCACTATTTCACCTACCCCCAGCTCTACGCTTTCAGCCATTGCCTCACCATCTAGTATGACAATGGTGACAGATGCCTCTGCTGGAGACTGGTGGGGTGCATCATACGGACCTGGGCCTTATGATACAGACTTCTTCCACTACTGTACCACCTGGTATCCTGCCTACCAGGCGCAGAGGTTTGGTCCCATTGGCCGACACAACCAGACGACCAAAACGGCTTGTTCTTATCTGCGTGTATGCGGCGGGCAAATTATCGCAAGTTTCGTAGATGGTCATGCAAAATCACTGCCTATCATGCAGTACTTCAGTAAGAAGACAGACAATGCTGGCAACCAGGTGTACAGCTATCTCTGGCCAACGGAGTAAATGTGCAATGAAACAATGCTTTGCGCTGATTGTACTGGTATCTGTACTCGTACCAATTGCTGGCTGCAGCGGAAACAATAACTCCGGTGACACACAGCAAACAAAAATGCAAGACCTGAAGTCAAAACCTTCCGTTTCGGGAGGAGGCGCCGGTGCTGCAGCTGCTCCTAATAGTGCAGCAAAATCTGGCGCTGCTGCGGGCGCTTCCAACTAAAACTGCAAAGATAACCCTTTGTATATAGGCAAGACATATTGTTACAGCACTTTATGCTGAAAACACAGAAGTGACTTGCTGAAACCAGTAAAACTTCGTTTCTTCTAACGCACAGTTCGGATACATTCTACCGAACTGTGCGTTTTTCTTCAGTATCTGTTTGATGCCGCATGGTTATGTCTCCCTTTACACAATCGGAAAGCCCCTGCACATTCGTCATGTTATACCACGCAAAAAAAATACACCTGGGGAACTTTACTGCCAGTTGTGATGTTTAATGTTTCAACAGCCTTCTATGTGAATGAGTTATCTGTTACTTGCATCTGGAACCACTCTCATTCTGCATACGTAGATAACCTGATGACTTGCACAAGTAACCAGTCTACAGTACGTGCTGCCTCGCAAGTCCATAAGACCTAGTGCAGCAACTATTTAGGAGTACTATTTATGTTTGCATCCTCCCGTCGCAGATCAGCCTTCACACTGATCGAATTGCTCGTAGTAATCGCTATCATCGCAATTCTGGCCGCCATTCTCTTCCCTGTCTTCGCACAGGCGCGCGAAAAAGCACGAGCCATCTCCTGCCTTTCCAACACAAAACAGCTTGGTCTGGCAGAAATGATGTATATTCAGGACTATGATGAAGACATGACGCCAGCATTTGTGGCAAATCCAAACGGCTCAGACTATCTGGCAACAAAACAGTGCCATCCTGGGTCAACCTTTGAAACATGGGTAAGTCTACTGCAGCCTTATGTCAAAAACCTGAATCTGTTTGAGTGCCCCAGTCAAGTAGGAGACCCGCCTATCTGGAGCGGTATCTACTTCAACATCTGCAATGTTCAGCTTTGGTCAGACTACGGCTTCAATTATCAGTACCTCAGCCCAGCTTTGAACGGTAATTTCGTAGACAGAACCGGTGCCCCTCAGGCAAGCATCAACTCTGTGGCCTCTACGATCATGTTCCTCGACAGTGGGCAGGACCCAACCCTTGCACAGGCTGGCTACTATCAGATCAGCTTCGTCACCGATCCGCCCGATGGATATACATCTCCTTACACCCTGGGTTACGGCGGATGGGGAAATGACGGCACATTGGGGCCTTACGGAAATGCCCGCCCCAGACACCTGGGCGGGGTGAACGTGGCTATGTGCGATGGACACAGCAAATATTACCGCATTGAGACGCTGGCAAACGGCACAAACTGGACTGCCAATACTCCTCAAGAAAACGTGGTAATCAAAAATGACAACCTTTACATGTGGGACCTGAACTCTCATGAATAGAAGCCGAAAAGCATTTGCAGCGGTTCTGCTACTCATGGCAGCTGCGACTATTGCCGGGTGCAGCTCGAATCAGACCAATAATCCGGGTGATCAGGCATACAAAGGCCCAGGCAAAAGCAAGACAGCGCTGCCGGGCACACACCTAAAAGGTCCCGTGGCAGGGGCTCCATCGTCCAAGAACTAGCGCCTTGCAGGGTTCCCTCAAATTCTTCACACAGGGAACCCTGCGCACTTCATCCCCCCGCAAAACGTAACCCGCTGAGCGGCTTTCTGCAGCAGATTCAATCCGCCTGCCAAACCACCCTGCCCGATGTCAGTGTCTGCACTACCTCGCTGTCTTCTCTCAACACCGCCATATCTGCGTCAAAACCTGCGGCAATGCGTCCAAGCGTATGCTCACACCCCAGGGCACGCGCTGCATTGCATGAGGTAAGCGCTGCCCGCTGGCAAAGCGAGTAGGGAACTGCATTGGCAAAGGCGCGATTGAGAGTAAGAAGGCTGCCGGCCAGAGTGCCATTGGGCAGGCGCGCTGCACCATTCTGCACCACTACCGGCAAATCGCCCAGCGAAAAAGTGTACCCATCTTCCATGCCTGCCCCCGGAATGCCGTCTGAAATCAGAATCACCTTGTCTGTTCCTTTTGCGTCAATAAGAACCTTGCACGAGAGCGGATGCACGTGTATGTTGTCCCAAATCAGTTCAGCATCCAGTTCCCTGTGTGCCATTGCCGCTCCCACCACCCCAGGTTCCCGGCTTTGCAGCGGGCGCATGGCATTGAAGCAGTGCGTTACCTGCCTTGCTCCTGCCGCAATTGCCTTCTCTACCTGCTGGCAGGTTGCATTGGTATGACCAATAGAAGCACGTATTCCTCTTGCCGCCAGCACAGTTATCAGAGGCAGAGCGCCTTCCATTTCA
This sequence comes from Chthonomonadaceae bacterium, assembly GCA_027459665.1. Lineage (GTDB taxonomy): Bacteria > Armatimonadota > Chthonomonadetes > Chthonomonadales > Chthonomonadaceae > DAIDHN01. Next base: position 34,250 of record DAIDHN010000036.1, on the reverse strand, counting down.
GGCGCAACTGTTACAATGCGCACGTTTTGCAGCCAGGGGCCGGCCCACTGCAAAAACTCTTCCACATCTGGCTTGCGTACATACTGCAGCGGCTGCGCGCCGCGCATTTCTGGGTTGATGTAGGGGCCTTCCAGGTGACAGCCCAGCAGACGCGCGCCTGTTTGCTCCCCGGCAGCTTCACGCTCCATTTGCTGCGTTACCGCCGCCAAAACCTGCCGGGTCTCTTCCAGAGGCGCAGTAACAGTAGTGGCCAGGTACCCGGTTACTCCATGCCGGGCAAGATGCCCTCCAACCACCTGCAGCGCTTCTGTACTGCCCTCCATCACCGATCGCCCTGCACCGCCATGCACATGAATGTCTATAAACCCCGGAACCACCAGCGCATCTCTTGCATCCAGGTCACCCGGCTGCACACGGGTAGAATCGCTCCACTTTTCCAGCTTTTCAATTCGCCCGTTGTTCAGCAGTATGGCTGCATTTTCCCACACCCCATATGCATCTGCCGCCCTGCCGGCCAGTATGCGCGAAACTGACTGCCTCATATTTCCCCCACTCTTTGCACAGACTGCAGGCATAATACCCGCTGCCGCCGCATACTGCTTTACAGCTGCTGCAATCTGGCAAAGCCATTACTTACCCACCGTGATTGTCACAAATAAATCTTACGCCAGACTGTCACATTATCTGGTAAATATCCTGATGCTCTATTTTAAATTCACTGCAGGCACGTGCAATTCTGATATTTTTTCTCTTTGAAATTCACGGTGGCGCGTTCTTGGCTTACCAGTATAAAATCATGTGCATGGGCATACGCTATGAGCCAGAAAGCAGTGCTGTCTAGAAATGCCCGCTGTGCGTCCGAGTAGAACGTACCGCAAAGCCAATGTGCTAGCCCAGCCACAGCCCTATGTCTCCATTGATGTATGCATCTGTGAGGTACCAGTCATCTGTAAGCAGCCTGATCACCCCTCCCATCAGCGTTTCTATACCACCCTGGCTTTTCTGGTAGCGCGTTGGGCCGCTTGCCTGAAATGGCTTGAAGCTTGCTGCCGCTGCTGCAAACTGCTGCTGCACCAGGCTTACCCTGCCCAGCGCCAGCAGCGCTTCCTGTTTCCATGCCGAGGTCAGTTCGCCTGTGGTCTGTTTTGCCGCGCCAAATACAAACGCGTTTTGCCCCATCTTCACCTGCTGCACCTGAGCAGTCGGCACAGGCTTGGTGCGGTACTGATACATGCGCACGGCAGTAAGCAGCCCGGCAGCCTGGTCGAAACGCTCCTGATCCTGCCCTGTCAGGCCGCCGTAACCGCCTGCCTGCTGCAGGGCTGTAAACCTGTCTATGAGGGTGCGTACCGTAAACTCCAGTTCGGGGTCGAGGTCAGTATCGGCAAGCGTTGCAGTGCTTTCGTTGAGACGCCTGCGTACCAGAGCGCCCATGTCGGTATAGCCTGCAAAATGCGTTTCTGTCTCCAGCAGCGTCTGGCCGTCAGAGGTGTTGTAGCTCCACAACAAATGCCATTTGCCGGCCATTGTAACCGGCAGCAGCGCAGACAGCGTGTGCTGCGTACCCGGCTGCGAACCTGTTACCGCAACAGACAGCTGCTGCACTGTGCCGTCGGGTCTGGCGGCAGTAAGCTGCGGTGCAGACACACTCACAGCAGCAGACGCTGTGTCTGTGCGCGATACTGTGATGATTTCACCAGCTATCCACATAACTTTGAACTCCTCAAAAACTGGCAGAGGGGGGCGCTTGTCCCTCTCACATCCCCAAATGCCCCGCCCCCAGGTTGTTCGACTGCCATTCATGTACTGTCGGCGCAGGCTGTTGTACGAGCAGATGCAGGGGCATCCCCCCCGGCCTGCGCACAAACGCGTAGGGCGATGCTGCCAGCAGCGCTGCTTCAGAGGCCATAAGCGCCCGGTTCCAGATAGCAGCACAATAAAGACTGCCTTTCATGGCATAGCCGGTTTGTGCCGCGGCGGCGGTATTCATAAATGCAACATTGCCTTCGCCTGTAAAAAAGCCTGCCGCACTGCCCTCACCGCCCACCCGAATGCCGTTGTAATAGATATTGCGGGCGAGATTGGGTTGAAGAACCATGCAGAGGGTGACTACTCTGCCGCCCGGAAATCCGCCCGGAATGGGAAGAGTTACAGAATCCGAATATTCATCAAACCAGAAAGTGCCGCCGGGTTGCAAACCAATGGTAATTGCCTGATGAGCGCTGCCATGGTCGCCCACATTCACCGGAATCTCTATAGAAGCAGCTGATGTCAGAAATTCCGCCTGCACAAAAATAGTCCACGGGCTGTTTTGCAAACCAGAAACTGCTCCCGCCTTCAGATAACCAGTTGTATTGCCCGCTGCGGTAATGCAAAGCCCTGCCTGCCCCTCGCCTGTGCCAATGCCCATACCAACTACTCCCAATTGTGAACGGTATACCAGCCCTGTGATGTCGTATGCAGGCAGCGTCCCTTCGTTGAACAGCCAGCACCCCCTCAGGCCGTCTGCCAGCGGGTGGCTCCAGTCTATCTGCGCGCCCAGCGGCGGTTTCTGGTGGGTATCAGGGTAGAGTATGCTCATGCGATGCCTGTCACAGCGGCGGTAGTCAGGCTAAACGTTACCCCGTTTGTCGCATCTGTGTTGGTGAGGCTGATTACCCATCTGCCGGTATCAAGGTTGATAGTACGTACGCTGGTGGCAGATGCAGTGAGTGGGGTAATGGTAAAGGCCAGAGACGCGATAGTGTCGTTTACCGGCGTGCCAGACGGCCCCAGTTGGCGGTAGCAGTTCACTGTCACCCCGTTGGTTGCTGCCACTGCCGCGCCTGCGGTAATGGAAGCCTGCAGCTGCGTTTCAAAGTCGGCACTGCCGTCTACAGTGTAGTTTGTGCTGGTTGCGCCTGCTGCCAGTGCGATGCTGCTTGCGATATTGCCTGCAGCGTTGAATGTCATTTGCGGCGATGCCATCAGTTCACCCCCAGTGCAGCCATTACATCCGATTGCGCAGCCACCGTACCTGCCCCAAACAGTACCTCAGCACGGCTTCCTGCACGCGTAGTCCATGCAGTTACCTGCGCCTGCGTCGCAAGCCCGTCTGTTACCGCCCCGCTTAGCAGCGTCTGCGTAGTGGCGTTTGTCAGCAGCACTTCGCTGCTGGTGGAAAACTGCGCAAGAATAGTGTTCCACTTCGTCTGCAATGCCGTACTCAGCGTGGGCAGCGTAGTCAGCACAGCAGGCAGTATATCGGCCACAAAGTCATCGTGGTCTATTGTGGCCAGCGCAACAACTCCAGCCCCCGGCCCTGTGGCTGCGTTCAGCAGGTTCGCTATGGCCGCAGTGTTTGCAGGCATCCCTGCAGGCATGTACGAGGCATAACCCACCTTCGCAGGGTCGGTAAGCAATTCGCTTTTCAAAGCAGTGTAATCCATGTCTCCTCACTTTCCCAAATGACCTATCAGCCAGCCTGCCAGCATCCCCGCTGCTCCAAATATTCCTGCCCACATGTGCGGCCTTTTGGCGACAGCGCCGCGCACAATGTATGTAATGAGCGGCACCCTGTGCGTAGCCAGCGCGTACGTTTCATACACTGCCAGCCCGCACAGCCCGGCTGCCAGAACCGCCCCGCTCCCGGCTAGTTCAACCCCCATTCCGTTCCTCCTGCTGGTGGTGTAAAACTGCAAGAACCCGCCTTTTCACTCTCTCCATCATCTCGATTTCTTCAGGTGAAAACTGCTCCTCCAGGTCAGTCTGCCCCCACTCCTGCAGGTGCATGGCTGCTGCCGGGTATGCGTGCTGCCAGTAGCTGAGGGGCATGGCTTCTGGGCTGCTGCGGTCTATCTGCCATCTTTCATACAAATCGCGCAGTTTGGCGTCGTTCATGGTGATTGTCTCCTACTAACCAACTGTGCAGCAGTGCGCGTTTTTAGCCATGCTGCCGAGGCTGGTTTACGCCTGTGCCGTGCTGCTCCATACATAGCGCACTGTTACCGGCAGAATAGCAGATGCTTCGGCTATGCGCTGCGCGCCGCTTCCCACCGCGGTTACACGCAGTTGTTCCTGCATCTGGCCGCCGCCTTCGCCCATGCGCGCATCGTACCAGTAGCCCGGCTCGGCAATGTGCCTGTTCAGAATGGCGCGTATATTTGCGCGCAGTTGATCGCGCTGCTGGCGCGCCTGCTGTTTGGAAGGCGCTGCGGCGGCCACAACAAGCACAATGGTGGCTATGCGCAGTTCCTGCCATGCTCCCTGCGCTATGGTGGGCTGTTCGAGCCGGTCGTACGCCTCTATCTGCTCTGTGCCGAGGTAGACAGCCGGCCTGTGGTCGCCGCCTGCAGGCTCGTACGAGCCGTCGAAAAGGTTCACCCAGCCTGCCTGCGGCGCTGCCGCCTCCGAGGTGCGCACGCTGCCAAACCAGCCTGCAGGCCATGCGCTGCCGCCTGCATAAAGCGTGGCATCTGCCTGCAGAACGTCAAGCATATGCGTTTCTATAGCGTAAATCATTCGCTTGTCTGCTCCGCTATCGCCGTAACCAGCCCCGGCACGCCCTGCAGGTCATCTACCTCCAGACCGCGCACCACCGCCTGCCAGCCCGTAGCAAGCCAGGTAAGCGTATCGCCCAGCGACAGGCTGACCGGCGCCTCAAGCGCAGAAGGCGCAAGCTTCACCTCCCAGCCAGGCTGCGCCCAGGTGGTGTCGTTCAGGAACATCTGCACACGCCCCGGCTGCGCACGGCTCCAGATCGCCGGCACCGTCTCGCCGTTCACCAGAGTAGGCGTACCATACGCCTCTACAGTAGCATTCGCTGCACGCGAAAGCGCCATTCCAAGCATCTCAACTGCCCTCCTGCTGTCTTAATACGCCCTGTCTCACTCGCTTTCTGTGATTTTCACCTGGTCTGCGGTTTGCGGTGCCATCCACGACCTGGGTTGTGCGACGGGTGCGCTGCCTGTCATGGTCATGGCGGCGGTTTCGTTGGTTTGCCATCCTTCGTCGCGCATGCGCGCCTGGTTTGCTGCTTCTACGCTTTGTGCCTGTGCGTCGAGCAGGCGGGTGATGCTGCAGGCGGGTTCAAACTCGATGGCTGCCTCCAGCGGCATGCCGAGCAGCTGCAGGTGAAGGCCGGCTGCCCTGCGCAGAGGTTCGGCGGCTTTTTGCACCATGGCGTGCAGACTGCTGGAATAGATGTCCCACTCCACGCGGCTCCATGTTTCGGTAGACCCCTCCACGATGCCCATAAGGGTGGGCAGCTGCTTGAGCGCCTGCACCAGCCTGAGGCGAAGCATGCTCCAGACGCCGGTGAGGTCGGGCCACTGGCCGCTGCCTGCGCCGACTGCGTTCACCTGGCTTTTGATGTCGTGAAAAAAGGCGTCGTCGGGGTTGAGGTCGTTGTAGAAGGCTACGGCGTCGCTATAGCGGTCTTGCACGTACTGCTGTATTTCTGCCTGGTCGGTGAGGCCCACTACCTCCTGCGCCATGTGCGCCCACATCTCAAAGTCGAAGCCTACATCCCATTTGGGGCTGCCCACGCGGTGCCACGCCAGCAGCAGGTCGCGCCAGAATGCCAGGCACTCAAGCACAATGGTGAGCGCTGCGCCGAAGGGCGCGCGTCCGTAGGGTTCGTCGGGCAGGCTGCTGAGGCACGAGTGAAAGAAGCGCTGCATGGGCATGGGTACAAACACGCCGCCCATGCCGCCGCTGTAGAGGGCCATGCCATTGGCGTTGGCTATCTGCTGCTGCCAGAGCGTAAGCTGGCCGCTGGTCTCGCGCCTGAAGCGCAGGGTGAGGCTGTTGACAGGAAACACGGCGGCTACACCGCGCCCGCGAACGGCTGGCACTGCCTCGGCTGCGCACATGCCCGAAAAGCAGAGCATCTGCAGGTTCTGGGCAAGTGCATCATGAAAGCCGCCTGCCTCGCGGGGGTTCTGCTCCCACAGCGCATGCAGGGCAGCGGTGCCTGCAGGGTCTTCCTCGCCCCGGCCGTTTTTGCCTGTCTGCACAGCCTTCAGGCGAACGCGGTCTGGCCCTGCGCCCAGCCAGGTCATGTTCCAGAGCGCCATGCCAACTTCAGGCACAAGGTCGGGCAGCAGCGAGAGCAGCACCAAAGGCTGGGTCATGGCAAGCCTGCCAAGCCCCTCCAGCGTCTGCACTGCCATGCTGCTGCCGAAATCTACCCCGCGGCGGGCTATGTAGCCCAAACCGCCCCTGCCGTACAACATCTGACCGGCGCCCTGGCTCACGCGCCGCATGTCGGGAGAATATATTTTGCCGGCTTTCATACCCTTTTGTCTCCTTTGCGCGCCGCAGATGCGAAGCTGGGTGCATAGACGCTGCGTTCGGGCGGGTCGGTGAGGCGGTTGAATGCGCCGCTTGCGCCGTCTGCCTGGTCGTCGTGGGAGCCGTTTGGAAACAGGCACATCTCTTCTATGAAAGCAGCGTTCCAGGCGCCCTGCAGCAGCAGCACACTGCCTGCCTCGGCCTGCGCTGCCAGCGGGGCTGCGCGCACGGCCTTGTTGGTGCGGTGGGTTTCGCTGCGGGCGTCGAAGCCGGCCATGAGGCGCACAAAGCTGGCTGCGGCGTCTTTGCCGCTGCTGCCGGGTTCCTGCTCAGTCCACTGCGACACGCTGCGCCCGTCTATCTCGGCGGTCTGGCGCATCACGCGGTCGCGCTCGCCTGCGCTCCACTGGCCACGCACAACGTCTTCTATCACAAACCGGCCGTCTTCTGTGCGGCTCATCAGCACGCCTGCCGTGTAGTCGCCCCCATCCTGCGTGCCAGCCCTGTCCCAGTACCGAATGCGCCGCACTGCGCGAGGTGCAGCGCCCACGATGGTGAACCACGAACGCCGAAACAGGCCGCCCTCAAGAGGTGCGGGGCGCTGCTGGTAGAGCGCTGCCCACACGCGTTCGCCTGCCTGCCTGCGAAGGCTTAGCAGACGCTCTTCGCTGAACGTGGAGGGCGAAAGTGCCTCGCCGGGCTGACGCCAGTCGGGTTCGCATGTCCAGCCGGCAGGCCAGGTGCGGGGGTCTTCGCACAGCGCAGGCAGGTTGACTACGTGCCAGGGCTGCCCGCCATCCCCCTGCTGCAGTATGCGGCCCGCAAGGTCGTCTTCGTGCCAGCGGGTCTGAACCAGCAAAATGCCTGCGCCTTCGGGCTGCTGGCGGGTAAGGAAGGTAGACGTGTACCACTCCCACAGCTTTTCGCGTATGGTCTCGGAGGCGGCTTCCTCGCTGTTTTTGATGGGGTCGTCTATGATGCCCAGGTGAAAGCCTTTGCCCGTGATGGGGCCGCCTGCGCCTGCGCTCCAGAACACGCCGCCTGCGGGGGTCTGCCAGTGGCTTGCGGCAGCGGCATCGGGGCGCACTGCGCCGCCTGAGGCGAGGTAGTTGTCGCGGGCGGCTCTCGAAAGGGTGGCGGCAAGGCTGGCTCCGTAGGCGCAGACGCCTATGTGCGCTGCAGGATGGAGCCTGAGGTAGTAGGCGGAAAACAGGCGGCTGATGAGTTCGCTTTTGCCGTGGCGGGGCGGCATGAAGACCATGACGCGGCGCAGTTTGCCGCTGGCAACGCCTTCCAGCACGTCGGCGAGTACGCTGCAGTGCCGGTGCCACTGAAAGGATGGGCGCACCTGGTGTACAAAGTCAGCGAAGCCGGGGGGCTGTGCGCCGAGGCGCTGCACGTCTTGCAGGAGGTTTTTCTTCAGCCAGGACACGGCAGAAGGCTGCAGCAATGCGCTTGCGCGTTTTCTCATTTTCTCCTTCAATGGCTGCGGTAAGGTCGGCGCGAAGCTGCTCAAGGCTCTGCATTTCAAGCGCTGCCTGGTAGAGCGAAAAGAGCGCCAGCGCGGTTTCGCGCAGTTCGCGGGCGGTGCGCAGGGTAAACTCGCGCAGGTCGGGCGTGCGCTGCTCCCACACAACAGAAGCGCCGCTCTGACCCTCAATCTGCTTCAGAAGCATGGCAAGGTTCACACGCTGGGCAGGGGCATCGCCGCGCCGAACCAGCACAACAACCTCCTCAGCGCGCAAACCAATGTCGTAACCGTCGCCGCCCATCCGAAGCCAGCCGTCGCACGCGTCCAGCAGCTGCTGCATGCGCTGCAGCGCCACCTGCATGCTGCCAGCCAGCGAAGCCTGTGCAGGCAGTTTTTCTGTCATACTGCGTCCTTTCTTGTATAAATCGGAATCAGTTAAAAACAGACAGGGTGCGGCAGAAAGAAATAAGAGCAGGATGCCCCAAAGTATGAGCGAACGCCGGGTGCGTGAGGGTGTAGAGGAATACGAGCATATGGGAGGGAGAGTGCCGTAACGGCGCTGCGGCGGGAGAAGTTTTATTCCACGCCGTCAAAAAGGGAGGTTTGCGGCTCGCGCCGGGCCTGAATTACTTTGAGGCGCGCGGCCTCAATGTCATGCACCAGGTCTCTGCGCGCCGCTTCAAACACTTCTCCGTGCTGGCGAAGAATATAAGCAGGATGCCAGGCAGCCATTGCATGGCTGGCGAACGGGGTGGCGAACCACTGCCCGCGTTCCTGGGTCATTTTGAATCCCTTGTGAATGATTGCAGAGGCGGCGGGCGCACCCAGGCAGAGGATTACCAGGGGCTGTACGATTTCAATGGTCTGCTGCAGCCAGCTGCTGCAGGCATGAATTTCTTCTGCAGAAGGCGGTCTGTTTCGTATAGAGGCGCCCTCCTGCAGGGTTGGGCGGCACCGCACTACATTGGTAATGTACACATGTTTGCGTGTAATGCCGCTTTCTTTCAGGCAGGCATCCAGCAGCTGCCCGGCGCGGCCAACAAACGGGCGTCCGGTTGCGTCTTCATTCATGCCGGGGCCTTCCCCCACAATCATCAGGGGCGCTTCGGGGTTTCCGTCTCCAAAAACCACCTGTGTACGCGTTTCACACAATGCACAGGCTCTGCAAACTGCAGCCCGTTCAGCCAGTGCATGCAATCGTATGGTTTTGCTCTCCGGTTCCATAAACAGCCTTCTCGCGCAAAAGAAACAGCGCCGCAGGAGCTGCTTCCCGCTGCGCTGTTTTGCTGATATTCAAAATGTGGAAGAAAACAGAGGGCCTAGCGGCTCTCGCGGCTTTCCTGCTGGCGGCGGGCTTTCGCGATTTTGCGAAGGCGAGCTGCTTCTTCACGCCGCCGTCTTTCACTGGGTTTCTCGTAGTGCTCGTGAGCGCGGGCTTCTTTCAGAATACCGCTCTCCATGGTCATTTTCTTGAATCTTCTCAGGGCCGCCTCAAAGCTTTCGCCGGGCTTTACAATAACCTGTGCCAAGTAGTCTCTACTCCCTTTCTCCTGCGCGCGGGTTTCTATAGCAGAAATGCCATTAAAGCTGCCTTTGCTGCAGCGCAATATTTATTATACAGCCGCATTGCTGCAAAACGCAATGTTTCTTTCTGCATAAACGGGCAAAACAGCAGAAAACCATGAAAAAAATTTGGCGCTGCCTGCTTTTTACTTCAAATGTGCGCCCATGCACTGCTGCCATGCATCAGACCTGCAGACCTAAAACCGCTCTTCTCAGGCATGCTCTCTACTGAACAGCAAACGGTTTCCCGATATAAAGTATCGGTACACCCTGCATAAATATCAAGGAGAATTCTATGGCGATACAGCCTTCGTCTGCGCGCCTGTCCAGAAACAGGCCGTCGCCAGACAGCAGCGCTGACTATACAGTAGCGTTCAACGGAACTACACTCAGCGTAGACACCGCCGCCTATCTCGCACAGCACGACCTGGTATACCTCTCTCCACCTGGCCCGTCGCAGGCCGTAAACATAGGAGACGGAGACCTGGGTGCCATGTTCTGGCAGCCAGGCCCGCTGCGCTGGCAGATACAGAAAAATGATTTGTGGGATGACCCGCCTTCGCGCCCTGATGGGAGCCACGTGCCCAACCCCGCAGTATGGCGGCAGCTCTCTGCAGGAGCGCTTACACTGCGCACCGAACCAAATATTATGCAGAACCTGACCCGCTATGAGCTGCGCCTGTCGCTCTATTCGGGCACAGTAACGCTGCAAACAGAATCACCCACGGGTTCCTGCCAAATCACCATGTTTGTTTCGGCTACCGCTGGCGTCATGGTAATTGATTACCAGGACCAAACCCTGCGCGCTACGGCTCGAAACGCCGAAATTTCACAGTGGCGCAATGCCAGCCTGTTTGCACAGCAAGACACAGTGGGCATTCTGCAGGCGCTGCGCGATCGGCGCTATGCCCTCATGATGCGCATGCAGGGACATGAGGCCGCTGCAAGGCAGACCGACAGCCGCCATGCACGGCTTGAGGCCGCCCCGTGCAGGTCGTGCGGCTTCACGCTCTACCTCGCAACAGCCACCAGCCCGCGCGACGGCGACCCGGTGGCTGTTGCACGCGGCAGACTGCAGGGAGCCATGACCAGAGGATACAACGAACTGCTGCGCGAACACAGGCAGCACTGGACGGCATTCTGGCAGAAATCGTTTGTGCGGCTCGAAAGCGACATAGACCCGCTGGCAGGCTACCTGGAAAATCTCTGGTACCTCAACCTTTACCACCTGGCAAGCTGTTCGCGCGGCTACGATGCCCCTCTGCCAGATGGCGCAGTGTGGCTCAGCCGGCAGGATGAACGCCCTTCGCCCGCACTCTACCGGGGAACCGATCTGCGCGCCATGCTGGCCCCCATGCTGCCGGCCAACCACCTGGAACTGAGCGTGCCCTATGTGGAAACCTACCACAGAATGCTGCCCGATGTGGCAGCACGCACAGGGCTGGAACAGAAAGTGGCAGGAGCGCACTTTCCCGCCAGGTTCAATCGGCACGGCCACCAGTTCGCCTCTGCAGAAGGAACAGAAGACCCATTGGACGGCTTACATTCGGCTATGCTCATATGGGATGCCTGGCGTTTCGCCCCAGACCCGTTTTTTCTGCGCGAACGCGCCTACCCGCTGCTGCGCGCCTGTGCCGAAAGCCTGCTGGAAAAAAGAATGCTGAAGGCTGCTGCAGAAGGAGATTTGAAGCAGGATGCAGCGCTGGCTGCGGCGCTGCGCGCACTGCTCTGGGCGTCGGAAGAACTCGACATCGACCAGGAGCGCAGGCGGGAGTGGCGAAATGCTCTCGAACACCTGCCGCTTACCCCTGCCTATCGCAGCGAAGCACTGCAAACCGCAGAAGAACTGCGCCCGGTGCATGCCGCCGCACAGCTGCGCGCATGGCTGCTGGAACAGCCACAGAGCGCACAGGGATGGTTTGCACCAGACCGCAGTACGCCCTCTCTCACGCTTTCAGGGCAGCTGCTTTCGCTGGTGAACAGCATGCTGCTGCGAGATGAACCGCTTCCCAGGCTGCAGCCGGCCGCCGGGCCGGACTTTGGGGGGGCATGGCCGGCAGCTATTCAGGTATTCGCCGCACTGCCATCGCACTGGAACGGCGCGTTTGCGCTTGCTGCACCGGGAGGCTTTCGCGTATGCGGGGAAACACATGAGGGCAAAACCGCCTACATCGCGGTGCGCAGTTTGCTGGGCAACCCGTGCCGGCTGGCAAACCCATGGGGCACTGGCCAAACTGCACGGGTGATGGAAGGCAGGCAGAACCTGCTGGAAACCTCAGACGGCCTGCTGGAATGGCCCACAAAACGGGGATCGGTTTACCTGATAGAACTCCCTGAATACCCCATTTCACGCGCAGTGCGCGGACGCTTCACAGGCCGCAGAACATTGCGAAACCGGGTTTTCGGGCCGCATACCCTGGGGCTGGACGAACAGGCGCTTCTTCAGAAGCTGGATGCCACTCAGTCTTCTTCCTCGGCATCTGTGGTGGCAGAGCGCAGGGGCGGCGGCGGAGCAATTCCGCGCAGACGGGTATAAGCCGCCTCCAGTTCGGTGCGTAAAGCCTGGGTGAGGTAAGGCGGAGTGAGGCAGACATCGCATATGCGGGAGGGCAGGGATTCTGGAAATCCCTCCGGCGCACTCTCGCAGTCATCTACCAGCCCAATCAGCAGCATTCCCTTTTTACGCAGCGGCTGCACCGCTCTGAACAGCGCCATGGTTCTCTGGCGGCCAAAATCTTCTGAAAGCACCAGAATATCCGGCGGGCGCGGCCCCTTTGAGCAGAAGCCCAGGGGGTCCTGCCTGTTCAGAAGCGCATCCACCTTCCAGCCCTCCAGCGCGGCGGCGCGGCACACCCTGCCCCGGTAACGGGGGCGGTGCACAGCCACCACGATACGAAAAGGCGCAGGGCCAGGGCGTTCAATTATCCGCATCTGTACTTCCTTCTGGCCCGGAAGGACGCAGCAAAGTAGCAGCCTGCACGCTCCGGTCGGTATAATCCAGCAGTTTCATCAGCCGTATGCTGGTCACGGGCACCAGCAGCCGCTCTCCATTGTCTTTCAACAGCTCCAGCCAGTAATTGTCGGCAGACACCATGTGTCCCGTATCTGAATAGGTGTTGATATAATGCACTGTCACTCTCGCCCCCGCATACCGCATGGGCAAACAGGCAGGTGCAGCATTCTGCCCTGCAGCAGGAGGGTCTTCCATTCTGGCAGAGAGGCTTTGCTCCTCCGCATCCTGATTAACCGTCATCGGTTTCTCCTTGCATGCCCTGCATTCAGTTTTTCACTGTAACGCCCGGCCAGTGGTCGGTGCGAAACGGATCGGCAGGCAGGCCGGCGCCGTTGTACAGGTTGCACACGGGCGTATCCGCCCAGGCGTAGCGCACAGCCACAGGGCTGGGCACCTGCGGCGAGGAAACCAGCACTGTGTTTCCCTCAATGCGGGCAGTGGCCCATACCCAGTGCTGATCGGCGCCTGCAATAGCAAAACCCTGTACGCTGCTGCCATGAGCGAGCGCTGTGTCACGCGTCATCAGCCCTCTGTCGGTATGGCGAAAAAAGATGCGTATGGCATGTTTTTCTATGTGCATCGACTGATATACGGGGCCAGAGTAAACTACGTTTCGATGGTAGGTTTTGGCAAGCGCCAGCAGTGCAAGCCGCAGGCCCACATCTTTCTTGTCTTTTGGGTGAATGTCGTTGGGGTTGCCAATGTCTATGGTAGTGGCCAGGCCGCTGCCGGGCACACTGCGGGCGGTCATGGCCTGCGCTTCCTGCAGTTCAGCCCACGCACTCTGGCCAGGCTGCGGTTTTACGGGCTGCCAGGGCGCTATTTGTACTATGTAGAATGGAAAGCTGCCCTCGCCCCACTTTTTGCGCCAGTTGGCGATTAGGGCAGGCAGCAAGCGCCGGTACTGCTGCGCACGCCCCACATTTGATTCGCCCTGGTACCAGATTACCCCCTTGATAGGAAATGGAATAAGAGGGGCAATCATCCCGTTGTACAGCACAGTTGTCTGATTGGGGTTTTTAGGGTCGAATTTGGCAGAGAGCTGCTGCAAAGGCTGCTGAAACGAAGGAAAGTCGCTCAGGCCGCCTGCGCTCACCCATGCCTCGGCCACTGTACCGCCCCATGATGAGTGAATCAGCCCGATGGGTACGCGCAGGCTTTTTACCAGGTCGCGCCCAAAGTAGTAGGCTACTGCCGAAAAGCCGTTCCACAGTCCCTTGGTAATGTTTTGCGAGGTGCATACGTGCCACTGGTTTGCCTCAATGTTTTCCGGGTTGTCGGGCGATACCGCCAGCGGTTTAGGCTCCACTTGCCTCGAAACGGTGTAGAGGCGCAGAGCCGGGTAGTTGGCATCTGCAATCACCGACTGTGCATCCAGCAGGTTTCCCACGCCGAATTCCATGTTAGACTGCCCCGAACAAAGCCACACGTCTCCCAGCATTACATTGTGCAGAATTACGCTCTGCTCATCATCGGTTATGCTGAGAGTATACGGGCCGCCGGCAGGCATGGGGGGCAGCAGGGCCTGCCACTTTCCGTCGGCATCGGCATAAGCAGTCGATTTGAAACCGTGCATCAGCACATGCACTGCTTCGCCCGGTTCAGCCCAGCCCCACACAGGTATTTTTCTATCTCTCTGCAGCACCATGCTGCTGCTGAATATCCGGCTCACAAAAGGTTTCTCTGCATGCGCAGCGCCAGAAAACGCCAGGCATGCGCTGCAGAGCAGCAGAAGTGCAAAATCTTTTCTCATTAGCGCTCCTCTCCTGAAAAGCAGTTGATTATACACTGTGATTCACCCTGCACTGCCCAGCTTCCTGCTTTTTACTGCACAATGCAGGAATTTGCCCTGGCAATGCTGAAACAAATTCACAGCCAGTTCCGTAATGCATGCGTGCAGAAACTGCTGCACACTCTCGGCATTGCTCTCAGGAGGAGATTTGAGTATGAACAAGACGACGCGAATGTTGCTTGCCTGCGGCTTCGCCGCACTGCTTTTTGTAGCTGCCATGCGCCCATCCCGCGCTTTTCTAGACAAAACCCGCTTTGTTACCGATCTGGGAGTGGCTTTCTTCGCCTTTCACCACTGGGTATGGGCGCCCTACCACAGCGGCGATTTCAACCTCACCAAACCCCACCATGTAAAAGCAATGGTGAAGGGCGGCGTAGCGCTGCTGTTTGCGTACAACCGCGTCAAGGCGGCAGACCATCTGGCGCATGTGAGCAAAAGCCCTCTGCTGCACCATCTGGCAGGCGCCATAGACAAAATGCAGAACGGTTTTCATGACCTCGGCCTGAAACTGAAGGCGGGCAAAATGGACGGCAAAATGCTCAGCGGCGTAAACGCAAGCGTCACTGCTCTCGGAGAGGCTGCCTCTCACAGCGGTATGACCATCAAAGACCACTCAGTGCCTATTCCCGGCATTTAGCTGCCTTGTTGAGAGGGCTGCGCAACGCATGGGCAGCCCTCCCTCACTCCCCTCTCTCTATCCCACTTTTTCGTAGCGCGGCGTAACCTGCGCCTGCCGTTATTGCAGGCTTTTAGAGCTGTTGTCTGCAAATAGCAAAGCGGGTACTGCCTGGCTGTTGCCTTCTGCTGCCCCGCACCAAAAATTTTTATTCGGTTTTGGCACAGCAGGCAGGAAAAAGCAGATGGGCAGCAGCAATTATATTGCATACAGATTTTTTGGAGATTTTAATGGCGCTGAAACAGAAACTGCTTTTTCTCTACACTGCCTCGCCCAGCCTGGAAAGCGGCACCGGTGCGTGGGCGGTTTACGACGGCACAGGCAAGGAAACTCATACCACCGGCGACAGCTCTCAGCCGCCCTACCGCTCTGTGCTGGAAGCCATGAAAGACGGCTGGAGGGTGATACACATACCGCAGATACTGCCCCTGCAGCCGGGGCTTGAGTTAACAACTTCTTATCTGCGCTTTGAATATGTACTTGAAAAAATGGAGGAAGCATAACATGCCCGCCGATATTCCATTGCTCAGCACGGTGCAAATGGCAAACTTTGCCGCAGACGGCCTGCTGCGTTTTGATGAACTGGTTCCTGAAGAGATCAACCGGGAGGTAATGCGCGAGCTGGATGCCGGCCAGATTCAGGGGCATGCTGCCCCTGCAGGGGCTTTGCTGCACACATTGTGGCCAGATTCAAAGGGGATAGGCGCCATGCTTCGCCTGCCGCAGGTTGAGGGAATTATTCAGAGCCTGGTTGGCCCGAAACCTCTCTACGATCACCATGCCGCACACCGCGTACCGCCCAAACATGAAGAAGGGCAGCTGTGGCATGTGGACGCAATCATTGATACGCGCATTCATTTCGATATACAGCTTTTCTACTTTCCACATGACACCCCGCGTGAAATGGGCGGTACGCTGTTTCTGCCAGGCAGCCACCTGCGCCGCGTGCATGAATTTGACGTGTCGCGCCCGCAAAACTTTCTGGGGCAAACACCGGTGGTATGCAAGGCGGGAACTGTGCTGGCAGGGCACCACGACCTCTGGCACTGCGCACAGCCCAACCTCACCGACACCATGCGCTATATGATCAAAATTCGCATCAACCCCACAGTTCGCCAGATGCTGCTTTGGGATACCAGCGATCTGCATGACCCGCAGGTAGAACGCATACTGGCGCGCAACCATGGCTGGTACGGCGAAGACGACAGGCTGGAGGTATGCAACCGCATTCGCCTCTGGCGCTTCCTCACCGCAGACGACCGCTTTGACGTGCAATACTGGCTCACCCGGCTGGAAAACCAGCCAGAAGCATCTGCCGCCCAGAACCAAAGCGCATAACCGATCGGTGAGAACCGCAATTTACCCTGGTTGCAATTGATCTGGCTTCACAAAAACAGGTTTTGTATTCATAAATGGCCGCTCTAAACACATGTAAAATACATAGGCCAGCGGAATCGATACCAAAACTGCCAGCAGGTTTATAAACCCATTATGAATGTGGTGTTTATACTTCTGGCTTATTATAAACCCTACTAAAGGGAAATGAATTAGATAAAGACTGTAGGAAAATATACCCAGATTCGTGAGAGGCAGCATTAACCTGCTTGACCAAAACCTTCTGGATTTAGCTGTATTTACAAAAACCAGCACACATGCACAGAATGCACCCCAAGCCACAAAACGAAAGGGTATGCATGTTCTCTCTGTAGGAATACATACTGCGAGAGCTACAGGAAACAGTAAAAACAGCCATTTGGCGCAATAGTCTGTTGAGATGCTCTCATTGTGATAACGAGCAACTTGTAAAGCCGCCCACATTCCTGCAGTAAACTCGAAAAATCGGGCTGGTAGAGCATACCAATAAACACTAAGTATATGAAAAGGAGTGGGGTGCAATCCATAATGAATGCGGCAGCCAGTTTCCCAAGTCAATGCAATCATAGCTGATGCCAGACAGGTTTTGTTTGCTCCAAGTCGGGAAAAGCAGTAGACTAGCAGGGGAAAAATCAGGTAAAGCTGACTTTCAAGAGCAAGAGACCAGAATGGACCATCGAATGCAGTAATATATTTTGGAGAAAGATTATGCAACATAAATATATGTGCCAGAATGTTACGCCATTCGCCAGTAATATGGCCAAGCATTGCAGCAGGTATAGTTGAAATCGGATGGTGAGTTGGACGACTTGCAATGAGAGCATCCCAAAGTATAAAAACAACTAGCGCTAAATAATATGGTGGTAAAATTCTTTTCGCTCGCCGCTTTGCAAAACGGGCAATGTCTACCTTCTGATGCATTTCTCCTTTTCTGACAATGGGATAGTACAGGCAGAAACCAGACAAAGCCAGAAACATGGATACACCCTGGTATCCAATGTGCTGCCACACTAAACTCAAGTTATTGAACGGTAAGCGATGGGTGAAAAATGCTCACTGAAAGATTTGCCGGAAAAGCATGGAGAAAAACAACCGAAAGGCAGGCAATACCACGCAGAGTATCCAAACCAGGCAGGTGACCTGGAGATTTATTTGGTAATATCTTATTTTCTTTAGGCATTATTGTAGTTTCTTATACACCTAGTATTGTCAGTATAGCATTGTATTGTCAGTATAGCATTCTTGAGCCAACAGCCTGTTTTTGCAAAAATATTCATGGTTCTCTTCTCTCTTTTCCAAACCGAATGTGCCAGGGCATCCACACAGATTCGAGAAAAACAGTACCGGAAAGTTTGCTCACCCCATGCACCCGGTCGGTAAATGTAATGGGAACCTCAACAATGCGCATGCCCGCACTGTATGCACGGTACGCCATCTGAACCTGAAACGCATACCCGCGCGCCTGCATGGCTGCAAGGTCCATACGCTGCAGTGCAGCGGCCGACCAGCAGCGAAAGCCCGACGTTGCATCCCGCACGGGCAGGCCGGTTACAGCACGCACATACAGGTTGGCATACCTGCTCAGCAGCACCCGCCGGCGTGGCCAGTTTTCCACCCATCCCCCTGCCGTGTACCGCGAGCCAATCACCACATCTGCGTTACTCATGGCTCTCAGCATGCCGGGCAGGCTGTCTGGGTTGTGCGAAAGGTCGGCATCCATCTGCACAAGCACCTCATACCCTTCCCTCAGCAGCATCTGAAACGCATCGGTATATGTCCGCCCAAGCCCCCGCTCTCCGGTACGCCGATACACCCTGTAGCCTTCATAGCGCCTGCAAATCTCTTCCGCTGCATCTGCAGTGCCGTCTGGCGAGTTGTCGTCTGCAATCACCACATGCGCCCCAGGCACGCTGGCAGCTATTCGAGGGAGGAGTTGGGGTATGTTTTCCAGTTCATTGTACGTAGGAATCACCACAACAGGCGGCTTGAATACAGTCATCAGTTCTTTCGGGGATGCAAGGCATCTGGTAATGTGCTGCAGAAAAATCGTTTACAGTATGGTACCCGCTCAGTATGCAGCAATAATCCAGCCAAATAAAAACAATGCATTATTCCCTCAGACAGCCGACGAATCTCAGGCAGCAGCATCCGGCAGCACTGCAGCACGCACCGCCTTCTCTGGGCGAGACTGGCAGCGCTTTTCTATCAGCAAATAAAACAGCCACGAAATAAACAGCACCGCTGGCATTCCAACCAGAATAAGCAGCGGCATTTGCAGCGGGCGCGGCAGCTTGTCCATAAGCGGGGCAAGCTTGAGCGTAAGCGGCTGATGAATCAGGTAGAGGCTGTAAGAAAAAGCTCCCAGCGTTACAGCAGGCTTGCTTTCAAACAGGCACAGCAGGGCAGGTTTTGCAGTATGACCGCTGCGCAAGTGCTCGGCACACCAGACAATAAGGGCCATGGTGGCAAAACCAGTCACTGCATCTGGCACATACCCATACACCGGGTACAAATTGCCGTCACGGTACCACATAAGCAAAAACACGGCCAGCCAGCTCCATGCTGCAATCTTTCCCCAGTGTTTGCTGCGCAGGCGCACATAATTTTCCTCTTCTCTAAAAGTAATGCACGCGCCTGCCATGCCTGTTGCAAACAACCCCAGATACCATGGGCACGCCCAGTTGAGATTATATGCTGCAGGCAGCAGAAGCTGTGGAAGCATGCCCAGTACAAAACCTGCTGCAACCGCTGCTGTTATGCCTGTACGTCTCCACACAGGAAGCAGAAGCAGCGGGAAGAAAAAGTAAATCTGCCATTCGGTAGCAACGCTCCAGGCAGGGGGGTCGAGATTCAGTGCATAGCCATGAAACAGGTTGTGTACCAGAAACAGATGAGTAACCAGGTCGCCTGGTGCAAGTACGGCACGCAAGGCATTGACCTTTGCCTGATGCGAGCCATGAAGCAAAGCCAGCCCGGTGCGAGATGCTGCAGCAATGAGTAAAGACAACGCAAGAGCCAGATAGTAGGGAGGCAGAATGCGCCGCGAACGCCGTTTAATGTAGGCTAAAAAGCCACCGGGTATCACCCCCGAAGCGTTTCTGGCAACAGGAATCATAAGGCAGTAACCAGAGAGAACTATGAACACAGCTACAGACAAGCGTGCGAAAAGCAGCCAGTGCAAACTGAACTGCCAGAAGCGCGACTGGCCTGCCGCAGATTCGCCCACTATGTGCGCGGTAGCCACATACAGCGCCGCCAGCCCGCGCATGCCATCCAGAAACTGCAGGTGCAAACGCGCCGGCTTCTCATTCTTTTGCCTCTCGGTGGTCTCTGCGTTACTCACGCTCACTCCTTTTCTGCCCCAAGCAGTACGTACTCTTCAATTATCGGCGCAAATCGCCTGTTAAACACCTGTACTATAGGCACGCAGGGTTTTATCTGCATGCGTGCAGCCGGCGAGAGGCCGAATCACAAATCACCCAGGCAAAGCCGCAGCATATTGGGCCGCTCTGTTTTTCGCTGCCCTGCCCCGTAACCTGCCGCCCGCAGCGTTATGGCTGGCAGCGGCGCTGCATCTCCCTCCGGCGTGCGCTCAGCCCACTCAGCCGCCAGCGCGGCTCCGGTAGGGGTCACCAATTCCATTGGGCGTGCATCCAGCCGCCAGGCAAACCCTGTCAGCAGAGCAAGCGTGGCCGGCGCAGGGGTTGGAATGGAGCCATGCATGCATTTTACCCACCCCCTGCTGTAGGGCAGCGGAGAAACATAAACACGTTCTACCCCAAGCATCTCCAGCCCAAGGCAGGCGCCTGCTATGTCTACCAGAGCATCTACAGCGCCAACTTCATGAAAGTGAATGTCCTCGGGGGTAGAAGAATGAATGCGGGCTTCCGCCTCTGCAAGACGGGTGAACACTGCCAGGGCGCGGCTCTGCACAGAAGCGGGCAGCGTGCTTGCCTGCAGTATTCGCGCTATGTCGCTCAAATGCCGTCCATGCCCTTCCTGCGGCGAGGTTACAATCACATCCACCTGCACGCCTGCTATTCCGCTGCAGGAAACCTGTGTCACCGAAATGCCAAACTCCTCCAGCCCAAGGCCGCGCAGCCCCTCGCGCCAGCGCGCTTCGTCCACTCCGGCATGAAGCAATGCTCCCAGCAGCATATCCCCGCTGATGCCGCTGAAACAGTCTAGGTAAGCAATACGCATAAACTTCTGGCTCCTTTTCTAGCCGGCAGGCGCATGGGCAAACATTTCTTGCATATTCAGAAAGTAACTAATCGCATCTTCCCCTTCTTTGCCCAGAAAGTATGAAAACTGGTTTACATACAACTCAATATGCGATTCTACCACCCCTGCACTCAAATCTTGTGCATACCTTCTGCAGAGCGCAAATGCTTCATCATAATGCTGTCTCGCCCACTCTATGCTGCTCTGCACAATGCGGGTAAGCGGTTTCTCCAGGCTGGGCAGCCGTTTTGCCGCCAGCGCCCCCAGCGGAATGGGGCAGCCGGTTTTTTGCTCCCAAAATTCGCCCAGGTCGGCAATGCAGTGCAAGCCGTCTGCCTGATACGTAAAACGCTTTTCATGAATCACCACTCCCTGCGCCTCAGGGTTGCAGCACAGTTCCCTGTACAGCTCATCAAAGGGAAGATACCGGCGCGGCAATGAAGCAAGGCCGGGGTGGGTGTGATTCTGATAAAACTCAAGCAAAAAATTGGCGGTTGTATAGCGGCCAGGCGAGAGTGTTTCGCGTTCTGGCTGCCATGCGTCGCTCCCTCTGGAAAGCAGAAGCGGCCCCACCCCGCGCCCCAGCGCCCCGCCGCAGGGCAGCAGCATATATTCCTGCCGGCAGGCAGGGTAAGCAGCCACGCTAATCTTGGCCACATCCAGGCTGCCATGCTGCACGGCCTCATTGAGATACTCTACATCGTGAAATTCTACATGAAAACGCAAATCTTCTGTGCTTACTTTCTGCAGCAGCACTCCGCTGAAAATAAACACATCGTTGGGGCATGGAGAAATGCCCAGCTTGAGTTCTGTCATCTGTAGTTCTCCTTCGTATTTTTTTAACGGCTAGCATTGTTCCTCATAGTATGTACGTACGACAGCAGCCTGTCTCGCAGTACAGCTTCCATTCAGCGTTTGAACTACAAGCCCTGCGATGGTAAAACGGGGTTTATTGCGTGTTTATTGCTACTGTTGTAAAAAAAACTTTTTTTTGTGGCGATTGTTCTTGACAGAATCAAAAAACCATGTTACAATGTTTTTAACTTAACCGGTTAAGTAACCGGCGACAGGTGCAAAGAAAGGCTGTACTATGGCCGTCACCATGCGTGAAGTAGCTAAACGGGCAGGGGTATCAAAAGCAACTGTCTCGTACGTGCTCAATGGCAGAGAATCTATACCGGAAGGCACACGCCGCAAAGTACTCACGGCAATACGTGAAATGGGCTACCACCCCAATGCGGTGGCGCGCAGTCTGGCGCATAGGCAGGCGCGAACCATTGCTGTGGTGATGCAGTACCCAAACGTTTTCTCAGGCTGGTCGGGTTTCATCAATGAACTCATGCACGGTGTCACCGATGCCGCCATTGCAGAAGAATATGATGTTCTGCTGCATACGCGAACACCGCAAAGCGCATGGCGGGGTGAGGAAAAAACCGACAGCAGTCAGGCTGAACTTGCTACCCTCACCGATGGCAGGGTGGATGGAGCGCTGCTGCTGAGAGACATCAACGACCCGCTGCCGACCCTGCTCACAGAAGCAGGCTTTCCAAACGTACTCATGTTTTCGCACTCTGAAAACCCTAAGCTCTGGTTTGTAGACTGCGACAATGTGGCAGGGGCGCGGATTGCCACAGAACACCTGCTGAAACTGGGCCACCAAAGAATACTTCACTTGGCAGGCATTGCCAAATCGGGCCCTGCCCTCGAAAGAAAAAAAGGGTTTCTCGACGCAATGAAACAGGCAGACATCAGCCCCGAATACGCAAACGTGGCAGAAGTCCCCTCCTCTATGGCGAGCTTTGAAGAAGCGCTCTCCTATTTCGAACTGCCTGCCGGCAGGAGGCCCACCGCACTCTTTGCATGGAGTGATGAAGTGGCCATTACCCTCATGGCGCACTTGAGAAAAAAAGGATTGCACATTCCTCAAGACTTGGCGGTTGTTGGCTACGACTCAACCGCACTCTGCGATCACACCGACCCGCCGCTTACCAGCGTAAGGCAGCCTGTTTATGAAATGGCTATGCAAAGCCTGCACCTGCTTGTTGGGCGCCTCAACGGAGAAACACCCGAACAGCATCAGATACGAGTGCCGCCGCACCTCAACATAAGACAGTCATGCGGCGCTGTATTGAGGACAACTCTGCAATGAAAAAAAACATCGACCCTAAAATAATCACTACCGTACTGGTGCTGCTGGTACTGGTAATCGGCTTTCTTGCCTATAGGCAGTTCGCCAACAACCCTGCATCCAGCACTGCAGTCAGCCCGCAGCAGGCTGGCCTCGGAAAACCTGTGCTGCCTTCCATTCCCAAGCAGCAGGCGCCTGCTGCCAATAACGCCGGTAAGTAAGCAATGTTTCTACTTTCACTGCGCAAAATGCGCAGAAGGAGCAACCCTTCATGAAATCTGTTACTGCAACCGCAGGCAAAAACGCGTTTACGCTTATTGAACTGCTGGTCGTTATCGCAATCATCGCTATTCTTGCAGCCATTCTCTTCCCTGTATTCGCACAGGCAAGAGAGGAAGCCCGCATGACTGTATGCCTCTCCAACCAAAAGCAAATCGGGCTGGGAATGGATATGTATGTGCAGGACTACGATGAGATGTACCCGCTGGTACGAGCCGTAGACTCGAAATACATAGAAGGAAACTGGAAAGACCTTCTGCAGCCCTATATCAAAAACCTCGAAATATTCCGCTGCCCAAGCAACCCGGCCTCGCAAGTGTACGATGAATCGGGCAACGCCAACTCGGGCTATGCCCCCAACGCCCCCAAAACCTACCGGGGATACTTCTTCTACCGTGCCTTCTTCATGTCTTCCTCACCCGTAGGGTCTGGAGACTGGTGGGCAGGCTACAACTACTCGCAGGTCGCCTTTCCATATCCTTCCAATACCCTGCTGGTAGGGGAAAACAAGGATGTGTATCCTGATTACGGGCCGTGGATGGCCATGGTGCCCAACTGGGGGCCAAGCGGAGCAAACTGGGGCGCACATCATCACGGCAGCGACCGCGCTTCAAACATTGTGTTTATGGATGGCCATGCCAAGTACACCACCTGGGATGCCACCTGCACGCCTACTAACGGCGACGGCACCAACATGTGGGCATACAACCCCTCTAATATGAACTTTGGCACCATGAATCTGAGCTGGATCAATACCTTCTGCACCACCCTGCAGCAGGCCGAGGCCAAAGGCCAGCTTCCCTAACCGCATTGCATGCACTGTGTTCCGGCGTGTCTCGCCGGAACACAGTTTTTTCAGGATAGCTCTCCATGCGTTTTTTTCTGCACAATTTTGCGCGCACCGCGCTTCTTCTTATCACTTTCACTTTCACCTGCAGGCTGGCTTCTGCCAGCCCGCTGCTCAATTCTGTAGAGAGGCGCGCATGTCTCTTTTTTGAGCAGCAAAGCAACCCCGTCACCGGCCTTACGCTAGACAGGGCGCGTAACAGAGGGCCTTTCGACAAGTCAGACCATATTGCCAGCATTGCCTCTACAGGCTATGCCCTGGCCAGTCTGCCCATTGCAGCCAGCCGCGGATGGGTAAAACCACATGACGCCTACCTGCAGGCGCTGCGCACCCTGAGGTTTGTATGCTTTCATATGCAGTCGGTGCATGGCTGGCGGTACCATTTTATAGATGCACGCACAGGAGTGCGGGTATGGCACTGTGAAGTCTCTTCTATAGACACAGCCCTGCTGGTAGAAGGAGCGCTGATGGCGGGGCAGTACTGGCGCCATACAGAGGTGCAGCGCCTGGCGGGGCTGCTGTATGATGACATTGACTGGCAGTGGATGCTGACCAATGGAGGAAGCCAGCCGTTCAAAAAAACGCTTAGCATGGGCTGGACGCCCGAAAAGGGGTTTATTGCCAGCAACTGGGACAGCTATTGTGAACTGATGCAGCTTTACCTGCTGGGCATGGGAGCATCCAAACACCCGCTGCCCGCTGCCTGCTGGAAAGCATGGAGACGCACTCCAGTTGCATTTCACGGCATTTCTACACTGGCTGGCGGACCTGTTTTTCTGTTTGAAATGTCACAGGAATGGTTCGATTTTCGAAGGCAGTGCGACAGCGAAGGCTGGAACTATGATGCAGCGGCGCGCAATGGCATCATCATAAACAAACTCTACTGCCAGTCGCTTGCCAGCATGCGAAAAACCTATGCGCAGGGCTATTGGGGGCTGAACGCATCAGATGCGCCAAGCGGATACGCAGCATTCGGCGCCCCGCAGGGGCCGGAAGACGGCACGGTTTCTCCTACCGGAGTGGTTGCGGCAATACTGGAAACACCGCAGAGGGCAAAGCGCACCGTAAATAAAATGTATGCCCGTCTCAAGTCTGAATTATGGGGCAGATATGGTTTTGGAGATGCTTTCAACCTGGATAAAAACTGGTTTGACCATGATGTGCTGGGCATAGACCTTGGCATGGCAATGCTCGCTCTGGAAGACAGCCGCACAGGTCTGCCCTGGAGACTGCTGCAAAGCTGCCAAAACCTGCGCAGGGCTTGGAAACAGGCAGGCTTTCATCCGGTTCCGCCCGGCAAAAGCAGACTGCTGCGCATGTAAAACCGCACTTATGCCTTTCTCGATAAGGCAGCGCTGTTATGCTGCCTGCGTATCCTTATTCTGCGGCAGCCCATGAGCAGCTGTTCTCGCGTGAGGGTGACTGCCAGCCTGCCGCATGGCTTCCTCGGCTCTCTCAAGCACTCTGTTTGCAGTATCCTGCTCATTCTGCCACTGAGCGCACCCCGCGCTCAGTTTGAGTGCGCTTTCAGAGGTGGGAAGTTCTTCCACTTTTTGGCAGATGCGCCTTGCCGTTTCCAGCGCTCCCTCTATACCGGTATCGGGCAGCAAAGCTGCAAACTCATCGCCGCCAAAACGCGCTATGCTGTCCTGGCTGCGCAGGGCATCCCGCAGCACCGCAGTAATGCGCAGCAGCGCCTCGTCGCCTGCAAGATAGCCATGGCGTTCATTGTAGATGCGCATCTGGCGCACATCCAGCAACAGTATGCTGAAAACGCTGTTGTGACGCATTGCACGGGCACAGTGGCGCTCAAGGTCATAGAGAAAACTGCGGCGGTTCATCAAACCCGTCTGGCTGTCTTGAAGCGACATTTTTTCCAGCTGGGCATTGGCTTCTATCAGGCTCTTGCGCTGTACTTCCAAAACCGAATTCAGGTTTTTAGAGATTCGCAGCTGTTCTTCCAGCCTGATTTCCAGCTGCTTGCGCTCGGTAATGTCTACACTGGCATGCAAGTACCCGGTAATCTCGCCGCTGGGGCCAAGCAGCGGAATCTCACTGCATACCAGCGAGAGCATTCTCCCCAGCGGATGCGGATACTCCCACTCTACTCCTTCTGACGAACAACCATTCAATACCTGCTGCATACGCGCCTCTACACGCTCTTGCGTCCAGTGCCTGTACAGGGTAGCGCTGACTGGTTTTTGCAAAACTATATGCGGGGGGTAGCCGAAAAGACGGGAGGCCGCCCTGTTCCATTCCTGCACAATTCCTTCACGATCGCAGCAAACACAGGCTATGGGCAGACGCTCCAGTACGCTTACTACCCGCCCATGCTCCTGCTGAAGCATGGCAAGCGTGCCTGCCAGCATGCCGGGTTTTTCCATTAGGGCATATTTCTGCTCTACAATGCGTGAGGCACAACGCATGCGGGCTGTAAATTCTGCTGCATCCAGCGGTTTGCCAATAAAATCATCCGCCCCGGCTTTCAATGCTGCCAGCATCTCGCCCCTGCCTGTTTTGGCAGACATCAGCAGGCAGTACATATAAGTGTTCTCCTGCCTGCTGCGCACCTTGCTGCACAGTTCCAGTCCATCGGTATCTGGCAGCATCCAGTCGGTTATCATACAGTCGGCTTCATTTTTTTGCAGCCAGTTCCATGCTTCCCGGCCGTTCTCGACTACAAGAAATGAGTGCCCCATCTCCTCCAGCAGTTCTCCTGCCCATTCTGCGCATATTCCGCCGTTTTCTACTATAAGTACTTTCATGCATGCCTCCATGCCTGCAGGGGCCGCTCAAGGCGTTGTACACAAACACGCTGTTTTGTTTGCCCCTGTGCTTCTGCTTTTTCGCGCTCAAAACAGAGCTGTTTTCATTCAGGTTCTTTGCAGTCAAAGAGTGTCTTCTGCCGATAGAAGTGGCATCCGGCTGCCAAAAAGCGTATCCGCTGCAACTAAAAACTACCAGCAGAAATACAAGCACTTTCATTTCATGGCACAGCAGACGCATTCTCCACTCCATGTAGTTTGTACTGGTGCTGTTTACTTATTCCACAATCAAAGGCACGGCTAATATGGAACAGGGGTTCTTTATGAGGCGTAATATACACATATTCAAATAATAAACCACTCTCTTAATTTAGAGCAGGAGAACAGCTACTTTATGGCCGCTGCACAATCTATACAAAACATAGACACAGAAGAATTAAACCCTTACCGCTGGATTTTACTGGTCGGTCTGATTACTACTGCAATTCTGGAAGTGCTGGATACCACCATTGTAAACGTATCGCTTCCACAAATGGCGGGCAACCTGGGCGCAACCCCCGATGAAATTGGCTGGGTGGCCACAGGTTACATACTCTCCAATGTAATCGTGCTCCCCATGACTGCCTGGCTCGCTTCCCGCTTCGGGCGCAAGCGCTACCTGCTTATTTCCATCACGATTTTTCTTGTTGCCTCTTTTCTGTGCGGCACTTCACGCAGCCTGGCAGAGCTTGTGTTCTGGCGCATCATACAGGGAGCAGGAGGCGCGGCGCTCATCTCTACCGTGCAGGCCACTCTGCGCGAGATATTTCCGCGCGAGCAGCAGGGAATGGTGCAAAGCATCTACATCATGGGGGTAATTGTAGCGCCTACAGTAGGGCCTACCCTGGGCGGATACATTACCGACAATTTCAACTGGCCCTGGATATTTTTTGTGAATATTCCCATAGGTCTTTTTGCAATGGCCATTGTGTATCTGTTTCTGAGCGATGCCAAGTACCGCATGCCCGTAGTAGGTGTAGACTGGCCCGGAATAGGGCTGCTGGCAGTGGGGCTGGGAAGCCTGCAGTATGTGCTGGAAGAAGGCAACCGAAACTACTGGTTTCAAGACCCGCTCATCACCCGCCTCGCCATCATCTCTGTAACCGCACTGGCAGCGCTGGTTATCTGGGAACTATGGCCTGCCAACAAGTACCCGGTAGTCAACTTCAGGGTAGTAAAAAATCAGGACCTGCGCGCCGCGCTCCTTCTCTTTATTACTCTGGGGTTTGGGCTGTACGGGGGAATATTTATCTTTCCACTCTTTGCGCAGTCTATTCTCGGTTTCACTGCCACCGATACGGGGCTGGCCCTCATGCCCGGCGGAATAGCTACCGGCATCAGCGCCCTGATATGTGGCAGGCTTCTCAACGGCAAAGTAGCTCTGGTAAGCCCGCGCATCCTTATTTTAAGCGGCCTGGGCCTCTTTATTCTTTCCATGTGGGACCTGGGGCATCTTACCAGCAGCAGCGGCCAGCAAGCCACCCAGCTCGCTCTCATTGTGCGCGGGGCAGGGCTGGGAATGCTTTTTACCCCCATCAACGTAGCTGCCTTCAATTCTCTCAAGGGCGTGGAAATTGCCCAGGGCGCCAGTATGCTCAATCTCTGCAGGCAGCTGGGGGGGTCTTTTGGCATTGCAGTGCTTTCCACGTACCTCGACAACATGCGCCGCTTTCACCGCGGGGTGCTCAACACCTATCTTTCCCCCGAAAACCCCGCCTTTCAGCAGCGCATGCAGAGCGTGCAAAGCTTTCTTATGGCGCATGGCTACAGCTTGCAGGCAGCAAAGTCGGCAGGGCTTGGTCTGCTGGAAGGCAGTGTGTTGAAACAGGCATCCACCATGGCGTACAACGATGGCTTTTTACTTATTGGAGTAGTGGCCCTCATCGCCTCGCCTGTGGTTTTCAACCTGCGATCGCAGCGCTCTGCAAAAGCCCAGGCAGCAGAGATGCACTAAAACAGAGCAGTCTGCCCTGGCTCAGGGCAGACTGCTGCAGCATGTGATCGGCTTTACTTGAAAGAGACAAGCAGAGGCAGATAGGCGCGCGCCAGAAGCGCCAGGTAGGCAATCAACACCACTCTGAGCAGATTGCGCGCCACAAGGGGGCGCCTGCTGCGCAGCCACTCTGCCAGCCCAAGCGGCACAGCAAGCAGCAGAAACTTGAACGCCGCAAACCCCCATATGCCGCCCGCGCTGAGGGCAGCTGCCGCCAGCGGATTGGCTTCGGCAGCCCTGTGCGTGGCCAGCAGGTACACAGTAGCCAGCAAATCGGTGCAGCCCAGCGCCGCCAGCGCGCGCGTTTCCGGCAGCACATACCTATCAGGTTTTTCCACGGTTATTATCAAGAATTGAGCGCTATGGTATTTTCGCGCTGAATGCGGCTGGAAAGTTCACGCGGAGGGGGCGGAGGGGTCCATCCTTCAGAAGGGTCATGCCATTTTCCATCTGCCTTGATCAGCGCAATCAGCTCTTCCACGCTTTGTTCCTGCGGTATGCCTGTTTTCACTTCCTCACGCCCGCGGTACAGCGATATTTTGCCTCCTGCCTTGCCCACATACCCGTAATCGGCATCTCCCATTTCACCGGGGCCGTTTACAATGCAGCCCATTACGGCTATATCCAGACCTGTCAGGTGGGCGGTTGCTTCTTTTACCCAGTGAAACACAGTAGGCAAATCGAATTTGGTACGCCCGCAGGAGGGGCAGGCAATGTATTCCACCTTTGTTCGGCGCAAACCCAGCGCCTGCAAAATATCGTAGCACACCGGTAGTTCGTTCACAGGGTCTTCTGCCAGCGATACGCGAATAGTGTCTCCAATTCCTTCGGCGAGCAGCGTGCCGATACCGGTGGTGGATTTGATGCGTGCATACATACCGTCGCCCGCTTCGGTAACGCCCAGGTGCAGCGGATAGTCCATGTTTTCTTCTGCCATTCGCTGCGCCATCAGGCGGTTTGCCTGCAGCATAACGTTTACACGCGAAGCCTTGAGCGATATAACCAGGTTGCGATAGTCGTGCCGTTCGCATATGCGAATGTATTCCAGGGCCGATTCTACCATGCCTTCGGGCGTGTCACCATACATCACGGTGAGCCGCTCTGCCAGCGAGCCGTGGTTCACGCCAATGCGCATGGCAATATCGCGCTGCCTGCAGGCTTTAATCACCGGCAGAAGCTCTTTTTCAATAGCGGCCTGCTCTTCCTCCACTTCCTGTGCAGAGTAGTCTATAGAGCGTTCTACCCTTTTGCGAAACACAAAAAGCCCGGGGTTGATGCGCACCTTGTCTACATAGCGCGCCACCTCTACCGCTATATCGCTGCCCTGGTGATGCACATCGGCCACCAGAGGCACTTCCTGATAGCGCGAGCGAAGCAGCGCCTTGATTTCCGACAGGCACTTTGCTTCTGCAAGGTTAGGAGTGGTAACGCGAACAATTTCTGCACCGGCTTGGTGCATGGCTATAATCTGATCTACTGCAGCATTTACATTGTGGGTTTCTTCTGTAATCATAGACTGCACCACAATGGGGTGCCCGCCGCCTATCGTAATACTGCCTACACGCACCGCCCTCGTTGCACGGCGCGCATAGGAAACGGAAGGAAGGTTCATCTGTTCTCCAAATCCTCCTGCTCAAAAATAACACTTATTCATTATGACACACGGCAGGCATCGCTTTTTCAAAGCACGCTGCGCCTGCCTTACAGCGCACGAATGCAAAGCGCGCCAGTCTGCAAAAGCCTTGCAGACCGGCGCGTACCTGTTGCCGGTAAATCAGCCCTTCAGGCCGGTAACCGCAATGCCTTGTATAAACAGCTTCTGGGTGAAGAAGAAGAGAATAATAATGGGAGCAATCACCATGGTAGAAGCGGCCATAAGCAAGCCAAATTCGGTGCCTCCGTTTTGACTTGAGTAAGACTGCAAACCCAGGCTGAGGGTAAACGTGTTTTGGTTGGTAAGGTAGATCAGCGGGCCAAGAAAGTCGTTCCATACCCCCATAAACGTAAACAGCGCCACTACGGCCAGGGCGGGGCGCGCCAGGGGCAGTACGATGTCGCGGTAAATTGTCCACTCAGAGCAGCCGTCTATGCGTGCTGCTTCTGTAAGTTCCTGCGGAATGGTCATAAAGAACTGGCGCAGCAGAAATATATTGAACGCTCCTCCAAACCATGCAGGCACCCAGAGCGGGCGAAAGGTGCCTATCCAGTGCAGACGCTGAAACAGAATGAAGGTAGGCACCATCAGCACAGGAAAGGGCACCATCATGGTGGCCAGCGTAATCATAAAGAGCAGGTCGCGGCCCGGCCATTTCAGGCGTGCAAACGCATAGGCAACCAGACTGTTGCTCACAACGGTTCCGCTCACCACCAATATAGAGATAATCAGGGTATTGCGGCCATACACCAGAAAAGGGATATAGCCCAGCGATTTGCTCTGGTAGGTAAATGCGTCGTAAAAATTACGCCACAAAATGGGATGCGGAATCCATACGGGCGGCACCCTCATGGCCTGCGGGTTGGTTTTGAGTGAAGTGGTTACCAGCCAAAACAGCGGGAAAATCATAACCACAGACACTGCAATCAGCACCAGATGTGTAAGCAGCGGGTAGCGCGGGCCCGATAGCGAGCGCTGTTTTTTAGGTTTATTGGCTTGTATGGCAGTCATTGATATTCAGTTTCCGTAGTGTACGTGCCGCTCCGAAAGGCGCAGCGCCAGGAGGGTAAGAGCTAAAATAATCAGAAAGAGTATCCATCCCATCGCACAGGCGTAGCCCATATTGTGAAAAGTAAACGCATTGTCGTAGAGGTACATGGCGTAAAAATAGATGGAACGCATGGGAGAGCCTGAGGGAGAAATTACATAGGGCACTGTAAATACCTGCAGAGTGCCTATAATGCCCATAATCAGATTGAACAGAATAACAGGAGAAATGGTAGGCAGCGTAACGTGTATGGTTTTCGCCCACCACCCTGCCCCGTCCAGGTCTGCGGCCTCATACAGCTGCTGGGGTACATCCTGCAGGCCAGCAAGGTAAATCACCATGGCATTTCCGGCGCCCCACACAGAGATAAGCACCAGCACTATTTTGGAGAACGCCGGATCGCCCAGCCAGTTGGGCGGCCAGCTTTGCGAGTGAATGGGAATGTAGCGCAGAATGGAGTTGATAATGCCGTACTGCCCGTTGAAGATAAACTGCATCAGCACGGCCAGAGCAACCAGCGGCACCAGCGAGGGCACGAAGAAGATGGTGCGGTACAACGCCATCCCCTTTACTTTGGAGTTCAGCAGCATTGCCAGCCCCAGAGAAACTATCAGCCCCAGGGGCAGCGCCAGCACCGTGTAGAGCAGTGTATTGTTTAGCGCCAGCCAGAATATTTTGTCATGCATCAGGTCGGTGTAGTTCTGCATGCCGGTAAAAACCGCCGGGCGCAGCACAGAGTAGTTGCAAAAGCTGAAGTAAATAGAAGCAACCAGCGGATACACCAGAAATATACTAAAGCCAAGCAGCCAGGGCGAAGCAAACAGCAGGGCGGTAATGGTTTCTCTTCTTTTTTTCATCAGTTGTGTTTCTCCGCCCTGTGGATGAGTTTTTCATCCTTCAGATATTCATCCAGTTTGGGCTGCATTTCGGTCTGCACTGCCTGCATTGCCTGCAGAGGGGTTCCTTTCATCAGGCTCACGGTATCGTACGCGTTGCTAAGCGCTTCGGTGTACTGCGGCCAAATGCCCAGTTTGGGTGGCGCAACCGTGTTTTTCCCCATGGCCTGCTCTGCAAAGAAACGGGCGGTAGGGTTGTGGTTGCTGCGGTAAAACCCTGGCACATTATGTATGAGCGGCGACATTTTCCATTGCAGGCTGCACAGCATATCCATGCCGACAGGCGATTCCATGAATCGGATAAACTGAAAAGCAGCATTGGGGTGCCTGGCTCCGCGCGGAATGGTAAGCACGTCTTCATCGATGAAGGTTGTTCCGGCAAGATCGGGCCGGGCCGCAGGATATGGAAATGGAGCTACTCCCCATTCATGCTGCTTGATCATTTGAGGGGCATACAGGCTGATGTAATGATAAAACCACACCCCCTGAATCTCCATAGCCACCTTGCCAGACATAAAGCCGTTTTGTGAGGAAGAAAACTGCCCCAGGCCGCTCTGAAATGAGGAGAGATTGGTTGTACCGTATTTTTTGGAGAAAGACTGTATCCAGCGATAGGCGGCTACGTTGCCCGGGTCTGTAGCAGTGATGCGGTTCACGCCGTCCCAAAGCTGCCCGCCGAAAAAGTACCCCCAGCCCCATTCCCACCAGCCCGGTTCAGAAGGCA
Organism: Chthonomonadaceae bacterium; assembly: GCA_027459665.1. Taxonomy (GTDB): domain Bacteria; phylum Armatimonadota; class Chthonomonadetes; order Chthonomonadales; family Chthonomonadaceae; genus DAIDHN01. The sequence goes on along the minus strand of DAIDHN010000036.1, from coordinate 1,491 downwards.
GAAAGCCTGCAATTTTCAGATGGCCGTTTCTATCCAGCTTGGCAATGCGAGCTGCATCCTTGTCCATCTCTTCCAGGGTATAGTGGCCATTGTGCCAATGAAGAGGCTTGTCCGGGTCCATCCCTGCTGCCTTGAACAGGGCGCGGTTGTAAAACAGCGCAGTAGAGGCAGGAGTGCTGGGAAGCGAGTACTGATGACCGTTTACAGTGCCAACATCGTAGTAAGCCGGAATGTAGTCGCTGCGGGTGATGTGGTATTTTTTGAGGTAAGGGTCGAGGGGAATCACCGCGTTGTCATCGGCATACTGGGTTACGTTAGGACCATACAGGCCGGCTACATCCGGTGGGTCTCCCCCGGCAACCGCCAGCAGAGTTTTGTTCTGAATGCTGCTGATGGTGAGCAAATCCACTTTGATTTTGTTCTGATGAGTGTTGTAGTAATCTACTACCTTTTTAATTGCATCACCCTCTGAGCCGGTCCACTTTTCCCAGTACACCACATGTATGCGATGGTCTTTGTGGTGCGGAACCACAACATACTCGCCATACGCCATGACTCCCAGCAGAAAAAGCACAGCCACAGGCATGAAAAATTTGTTAGAAAACATGAAAAACCCCAAGTATCTCTTTCACGAAGGTAGTACATTATACTGCAAAAATATGAAAAACTGCTTGCCCGTGGAAGCCAGGGCCTATGTATACCGGATGTAATTTCCTACATTGCAAACCTAGCTTCTTCTACTCCTTCGTGCCCCTCTTGCGGGAGTATTTATTGTCAAACCAAAGCCGGCAAAAGTCCCAAGGGCAGGCAGCGCTGCGAGTGCCATGACTGTAACCGTTATTATCTTCTTGATCCCACTCCTCGCCATCCTGCTTCCCTGCGCCAGCAAGCTCTTAGGCTGTACCTGACGGGTCTTTCCTTTCGCAAAACCGCCCGCCTGCCGGGAGTGCACAACCAGAGCGTTATCAACAGAGTGCGTGCAGAGGAAGCTGCTCGTGAAGCAGCAGCCCTGCCTGAGAGCGTAGAGGTGATCGAGATAGACGAGCTGTACGCCGTCCATCAAAAATGGGCGCTATCTCTTCGCATCTGCCGCCATTGACCGCACTATGCGCTGCCTATGCTGAATTGATGTACCCGGGCAAGAGCCAGACATTGAGCGTAGAGGGAACCAATGCAGACTTGAGAATCTCTCTGGCTCGCTTGGCACGCAGTGCAGAGGCGCTCAGATGCGCACTCAGGCTGTTGGAATAGTGCATACATTTCGAAGGCAGCTGCTTAGGCAGAGTATCAAACCAGCAAAGCTGCCAGGCATTTGTGATTGCTTACCCATGCGCAATTAGGCACTTCCTCGATATGCAGCGAGCGTTTTGCGCCTTGCGTATCAACTGACTGCCTGCAGCAGCATTCTGCCTTTGCTTCCTGCGCACCGCCCAGGCATCACCCCCCCCCCCGCTGACGCCATCTCACAAATACGCATGGTGCAGCAAATGC